>NZ_JBFAUU010000006.1:0-151855 GCF_040679435.1 Spirillospora sp. NPDC052269
CCCCTCACCCGCGCCGCCATCGCCATCGGCGCCGACGGCGTCATCATCGACGTCCACCCCCACCCGGAGACCGCCCTCTGCGACGGCCCGCAGGCCCTCGTGGACGGCGACCTGCGCGATCTGGCCCGGGTCGTCCGCGAGCTGCCGCCGATGGTCGGCCGCACCCTGACGACCGAGCCCGACGCCGTCCTCGCCTGACCGCCAGCAGCCGACAACCAACAGCCGACCGTCACCTGTCAGCCGCGATCCATCGCTCACCGAGTCGCCCGGCCACGCCCGGGCGCCGTCCGTCCGGCGGATGATCCCGTCCGGGGCGGCGCGCTATCCTGCGGGCGTGGAGTACTGGACCCCCAACTGCGGACCGCCACGCTCCTGACCGGGGCGCGGCACCTCTCCTGAGACCTGTCGACCGGGCCAGGCGCTGATCAGCGCCCGCCCGCGTTCTCTCGCGCCCCGAACACGGATGCCATCCTCCGTTTTCGAGACCGGGAGCGTTCTCTCCATGTCCCTGCGTCCTGTTCTGACGCGCTCTTCCCGCACGTCCTCGACCCGTCCCCGCAGGGGCGGGGCCGCCGACGTGCTGCTGGCCGCCTCCTTCTGGGGCACCACCGGAACCGTCCGCACCTTCGCCCCGGACGGGACGCCCAGCGTGTCGGTCGCCGCGCTGCGGATGGTCCTCGGCGGGCTGATGCTCGCCGGGATCGTCCTCGCCACCGCGCGCGGCGACCTGCTGCGCCTGCTCCGCGCGCCGCGCGCCCTGCCGATGCTGGGCGCCGGCGCGGCGGCGATGATCGTCTACCAGACGGCGTTCTTCGTCGCCGCCGGACGGACCGGCGTGGCCGTCGCGACCGTCGTCACCATCGGCAGCTCCCCCGCGTTCACCGGCGTGATCGGGGTGCTCACCGGGCGGTCCCGTCCGGACGCCCGCTGGCTGCTGGCGACCGCCGGGGCCGTCGCGGGCTGCACCGCCCTGGTCCTGGGCGGACGCGGCTCCGGCGTCGAGCCGGTCGGCATCGGCCTCGCGCTGCTCTCCGGGCTGGCCTACGCGGCCTACGCGACGCTGTCGTCCGTCCTGATCACGCGCGGGGAGCGCGACCGGTGCGTCGTGGCGGTGCTGTTCGGCCTGTCCGGGCTGGCGTCGCTGCCCGTGCTCCTGCTGGACTCGCCCGGCTGGCTGGTCACCGGGACCGGGCCGGCGGTCGCGCTGTACCTGGGCCTGATCGCCACGGGCGGGGCCTACCTGCTGTTCGCCCGCGGGCTGCGCACCACTCCGGCGACGACCGCGACGACGCTCACGCTCGCCGAGCCGGCCGTGGCGTCGGTCCTCGGGGTCGCCGTCCTCGGCGAGCACCTCGGGCCGGTCGCCTTCTCCGGACTTGCCTTCCTGGCGGCGAGCCTGATCGTCCTGGTCGTCCCGTTCGGGTGGATCGACGGGCGAAAGGGGCGCTGACGTGGGGCGACACATGGGACGCGGTATCCCAGAGGCCACTATTCGGGGCATCCCGCAGCATGAAATGGTCTGAACCACTCGCCACGGCCGGTGTCCTCAAGGATGATGACCGGCATGACTACGGGCGAAGGGGACGCCGGGGGTCGGTTGTTCCCCGAGGACCTCGACCGCGTCGATCCGGTGGCCGCGGTGATGCTGGCGGACGCCTGCCGGGCCATCACCGCCTATCCCGAGCTGCGGGTGGTGGGCGCCCTGTTCACCGCCGCCGAGCGGGTGGAGCGCGGCTGGCAGGTGGTGACGCCGTGTGATCCGGTTCCCGAGGGGGCGCGCGAGCTGCTCGCCGACCACCTCGGGGACCGCGCGGCGCTCGCGGACGGCCCCGACGCGCGCGACCTGCTCGCCGCCGCGCGGGAGCTGCGGGTCGGCGCGCGGGACGAGGTCCGGGCCGCCGGACGGACGTTCCGGATCGTCCGGATCGAGCAGCTCGTCCGCTCCGGGCCGGACGGGCCGGAACCGCCGCGGCCGAGCGACCTCGATCCCCGGCCGTCCGCGCGGCGGACCGCCCCGCGCCCCTACGAGCTGCTGGACGACGGCCGGCTGCCGCCCGACATGGCCGCGTCCGAGCTGCTCTGCCAGCTGCTGGACGCGGCGGCGCACGCGGGGGCCGAGCCCGCGTCCGAGGCGTTCCTCACACCGCTGCCGATGTACCCGTCGTTCGCGGTGGCCGAGCGGTCCGCGGGGGCGTGGCGTCCGACCGGGCGGCTGCACGACGGCCCGCGCGCCGCCCGCGACTCGCTCGCCCTGTACTTCCGGCACGTGGTCCCGGCCGTCGAGAACCCCGCCGAGGAGGAGTGCGCGGCCTACGCCGCCGCGGCCGACCTGCTGGACGACGGCACCCGCCGCAACGGCATCGAGGTCGCCGGACGGCGGTTCCGGATCGTCCGGATCGAGCGGATCACCCTCATGGGCCCGGACGGGCCGGAGCCGCCCCGTCCCACCGATCTCGACACCCTCTAGCCCACATGCCACGGCCCGTCCGCCTGCTCGAAGACCGAGCGGGGGGACGGGCCGTGGGACGTTCCCGGGGTCAGGAGTCGCCGTAGACCGGGCGGTGCTCCTGGATGCTCTCGACGAGCTGCTCGGCGAGCTCCTCCACGTCGAGGCGCTTCTCGATCTGGCGGAGATCCTCGATCTTGGCGCGGGTCTCGGCGCGGCGCGGCGCGAGCATCGTGCAGCAGTCCTCGTCCGGGAGCTCGGAGATCGACAGCGTCCTGATCTTCCGGGCCTGGTCCATGATCTCGGTCTTGTCCATGCCGACCAGGGGGCGCAGGATCGGCATCTCGACCGCGTCGTCCAGGGCGGTGATGTTGGCGAGGGTCTGGCTGGAGACCTGGCCCAGCGCGTCCCCGGTGATCAGCGCGGCGCCGCGCATCTTGTGCGCGAGCATCTCGCCGGCGCGCAGCATCAGGCGGCGCTGGGCGATCACGGCGAGGCGGTCCGCGCCGGACGACTTGATCTGCTGCTGGGCCTTGCCGAACGGCACCACGAACAGCCGGGACCCGCCCTGGTACTTGTCCAGCTCGCGGACCAGCGCGTACGCCTTGTAGATCGACTCCGGGCCGGTGAACGGCATGCCGGAGAAGTGCAGGTAGTCGACCCGCAGGCCGCGCCGCATCATCCGGTAGGCGGCGACGGGCGAGTCGATGCCGCCGGACATCAGCACCAGGCCGCGGCCGCTCATCCCGACCGGCAGGCCGCCCGCGCCGGGGACGCCGCCGGAGAACACGAACGCCTCGTCCCGGTCGATCTCGATCGAGACCGTGATGTCGGGGTTCTTCAGCTTGACCGGGTTGCCGTAGACGTCGTTGATCTTGCCGCCGACCTGGCGGTCCAGCTCGGTGGAGGTCAGCGGGAAGCGCTTGTCGCGGCGCTTGGACCGGACCGCGAAGCTGCCCTCGCGCCCGGCCATCAGCTCCAGCGCGGCGCGCTCGACGCTCTCGACGTCCTTGCCGACCCGCCAGGCGCGGTGCACCCAGACGATGCCCATGACGTCGGAGATCCGCTGGACCAGGCGGTCCACCAGCTCGACGTGGGCGTCCTTGGTGCGGACGATGAACACGCCGTGGCGGCGGATCACGTCCACCTTCGCGATCGGGCGGACGGCCGTCCGGACGTTGTCGGCGAGCCGCTTCTCGAACAGCTCCCGGTTCTTGCCCTTGAGGACGACCTCGCCCAGCTTCAGCAGCGCGCACGGTTCACCGTCGACCGGCGACTGCTCCCGGACGGCGACGGACGGCGCCTCGAGCGTGGACATGGGGCTTCCTCCTGGGACGACATGCGAAAAAGGGGTCTGCTTCTAGTGTGGCCCAGGAACGCCAACGCCGCGACCGTTCATTCTCTTCCCGGGCGCCCCTCCGGCGCCCCGGGCGGACGCGGCGGCGCCCCGGGCCGAAGAGGCCCGGGGCGCCGTCAGACGATCTCGGTCGGCCTGATCGGCCGAAGATCAGCCGAAGAAGACCTCGGCCTCGGTGTACCGCTCCAGCGGGACGGTCTTCAGCTCCGCGGTCGCCTCGTCCAGGCCGACCCGGACGATGTCGGTGCCGTGGAGGGCGACCATCTTGCCGAAGTCGCCGTCCCGGACGGCGTCGATGGCCTGGAGGCCGAACCGGGTGGCCAGGACCCGGTCGAACGCGGTCGGGGTGCCGCCGCGCTGGATGTGGCCGAGCACGGTGGCGCGGGCCTCCTTGCCGGTGCGCTTCTCGATCTCGCTGGCGAGGGCCTGGCCGATGCCGCCGAGCCGGACGTGCCCGAAGGCGTCCTTCTCGCCGGTCTGCAGCTCCATCTGGCCCTCCTTGGGGTGGGCCCCCTCGGAGACGACGATGATCGGCGCGTACCGGGTCTTGAACCGGGACTCGACCCAGGAGACGACCTCGTCGATGTCGAACGGCTTCTCCGGGATGAGGATCACGTTCGCGCCCGCGGCCATGCCGGCGTGCAGCGCGATCCAGCCCGCGTGCCGTCCCATGACCTCGCAGATCAGCGCGCGGTGGTGGCTCTCGGCGGTGGTGTGCAGCCGGTCGATGGCCTCCATCGCGATGTTCACCGCGGTGTCGAAGCCGAAGGTGTAGTCGGTGGCGTTCAGGTCGTTGTCGATCGTCTTCGGGACGCCGACGACGTTCACGCCGTGGGTGTACAGCGCGCTCGCGACGCCGAGGGTGTCCTCGCCGCCGATCGCGATCAGCGCGTCCACGCCGAGCCCGGCCAGGTTGTCCTTGATCCGCTCGATCCCGCCCTCGACCTTGAGCGGGTTGGTCCGGGAGGAGCCGAGGATCGTGCCGCCGCGCGGCAGGATGCCGCGGACCGCCTCGACGTCGAGGGCCATGGTGTCGCCTTCGAGCGGGCCGCGCCAGCCGGCACGGAAGCCGACGAACTCGTAGCCGTACTCCTTGACGCCCTTGCGCACCACGGCGCGGATCACGGCGTTCAGGCCGGGGCAGTCCCCGCCCCCGGTCAGCACTCCGACGCGCATTCCCTCACCTTCCGACAGGACTTTCCGCTGGTCTCGACGCCGTCAGCCTAGTGTGCGGGCGGGCCGCGGCCGGGGCTTTCGATTGGTCTAGACCATAGCGTGTCCGGGTATCCCGGAGCCCACAGAGGGACATTCGGGACGAAAGAGGGCGTACCGCCCGCCGCGGGCTCGAGCACGGGTGCCTGGGAACGCCACCGGGAGGGGTCAGGATTCGCGGTCCAGACCCTTCTCTATCGCGTAGCGGACGAGTTCGACCCGGTTGTGCAGCTGGAGCTTCCCGAGGGTGTTCTGGACGTGGTTCTGGACCGTCCGGTGGGACAGGACGAGCCGCTCGGCGATCTGCTTGTAGGTGAGGCCCTTGGCGACCAGGCGCAACACCTCCGTCTCGCGCTCGGTGAGGCGCGGGGTGCTGTCGTCCTCGTCCGGACGGGCCGGGGAGGCGGCCAGCCGCCGGTACTCGCCGAGGACGAGGCCCGCCAGGCCCGGGGTGAACACCGCGTCGCCGTTCCCGGCCGTCCGGACGGCGGAGAGGAACTCCTCGCGGGCGGCGGACTTCAGCAGGTAGCCGGTCGCGCCCGCCTTCACCGCCTCCAGGACGTCCTGCTGCTCACCGCTCGCCGACAGCACCAGCACCCGGACAGGCGGGTCGGCGGCGACCAGGCCGCGCGTCACCTCGACGCCGCTGATGTCGGGCAGCTGGAGGTCGACCACGGCGACCTCCGGACGGGCGGCGGCCGCGACGCGCAGCGCCGTCCGGCCGTCACCGGCCGTGGCGACCACCTCGTGCCCGGCCTCGGCCAGGTCACGGGCCACGGAGTCGCGCCACATCGGGTGGTCGTCGACCACCATCACGCGCAGGGATCGGGTGTCGTCGTCGCTCACGCGCCCCACCTTACGGCCGACCTCGGCTGAAATCGGTGCGATCAGGGCGTGACACAACAGCCGAGGCACAACGGATGCGAGCGGGCCCAACTCGTTCGCGGGGCCGTTTGGTGAAGCCGAATCCGCCGGATTCTCCACCGCCTCGTCCACTTCCACCACGGCGACCGCTCAGTCCGGCGTTCGCGGTGAGGGTTCGGGCCTCGTCGACATAGGCGGGCGCTGGGTCGATGCCGACGACGTGATACCCGGTGCGGCGGGCGATCCGGCGGGTTGGGCCACTGAACCCGGAGCCGACGTCCAGGACGCGGTCGCCGCCCGTCGCGGCCCCTCTCTACGTCCTGACCGAGGACGGGCGGGCGCTGGAACCGGTGTTGAAGGCGCTGGGGATGTGGGGGCTGCGGCTCATGGCGGACGAGCGGCCCGGCGACGCCTTCCAGGCGTCCTGGCTCGCCTACGCGTCCAGCTGGTTCGTCGTCGCCCCCGACTCCCCGCCGGTGACCGTCCAGTTGCTCACCGGCGGGGAGGAGGCCGTCGTCGAGATCGGCGGCGGCGAGGTCCGGGCCCGGGCCGGCCGCGCGGACGACCCGGACCTGACCCTCGACGGGCCGCCCCGGGCCGTCCTCGGCCTGCTCACAGGACAGGTCGACGTCGGCACGTCCATCGGGCTCGGACTCAGGGCGACCGGCGACCGCGACGTCCTCGGGCGCCTTCGCCGTCCCGGCGGGGATCTCGGGTGAGCGTCCGGACGGGCCCGTCGGGCTGACGAGGCGTCACCCCTCGCCGTCCGCACGGATCACGATGTGGCCCTGCGCCTGCGCGTTGAACACGGCGGAGTTCCATAGGCCGCGCACCACCGGCAGCAGCTTGTGGTAGCAGCACACGGACGTCGGGACGTCGAGGGCGTTCGGCGTGTCGACCAGGAAGGGCAGCTCGGCGTGCAGGTAGTCGAGACCCGCCTGGACCATCACCTCGGCCTCCTCCTGCGGACGCCGGACGTCGGTCCACCCGCCCAGGACGTAGCGCACGTGGTCCTCGCAGACGCGGTCGATCCTCTCGTCCTCCGCCGAGAGTTTCCGGATGCGCTGCTGGACGGCCTGGTACCCGGGCAGGAGCGCGCATTCCGAAATGCCACGGGCACGGATCCGGGACCCCGGCGCGCCGACCTCCTCGATCGCCCGCTCGATGCGGCGCGTGGTGTCCTTGAGCTTCTTTCTCGCACGTGCGGCGGCTTTTTCCTGCGTTTCCCCCGCCGCGATGTACATGGCATCGACGAACAGGTCGGCGTAGACGACGTCGACGCTGGCGAAGTGCTTGCACGCCCAGCTCAGCAGGGCGGTCAGGCGGGGGATGGTGAAGTAGCCGTTTCCGGCGCTGACCCCGAAGAGCGCGTGGTCGCCGCGTTCGAAGAGTTCCCGGCAGGTGGCCGTGACCGCCCGGAAGTCGAGGCCGATCGGCGGCCCGGAAGGGTCAGTCGCCGGAGGGTTTGATGAGGTCGGACTCATGGAGCAGTGCTCCCATTCTCTCGCACAGAAGATCGAGGAGTTCCTCGAGGTTTCCCTCGCCCATGGGGGCGAAGAACAGCCCGTCCAGTTCGGCGCGCAGTGCGCGGATCTCCTCATGCTCGATTCCGGCCCGCTCCGTGAGCCCGAGGGCCCGGCGGGCCGCGTCGGCGCATCGGAGTGGACCGTAGGCGGCCGGTTCCTCGCACAGGCCCCGTCCGCTGCTCAGAAGGAACGCGGCCAGCAGGAGAAGCTCTTCACCTAGCTCGCGGGGCGTGGCCGCTCCAGGACTCATGGTGGATCACCTCACTCGGATCACGGCGGGGGGCGTGCGGGTTCAGCCGGACGGGACGTCCGACGGAGACGAGCAGCACCGGCTCGATGTGCGCGGGCAGGCCCAGCACCAGCCGGAGGGGCTTCTCGCGGAAGCTGGCGACGGGACAGCCGCCCAGGCCGAGGGCGTGCGCCGCGACCAGGAGGTTCTCCACGGCCATCGCGACGCACAGCATGCCCTCGTCGAACTCCTCGCCCGTGCTCCGGACCGCGCGGGAACGGTCGAAGCACGCCACGACGATCAGCGGCGGAGGCTCGAGGACGCCCGGCGCGAACGCCCGGACGATGCGGAGCGCGCGCGGATCGCGGACGACGACGAAGCCCCATGCCTGCCGGTTGGAGGCCGACGGCGCGGCCACCATCGCCTCGGTCATCAGCTTCACGAGGTCGTCGCCGACGGGCTCGTCGGTGTACTGGCGGACCGCGGTCCGGGAGAGCAGGACCCGCACCGCCTCGGGCGGCTCTCGCCGCGGAACGTCCGGGGATCTCCCGGCCATCAGACCCCCAAGCAAGTGACTACGAACCGCACAGGAATCATTACGCTCGGTAGTATACGCAAAGCAGAGGCCATGTCACGACCCCCTGGTCACCGGCCGAATGCGAGAGGAGGAGGTCACTCTGATGCCATCCGGCAACCATGGTGATCGGATCGACGGAGGCGGCTTGGGGCCGTACGGCGAGGGCGGCGTGAGGCCGTACAGCGAGGGCGGCGTGGGACCGCACGGCGGAGGCGGCGTGGGGCCGTGGCCCGGCGGGGACGGCAGGACGCCGCGGCACGGCGACGCCTTCATCGACGAGGAACGGACCCTCGTCGACCGGGCGGTCTTCTCCGACCCCCTGCTCTACCGGCGGGAACTCGGGCGCGTGTTCGCGCGGAGCTGGCTCTTCCTGGCGCACGAGAGCCAGTTCGAACGCCCGGGTGACTTCTTCAGCACCTTCATGGGCGCGGACCCGGTCATCGTCACCCGGCAGCGCGACGGCGGCTACCGGGTGCTCGTCAACTCCTGCCGCCACCGCGGCATGCGGGTCTGCCGGCACGACTTCGGCAACGCCAGGGCGTTCACCTGCCCGTACCACGGCTGGTCCTACGGTATCGACGGATCGCTGATCGCGGTGCCGGAGGAGAAGGCCGCCTACGGGACCCCGCTCGACCGCTCCGCCTGGAGCCTGGCGGCCGTCCCTCGGGTGGAGACCTACAAGGGCCTGGTCTTCGGGACGTGGGACACCGAGATCCCGCCCTTGCGGGAGTACCTCGGCGACATGGCCTACTACCTCGACGTCCTTCTCGATCCGGACGGCAAGGGGACGGTGGCCGCCCCCGGCGTCCACCGGTGGCGGATGCGCGGCAACTGGAAACTGGCCGCCGAGCAGTTCGCCGGCGACTCCTACCACGTCCTGTCCACCCACCTGTCGGCGATCATCGCCGAGGCGTCCCTCAGGGACGACGGGCTGAACGTGCCCACGACCGGCTTCCAGGTGGCGATGCGTGGCGGGCACGGCCTCGGCGGCTTCGACGCCTTCGACTACTGGCACACCGCCGGCTTCTCCGAAGAGGTCTGCGAGTGGATGGCCGGGCTGGCGGACCGGACCGAACGGCATCTCGGCAAGGCCCGCGCCAGGAACGCCGTCCTGATCCACGGCAACGTCTTCCCCAACCTCTCCATGCTGCCCATCCGGGCGAACCTGCGGGTCTGGCACCCGAAGGGCCCGGACGCGCTGGAGGTCCACTCCTGGTCGATCGTCCCCGCCGAGGCTCCCCCGTTCGTCCGGCGCGCGCTGCTCCTGGACTACGGGCGCCACTTCGGGCCGTCCGGTACCTGGGAGCAGGACGACAGCGAGCAGTGGCACTACAGCACCGCCGACAGCGACGGTTTCATCACCCGGGGGCTGCCTCTGCATTACCGGATGGGATACGGCCGTCCTTCCCGGACGTCCTATCCCGAGTTCCCCGGCAGCATCGACGGCCTGTTCAGCGAGGCCAACCAGCGCGGGTTCTACGAGAGGTGGTCAGAGTTGATGGCGGTGCCGCATCCGGCCGAGACGCGGGACGAATCCTCAGGCGCCGATGACGGCGCCGTCCCCGCACCGGTGAGGACGACATGACCGCGCTGTATCCGGAGACCGCGCTCGACCGGCTGCTCGTCCAGCACGAGATCGAGCAGTTCCTGTACCGCGAGGCCGACCTGCTCGAACGGCGCGAGTACGACGCGTGGCTCGACCTTTTCACCGACGACCTGCACTACTACATGCCGGTCCGGTCCAACGGCCAGGCGGGCGATGACGAGACGCTGGACGAGGAGCTGGCCCTGGCGCTGTTCGACGACGACAAGCGCTTCCTTCTCGAACGCGTCCGGAAGCTGCGGACAGGATCGGCGTGGGCGGAGGAGCCGCCGTCGCGGACCGTCCGCATGGTCACCAACGTGATGGTCGGGGAACCCGACCCGCGGACCGGGGAGTTCACCGTGTCCTCGCGGTTCCTGCTGTCCCGCAACAGGCTCCAGGACGAGGACGAGGCGTACGCGGGGAGCCGCTTCGACCGGTTCCGGCGCACGGACCGGGGGCTTCGGATCTGCGACCGCCGGATCATGCTGAACCAGGCGGTCGTCCTCTCCAAGAACCTGGGCGTGCTGTTTTGAGCGCGGGAGCGCGCCGGACGGCCTGGGTGGACGGGCAGATCGCGGTCATCACGGGAGGAGGGTCGGGCCTGGGCAGAGCCCTCGTCGACGCCTTCCTCGCCGAGGGCGCGCGGGTGGTCGTGCTCGAACGGTCCCCGCAGAAGGTCGCGGCGCTTCGCGAGGCCTTCACCGCCGACCTCGTCCGCGTCGTCGAGGGCGACGCGACGACCCTGACCGACAACCGCAGAGCGGTCGACACCGCGGTGGACGGCTGGGGACGCCTCGACTGCTTCATCGCCAACGCGGGCATCTGGGATTTCCGGACCATCCTGGACGACCTCCCCGAGGACGACCTGCCGGACGCCTTCGACGAGATCTTCGCCCTCAACGTCAAGGCTCCCCTGTTCGGGGCGAAGGCGGCGGTGGACGCGCTGCGCGCCACGCGCGGCTCGTTCATCGTCTCGCTCTCCGGCGCGGCCCTGTTCCCCGGAAGCGGCGGGCCGCTGTACGTGGCCTCGAAGCACGCCGGTGTCGGCCTGGTACGCCAGCTGGCCTGGGAGTTCGCGCCGGACGTCCGGGTGAACGGCATCGCGCCGGGCGGGATGCCGACCGACCTGAGGGGCCCTCGCGCGCTCAACCTCCACGACGCCTCCTGGGATCCCGTCCAGGTGGAGGAGGTCCTGCGCAAGTACAGCCCGATGGGCCGGGTCCCGCGTCCCCAGGACTACTGCGGAGCGTTCCTGCTGCTCGCCTCCCGCCTCTACGGCCTGACCACGACCGGGGCGGTGCTGGACGTGTCCGGAGGCATGGGGATCACGACCCGGATGCTGGAGACGCAGCTCAGCACGAACGCCTGAGCCGAGGGCCGCGCTGCCCCGAACACCACGAAGGAGTGGATCCATGTTGGACGTGATCGGCGCCGGTTTCGGCCGCACGGGCACCCTGTCGCTGAAGGTGGCCCTGGAACAGCTGGGCTTCGGCCCCTGCGAGCACATGCAGTCGCTGAAGGGCGACCACGAGCGGATCGCGCTGTGGCGACGCGCGCTGGCGGGAAGCCCCATGGACTGGGACGAGGTCTTCGCCGGATACCGCTCCAGCGTCGACTGGCCCGGAACCTGCTTCTGGGACGAGCTCGCCGACCACTTCGGCGACGGCAAGGTGGTGCTGACCGTCCGCGACCCGGACGCCTGGTACACGAGCGTCCGCGCGACCATCCACACCGTCCAGACCACGGACGTCCCCGGCCGGGACGAGTTCAAGGACCTCGACGCGCTGGTTCAGGAGTCGGTCTGGGAACGCACCTTCGGCGGGCGCTTCGACGACCGTGACCACGCGATCGAGGTGTTCGACCGGCACAACGCGGAGGTGCGGCGCGCGATCGCCCCCGACCGGCTCCTCGTGTTCGACGTCGCCCAGGGCTGGGCGCCGCTGTGCGAGTTCCTGGACGTCGCCGTCCCGGGCACCCCGTTCCCCCACCACAACTCCAGGGCGGACTTCATCGCCATGGTCGACAAGGACAACCAGACGGCCCCCGGGCCTCCGGACCTCGGGTCGACCCGCCGGTGAAGTCGCGGTCGGTGAACAGGGTGATGGGGAGGCATGGGGGCGCGTCTGCGGGAACCTCCTTGACCCACTGACGAACGGCACTGGCCCCGCCGTGGCGGACGGCGGGGCCAGTGGAGTTGTTCGTCACGCGTTCGCGGCAGGCGATCAGCGGGACCCTCCGGGCCAATCTGCGCAGGACGTGACCTTGAAGCCCCGGCCGGGGAACACGGCGTCCATGAAGAAGTCGTTGACCGCCTGGTCGCCGTCGCCGCAGCCGTCGCGCAGGACGGTGACGTGGTAGCCGCGGTCCGCCGCGTCGTAGCACGTCGCGGCCACCATCGCGCTGGTCGCGACTCCGGCGACCACGACGGTGTCGACTCCGCGGGAACGGAGGACCAGGTCGAGGTCCGTGCCCGCGAACGCGCTGGCGCGGCGCTTCATCACGACGACGTCCTCGTCGGCGACCGGCAGATCGATCCCGGTCCCGGGCGATCCCTCGTGGAAGGCGTCCCCGGCCTCGAAGAACGACCTGAACAGCTCGTTGTCCGGCGGCAGGTCCGTCCCGTTCCTCCGGAAGCCGAAGTGCACGAACACGACGAGGACACCGGCCTCGCGGGCGCGCGGCAGCAACTCGGTGAGCGGCGGCACGACCTGCTTGGCGAACGGGTAGCTGCCGGTGATGCCCTGCTGGACGTCCCCGATGATCAGTGCGGTGGTCACGACTCGTTCTGCCCCATCTCTCCATCCAGCACCCGGCCCGACCAGCCGGGCGCCATTTCCGGCGGCCATGCTATTCGCACCCTTGGCGAGATGTTGATGGGGCTACCTGGTGCATTTCGCGCACCTTCGCGCTCGCCTCTTCGTGGCTTCCCAAGCCAGCGGCTCGGAGGCTGCGGCTCTGAAGCTGCAGCTCTGAAGCTGCAGCTCTGAAGCTGCGGCTCTGAGGTTGCGGCTCAGGACTTGGGGGCTCGCTTGTCACTAGCCACGGCGTTTGAGGGCTTGATGTGGGTCTGGGCGCATTTGCGGAAGGTGGCGACCAGGCGGCTGTTGTCGTCGGCGCGGGTGGCCAGCACGACCTGGCTCGGCTCAACGCCTTCCAGCGGGATGGCGGTGAGGTCCGGGCGGAGGCCGCTCCCGTGGTTTCCGGCGGCGACGGCGATGGCCTCGCCCGAGGCGATCAGCTCGAACTTCTCCTCGATGCGGTCGATGAAGGGGCCGTCGGGGGCGCGGCGGCCGTCCGGACGCGGGTCCAGCCGCCAGAAGGCGTCCCACTCGGCGTCGGCGCCGCGCAGCCTGGGCAGCGGCTCGTCCGCGATGTCGTCGAGCGTGACCGACCGCCTCCCGGCCAGCCGGTGCTCCAGTGGGACGACCACCACGCGCGGCTCGTCGTACAGGACGGTCACGCGCAGCCGTTCGGTGCGGAAGGGCAGGCGGCTGACCAGGGCGTCCACCCGGTGTTCACGGAGCGCCTCGAGCGACTCGGTGAGGTACACGTGGACGGTCCGCACGTCGGCGTCCGGGTGCAGGCGGCGTAGCTCCCGGACCGCCGGGGTGATGACCACGCCCGACATGTAGCCGATGACGATCCGGTCCGGACGGGCGGCGGCCCTCGTCCGCGCGGCCGCCTGCGCCGACGAGCGCAGCAGCGACCTCGCGAGCGGCAGGAACGTCTCACCCGCATCGGTGAGGTGGCTGCCTTTCGGGGTGCGGTCGACCAGGCGCGCTCCCAGGTCCCGTTCCAGCCTGCGGATCTGTCTGCTCAGAGACGGCTGGGTGAGATGCAGCGCGGCGGCCGCGCGGCCGAAGTGGCGGTGTTCGGCGAGCACGGTGAAGCACCGCACCAGCCGGAGATCGAGGTCCGCCGGAGGCTGCGTGTCGGCCATACGCCCAGCGTAGGCCGTCCCCTGACCTCCACCTGTGGTGATGCCGGTTCCGCAACACCCCTTGCGAAAGCGTCATTGGACGCGCACCTCGCACCGGCCCCACCGTGGGAGCCCCGCCCACGCCGTGGCCGCTGGGTAACGGCGGATGTGTGGTGGGTTCGGCCGGGAGTCGGCCGGAATCGACGCGAATTTCAGGAGTTCGGTCATGCGTGTTTTCGTCACTGGGGCGTCTGGCTACATCGGCGGCGCCGTCGTCCGGGAGTTGCTGGGCGCTGGGCATCAGGTCGTCGGGCTGGCCCGTTCGGACAGGGCCGCCGAGGCGGTGCGGGGCGCCGGGGCCGAGGTGCTGCGGGGGTCGCTGCAGGATGTCAACCGCTTGCGCGAGGGGGCGGAGGCCTCGGACGGTGTCATTCACCTGGCCTTTCACGACTTCTTCCGGTTCGAGGAGAGTCTCGCGATCGACCGGCGGGCGATCGAGGCGATGGGGGCGGCGCTCGCCGGGTCCGGACGTCCGCTGCTCGCCACGGTCGCGGTCGCCGGCAAGCCGGGCGAGGTCTCGACCGAGGACAGCCGCTCGATGCCAGGTTCGTTCGGATACACCCGGTTCCTCAACGAGGAGGCGACGGTCGCGCTCGCGGACGAGGGGGTGCGCGCCTCGGTCGTCCGGCTTCCGCCGACCGTGCACGGCGTGGGCGACAAGGCGTTCGTCCCCGTCCTGATCGGCCTCGCCCGGGAGCGTGGCGTCTCGGGCTACCCGGGCGACGGCACGAACGTCTGGCCCGCCGTCCACCGGCTGGACGCCGCACGCCTGTACCGGCTCGCACTGGAGGGCGCCCCGGCGGGGACGCGGCTCAACTGCATGGCCGACGAGGGAGTGTCGACCCGTGGGATCGCCGAGGTCATCGGACGGCACCTGTCGGTGCCCACGGTGTCCGTTCCCCTGGAGGACGCCGAGGAGCACTTCGGCTTCCTGAGCCATGTCATCTCGATGAACGCCCCGGCCTCCAGTGCCAAGACCCGCGCGCTGCTGGGCTGGGAGCCCGTTCACCCGGGCCTCATCGAGGACCTGGACGAAGGACACTACTTCGCGTCCGCGCGGCCCTGATCCGCTCGCCTGCGCACGGCCCTGCCCAGGTGGACGGCCAGGGCCACCCCGGCGGCCACGCTGAGGACGTTCACGGCCACACTGACCAGGGGCAGCTGGTAGGGCTCGAAGTCGCCCGGACGCAGGACGGCGAACGGCATCCTCCACAGGCCCCAGCCCACCAGTGAACCGGACGCCACGAACGCCACCGCCACCGGCAGCCACAGCGGCAGTCGCCGTCCGTGACCCGCGAGGGCCCAGGCGCTCGCGGCTCCGGCCAGGGCCCAGGACGCGTCCCCGATCAGGAGTGAACGGGCGGCGGCTTCCAGTCCGTCCCGGTTGTCCGGGTTCGTTCCCAGGCCGCCGCCCGCGGCCCAATAGAGGTCGAGAGCGGCGATCAGCGCGGTCGCCGCCATCACGGCATACGGCGCACGTGCGGCCCGCAGTGCTCCGACCCGGCCCGTGAGCGCATCGGGCCAGCGTTCCCGCAGGTAGATCGGCAGGGCGACCGCCACGCCCACGGCCATCCCGGTGAATCCGACCATGATGAGGCGGAGCTCCCAGGACGACCCTCCACCATCGTCCGACGCGCCACCGTCGCCGCCCCCGCCGCTGAACAGTGAGCCGAGCAGGCTGAACGGGACGGTCGCGATCAGCAGGCCACCCGCGAGCCACGCGAACAGCAGCACGGGCGCAGCGGGCAGCCGCATCCCCCACTCGCAGGCCAGCGCGAGTCCGAGCCCGATGCCGACCGCCGCCATCCCGACCGTCAGCGTGTTCAGCGCGACCCACGCGCCGGTGCTCGTCCCCTCCATCAGGGACCGCCCCGAACCGAGCGCGATGGCCACCCACAGCACCTTGACCAGCAGATACAACGACAGGGTGCCCGCCGCGCCGAAACCCGCCCAGCGGCGCACCATCGTCCGTCCAACCATGATCAAGATTCTGCGGCCGCGCCCGGCGCACCCGCCTCCCCCGTTCGGGGCACGCCTCTCCCCCACGCGGGTGATCTCTAAGAGGCCTCATACGTCCCGCCTCCGGACGACCGCGACGGCCACCGCCACGGACGCCAGCGCCCACCCCGCGAACGCCGCCCACGCGTCGGTGGCCGTGGGGAGCGCGGGGTCCGAGCGCGGGTGACGCAGGGCGAGGGCCTGCGCCCAGTCGTACATGGGGAAGCATTTGTAGAGGTCGTTCGCCCACTGGTGAACGGTCGGTTTGAAGGACATCGGAAGGATCACCATCAGCACGATCACCGCCACGACCGTGCCCGCCGTGTGCCGCAGCAGCGCGCCGATGCCCATCCCCACCAACGCCGAGAGCGTGGCCAGCAGCGCGTTCGCGACCAGGACGCGTGGCACGCCCGGGGCGTCCACCGACAGCGCGATCCCCCGTCCGGACAGGATCGCCTGGCTGACCGCGAACGTGCTCAGCGAGACGACGGCCCCCACCGCCAGCATGACGGCGGTCACGACCGTGACCTTCGCCAGAATGACCCGGTGCCGTGCCGGAACGGCGCTGAACGTGGTGCGGATCAGGCCGCTCGCGTACTCGCCGACCAGCGCCAGCGCGCCCACCACGCCCGACCCGACCACGAGCAGGGCCCCGCTGATCTGGCTGAACGCCGTCGTCATCGGGTCAAAGTGCTCCCTCTCGCGCGGCGTGAAGGCCGGCCAGACATCGTAGGCGTTCGTGCTCTTCTGCACCGTCGCCAGAACGAGCAGGACGACGCCCACGCCGAGCACCCACCGAGTCGAACGCAACGACCACAACTTGATCCACTCGGCGACCAGAAGGTCCCGAAACCGGATTCGTGGATCGGCGGCGGAGAATCGCACCTGCACCGGCGACGCGGACCGAGTGACAGACGTGGTCATCGCTCGACCTCCGTCCAAGCCCCGGCCCGACCGTCCGATGGACGATGTTCGGCTCGCACGTCCGTCCGGTGGCGCTCGGCTCGACCGTCGGTATGACGGTGGTCGGTTCGGAGGGCCGTGTGGCGATGGTCGGGTGGCTCGATGGATTGGGGTTCGGGACGGGCGTCCGCTCGGTATTCGGCGTGCTCAGCGGTCAGTTTCATGAACGCCTCTTCCAGGGACGCGTGGTGCGCGGCGAGTTCGTGCAGGACGATGTGGTTGTGGAAGGCCAGCTCGCCCACCTGCGGGGCGGGCAGGCCCGTGACGGTCAGGGTTCGCGCCGCGTTCGGCAAGGCGCCGACAAGAGCGTCCGACATCCAGGCGTCCGGTATCGGGGCGTCGGCGGTGACGGTGGCGCCGGCGGCGGTCAGGAGGGGGACGAAGCGGGCCGCGTGCGGGGTGCGGACGGTGACGCGGGCACGGCCGCCGCGCGCGGCGAACTCGGCGACGGTCTCCTCGGCGATGAGCTCGCCGCGGCCGACGACGACCAGGCGGTCGGCCGTGTGCTCCATCTCGCTCATCAGGTGGCTCGACACCAGCACCGTGCGGCCCTCGGCGGCCAGACTCCGGAACAGGCCGCGGACCCATCGGACGCCCTCGGGGTCGAGGCCGTTCACCGGCTCGTCGAACAGCAGCACGGGCGGGTCGCCGAGCAGCGCGGCCGCGATCCCGAGCCGCTGCCGCATGCCCAGTGAGAACCCGCCGACGCGACGGCGCGCGACGTCCGCGATCCCGACCTCCTCCAGCACCTCATGGACGCGCCGACGTGGCAGCCCGTTGGTCTGGGCCAGCGCGGACAGGTGCGCCCGAGCGCTCCGTCCGGGGTGGACGTCGCCCGCGTCCAGCAGCGCGCCGACGTGGTGCAGGCCGGCGCGCCAGCCGGTGAAGGGGCGGCCGTCGACCAGGGCGGACCCGGCGGTGGGACGGTTCAGCCCGAGGATCATGCGCATCGTTGTGCTCTTGCCCGCGCCGTTCGGCCCGAGGAACCCGGTGACGAGCCCCGCCGGCACCGTGAAACTCAGGTCGTTCACGGCGACGACGTCCCCGTAGCGCTTGGTCAGTCCGTTCACTTCGATCACCCCGTCCACGTTGCTGGACGGCCGAACCCGCGGCATCGGCCGCCAGGCAGATTTCCGAGCTCGCCCATTTGCCTCTGGGCCTATGCCTCCAGGCATACGACCTGCGGCGGACGTCAAATCCCCGGGCCGGCGATTACGCTCCGTTCCGTGCACCCCCGAAATCTGTTCCTCGCCGCGTTCGGCCCAGCGGCGCTGGCGTTGACTCTGGCCGCGGCCTACATGGGCGGACGCGGGCCGCACACCCAGCGCGGCGAGCCGATCATGCTCGTCGCCCTGGTGGCCGCCGTCGCCGCGCTGCCGCTGGTGCTGGGACGGGTACGTCCGTGGCCGGTCCTGGTGGCGCTGCTGACCGAGATCGTGGCGGGCTCGGCGGCCGGGCTGCGGACCGAGCAGCTCTGGCCGCTGCTGCTGGCGGCGGGCCTGGTCCTCACGCACCTGACCGCCACGCGCGGACGTCGCGACGGTCGCGTCGCGATGGCCGTGACCCTGCTGGTCGAGGAGTCCGCGTGGTTCGTGGGTCTGCTTCGCACCGGAGGCTGGAGGCTCGCACTGGCTCCGGCCTTGGTCGGATTGACGGTGCTGCTCGCGTTGAGCATCGTGACGGCATGGCTGGCCGGGACGTCCGCTAAGCAGCGACGCGAGTACGGCGAGGCTTTGCGCGTGCACGAGGCCGCGCAAGCCGTCACCGAGGAGCGGTTGCGCATCGCCCGCGAACTGCACGACATGGTGGCGCACAGCATCGGCGTCATCGCCATCCAGGCCGGGGCGGGGCATCGGGTGCTGCGCGCGTCGCCCGAGCAGGCGGAAGGCGCCCTGCGCACCATCGAGGACACCAGTCGGCAGACGCTGCGCGACCTGCGCGTCATGCTCGACATCCTGCGCCGGGTCGACGCCGAAGACGAGGCCCTCCCGCGCACGGACGCGCTCGCCGGGCTTGACGGTCTCGACCGGCTGACCACGAGTGCGCGTGCGGCGGGCGTGCGCGTGGAGGTGGACCTGAGCAGTCACGTCGGCCGAGACCCGCTGCCTCCGACCGTCGACCACGCCGCCTTCCGGATCGTCCAGGAGTCGGTGACCAACGTCGTCCGGCACGCGAGCACCGACACCTGCCACGTGGCGATCGAACGCCGCCCCGACGCGCTGACCATCGAGATCACCGATGACGGACGCGGAGACGGCACAGGCGCAAGCGCAGATGCAGGCGCAGGCGCAGGAACAGGCGCAGGAACAGGCGCAGACGGCATCAGCGGGAACGAGGGCCACGGAATCTCCGGGATGCGCGAACGCGTCGCGCTGCTGGGCGGGCGGTTCAGCGCCGGAACGCGCCCCGAGGGCGGGTTCCGGGTCAGCGCGTCCCTGCCCCTCCTTGACGACGCGTCACCGCACCTCCCAGGCCAGGCATCCCCGCAACTTTCGGGCGAGGCGGGCCTGCCCGTTGCCGGGGAGGCGCGGTGACGGTGCGGGTGGTGCTCGTCGACGACCAGGAGCTGGTCCGGGCCGGGCTGCGGATGGTCGTGGACGCCACGCCGGACATCGAGGTGGTCGGTGAGGCGGGCAGCGGCGGGCAGGCCGTCCGGCTCGTCCGCGAGGTGCGCCCGGACGTGGTCGTGATGGACCTGCGCATGCCGGGCATGGGCGGCGTCGAGGCCACCGAGATGATCAGCGCGGACGTCCCGACGGCCCGCGTCGTCGTTCTCACCACCTACGACGAGGACGCCAACGTGTACGCGGCCCTGCGCGCCGGGGCCAGCGGCTTCCTGGTGAAGGACATGGCGCTGGACGACATCCTCGCCGCCGTCCGGGTGGTCGCGCGTGGGGACGCGCTGCTCGCGCCCGCCGTCACGCGCCGCCTCATCGCCGACTTCGCCGCGCCCGGCGGCTTCGCCGTGCCCGGGGGCGTCCGCGCGCAGGAGCCCGCACGCGCCCCGCTCCCCGGGGTCACCGCGCGCGAGCGCGAGGTGCTGGCCCTCGTCGGACGCGGCCTGTCGAACGCCGAGCTGGGCGGACGCCTGCACATCAGTCCAGGGACCGCCAAGGCGCACGTCGCCAGCCTGCTGGCCAAGCTCGGCGCCCGCGACCGCGTCCAGCTCGTCATCCGCGCCTACGAATCAGGACTGGTCAGCGTGGGCGACGCCGATCCCACCTAGCCTCAGGCCGCCCGACCTCGGCCTTTCAGGACCAGACACAGGCCCCACAAGGCACGGCGCCGGATGCTCAGGGCCCGACACCGGACGCTCAACTCCCGACGCCGGACGCTCCAGGGCCCGACACCGGACTCACAAGGCCCGACGTCGGGTCCACAAGGCCCGCTGCCGGGCGCTCAGCGCCCGGCAGCCGGGCTCACAGGGCGCGGTGCATGATGTGGAGGCCGACGTAGCCCTTCGCGGGGTGCCGGAAGCCCTCGGGGAGGGTCCCGATCACCTGGAAGCCCATCGAGCGGTACAGCTCCACCGCGTGGACGTTGGTCTCGACGACGGCGTTGAACTGCATCGCCCGGTATCCCGCGCCGCGCGCCCACTCCAGCGTGTACTCGCACAGCGCCCGCCCCACGCCACGTCCGGAATGGGCGGGATCGACCATGTAGCTGGCGCTGGCGATGTGCGCGGCGTTCCC
Organism: Spirillospora sp. NPDC052269; assembly: GCF_040679435.1. Lineage (NCBI taxonomy): Bacteria > Bacillati > Actinomycetota > Actinomycetes > Streptosporangiales > Thermomonosporaceae > Spirillospora > Spirillospora sp. NPDC052269. The sequence goes on from NZ_JBFAUU010000006.1 coordinate 20,429, forward strand.
CATGTGGTTGCGGTTCATCTTGGCCGTCCCCAGCACCGCGCCGGAGTCGTCCACGGCGACGACCGTCCGGTCGGGGGCGGGCAGCAGCCACCAGTCCCTGCCCCGCGCCTCGTCCAGGTCCACCGGGTAGGTGAACGTGTCGCCCGCGGTCACGATCTCGTGGAAGAACGGCCAGATGCCGGCCCAGTCCTCCGCGGTCGCCTCTCTGATCTTCATGTGTCCCAATCTGCCCAGAACGACGGAAACGGCAACCGATTATCAGGCAGGCGTGCGTCGGACGGTGAGTTCGAGTTCGGTGCCCTCGCCCGGCGTGGAGTGGATGGCGACGGTGCCGCCGAGGTCGCGGACGCGCCCGCGGATCGACTGGGCGACGCCGAGGCGTCCGTCGGCCTCGGCGTGTTCGAGGCGGCCGGGCGGGATGCCGGGGCCGTCGTCCCGGATGCTGACGATCACCTCGTCGGCCCCGTCGTCCTCGAGGAGCACCCAGGCCCGGGCGGTCTCGCCCACGTGCTGCCGGACGTTCGACAGGGCCGCCTCGACCGCCGCCGTCAGCTCGTCCGCGACGTGTTCGGACAGCAGGACGGGGGTCGCCGGGGTGGCGACGCTCACGCGGGCCGAGGAGAGGGCGGTCAGGCGCGCCCGCAGGTCGGACTGCCCGCCGGACGCGCGGGACGCGCCGAAAGCGCCGGAGGAGGCCGCTCCACGCTTCAGGACGTCCGCCACCGAGCGATCCCCCGGCCCCGAACCGGCGTCCACCGACGAGCGGGGGCGCGGAAGGGGCGCTTCGGTGATCAGGGCCCGGAGGGCGGCCTCCTGCTCGCCCGCCAGCCGGCCCAGCTCGGCGGCCTCGCCGCCCGCCTCGGCGCCCCGGCGCTGCACCATCGCCAGCACCTGCAGGACGGAGTCGTGGATGTCGCGGGCCAGCCGCTCACGCTCCCGGGTGGACGCCTCCATCTCGACGGCGCGGGCGAGGCGCGCCTCGGCGTCCACCGACATCCGGACGACGTGCCCGACCACCAGCCCGGTCAGGACGAGCAGGACGATGTTCCCGAACGTCGCCGGCCCGGGCGTCGAGGCGTTCAGCGTGTGGACGAAGAGGTCGGCCGAGCCGATCACTCCGGCGGCGAGCAGACCCAGCCGACGCCCTCCGGACACCGCCCAGGCGAGCAGCGCGGCCACCACCCATGCGGCCGGGATCGTCGGACGGCCCTGGGCGATGCCGAACGTCGTCTCGACCCACACCGTGGACAGGACGGCCGCGACCGCGACGAGCAGGTCGGCGATGAGCAGCGACCAGCGCTGCTTCCGTCCGCCGCCATAGGCGACGGTGACGTAGCCGGTCCAGAGGACCATGCCGGCCAGAACGATCCACGCCGCGTACGGACGTTCGTATTTGTCATGGTTCCAGGCGATCAGCACACCCGCGTAGAGCAGGGCCAGGAACCGGTAGACCGCGACCGAGCGCCAGAGCGCCGACCCGACGCCCACGCGTTACTCGTCGTCGTCCGACGAAGGACGCGGCGTCTTGCCGGAGAGCTCGGCCTTCACGTCGGCGGCGTACCGGTCGACGTACTCCTGGCCGGACAGCTCGCGGACGGCCATCATGATCTGGTCGGTGACCTTGCGGAGCACCTCCCGGTCGTCCTCCTGGCCGTAGTACTCGGAGAAGTCGAGCGGCTTCCCGAACCGGACGCCCGGACGGGGCCGCAGGTTCGGCAGGGCCTGGCCGGGCGGCATCATCTCGAAGGTGTCGATCATGGCCATCGGGATGACGGGCACGCGGGACGCCAGCGCCAGCCGCGCCACGCCCGTCTTGCCGCGGTAGAGGCGGTTGTCGGGGGCGCGGGTGCCCTCGGGGTAGATGCCGAGCAGCTTGCCCTCGCCCAGGATCCGCAGGCCGGTCTGGAGCGCGGCCTCGGCGGCGCTGCCGCCGGTGCGGTCCACCGGGACGACGCCGACGCCGGTGAAGAAGCCCTTGCTGATCAGGCCCTTGACGCCCTTGCCGGTGAAATACTCGCGCTTGCCGATGAACAGGATCGGGCGCATCAGCGGCAGCGGCCCGAAGAAGTGGTCGGCGAACGACAGGTGGTTGCTGACCAGCAGCGCGGGGCCCCGGAGCGGGACGTTCCTCATGCCGGAGTTCTTCGGCCGCCAAACCAGGTAGAGGATCGGCGACAACACGATCCGCAACATGATCCAGAACCACAGCATGACGACACCTTCCTAACGGAGATGATGGGACATCTTCCCATCTGAGCGGGGTGCTGCCCACTCCGCGGGACCTCTCCGGCCACCGCTTCGCGCGCGCGGGGGTGCTCGGGGACCGTAGGCTCTGCTGTGGAAGTACAGCAGTACCACAATCGGGTGTGCCCGAGGGCTTGTTCCGGGCGGCGCAGCGAATACCGTGGGACACACGTTTCGGGGTGTCCGGGTGAGCCGCCGACCGCCGTGCCTCGTGCACGCGCGAGTGCACACGCCGTACACAGAGTAATGGGGGAGCGGAGGCCGTCATGCCGGTGCCATCGGTCACGCAGGAGTCGAAGGAGCCGACCCCGTGAGTCGCCGTGGCAATGGCCTGACCGCCGACACCTACGCCCCGCTGGTGGACCTCGCCCCCCACCTCGCGGACGCGATGCTCGACGCCCTGCGCGAGGCGGGCGTCGCCGCCTACGCCGCGCCGCCCGACCAGCCGTCCGCCGACGAGGAGCTCGACCGCCTCTACGTGGACGTCGATCTCAAGCACACCGCCGAGGGCATCCTCCGGGTCCACCTCACGCGCCTGCGCGACGCCGCGTCCCGCGGTTCGGACGGCGCGGCCGCCGAGGACCCCTCCCCCAGCGCCGGCCCTTCCGTCCCTGAGGACGTCCCGGGCAAGCCGGACACCGACGGCGAGTCCCCCTCCGACGCCGCGCGTCCTGAGCGCCCTGAGCGCTCCGAGGGGCCCGACTCCGGTTCCTCCGCCGACCCGTCCGCCGGGACGGCCGAACGCGACGAGGCCGCGATCTTCGCCGACCTGGTCGCCAACTTCGACGCCGTGCCCGAGGGCGACCGCGTCCCCTGGCCCGACCAGGAGAACATCCACGAGGACGAGGAGTCCCCCGACGAGGGCGACGACCGCACCGGCCGCCTCCCCCGCGCGCGCGTGATCAGGGGCGCCGACCTCGAGGACGGCGAGGACGAGCTCCCGCCCCCCGACGACGACGGCCACTACGTCCCGCCGCCCCCGCCGCCGCTCCCGACGGCCGACCCGCTCACCAAGGGCGCCTGGATCGCCCTGGTCGGCGGCCCGCTCTACCTGCTGATCACGGTCGTCCTCAACTGGGACGTCCCCGGCTGGGCCGCCTTCCTCGCCGTCGCGGCCTTCATCGGCGGCTTCGTCACCCTCGTCCTCCGCATGGGCGACGAGCCCCGTCCGCCGGACGACGACGGCGCCGTCGTCTGAGCCCTCCCCACCGGCCCCGTCAGAGGCTCAGCCGCGCCAGGACGGGCCGGTGGTCGGTCGCCACCGGGTAGTCGGCTTGGAGGCCCGGCTCCGTGGGGACGCCGCAGCCGAGCACCTCGACGCCCTCGTCCGCGAAGACGCCGTCGATGCGGCGGGACGGGGCGGCGGCGGAGAAGGTGAGGGCGTCGCCGTCGGGCGCCACGGCGTGGGCGTCCTGGAAGCGGTGGGCGAGGCGTCCCCAGGCGGGGCCGCCGGGCTCCTCGTTGATGTCGCCGGTGAGGACGACCGGCGCCCCGAACCGGGCCTTCGTGCGTTCCAGCCGGGCCAGGATCTCGCCGACGTGGCGCAGGCGGGGCTCGTCGGCCAGGTCCAGGTGGGTGCTTGCGGCGATCAGCGGCCTGCCGTCCACGCGCAGGACGGCGACGGCCAGGGCGCGACGGTGCAGGCCCGGGACGCGGGACAGCAGGTGGAACTCGCGGGCCACCCGTTCGACGTGCGGAGCGGTGAACACGGCGAGCCCGCAGGCGCGGCGGCCCGCCGCGATGCGCATCCCGCACGCGCGCGCGAGGCGGCGGCGCTGCCACCACCAGTTCCCGAAGCGCGGCACCTCCTGCAGGCACAGGACGTCCGGACGCAGCGCGCGGACGACCCGCGCCACCGCGTCCGGGTCGTCCCGCAGCGATCTGATGTTGTAGCTGACCACGCGCACGGTCACGGCCACCGCTCCCTCCCCGCGTCGGCCCGGGCTCGGAGCACCTGCCCGGCCCGGGCGCGAATGCGGACGTCGATGAGGGGGACGATCAGAGGCGGGCCAGGTCGGCGGCGCCGACGATGCCGGCGGCCGAGCCGAGTTCGGCGATCCTGATCTCGGGGAGCGGACGGTGGCCGCGGCCGGTGAGGGCGTTGGTGAACGCCTGCCGGACGGGCTCCAGCAGCAGGTCTCCGGCGTCGGAGAGGCCGCCGCCGATCACGAAGCAGCCGGGGTCGAGGACGGCCGTGAGGTCGGCCAGGCCCTGGCCGGTCCACTGCGCGATGGTCCGGAAGCACTCCAGCGCGGCGGCGTCACCCTCGCGGGCGGCCTCGGTGACCTGCGGGCCGTTGATGCCCTCGGGCTTGCCTCCGCCGAGCTCCAGCAGCCGTCCGGCGAGGGCCGGGGACACTCGGGCCAGCTCGCGGGCCTCGTAGACCAGGGCGTTCCCGCTGGCGTACTGCTCCCAGCAGCCCCGGTTGCCGCAGCCGCAGCGCCGCCCGTCCGGGACGACCCGGACGTGCCCGTACTCCGCGCCGACCCCGAACCGTCCGCGGTACAGCTCGCCGTCGATGACCAGGCCGCCGCCGATGCCGGTGCCGAGCGCGACCAGCACCATGTAGTCGTGCCCGCGGCCCGCGCCGTAGCGGGACTCGCCCCAGGCCGTGGCGTTCGCGTCGTTCTCCACCACGACCGGCAGGCCGACCAGGTCCTCGACGATCGCCTTGATCGGCTCGTCCCGCCAGGCCAGGTTGGGCGCGAACATCACGACCGAGCGGGTCTCGTCGACGAACCCGGCGCAGCCGAGGCCGACGGCCGTCACGTCCTCGAACTTGCCCTTCAGCAGGTCGACGACCTCGGCGATGGTGTCGGCGGTCTCCTTGGGGTTGGTGGACGGCGTGGGCCGGCGCACCTTCTCCAGGATGTTCCCCCGGTCGTCGACGACACCGGCGGCGACCTTCGTCCCGCCCACGTCCACGCCGATGGTCAGGGCCATGAGCTTCTTCCTCCGCCAATTCGTTGAGTTGTCAACCGATGTCCGTGGTGTCCCCGCCGGACCGCCCGGACCGGGTGCGCCCGTAGGCGGCCACCACGTCGGACAGCGCCGCCAGCAGCGACCGCCCGGCCTGCTCCACATGCCGCCGGACGTCCGGACCGGACTCGCGCGCCAGCGCGATCGCCCGGCATACCGGACAGTTCCGGCATTCCGGGGCTCCGGTCGCGACGTGCGGCTCCTCCGCGAGAACCTGCGCCCACACGTCCTCGCCGTCCGATTCTCCCGCAACCCGGGGCTCGCCCCGACCACGGGCCCGCTCCGGGCCCGGTGCGTCCTTCGTGACGCGGGCCCAGACGTCCTCGTCATCGTCGTCCAGGGCGGGCCGGGACCCGGACGCGGCGGCGCGGGCGGCGTCGCCCACGCGGCGCCGGACGGCGTCGAGGAGCTTGGCCGCCTCGTCGATGAGGTCGCCTGGCTGCTGGTCGGTCATGAGAACATTGTCCATCCCTGGATGGCGGGAAACGGTAGCGGCTCGCGCCGGGCGCGGCACACCGCTCAGCGCTCGACGTGTCGCTTCAGGCCCTTGAGCGCGGAGTCGATGATCCGCTTCTCGCCCTTGCGCTTGATCATGCCGATCATCGGGATCCGGACGTCGACGGCCAGCTCGTAGGTGACCTCGGTCTCGCCGGAGCCCACCTCGTCCAGGGTGTAGGCGCCGTGCAGGCCGCTCACCATGGCACCCGGCTCGACCAGCTCCCACGTGACGGCGTCGTCGCCCTCCCAGGTGTAGACGAGGCCGACGGTGTCGCTGATCGGCCCGCCCTCCAGGGACATCCGGGCGCTGCGCGCGCGGCCGTCGTCGCCGGTCTCGGTGACCTCGAAGCGGACGCCGCTCGCCCACTCCGGGTAGCCGGAGAGGTCGGCGATCACCGCCATGACGTCGGCCTTCGCGGCCTTGATCGTGATGGACGAGCTCGTGCGGTCCGCCATGGGTCCCCTTCGCTTCCTCGCGGCTTCCGGTCAGATCGTCAGTACGTAGGGTTTCCCGCTCGCCCGGAAATGACCCACATTGATGCATTCGGTCCGGCCGATCCGCATCCGCTGGGCGAGCGGCTGGTGCACATGGCCGAAGAGCACGTAGCGCGGGGACGTCACGCGGATCGCCTCGAGCACCGCCTCGCTGCCCCGCTCGAACCGCCGCGCGACCGTGTCGTACAGCAGCTCCGGGACGGCGGGCGGGATGTGGCAGCACAGCACGTCCACCTCGCCGACCGCCGCGACCTTCGCCGCGAACTCCGCGTCGTCGATCTCGTTCGGGGTGCGGTAGACCGTCCGCAGCCCGCCGCCGACGAACCCGAACCGCAGGCCGCCGATCTCGGCGACCTCACCGTCCAGGACGGTGTGCCCCGGCCGGACGAAGTCGCCCCACATCCGCGGCAGGTCCACGTTCCCGTAGGTGAGGTAGGCGGGCGTCGGCATCGCCTCGAACAGCTCCGCGTACTGCCGCCGGACGGCCTTCTCGATGTGCGGCCGGGCGTCCCCGTCCAGCGAGGACCACATCCGCCGGGAGAACTCGCGCGCCTCGTCGAACCGCTTGGCCGTGCGCAGGGCGATGAAGCGGTCGGCGTTCTCCGCCCCGAACAGGTCGGCGAAGATGCCCCGGCCGTGGTCGGAGTAGTCGATGAAGAGGATCAGGTCGCCCAGGCAGACCAGCGCGTCCGCGCCGTCCCCCGCATTCCTGAGCGCCTCCGCGCGGCCATGGACGTCGCTCACCACATGGATCCGCATGAATCGAGCCTAATAGCCCGCGCGGCGAACGGGCACGACGAGCCCTGTCCTGTCGACCGGCCGGCCCCTGAGGCGGACGCGTGTGCGCGACCCCGGGGGCCGCGCGTCAGGCGGAGGCGGCGGTGACCAGGGAACGCCACTCGGCGACGAGGGACGCGTCGATCGGGGCGTCCCAGGAGCGGTCCGGCCGGACGGCCGTGCCCACGTGGAACGCGCCGACCCCGGCGGCGGCGAGGGCGGCCACGTGCTTGCGGCGCAGTCCCCCGCCCGCCATCAGCAGCCGCGCGGACGCGGGCCCCTCGGCGGCGCGGCGGACCAGCACGTCCAGCCCGGACTCGACGCCGCGCGCGGATCCGGCGGTCAGGACGGCGTCGCAGCCCAGCATCCGGACGGCCGCCCACCCGGCGCCCGGGTCGGCGGCGTGGTCGAGGGCCCGGTGGAACGTCCAGGGCAGTTCGTCCGGGAGCGTGCTGACGAGCTTGCCGACCGACCCGGCGTCCACGACGCCGAACGGGTCGAGGAAGCCGAGGACGAAGCCGTCCGCGCCCGCCTCGGCGAGGTCCTCGGCGGCCCGGCGCAGCCGGTCCAGCTCGGGGGCGGTGGTGCGGAACCCGGCGTTGGCGCGCAGCATGACCCGCATCGGCAGCGACGTGGCCCGCCGCATCTCCGCGACGACCTCCGGATCGGGGGTGAGGCCGTCGGCGGCCATGTCCGCGACCACCTCGAGCCGGTCGGCGCCGCCCGCCTCGGCGGCGCGCGCGTCCTGCGCGGTCAGCGCGATCACTTCCAGCAGGGCCACCGCGCATCTCCTCGCATGAGCCGAATATGTCCTGGTCAAGGGTAGGGCAGCCGGAACCCGGGGTCCGCTGTCCATCCTGGACGTTGCCTGGCTGTGACCGTGTGGCGACGATCACGCCGGACACCCCCGGACGAGCCGGGGGACGGCCTCCCGGAGCCCGCGTCACACCGACCCCTATGCCCCGTTTTCGCCGAACCGCACGGGATCCCGCGTGATCACGATCGGACCGGCCCGCGGATTCGGCCCGCACGGCGTCCTCCCAGCGCGCGAGGCCCGGCGGGACGCCCGCTACCGACCTGCGCGGACCCGTAGCTACCATCGGGTAGCAAGAGGTTGTACCGTCGTCCCCGCCTTAGCCGTGATCAACCAAGGAGTGGCCGTGCGCGAGTTCAGCGTCCCCGCCTTGGTGGAGGTCCCCGACTCCACCAACCTGACCGACGCGCCGTTCACCCGGGCCGCCGAGCAGCCCGGGACGATCATCATCCGCCGCCGCGTCGGCGAGGCGTGGACCGCCGTGACCGCGGGCGAGTTCGCCGCCGAGGTCACCGCCCTCGCCAAGGGTCTGGTCGCCGCCGGGATCGAGCCGGGCGACCGGGTCGCGCTGATGTCCCGCACCCGCTACGAGTGGACGCTGATCGACTACGCCGTCTGGGCGGCGGGCGGCGTGAGCGTCCCGATCTACGAGACCTCCTCCCCCGAGCAGGTGAAGTGGATCATCGGTGACTCCGGCGCCAAGGCCGTGTTCGCCGAGACCGGCGAGCACCTGGCGTCGATCGCCGGGGTCCGGGACGCGCTCCCGGGCCTCGCGCACGTCTGGGGCATCGACGAGGGCGGGGTCACCGAGCTGACCGCCTCCGGCGCCGGCGTCGAGGACGCCGAGATCGACAAGCGGCGGCGCATCGCGTCCTCGGGCGACGTGGCGACGCTGGTGTACACCTCCGGAACGACGGGCCGCCCCAAGGGCTGCGAGCTGACCCACGGGAACCTCGTGCTGACCGCGCGCAACGCCATCCAGGGCGCGCTCGCCGAGATCACCGTGGCGGGGTCGTCCACGCTGCTGTTCCTTCCGCTCGCGCACGTGTTCGCGCGGCTCATCCAGGTCGCCACGATCGAGGGCGGGATCGTCCTCGGGCACAGCGACATCAAGCGCCTGCTGCCCGACCTGGACACCTTCAAGCCGACGTTCCTGTTGGCCGTCCCGCGCGTGTTCGAGAAGGTCTACGGCGGCGCCGAGCAGAAGGCGATCGCCGGCGGCAAGGGCAAGATCTTCGCCGCCGCCGCCGAGACCGCGATCGCCTACAGCACGGCGCTCTCCGCGGGCGGGCCGGACCTGAAGCTCAAGCTGAAGCACAAGGTCTTCGACGTCCTGGTCTACGGGAAGCTGCGCGCGGCCGTCGGCGGACGCGTCCAGTACGCGGTCTCCGGCGGAGCGGCGCTCGGCGAGCGGCTCGGGCACTTCTTCCGCGGCGTCGGGATCACCATCCTCGAGGGCTACGGCCTGACCGAGACCACCGCGCCGATCACCGTGAACCGGCCGACCGCGCTGAAGATCGGCACCGTCGGGCAGCCGATCCCGGGCGTCTCGGTGCGCATCGCCGAGGACGGCGAGGTGCTCGCCAAGGGCGTCAACATCCTGCGCGGCTACTGGAACAACGAGGCCGCCTCCCGGGACGCCTTCGAGGACGGCTGGTACCGCACCGGCGACCTGGGCGAGCTCGACGAGGACGGCTACCTGAAGATCACCGGGCGGAAGAAGGAGATCCTGGTCACCGCGGCGGGCAAGAACGTCGCCCCGGCCCCGCTCGAGGACCGGCTGCGCGCCTGTCCGCTGATCAGCCAGGCGCTCGTGGTCGGCGACGGCCGCAAGTTCATCAGCGCCCTGATCACCCTGGACGAGGAGGCGCTCGTCCCGTGGAAGGCCCAGCACGGCAAGCCCACCGCGATGACCGTGGAGGAGCTGCGCCGCGACGAGGACGTCATCGCCGAGATCGACCGCGCGGTGGCCGAGGCCAACAAGTCCGTGTCGCACGCCGAGGCGATCAAGAAGTACGAGATCCTCGGAGTCGACTTCACCGAGGAGGCCGGGCACATGACCCCGAGCCTCAAGGTGCGCCGGCACGTGGTGATCAAGGACTTCGCCCGCGAGATCGACGCCCTCTACACCTGATCACCCGCTCCCGACCCACCCGCTCCTGATCCACCTGCTCCCGATCCACCTGCTCCCGATCCACCTGCTCCCGAGCGACTCTGACGATCCGCTCCGACCGGCCGTGAGGACCTGATGCGCGAGACCGACGTCCCCGTCCGGGAACGGTTCCCGGAGACCGCGAACCTGACCGACGCCCCCTTCGACCGCGCGGCCGGCGACCCCGGCCGCATCGTCGCCCGCCGCCGCGTCCCGGCGGCGGGCGGGGGCGGGGAGACCTGGAGCGCGGTGACGGCCGGCGAGTTCGCCGCCGAGGTCGCGCGGCTGGCCAAGGGGCTCATCGCGGTCGGGATGGAGCCCGGCGACCGGATCGCGATCATGGCGCGGACCCGGTACGAGTGGACGGTCCTGGACTACGCGATCTGGGCGGCGGGCGGCGTGAGCGTCCCGGTGTACGAGACCTCGTCGGCCGAGCAGGTCGCCTGGATCCTCGGCGACTCCGGCGCGCGCGGCATCTTCGTCGAGACCGCCGGGAACCGGTCGGCGGTGGCGGCGGTCCGGGGCGACCTGCCGGACCTCGCCCACGTCAGCGGCCTCGAGCCGGACGACCTGGACCGGCTCGCCGCCTGGGGCGCCGCGGTCTCCGACGAGGAGCTCACCGCGCGGCGGCGGACGCGCCGCGCGGCGGACCTGGCGACGATCGTCTACACGTCCGGAACGACCGGACGGCCGCGCGGCTGCGAGCTGACGCACGCGAACTTCCTGGCCACGGCGCGGAACGTGGTGCTCGCCGGGGTGCCGGAGATCACCGGGGACGGCGCGTCCACACTGCTGTTCCTGCCGCTCGCGCACGTGTTCGCGCGGCTGGTGCAGGTGGCCTGCGTGGAGTGCGGGCTGGTGCTGGCGCACGGCACCCCCGGCACCCTGCAGGACGACCTTGGAACGTTCCAGCCCACCTTCCTGCTGGCCGTCCCCCGGGTGTTCGAGAAGGTCTACAACGGCGCGGCGCAGCGGGCCGAGGCGGACGGCAAGGGCAGGATCTTCGCCGCCGCCGCCGACACCGCCGTCGCCTACAGCCACGCCCTCGACGCCGGCCGCGTGCCGCTCGCCCTCCGGGCCCGGCACCGCGTGTTCGACGCGCTCGTCTACCGCAAGCTGCGCGCGGCGGTCGGCGGACGGCTCCGGTACGCGATGTCCGGCGGCGCGGCGCTGAACGCCCGGCTCGGCCACTTCTTCCGCGGCGTCGGCGTGTCGATCATCGAGGGCTACGGACTCACCGAGACCACCGCCCCGATCGTCGGCAACCGCTTCACGCCCGGCGGCAACCGCATCGGCACCGTCGGACGCGCGTTCGCCGGCACCGGCATCCGGATCGCCGAGGACGGCGAGATCCTGGCACGCGGCGTCAGCGTCTTCCACGGCTACTGGAACAACCCCGAGGCCACCCGGCAGGCCATGGACGGCTCCTGGTTCCGCACCGGCGACCTGGGCGAGCTCGACGACGACGGCTACCTGAGGATCACCGGGCGCAAGAAGGACATCCTCGTCACGGCGGGCGGCAAGAACGTCGCGCCCGGCCCGCTGGAGGACCTCCTGCGCGCCCACCCGCTCATCGACCAGGCCGTGGTCGTGGGCGACGGCCGCAAGTTCGTCGGCGCCCTGCTCACCCTCGACGAGGAGGCCCTCCCGGCCTGGCTCGGCACGCGCGGACGGCCCGTCCCCCGCACCGGCGACGCCCTCGACCTCGCCGCCCTCCGGGACGACCCGGAGGTGCGGGCGGCCCTTTCCGCCGCGATCGCCGACGCCAACAAGACCGTCTCGCACGCCGAGGCCATCAAGAAGTACCGCGTGCTGGACCGCCCGCTCACCGAGGCGGACGGCCACCTCACGCCGAGCCTCAAGGTGCGCCGCCACATCGTCACGGCCGAGTTCGCCACCGACATCGACGCCCTCTACACCTGACCCCCGCCCGATGCGCACACCTGCCCCGCACACCCCGCCGGGCATCTGAAGCGCGCGCCCGAGGCACGTGCCCGACGCGGGCGTCTGAAGCGCGGATCTCGAGCGCGGATCTCGAGCGCGGATCTCAATCGGGCGCCCGAGGTGCGAGGCTGAGGCGGCACGGCTCGGCTCGGCCAGGCTGAGGTGCGCCGCGGGGTCAGGTGAGTTTGGCGACCGCGTCGGCTATGGGGACGTCCCCGTTGACGAGTTCGAGCGTGGTGCGGACGACCTTCGGCTCGGCGAGGAGGGCGGCGATGACCGTGGCCACGTCGTCGCGGGTGACCGTGCCGTGGCCGACCTCGGGCTCGGCGAGGGTGACCCGGCCGGTGCCGGGGTCGTCGGTGAGGCCGCCGGGACGCAGGATCACCCAGTCGAGGTCGCGGCGGCGCAGGTCGTCCTCGGCGGCGTTCTTGGCGTTGATGTAGGCGGCCCAGACGTCGTCGCCGCCGGGCGCGGGTGGTCGGCCCGCGCCCATCGTGGAGATCTGGACGAAGTGCCGGACGCCCGCCCGCTCGGACGCCTCGGCCAGCAGCACCGAGCCGCCGCGGTCGACGGTGTCCTTGCGCGCCGCGCCGCTGTTCGGGCCCGCTCCGGCCGCGAACACCACGGCGTTCGCGCCGGTGAGCTGGTCGACCAGATCGTCCGGCTCCAGCTGCTCCAGGTCGGCGATGACCGGCCCGGCGCCGGTGTCGCGCACGTCGCCCACCTGCTCGGGGTTGCGGATCAGGCTGAGCACCGCATCCCCCCGTGCGCTGAGCAGCCGGGCCAGCCGCAGTGCGATCTGGCCGTGTCCTCCCGCGATCACGATGTTCATGACGCCAGCCTACGAAGCCGCGGGCCGCGACGTCCCCCCGCGGGCCCGCCTGTGGATAACCATGCCGGACGCTAGAGCGAGCGCAGGAACACGGCGGCCATCGGCGCCGCGACCTTGGGCCCCGAGTCCCCTTCCAGGACGAAGACGGAGAAGGCCAAATCACCCTTGAACCCGATGAACCAGGCATGGGACGCGCCGGAGTCGTTGTACTCGGCGGTTCCGGTCTTGCCGGACGTCCCGGACGGCAGCCCCGCGGACGCCGCCGTGCCGTCCGTGACGACCCGCCGCATCATCGTGCGGAGGGCGCCCGCTGACGGGACGTCGTGCGCCGACGCCGGACGGGCGTCCTCCCCCGGCTTCAGCAGCGACGCGGGCAGCAGCCGAGGCGGGCGCCAGGTCCCGTCCTCGACGGCGGCGGCGACGGTCGCCATGAGCAGCGGGGTGGCCTGGACGCGTCCCTGGCCGATGGCGGACTCGGCCAGGTCGGCGCCCGGCTTCACGTCCGGGAAGTCCTTGTAGGAGCCGCCCGCGCCGGTGGAGACGGGCGCGCCGAAGCCGTAGGACGTCGCGGCGTCCGCCAGGCCGCCGGGCCCGAGGCGGTCCACGGCGAGCTTGGCGAACGTGGTGTTGCACGACTGCGCGAACGCGTCGGAGAGGCTCGCGCCGCCGACCGCCGAGCCCTCGTGGTTCCGGATCGTCCGCTGCGCGGTGACGACGACGGCCGGGCAGTCGGCGGCGGACGACGGCGACAGGCCGCCCTTGGCGAGCAGCGCCGCGGCCGTGACGACTTTGAACGTGGAGCCGGGCGGGTAGCTGGAGACGAACGCGCCGCGCCCGCCGAGCCGGTCCGCGACCGCCAGGATCTCCCCCGTGGACGGGCGGATCGCCACGATCGCCGCGGCCTTCCCGGACGGGGACGCCGCGACCGCCCGCTCGGCGGCGTTCTGGACCCGCGGGTCGACCGTTGTGCGGATCTTCTTGGTCGGATGCCCGCCGAGGACCTTCAGGCGCTGCGTCGGGCTGCTCCCCTGCTTCAGATCGATGGCCCAGGCCGTGGTCTCGCCGTCCGACTCGTCGTCTCCGGTGTCTCCGTAGGCATCGTCCAGGGCGCTGACGTAGGGATCGAGCGAACCGCCGGGCAGCGAGGAGCCGTTGGCGGCGACGAACGCGACGGGAGGCTGCTGGACGGCATGGAGCATCCAGGTCGCGCGCTCGTTCTTCAGCCCCGGGTAAAGCGTGTTGGGCGTCCAGTGGACGCGCCACCGGCGGCCGTGTTTCTGCAGGACGAGCGTCGAACGGAACGTCCAGTCGCCATGTCCGGCGAGGTTCCGCGTGACCGTGAAGTCGGCGCGCGCGCCGTCCGCGCCCGTCCGGACGACCGGGTCCGGCGCCAGCGCGACCGACACCACCGACAGGCCGCTGGTCAGATCCCGGTGCCTATCGGCGAAGTCGGCGGGCGGATCGGTGACCAGGCCGCGCATGCGCGACAGGTCGCCGTTCGTCCAGGCCGCGAAGTAGGAGGCGGCGGTCTTCTCGGGCCCGCCCCCGTCCCGGCGCGTCAGACTCCACGCCTCGAACCCGCCCGCGCCGAGCGCGAGCACCAGCACCCCAGCGAGACATCCGATGCCCCGTCCGCCCATCGCGCCTCCCGGCGTCCCGATCCAGAACGCGATGATGTCCCAGTAAAAGATCACATTTCAAGGGTCAAATCGGGCGTCAGTCCGTAGGATCGGGCGTCGTCATGGCCGCCGGCGGATCGGCGGCCCCCCTCGAAAGGGTCATCGACCTTGCGAAGATTCGTGCGCACGGCGGCGCTGCCCGCCGTCGCCCTCGCCCTCGGCGCGGTCCAGGCCGCGCCCGCACAGGCGGCCGGGCCCCCGGCCGCCGTCCACCCGGCCCATACCGGGGCCCCACGGCAGCTGACCGGCAGCGCCACGTCCGATCCCGTCTATCTCCTCCACGGGCTCGAACTGCGCGGCGGCACCGACTGCGCCTCGACTTGGAAGCAGGCCAACGCCCAGCTCCGCTCCGCCGGGTTCAGCGGCCCGCTGATCACGTGGGGCCAGTACGCCCACGACACGCACTGCACCCGGCACACGAACGGCACGCTGAACACCTCCGTCCTGGAGCTCGGCCGGCGGTTCGCCTGGGACGCCTACCAGCGCTACTCCCGGCACGGCGTCCCCGTCCGGGTCGTCGCGCACTCGATGGGCGGGCTCATCGCCGCGGCCGCGATCGCGGGGGTGAAGGCCAAGCCGCACACGTCCGGATCCTGGCCGCCCTACCTGCTGGTCAAGGACGTGGTGACGCTGAGCGCCCCGTTCCGGGGCATCGCCGGCAAGTGCTCCACGAAGTACCGGCAGTGCCGCGACCTGAAGCCCGGCAGCGCGCTCCAGGGCTGGCTCGCCAAGCAGTCCCTCCAGGGGCGCGGCGGGACGGACTGGACGCTCATCTCCGCGGCCACCGACGCGCGCGTCCCCTACAGGTCGGCGCTCGGCGCCACCGCGAAGCACAAGGTCTACTACCTGTCCGGGCAGGGCATCACGCACTACAACCTGCACCATCTGGACTCGGGTCACTCCTGGCGGATCCGCTACACCGACAACGGCGGCGCGTCCTACAAGACGACCAAGACCGGTGTCTCCCCGCTCCGCTACGCAGCCCTCGCGCTGACCAGCTCCGCGCGCTGATCCCCACCCGCGCATCGCACGCGCACGAGCGGCATCCGCTGACCGCACACCCTCACACAGCGGTGCCACCGGCGCTCAGGATCGCGCGGTGAGCAGGCCGTCCAGGCGGGCGGCCTGCACCTCCCAGCGCCACTCACGCTCGATCCAGGCCCGTCCCTTGTCGCCCATCGTGCGCGCGCGTGACGGGTCGCCGAGCAGGTCCATGAGCGCCTCGGCGATGGCCCGCACCGAACGGCCCGGGACGACCACGCCGGTCTCCCCGTCCAGGACGGCGTTGGGCGCTCCCCCGGAATCACCCGCCACGACGGGAAGCCCGGTCGCGGACGCCTCCAGGTACACGATCCCGAGCCCCTCGACGTCCAGGCCGCGACGGCGCGTCCGGCAGGGCATCGCGAACACGTCACCGGCGTCGTAGTGTGCGGGCAGCTCCTCCCACGGGACGCTCCCAGTGAAAACCACTGAACCGGACACGCCCAACTCGTCCGCGAAGCGGGTCAGCTCCGTCCTGTAGGGACCGCCGCCGACCAGCAGCAGCACCGCGTCCGGGAAGGCCCGGAGCACATGCGGCCACGCGTGGATCAGCGCGTCCTGGCCCTTGCGCGGCACCAGCCGCGACACGCACACCACGACCGGACGGTCCGTCAGCCCGAGCCGCGCGCGCACCTCGTCCCCGCCGCTGCCGGAGTGGAACACCGACTCGTCCACGCCCGGCGCGAGCCGCGCCATCCGCGCCACGGCCGCCGGGGACAGCGCCCGCGCCATCCGCGACCGCGTGTACTCGCCCAGGTAGGTGAGCACGTCCACGCCGTCCCCGATGCGCCGGAGCAGGCCGCGCGTCCCCGGCAGCGACGCCCAGCCCGCCTCGTGCCCGTGCGTGATCCCGACGATCCGCTCAGCCCCGGCGCGGCGCAGCGCCGGAGCGAGCAGGCCCAGCGGCGCGGACGCGCCGAACAGCACCGAATCGCAGCCCTCCGCACGCAGCAGGTCCACTGCGCGCCGCTCGACGTCCCAGTCCGGCAGCATCAGCGACGTCGGGTGCCGGACGACGGGAAACGGCTGCGCCGCGTCGAACTCCGCCGCATCCCGCCACGCGGGCGCGTACACGACGACCGAGCCGGGCGGCCGCCGGACGGCCAGCCCGTGCACGAACGCCTGGATGCCACCCGGACGGGGCGGAAAGTCGTTGGTCACGACGAGGGTCCTGGTCATCCCCATCAGAATCCCACGCCCCTCCCGCATCAACAGATCCGCCCCGGTCGGCCCGAAAACGGCCCGACCGGGGCGGATGGCCAGAACCGCCTAGCGGTCCTTCTGCGCGAAGGGAACGACCCTCACCAGGACCCGGCAGCGCGGATCACGGCTGTGCGGCCGGCAGTTCGTCCGCGGGACGAACGACACCACCCGGTTCGGCAGCTTCCCGCGACGCAGGACGACCACCGTGTACTCGATGACCGCCGACTGCCCGGGCCGCAGCGTCCCGCTCCACTCCAGCGTCGGACGCTGGAAGCTCACGCTCCCGCGCGTCGCCGTCGGCTCCCCGACGAGCCGCACCCGCCTCAGGACGCCCCGCAGGTCGTCCCGGAACGACGCGTCCGTCAGCGTCCCGTCCCCGGTGTTCTCCACCCTGACCCGGTAGACCACCCGCTGACCAGGACGAACGTAGTTCCGATCGGCCCACTTCGTGATCGTGAGGCGGCCGTGGTGCCCCGGAGGCGGAGGCGGAGGAGGCGGCACCTCCTCAACGTCGACGACCGTCCCGCACGGCGGCTGCCCTCCGGCGTCCACGCAGTTGCCGAGACCCGTGACGGCGTTCCGCAGCCGGCCGTCACCGCCTCCGTGCACCCGCACCGTGTAGGTGATCAGGGCCTCCTCGTTCGGCTGGAGCGACCCCGTCCATTCCAGCCGCGTCCCGTTGACCACGGCGTTCCCGATCGTGGCCTCCGGCGTCCCGACCAGGTCCGCGTCGTCCAGGACGCCGACCAGGTCATCGGCGAGCATCCCGTCGACCAGCGGCCCGGTGCCCTCGTTCCGCACGCTGACCGTGTAGGTGACCTCGTCGCCCGGACGCACCCGGTCGGCCGAGGCCGTCTTCCCGACCACCGGGAAGGGCGCCGGGACGGGCGACTCGACCGGCACCGACACCTCGGACGGCTCGGAGTGGACGTCGCCGCCCGTGGTGTCCTGGCCGTCCGCGGTCGCCGAGTTGTCGACGCCGCCGCGTGCCGCGTCCGCCGGTGTGACCACATGCCTCCCAGTGCAGGTCATGGTGGCCAGCGGCGCGCCCATGCCGTCCAGCGTGTCGCGCGGGCACTGGATGTCGGTGGCGTTCAGGTCGTTCACCTTCACGCCGGTCAGCTGCCCGACGCCGGTGTTGGTGACCACGAACTGGTACGGAATCGAGTCGCCGACGCGGTAGACCGTCGGCTGCGGCGTGCTCCGGTCGATCTGCTTGACGATGTTGAGCGCCCCCAGCGGCTCCACCGACCGCACCTTGAGCTGCCGGATCAGGTGGACGTCGGTGGCCGAGCCGGTGGACGCGGTGAACCCGAACTTGTAGGTGCGCGGCGCGTTCTCGGGCATCTTCTGGCTCAGCACCGAGACGAACCCGTTGCCGTCGTGGAAGTCGATCTCCACCGTCACCGTGGGCCGGACTTCGGCCGAGACCTGCACATGGACGGTCCGCTTGGCCGTCGCGGTGTCGCTGCCGTCCTCGTGCAACCGGCCCGGCAGGGTGCTGCCGAACAGCTTGTTCCCGTCCGGGTCGGTGCCGATCTGGTCGGTCGTGCCCGTCCCGGCGAGGTAGCAGTAGTGCACCAGGCCGTGGCCCGGCCCGCGCAACGTCACGTTGTTCGGCGGACGGTCGTACACCTGGAACTCGCCGGGCGGACGCTGGTCGGCCGGGCAGTCCTGGCCGCGGCCTTCGAAGTCCACGGCGTAGTTGCCGTACGGGTCGAGGCCGAGCCCGAGGTAGCCGTGGTCGACGCCGGGCTGCCCGGCGCGCTGCGCGTACCCCAGGCTGCCGCCGAACGCCCCGGTCTGGGTCAGTTCGCCCGATCCGTCGGTCAGGAAGAAGGCGATCCCGTCGCCACCGCCCTCGACCCCGCCGTACTGGTACTGCTCGAAGGTCACGTCGAGGCCGCCGTTGGCGGGCAGCGGACGGTTGTAGACGACACCGCCCGTCCGGGCCCCACTGGCGTCGGTGAGCTGCAGGTATCCGGGGACCGTGCCGATCGGCGGCACCGGCCCGCTCTGATGCGACGAGCACGTGCCGAGCTCGTGCGCCCCCGGGCCCGTGGTGTCAGGGCCGGGCGGCGCGCCGGTCAGGCAGGCGTCGTTCAGCGCCAGGAACCCGGGGTCCGACACACTGGCGCCCTCGAAGGTCTCGTTCAGCAGATCAGACCCCACCGCCGCCCGCGCCCGCGCGCGCGTCTTGGCCCGCGTGCGAACGTGCACCTCGGCGCGTGTTCCCGGGCGCGGTCTTGTGTGTTCTCCGGGGCTCGTCCGCGCGTGCGTCCGTGAGCGCGTCCCACGGTGCGTCTTCGCGTGTATCTCGGCGTGCACCTTCGCATGTCCCCCGGCGGGCGCCGACGCGGCGGACGCCGGGACGGACGCGGCGGGCGGCGCGAAGAGCGAGGCCGCGGCGGCGAGCGAGGCGACGGACGCCCTCGTCCACGATTTCATGATCGGTTTGTGCTCGCGCGCCGGTGAACCGGATCCCGGGCGTCCGCCACGGATCGGTCAAGGGCGCGGAGGGCAGGGCAGGCGAGAGCTCCCAAACCAGGCAAAATTCCCGAGGTCGTCCACGGGAACGGGCAACAGGCCGCACAAGGGGCCTTGGAAATGCGGCGAGGCCCGCCCCCGGAGATCCGGGGACGGGCCTCGCCCGTGGCAACCTGCTGGTGTCAGTGGCCGAGCTGCTTGGGGCCCGAGCCGCTGCCGACCGCTTCGTCGTCACCGTGCTCGCCGTGGCCCTCGCCGTGCTCCTCGACCGGGATGTCGTCGAAGGTCATGGCGCGCTGCAGCCGCGAGCGCAGGTGCCCCATCGGGCCCTTCTGGCTCGGGGCCGGGATGCCGTTGGCATCGACGGCGGGCGCCTCCGGACGGGCGTTCTCCTTGGAGAGGATCTTGATCATCTCCTCCTCGCGGGCGGGCTCGTGCCGCTCGCTGAAGCCGCCGTCGGGGGCCATCACGATGATGCCGGACTCGACGCCGTGTCCCGCGACCGCCGCGTCCTTGCGCTGGAGACCCAGGCAGATCCGCTTGGTCACGATGTAGGCGATGACCGGGCCGATGAAGATCGCGAACCGGAAGAACCAGGTCGTCGCGAACAGCGACACGTGGAACTTGTCGGCCAGCACGTCGTTCGCGCCCGCCAGCCACAGCAGGCCGTAGAAGGCCACGGCCGCCATGCCGATGGAGGTGCGGACCGGAGCGTTGCGCGGCCGGTCGTTGATGTCGTGCCGGCGCTTGTCACCGGTGACCCACTGCTCGATGAACGGCCAGGCCATCGCCCCGCCGAACACGATGCCGAGCGGCACCAGCGCCGGGATCAGCACGTTCATGCTGATCGTGTGACCCCAGATCACCCACTCGGTGCCCTGGCCGGGCATCAGGCGCAGCGCGCCCTCCAGGACGCCCATGTACCAGTCGGGCTGGGAGCCCGACGAGATCGCGCCCGGGTCGTACGGCCCGAACAGCCAGATCGGGTTGATCTGGGCGAACGCGCCGAGGAACGCCAGCACGCCGAACGTGAACAGGAAGTAGGCGCCCGTCTTGGCCATGAAGACCGGGTAGAACGGGTAGCCGTAGACCTGCTCGTTGCTCTGGTTCTTGGACGGCATCGCGGTGTGCTTCTGGTGCCACATGATCATCATGTGCGCGGTCACCAGACCCAGGATGATGCCCGGGATCAGCAGGATGTGGATGGCGTACAGGCGGGGGATCAGGTCACCGAACTGGCCGGTGGGGAACTCGCCGCCGAACAGGAACATGTAGATGTAGGTGCCGACCAGCGGGATCGACTCCGTCACACCCTGGGTGATGCGCAGGCCCGTGCCGGAGAGCAGGTCGTCCGGCAGCGAGTAGCCGAACAGGCCCTCGAGCATGCCCAGGATGAACATGTTGATGCCGATGAGCCAGTTCAGCTCACGCGGCTTGCGGTACGCGCCCGTGAAGAAGACCCGCAGCATGTGCGCCAGGATCGACGCCATGAACAGGACCGCGGCCCAGTGGTGGATCTGCCGCATGAGCAGACCGCCGCGCACATCGAAGCTGATGTGCAGGGCCGAGTTGTACGCGTCCGACATCTGTACACCCTGGAGCTTGGTGTACGAGCCGTTGTAGGTGACCTCCTCCATGCTCGGGTGGAACCAGAGCGTGAGGAAGGTGCCCGTCAGCAGCAGGATGACGAACGAGTACAGCGCGATCTCGCCCAGCATGAACGACCAGTGGTCCGGGAAGACCTTCTTGACGTTCCGCTGGAAGAAGTTGGTCGAGCCGAGTCGGTCGTCCAGGAAGGTCAGCGGTCCCGAGACCGCCTTCGGTGCACTTGCGTCGCTCATCCGCGCTCCCAGAAGCTCGGACCGATCGGCTCGGGGAAGTCGCCGGTGGCGATCAGGTAACCGTCCTCCACGCCCAGCGGAAGCTGCGGCAGCGGACGGTGCGCCGGACCGAAGACGACCTTCGCACCGTCGGTCGCGTCGAACGTCGACTGGTGGCACGGGCACAGGATGTGGTGCGTGGTCTGCTCGTACAGCGCCGCCGGGCAGCCCACGTGCGTGCAGATCTTGGAGTACGCCACGACCCCGTTGACGTGCCAGTTCTCGCGTCCCTTGACCGGCTTGAACTGGTCGTTCGGGACGTTGATCAGGATGGTGACGGCCTTGGCGATCTCGTTGGCCGCCTCCTTCACGTGCTCGATGCCCTCCGGCAGCACGGTGATCATGCCACCGGGCGAGTTGAAGTCGGAGACCTTGAGCGGCGCGTTGGTGCCGTCCACCACCAGGCGGACGCCCTGCCGGCCCTCGGACTTGGCCTTGTTCACGGCCTCGCCCCAGAAGGTGTGGCGGAGCCGCTTCTCCGGCAGCGGGCCGAGGTCGCGCAGCAGCACCAGCGGCGCGAGGCCGAGCGGCGCGGTGGCGAGCAGCAGCGTGCGGCGCAGCAGCGGCCGCTTGGTGATGCCGCTGTCCTCGGCGCCCTCCAGGAAGTCCGCCTCGAACGCCTCGCGGGTGGAGGCGTCCGACGCCATCGCGTGGCGTTCCTGGATGATCGGCTTGCTGGTCATCAGGCGGCGCACCCAGATGGTGACGCCGAACGCCATGGCCAGCATGGCGACCGTCAGCGTCCCGCCGAGCCAGAAGTTCGACTCGCGGGTGCGGATCACGCCGTGCATGCC
The DNA here is from genome assembly GCF_040679435.1 of Spirillospora sp. NPDC052269. Taxonomy (NCBI): domain Bacteria; kingdom Bacillati; phylum Actinomycetota; class Actinomycetes; order Streptosporangiales; family Thermomonosporaceae; genus Spirillospora; species Spirillospora sp. NPDC052269. Next base: position 42,248 of record NZ_JBFAUU010000006.1, read on the forward strand.
GCCGTTGCGGCCGCTCCAGCCGATGTAGTAGGCGATGAAGGCCACGCTGGCGGCGAACGCCAGCAGGAAGAACGCGGCGACGATCCGCTCGGCGTTCTTCGCGGACTTCTCGTCCAGCTCGATGCCCGGCCCGACCGGGGGCTTGGCGCCCTCGTCGTCCTTCGCCAGCAGGGACTCGCCCTTGGCCGGCGACGGCGTGCCCACCACCCGGCCGGACGCGCCGTCCTCGCGCGGCTCCTCGGAGCCCGCGGTGTGGTTGTTGTCGCTCATGACTTCTTCAGCTTCTTCGGCTTCTTCGCGGTGATCCACATCGCCGCCAGCACCATCAGGCCGACGCCGATCAGCCAGCCCGCCAGGCCCTCCGACACCGGGCCGACACGGCCGAGGCCGTTGCCACCGGGGTTGGGCTCGTCACGGGTCTGCACGAGGTAGGCGATGATCGCCTGCTTGTCCTTCGGGGTCAGCGTGGTGTCGTTGAACACCGGCATCGCCTGCGGACCGGTCAGCATCGCCTCGTACATCTGGGTCGGCGAGACGTCGTTGCCGGACAGCGGCGGGGCGTACTTGCCCTGCGTCAGCGCGCCGCCCTGCCCGGTGAAGTTGTGGCACTGGGCGCAGTTGGTGCGGAAGAGCTTGCCGCCCACCGCGACGTCGCCCTTGGTCGGGTCGACCTGGTCGGTCGTCGGGATGGCGGGCCCGCCGCCCAGCTGGGCGACGTACCCGCTGAGGTCATGCAGGTTCTTCTCGGCCGCGGCCTTCTGCTTCTCGGCGGCCTCGCGCTTCTCCGGCTCCGAGTAGTCGGTCTTGATCTCGGTGTTGAAGAGCGGGATCGGCTTCTTGCGCGGCATCTGCGCGCCAGGGTTCATCGCGGGCATGCGGCCCGTGCTGACCTGGAAGTCGACGGAGGCGGCGCCGACGCCCAGCAGGCTCGGTGCGATCGGCTTGCCCTTGGCGTCCTTGGTGCCCTCGGCGTTCAGGCCATGGCAGCTGGCGCAGTTCTGGTTGAAGAGCTGCCTGCCGTTGGCGAGGTCGGCCTGGGCGTCGGCGGTTCCAGCCGCCTCGGCGCGGTCGGTCTTCGGCGAGAAGCCGGCGTAGAGGCCGGCGATCGCCGCGAGGGCCGCCAGCACGACGGCGTAGCCCGCCCACGGGCGCCGTCGCCATGCGGTGATCCTTTTCACGGAAATCCCCGTTCGGGTCTTGTCGTCGTTGGAGGTCGGACGGATCACTTCAGGTCGAGCAGGTAGATCGTCGCGAACAGGCCGATCCAGACCACGTCCACAAAGTGCCAGTAGTAGGACACGACGATCGCGCTCGTCGCCTGCTCATGGGTCCAGCGCTTGGCGGCGTAGGTGCGTCCCAGTACGAACAGGAACGCGATGAGGCCGCCGGTCACGTGCAGACCGTGGAACCCGGTGGTCAGGTAGAAGACCGATCCGTACGCCGAGGAGGACAGGGTCAGGCCGTCCTTGGTGACGAGGTTGGTGTACTCGAAGAGCTGACCCGCCACGAAGTAGGCGCCCATGAGGAACGAGAGGACGTACCACTCGCGCAGCCCCCACTGGCGGAAGTTGAACAGGCCGCCGGTGCGTCCGACCTTGCCGGCCTCGGCCTTGAACACGCCCATCTGGCATGTCACCGAGGACAGCACCAGGACGGTCGTGTTGAACGCCGACAGCGGCAGGTCCAGCTCAGCGCCGGGCCAGGAGTCGTGACCGTGCTGGCCGATCGTCACGGAGCGGATCGTGAAGTACATCGCGAACAGCGCCGCGAAGAACATCAGCTCGGACGACAGCCAAACGATCGTCCCCACGCTGACCAAGTTGGGACGGTTCGCCCGAGCGTGAGGTGTTGTCTCTATCGCGGATGCTGTTGCCACGGGCAGCATTATTACGTCACCCGTTCAGTGACTGACGCATGACCCCCCTTCTGGAGTTCCCGAGCGTGTCCCGGAACCTGCGGGCCCCCGCCCGCCCCATCCGCTCAAAGCCCTATTCAGCAGGGCATTCCGCCTCGCCGAGCCGTCCGGGGACCCGCCCCCTCGTGCCCGCCGCGCCGAACCGGTAGCCTTGCCTGCCATGAGCGACGCCCCAGAGGGTTCGATGAAGGTTCTCGTCTACAGCGACGACGCGAACACGCGCGAGCAGATCCGGCTCGCCATCGGACGCAGGCCCGCCGCCGATCTCCCGGCGGTGGAGTACGTCGAGATCGCCACCCAGCCCGCCGTGGTGGAGCGGCTCGACCGGGGCGACATCGACGTCGTGGTGGTGGACGGCGAGGCGCGCCCCGCGGGCGGCCTCGGCGTGGCCCGGCAGGCCAAGGACGAGGTCTACGACTGCCCGCCCATCCTGGCGATCATCGCGCGCCGGGACGACGGCTGGCTGGCGACCTGGTCGCGCGCCGACGCCGTGATCGGCCTGCCGCTCGACCCGATGGCGGTGGCCAAGGCCGTCGCCGACCTGATGCGCTGGCGGGCCGACAACCGCCTTCCCGCACTGTAAGCACCAGCTCGCCGGGGAGGCGGGGGATCTTCCGTCCCCCGGCCCCGTCCCGGCCGGAACGGGCGGGATCCCACCGGCCTACCCCGCAGGACCCGAACCTGGGGGAACCATGGACGCCCGAACCAGCGCCCACACAGCCGCCGCGTCCGGCGGCCCGTCCGGCATTCCGTCCGAGGACACCGCCGAAGGCGCGCCCGTGCCCGCACCCGCTCCCGACGCCTCCGGCGCCGTCTCCGGCGCTTCTGGGGCCTCCGGCACGGAACCTGGCACGCCCGGCACGGGCGCGACGACCTGGCCGGCGCTGCTCAACGCGCTGCTGGACGGCGTGTCGCTGTCCAGCGCCGAGACGGCCTGGGCGATGGACCAGATCATGTCCGGCGAGGCCACCGACGTGCAGATCGCCGGATTCGCCGTCGCGCTGCGCGCCAAGGGCGAGACGGTCGCCGAGGTGGGCGGGCTCGCCGAGGGCATGATGGCGCACGCCACGCCGATCCGGGTCCCGGGCCGGTTCGCCGACCTGGTCGGGACCGGGGGTGACCGGGCGCACACCGTGAACATCTCGACGATGGCGGCCATGGTGGCCGCCGCGGCCGGGGTGAAGGTCGTCAAGCACGGCAACCGGGCCGCCTCGTCGTCCTGCGGCGCCGCCGACCTGCTGGAGGAGCTCGGGGTCGCGATCGACCTGCCCCCGGCGGCGACCGCGCGGGTCGCCGAGGAGGTCGGGATCACGTTCTGCTTCGCGCCGCTGTACCACCCGGCCCTGCGGTACGCGGCCCGGACGCGCCGCGAGCTGCGCACGCCGACCGTGTTCAACTTCCTGGGGCCGCTGACGAACCCGGCCCGTCCGACCAGCCAGGCCGTCGGCGTGTTCCACCCGCGGATGGCCCCGGTCATGGCGGGGGTGTTCGCCGAGCGCGGCTGCTCGTCCCTGGTGTTCCGGGGCGACGACGGGCTGGACGAGCTGACCACGACGGGCACCTCGAGCGTCTGGGTGGTCCGGGACGGCACGGTCACCGAGACGATCTTCGACCCGGCCGACCTGGACATCCCTCCGGCGCGTCCGGAGGACCTGCGGGGCGCGGACGCCGCCTACAACGGGAAGGTCGCGCGGCGCGTCCTGGCGGGCGAGGCGGGCCCGGTGCGGGACATGGTGCTGCTGAACGCGGCGGCGCTGATCGCCGCCTACGAGGGCGCTCCGGCGCCCGGAGAGCTCACTGGGACGCTCGGGACCGCGTTCGGGCGTGCGGCCCAGGCGGTGGACTCCGGCGCCGCCTCCGGGCTTCTGGAGCGCTGGGTGGAGGCCTCAAGCGCCGCGCGCCGATGACGTGGCCGGCCCCGCCGCGCTCTCCGGAGAGGGCGGCGGGGCCGGGCGCGTCACGGGACGTCAGTCGGCGTCGGGGAGGCCCAGCGAGAAGGCGACCTCGAGGTCGTGCTGGGAGTAGGTGCGGAAGGCGATGTGCGTCTCGGTGTCGCGGACGCCCTTGACCTTGTTCAGCCGTCCGGGGATCACGGCGTTCAGGTCGTCGTGCCGCCGCACCCGCACCATGGCCACCAGGTCGTAGCCGCCGGTGATCGAGTAGACCTCGCTGACCCCGTCCAGCGCGGCGATCTCCTCGGCCGCCTCGTGGACGCGGTCCACGTCGGTCTTGATGAACACGAGCGCGGTGACCACAGATCCTCCCGAAACCGTCGTTGCGGTACGAGCCTATCCAGTGCCCGGGCCGGGACCGTCCGGTGCCCGGCCCGGGCGGCCGCTCAGGCGGTGAGCAGGGCCGCGAGGGCCCCGGCGGCGTCCGGATGCCGCGCGACCAGCTCCGCCGCCGCCGGGTGCGCGGGGGCGGAGCCCGCCGGGACGGCCTGCCAGACCGGCTCCAGCCCGAACAGGGCCGCCGCCGCGTCGCAGGCGGCCGGATGCGCGGCCAGCAGCTCCGCGACCGGACCGGACGGCACGGCGGACCCGGCGGACCCCGGGGCGGGCGCCGTGCCCCGAGCGGCCTCCCACGGCGGCGTCCAGGCGTCCAGGGCCGGGAGCGAGCCGGGGAGGGTGCGCCCGGCCTCCCGGGTGAGCACCGGCATCAGCTCCGCCGCGTTCTCGCGGAGCGTGGTCACCAGGCGCGGCAGCCAGGGCAGCAGGACGTGGTCCGGCAGGCTCCCGAACGCCTTCGACATCACCTCCACGACGAACGGCGCGAACGTCGGGACCGGCTCGAGCGCGTGCACGAACCCGTTGAGGTAGTGCGGGAAGGCGGGCACGACCAGCGGGTTCCCGAGCATCTCGTCGCAGCGGACGCGCAGGTCGGCGCGGGTGAGCACGCCGAGCTGGACGCGCGCCGCCCACAGCAGCGCCACCTTCGCCGGCGCCCCGGGATGCGACTGCGCGACCGCGATCTCCAGCTGGGCGTGGTCGCAGCCGAGCGACAGCGCCAGGCTCTCCATCCCGAACAGGAACCCGAGCATCGCCGCGACCTGCCGGACGCCGGTCTCGTCCTCGGTGAAGGCCGTCGGCAGCAGGGTGCAGTAGTGCGCGTACCCCTCGGTCACGAAGTCCTTGCACCAGGCGGGCAGCTCCGGCTCGCTCGCCCGGTAGTGCGCGAGCAGCCGCCGGACCCGCTTCAGCACCTCGGGCGCGTCGTCCACGGTGCGCTCGGCGGACAGCAGCTCGACCGCGCGGGCGCCCAGCTCGTCCACGAACCGCCGGTTGCGGAGCAGGACCAGCGCGTCCTCGACGGCGTTGAGCGCGACCGACGCCGTCGCGTCCGGGGCCCAGGCGATCTTGCGGAGCCGCTGCTCGAGCACCTGCTCGACCGTGACGCCCTCGTAGCCGAGCTCGACCAGCCAGCGCTGGTCGCGGCCGAGGGACAGGTCCCAGCTCTCCTGGACGGACCGCTCACCGAGCGTCCGCGAGCCCATGATCGGCCGGACGATGCCGTCCGGCAGCATCCGGTGCAGGATCCACAGCACGTCCGAGCACGCCTGCAGGCGCGGCTCCGAGCGCAGGTCGAGCAGCGCCCGCTGGACGGTCCGCTTGGTCAGGTCGAGGCCGAGCGGCTCGAGCCGGTCCAGGACGTTCTGGGCGAGCGGCGGCAGCGCCGCGTACCCGACCTGGCCGACCCGGTCGCCGCCGAGCAGGATCTCGCACAGGCGCCGGACGTCCCGGCGCCCCGGCACCGCGTCCTTCTCGATGCAGGTGATCGCCGCGTCCTGGAAGTCGTACGGGGTCGGGCGGTTCCGCCCCCGGACGCCCGCCAGCAGCACCGACGTCTCGACCACCGCGATCGCGTCGGCCGTGCTCGCCATGTAGCCGTTGCGGCGGGCGAGCCGGACGATGTCGACCGCCCAGGTCAGCAGCTCCTGCTCGTCCAGCACGCCCGGCTCGGGCGGGGTGGTGAGGAAGCCGGACAGCCGGTCCTCCGGCGGGGCCTCGACCAGGGGCGCGGCCTTGGGGGCCTTGCGGCTCGTCCCCTTCTGCCCGGCCAGCCGGAACGGCGCGACGCCGCTGCGCTTGAGCGCTTTCTCCCAGGTCGCGGTGGCGATCGACACCGAGCCCCGGGCCAGCCCGAACTGCGCCTCGATCGCCGAGTGGCTGGACGGGATCAGGCCGTGCAGCCAGCGCGTCCCGGTCCGGTCGGCGATCTCGTACGGCGCGTCCGAGCGGACGCCGAACTGCTCGACCCGGCTCGCCGCGTGCAGCGCCCCGCACACGTACAGGGCGTCGCCCGCCTCGAGCTCGGACGCGGCGAGGTGCTGCCGCATCCGGGTCCACATGAACCGCTCGCGCTCCTCGCTGCGGCGCAGGTCACCGGTGTCGCGAAGCCGCCGGAACAGGCTCCCGACCAGCAGCATCACCTGCCGGTAGGCCTCGTACCCGGCGCCGCTGAGCGGCTGCTCGACGTACTGGTCCCACCACTCCGACCAGTGCCGGACCCGCCCGTGGTGCAGCAGGTACTCCTCCAGCTCGGCGAAGCCGGGACGCAGATCGCCCAGCTCGATGCCGACCGCGTCGCCGTGGAGGGCGGACTCGCCGTCCTCGTCCGCCTCCTCCTCGGACCCGGCCGCGTGCGCGGGCCGCGCCTCGGCGTCCGGATCCGGCTTGGCCTTCCTGGCCGCCGGGTCGGACTCCTCCCACTGGAAGACGTGGTCGGTGGACCAGTCGACCGCGACCAGCTCGACACCCGGCGTCTCCAGCGCGTACGCGATCGCCTGGTACTCGGCGGACGCCTCGGTGATCGGCGCGACCACCGACAGCGGCGCCCAGGCCGGGTCGAAGCCCTCGATGTCGCTCGCGAACGCCTGCAGGGCCACGGGCAGCCGGCAGTTGCGCAGCTCGTCCAGCAGGGGCCGCATGTCCTCGCAGAGCTCGAGGTAGACGACCTTGGGCCGCTTCTCCCGCAGCCGCCGCGCCATCGCCAGCGCGGACGCGGGCGAGTGGTGGCAGACCGGGAAGATCTCCAGCTCCTCGGCGAGGGCGCGGTCGACGTCGTCCACCATGCCCGCGAGGATCCCGGCGGCGGCCCCGGGCGCCTCGGCGAACCGCTCCGCCGCGTCCGCCAGCTGGCCGCGGAGCGCGGCGAACGTGCCGTCGGGCCCGTTCTCGGCGGTGTCGGCGGTGTCCGTGCCCGTGCCCGCGCCTGTGTCGGTGGGGGTGCTCACGACAGGGTCGCGATCGCCTCGCGGCCGCCCTCCAGGAAGCCCTGCCACTCGCCGCCCTCCTTCTTGCTGCGTCCCTCGACCACGCCGTGCCAGAACTTGTTCAGGATCGCCAGGTCCTCCGGGCTGCGCCGGGCCAGCGACCCGACCAGCGAGGACGCCAGGGTCGTCGCGCGCAGCGTGTCGTCCCCGAAGAAGCGGCTGTGCAGGATCGCGTCCTCCAGAACGCCGATCTGCTCGGCCGTCGACAGCGCCGACTCCAGCCGCTCGTCGTCGCTCCCCGCGGCGGCGGACGCCGTGCGCAGGTCGGCGAAGCTCTGCAGCAGGATGTCCAGCAGCGTCGGCGGCACCTCCAGCTCGATCTGGTGCCGGCGCAGCAGCTCCTCGGTGCGGAACCGGACGATCTCCGCCTCGCTCCTCTTGTTCGTCACGACCGGGATCCGGACGAAGTTGAACCGCCGCTTCAGCGCGGACGACAGGTCGTTCACGCCGCGGTCCCGGCTGTTGGCCGTCGCGATGATCGAGAAGCCCGGCTTGGCGAAAACGATGTTGTCGTCGTCCAGCTCGGGGATGGAGACGTACTTCTCCGACAGGATCGAGATCAGCGCGTCCTGGACGTCGCTGGTGGAGCGGGTCAGCTCCTCGAACCGGCCGATCACGCCCGCCTCCATCGCGGTCATGATCGGGGACGGGATCATCGAGTCGCGGGACTGGCCCTTGGCGATCACCATCGAGACGTTCCACGAGTACTTGATGTGGTCCTCGGTGGTGCCCGCGGTGCCCTGCACGACCAGCGTCGAGTTGCGGCACACGGCGGCGGACAGCAGCTCGGCCAGCCAGCTCTTGCCGGTGCCCGGGTCGCCGATCAGCAGCAGGCCGCGGTCGGAGGCGAGCGTGACGATGCTCCGCTCCACGAACGTCCGGTCGCCGAACCACTTCTGCGGGATCTCCCGGTCCAGGCCGTCCGCGCGCTCGGAGCCCAGGATGAACGTGCGGACCATCTTCGGGCTGAGCCGCCACGCGAACGGCCTGGGCCCGTCGTCCACCGACTCCAGGTAGTCCAGCTCGTCGGCGTACTTCGCCTCGGCGGGGGCGCGCAGCATTCCGTCGGTCATCGGGGGTCTCCTAGTCGAGGAAGTTCTTGAGTTCGGACACGAGCTTGCCGATCTGGCCGGAGATCACCGGCGTGCCCATCGCCTTGAAGCGCTGCCGGAACCAGGGGTTGACCTCCTGGGTCCCGGAACTGGTCACCGAGCCGACCGGGATCACCTTCACCCCGGACCGGTGGGCGGACTGCAGCCCGTCGAACAGCGGCTGGGAGCGGTCGAACTCGTAGAAGTCCGAAATCCACACCAGCACGGTGTTCCGCGGGTCGGCGATCTTGGGACGGGCCATCTCGAGCGCCACCGGCCCGTCGTTCCCGCCGCCGAGCCTGGTGCGCAGCAGCACCTCGAACGGGTCGTTCACCCAGGGGGTCAGGTCGATCGCCCGGGTGTCGAAGGCGATCAGGTGCACGTCCACCTTCGGCAGCCCGGCGAAGATCGACGCCAGGATCGTGCAGTTGACCATGGAGTCGACCATCGACCCGGACTGGTCCACCACGACGATCATGCGGGCCGGGGTGGTGCGCTTGGCGGTGTGCCTGTAGAACAGCCGGTCGACGTAGAGGCGCTCGTCGTCCGGGCTCCAGTTGGTGAGGTTCTTCCAGATCGTCCGGTCGAGGTCGAGGTTGCGGAACACCCGCTTCGGCGGGATCGACCGGTCCGGCGCGCCGACGCTGGTCTGCCGCACCTGCGTCTTCAGCACGTCGGCGACCTCGTCCACGTACCGGCGGATGAGCCGCTTGGCGTTCTGCAGCGCCACCCCGGACAGGTTCGCCTTGTCGCGCAGCAGCTGCTCGATCAGCGACATGCTGGGCGTGAGGCGCGCGGCGAGCTTCGGGTCGGCGAGGACCTCGCGCAGCCGCATCCGCTTGACCAGGTCGCCCTCGATGTCGCGGAGGATCCGTTCGATGTCCCCGACGTCGAAGCCGGATCCGGGCCCGCCCGGACCGAAGTTCGAGGTGCGGGTGATCCCGCCGGACTCGCCGTCCGATCCCGACCCCGATTCGGAGCCGGATCCTGGTTGGCCCGCGCCGGAGCCGCCCTTGCCTTCGCCGGATCCGCCGGGGCCGCCCCCCGGGCACACTCCCCCGCCCGGACAGGCTCCCCCGCCCGGGCACGCCGGGCCGCCCCGGCATGCTCCTGCGCCCAGGGCGCGGCGGAGGCGGGTGGCGTCGCGCTGCCAGGCGGCGAGCTGATCGGCGCCGACGTTGCCCTGGCCGGTCTGGAACACGTTGATCAGCAGCTTGGAGATGAGCGCGGCGTTGCGGACGGCTCCCATGCCGATCTCGTCGGAGCCGCCGCGTGCGGCCTTGGCGAACAGGTCGTCGAACTCGGGCTCGAGCTCGGGGAAGCGCTGGAACAGGCTGTCCATCGACACCGACGGGTCGAGCAGCGCCGGGGGCAGGCCGACCGCGTCCACGACGGCGACGCTGGACGACTCCAGCGCGGGCTGCTCCTCACTGTCGAACATCCGGGCCATCAGCCGCCAGTAGAGCGCCTGCCTGCGGTTCGCGTGCGCCCGGCTCTCCTCCTTGGAGGCTCCGGCGTCGTTCGCGTCCATCTCGTGCGCGTTGGTCTCGGTCATTTGCGCAACAACCGCCCCGCGCGCTCACGCAGCACCGTCACCGCGTCCCCGGACCGGGCCTGCGCCTTGACGACCTTCGGGTCCGTCGGGCCGAGCGCCCAGTCGCCGCCGTGCGCGACCACCGGCTTCTTCTTGACCGTGGCCTGGACGGCGAGCGGACGCAGCGACCAGCCCCCGGCGTCCCAGCGGACGAGCCCGACGCAGGCCGTGGACGCGGCCACGAGCTCGGGCGTCAGCGGGCCGCCGCCGGGCAGGTTCGCCAGCTCGACCCGCAACCGGTGGTCGTCGAGGACCAGGTCCGCGCCGTCGATCCGATAGTCCTCCAGGAGGACCGGCTCGGCGATGCGCACCGGATGCCGCTCCAGCGGCGGGACGGGCGGTGCGGTCGCCTCGTCCAGCTGGAGGCGCGCGGTGGCGAACGGGTCGGCGGGCTCGCCGGCCTCGGCCGCGTCCTCGGACCAGAGCAGGTCGCCGCCGGGCAGCAGCGTCATGCCGTCGATCTCCACGGCACGGTGCCCGGCGAGCGCGGCCAGCAGGACGGGGTAGCCGTCCAGGACGCCCCAGATCGCGGGCCCGACGATCGTGTCGACCTTCCCGGCCGCGACGCTCGCGCGGACGAGCCGCCTCGTGTCGCCGCTCTCCAGGACGCCGTGGACCTGGATCTGGACGCCCGTCGGGTGCTCGTGGACGTCCACGCCGAGCGGCAGCAGCCGTCCGGACACCTGCTCGCCGGCCCCGGCGGGGGCTCCGTCCTGCCAGGTGAGCAGCATCGCGCGGGACCACAGGTCGCCCCAGCGGCGCGCCGGGACGCGGGCCATCGTCGCGACCGGGCTGGACGCGCGCAGCTCGGCGGCCAGGCCGTCCATCAGCATCGCGACGCGGCGCAGGGCGGGCTCGGCGAGCAGCGCCTCGACGGTCGGGTCGACGGCCGCCACCAGGTCGTGGCCCACGCCGCGCCAGCCGGTGACGGCGACTTCGTGCAGCCAGGACCGGGCTCCGGCCAGCAGGTTCGCGCCGGACGCCGGGACCGGCGCGGGCTCGTCCCATGCGGCGCGGGTGCGGCCCAGGGCGGTGTCGAAACGGTCGAGCAGGGCGTCGTGGACGGCGCCGAGCAGCGCGGCGCGTCCGGCGGCGAGCACGCCGAGGCCCTCCTCGGACGCCGATCCGCTGCCGACCTTGGCGGCGGCCTCGGCGGCCGCCAGCCCGAGCGGCGCGGCGGACAGGGCCGCGGCCAGCGCCTCGAGCGCGGCGGCCTCGGTGTCGCCGAGCCTGCCGAGGCCGTGGGTCAGGGCGTCGTCGAAGCCGCGGGCCAGGTCGACCGCGTCGTCGATGCCGTCCGGGAGGGCGGCCGTCAGCGCGGCCAGGTGCATGCTCAGCATCAGCCCACCGCCCCTGCCGGGAACCACTGCATCTCGGGCACCGGCGCGGTCTGCGCGGGCAGCTCCAGGTAGGCCAGGTGCCGCAGGAACCGGTTGAACACCGTGGCGGCCGGGTTGTCCCCGCTCTCCGTCCCGTCGAGCAGGGAGGCGACGTCGCCGCCCGGCTCGACCTCCACGCCCAGATAGGCGGCGACGCGTTCGGCTCCGTATTGGAGCACCGCCTCCTTGACAAGCGCGTCGAGGTGTTTGCACCTATAGGGGCCGCTCAGCCCCCCGCACCTCCGGTTGTTGTTGGTGCTGCAGCTGTAGGCGTGCGTTTCCGCGGCAATGGACGAAACATAAACCCGGGTGATGTCGGAACCACTCGACACCACGCCCTGGAGTCGTCCGCCCGCCATTTCGACGAACGGCACCTTCGCCAACTTCCGCGCCTTCGCGGAGGGCATCACCCGCACTACGGCGGACCGCTCCCACGCGAGGTCATCCGCGTCCTCGTTTGACATGTCGCAATCATCCCAAGGGGGTACGACAAAATCAGGGAATCGCGGACGGGAACGCGAGAGCTCCCCGCGGAACTTCGCGGGGAGCTCTCGGGAGAATCAGCCTCGGGACAGCGCGACGATACCGCGCGCGGGACCGGCCCGGCGGGCCAGGAACGCGAACAGCATGCCGCTCGCGAAACCATAGATATGAGCCACGTAGGCGACGTTGCTCGATTTGTCGCCGAGCGACAGCCATTGAAGGACGAACCACGATCCGAGCACGACCCACACGGGCAGCCGGGCGACGAAGACGGGCGCGACGTAGCTGATGATCCGGCCGCGCGGGTTCAGGACGAGGTACGCGCCCAGCACCCCGGCGATCGCGCCGGACGCCCCGATCAGCGGGATGCCCGAATCGGGCGTGGTGTAGGCGAACCCGTACACCGCGACGAGCCCGAAGAACAGGTAGGAGAGCAGGTACCGGAGCCGTCCGAGCCGGTCCTCCACGCCCATCCCGACGACGAACAGCACCACCAGGTTGCCCAGCAGGTGCATCCAGTTCGAGTGCAGGAACATCGAGGTGAACGCGGACGTCCACGGCGTCTTGGTGAAGGTCGCCGGGCCGCACGCGTGCGTGACGTCGGCCGGCAGCGGCTGCTGCTCGCCGGTCGTCAGCTCCTTCGGAACGGCGCCGTACTCCATCGTGAACTGGGTCACCTTGCACTCGCGGACGCCGCTCTCGCCGTACCAGGTGGCGAACTGCGCCATCGGCGTGAGCAGGAACACCAGCACGTTCGCGGCGACCAGCAGGTAGGTCACCCAGGGGACCCGGCGGGCGGGCTGACTGTCGTAGAGGGGCAGTGCCATGGAGGAGGCGTCCAGATCGGGAGGAGGCGGCGTCGGCGACTATCTCGGCTATCGGCGGCTATCTCGGGCAGATGCCCGCAAACCCTAGATGCCCCTGAACCCTAACGGTCGGACGGGTCCACGGCGGCGTAGGCGTTGTCGATCCATCCGCGGAACGACTCGGCGCCGTACGCCGGGCACGTCCACTCCCCCTCGACCTCCACCAGCCGGACGCCCGGGGCGTCCATCCAGCGCAGCACGCACTCCATCTCCTCGGCGCCGGTGCTGCCCGCCCCCGTCATCGCGCCCGGCGCGCCGCCCGCACCGGGCAGGACGGTCTCGGCGGTCGCGATCAGCGCGTCCACATAGGGACGGGGCGCGGCGCGCGGCGGGACCGTCCCGGCCGCGGCGAGCCGCCCGTACCGGACGACCGACAGCTCCCAGCCCCCGTCGAACGCCGGACGCGCCGCCACGACCTGCGGCAACCGGGCCAGCGCGGCCAGCCGCTGCCCGCGCGCCGCCGCCCGGACGAACGCGGCGAGCCGGTCGCGCTGCGCGGCGGCCTCCTCGTAGCGGTACTCCTCGGCGAGCCGCGCGATGCGCCGCCGCGCCGCCTTCACGACCGGCCGGACATCGCCGCTCATGACGGCGCTCGCGGTCGCGGCGTGCTCGTCGTACTCCTCCGGCGTCTCGTGGCCGACGCAGGGCGCGCCGCAGCGTCCGAGATCGGCCAGCGCGCAGGCGCGGCCCCCGCCCTTCTCGACCAGCCGCAGCGTGAGCCGCTGGGTGCACTGCCGCAGCGGGACGGCCTCGTGCAGCGCCGCCTTCGCCTCCTCGGCCTGCCGCGTCGACGACAGCGGCCCGAGGTACACCGCGCCGTCGTCGCGGGACTCGCGCACCACCGACAGCCGCGGGAACGGCTCGGCCGTGAGCTTCAGCCAGATCGCCCGCTCCGGGAACTTCGAGCGCCGGTTGTAGCGGGGCTTGTGCTCCGCGATGAGCCGCAGCTCGCGGACCTCCGCCTCGAGCCCGGTCGCGCACACGATCGTCCGGACCCGCTGGGCGAGCCCGACCATCTCCCGGGCCCGCCAGCGCGTCTCCGACCCGGTGAAGTACGACCGGACGCGGGTGCGCAGGTTCGTGGACTTCCCCACGTAGAGGATCTCGCCGCCGCCGTCCTCGAACAGGTAGACGCCGGGCTCGCCCGGCACGTTCTCGGCCAGGTGGCGCTTGCGCCGCTGCTCGGGCGTCGGGGCCTTCGCGAACCCCTTCAGCTCCTCCAGGGACGTGACGCCGAACGAGCCGATCCGCTCGATCAGGCCGTGCAGGACGTCCACGGTGGCCCTGGCGTCGGAGAGCGCCCGGTGGCACGGCTCGGTCTCGGTGCGGAAATGGCGGGCGAGCGTCCCGAGCTTGTGGTTGGGCACCTCGTCGCGGGTCATGACCCGCCGGGCCAGGTCGACCGTGTCGACGACCGGGAACGCGGGCCACGCGTACTCCAGCTGCGCGCACGCCGCCTTGAGGAACCCGATGTCGAACGGCGCGTTGTGCGCGACCAGCACGCTCCCGCGCGCGAACTCCAGGAAGGACGGCAGCACCTCGCCGATGCGCGGCGCGGCCATCACCATCTGCGTCGTGATGCCGGTCAGGGCCGTGATGAACGGCGGCACCGGGCCGCCCGGGTCGACCAGGGTGGCGAAGTCGCCGAGATGCACGCCGCCGCGCACCTTCACCGCGCCGATCTCGGTGATGGCGCAGTCGGCGGGCGACCCACCGGTCGTCTCCAGGTCGACCACGACGAAGGTGACCTCGGCGAGCGGCGTGCCGAGATCGTCCAGGGTGCCCTGCACGGGGACGGCCCGCTCCGGAGCCGCCCGTCTGGAGGCCGCCCCTGACGCGGTGGCCTGCGAGGGGACGGCGGGGACGGCGCGCGGGCCGGGGGACGGCGTCGCCGGCGGCCGGCCCGCCGACCCGGGAAGGTGGTGCGCGGACGTCATGACGGCGACCGTAAGCCATCGCACCGACAGAACACCCGCCGGGCCCCACGGCCCCGGCCGTCCCCCCGCCGGACCGCTAGGCTTGGCCCCGGTCTCCACCGGTTGAGGCGGATGACCTCGGGAAACAGTCATCTCAAGAACGACCTGCGAGAAGGAGCGAGATCATCGACAGCGGCCCGGAGGCGGCGGGACCCCCGCCCCGCCCCCTTCCCGAGGCGGTCCGGCAGAGCGTGGTGGAGACCGCCGCCGAACTGCTCGGCGCGCTCCCGCTCGACGAGGTCCCCGTCCCGCTGCGCCGGTTCGCCCGGTTCGAGCGGCGCAAGCGCGCCAAGCTCGCCGGGCAGCACATCGCCGCCCTGCTCGAACGCGACGAGCGGTTCCGCGCCCGCGTCGGCGACGCCGAACGCGAGTCGCACCCGGAACTGGCCGCCGCCGTCGAGGACGGCGCCGTCCCGGCCGCCGCCGACCCCGTCCGCGTCGCCGTCCTCGGCTACCTGCTCCGCCCCGACGGCTGGACGGGCCTGGTCGAGAACGCCCGCGCCGAGCTGGAACGCTCGGCCTCGCTGACCGAGGGCGAACGCGCCGAGCGCCGCATCGCCGAGCTGCGCGCCGAGCTCACCAGCGCCCGCGCCAGCCGCGGCGCCGACCTCGAACGCATGCGCGGCGAGCTGCGCGAGGCCAAGGCCGAGATCTCCGAGCTGCGCCGCAAGCTGCACGAGGCCCGGAACAAGGCCAGGATCGAGACCGAGCGCGCCGACTCGATCGCCGACCGGGTCGAGGACAAGCTGGCCGAGGCCCGCGACGCGCGCGCCGCCGCCGAGAAGGAGCTGCGCAAGCTGCGCGCCCGGCTCGACCGCGCCGAGGCCGGGACGGAGGCGGCCAAGCGCGCCGCCCGCGAGAACCGCAACCTCGACGACGTCCGGCTGCGCATGCTCCTGGACTCCCTCGTGGACGCCGCCCAGGGCGTCCGGCGCGAACTGGCCCTGCCGTCCACCATCGGCCGTCCCGCCGACCTGGTGACCGGCGGCGAGACCGCGCCCCCGCCGCACCGCGCCGTCCCCGGCCGCGCCCTCTCCGACGCCGACCCGCAGCTGCTCGACCGCCTCCTGCAGCTCCCCGGCGTCCACCTGGTCGTCGACGGCTACAACGTCACCAAGACCGGCTACGGCGACCTCACCCTCGCCGACCAGCGCGCCCGCCTGCTGTCGGGCCTCGGCGGCCTCGCCGCCCAGACCCGCGCCGAGGTCACCTGCGTCTTCGACGGCGCCGAACTCGACGCCCCCGTCGCCACCGTCGCCCCCCGCGGCGTCCGCGTCCTGTTCAGCCAGCCCGGCCAGACCGCCGACGAGCTCATCGGCGAACTCGTCCGCGCCGAACCCGGCGGCCGCGCCGTCGTCGTCGTCTCCTCCGACCGCGAGGTCCAGGACGCCGCCCGCCGGGCCGGCGCCCGCCCCGTCCCGTCCCCCCTCCTCCTCCGCCGCCTGGGGCGGAGCTGATTCGGAGCACCGCGGGGACGGTTCACGTGCGCATCGTGAGTCACGGGTGACGCACGGTAGGTAAACCGGGCTTAACTAGTCCAGATCGGTGGGAATCGGTTGTGACTGGTGTGGCCCCTCGCTAATGTCGTCCGCTGACGTCTTGGACGAGAGGGGCATATCGAACGTGGCCAGTGTTCCCAAGCGTGGCACCACGACGCGTCGTGTGCTGGCGACAGCATGCCTCGCCGTGGCGACCTCGCTCACTCTCCCCCAGGGCTTCGCCGGCGCAGCCCCGGCCAAACCGAGCGCCGACGAGGTCAAGAAGAAGCTCACCAAGCTCAACGAGCAGGTCGACCAGGCGGTCCAGCAGTACAACAAGACCCAGAGTCAGCTGAAGGCCGCCAAGAAGAAGCTCGCGGCGGCCAAGAAGGCGTCCGACGCCCAGGAGCGGAGCTACGAGACGCAGCGCCAGGCGATCGCCAAGATGGCGGCCACCGCGTACAAGAACGGCGACACCGACTCGGTCAGCGGCTTCGTCTCCGCGGGCAACCCGCAGGTCGTCCTGGACCAGGCGGCGGTCATCTCGCAGCTGTCCCGGAACCGGACGGGCGCGCTCGCCCAGTTCCTCGCCGCCGCCCAGCGCGTCTCCCGGGAGAAGGCCCAGGCCCAGCAGGGCCTGGACGACGTGACGAGCAAGCTGAACGACCTGAAGAAGCAGAAGACGGGCCTCGACAAGCAGGTCAAGGCCCAGAAGAAGCTTCTGGACAAGCTCGGCGGCCAGGACCCGACGGACAACAACAAGTCCGGCGGTGGCGGCGGCGGAGGCACCTACAACGGCCCGGCCTCCGGCAATGCCCGCACGGCGATCAACTTCGCCTACTCGCAGATGGGCAAGCCCTACGTGTACGGCTCGGACGGCCCCAACTCCTACGACTGCTCGGGCCTCACCGAGAAGTCGTGGGCGGCGGCGGGCGTCGACATCGGCCGTGACACCTACGCCCAGTGGGGGAACCTGAAGCACGTCGCCAAGGGTGACCTCCAGCCCGGCGACCTGGTGTTCTTCAACAGCCTCGGGCACGTGGGCCTCTACATCGGCAACGGCAAGATGATCCACGCGCCGCACACCGGCACCGTGGTCCAGATCGCCGACATCTCCTCGGGCTACTACCAGAGCGCCTGGTACGGCGCCGCACGCCCCTGACAGCGGGCGATCCCGGCGTCCCGAGCGCACTAAAACCGTTGGCCCAGGTCTGTGACCTGGGCCAACGTCTTTTTTGTGGTGGATTTGCCTTCTGATTGAACTTTGCTACCTTGTGGGGCACCTGCGGCGCCCGCCAGGCGTCGTCTCCCCCGCGACGCCCCCCTGGCGCCGCGGATCCGGCGGGACGCGTTCCACGCGCCGCCGCCCCACTCTCGCGACGCGCCCCACGCGCCGCATCCGGCAGGCCCGGCCCGACCGTGCGCACGCGAAACGGCGTGCATGGCGCTGATAGCGCGCCACGGCGGATTCCTTTACCCGGCCTTGCCGTGCGCGGCCCTTCTTCGCAGGGCCCGCCTTCCCACAACATCACGCCGCTCGCCCGCACGCGGGACAACAGGGTCCCGTCGTCCGGCCTCATCGCGCTTCGGGGCGAGACGGCAACGCCGAATCCGCGCGACGGCGCGCGGAACCGGGGACCCATCCGCGCCGACGTGTCCGCAGCATTCCGGGCACGTTCATATGCGGCGCATGGGGTGAATCGGCGGTCCCGCCCCCAGAAATCAAGGCCCATAGGGCCTGGGACCCGTCGTAGGGCGACTCCACGTCCGAACCCGGCAGCTAACCCGGTAGGCGTCTGGAAAAAGGAGAAACCCCTGTCCAGCAACGCTGTCAGCAGCACAGCCCGCCGTGTGCGGACCGTAGGCGGCCTCGCGGTCGCCACCGCCGTCGCGACTCCCGTCGTGATGGCCGGTCCGGCCCCAGCTGCCCACGCGGCGACCGCCAGGCCCGTGGGCGTGGTGGTCAAGCAGGCCAAGCAAAAGACCTGGGCTCAGCGCCAGAAGCTCGCGCAGAAGGCGCTGGACTACGCGGCCAGCAGGAAGGGCAAGCCGTACCGCTATGGCGCGGCCGGCCCGAACGCCTTCGACTGCTCCGGACTCGTCCAGTGGTCCTACCGGAAGGCCGGGGTGAAACTGCCCCGCGTCACCACCGAGCAGTACCGTTCGGTAAAGAACAGGATTTCCTGGAACAAACTCGCGCCAGGAGACCTTGTGTTCTTTAGCGGCAAGGGTCACGTAGGCATCGTCTACAAGAAAACGGGCCGGAAGGTTTACATGATCCACGCCCCGCACACCGGTGACCACGTCCGGGTGACCAAGCTCGACAGCTACCGCAAGAAGACCTTCGCGGGCGCCGTCCGTCCCTACTAGGACGAACGACCAGGACGCACGTCCGCAGGGCCCGGCGGCACCATCCCCCGCCGCCGGGCCTCACCTCCCGCTCGCCGTCCAGCGCGAGCCTCTCGCTCGCCGTCCAGCGCGAGCCGTCCCGTAGCGGGACAGTCCGTATCCAGTACCGGACGCGCCTCATCGAGGGCGTCCGCCGCCGAGTCCGCTCCCGACACGCCTGAGCGCGCGTCGACGCAGAGCCGGGGACCCACCGAACACCTGGGGTGAATCGGCCTCCCAGAGGCCGTAGGGCAGCTTCCACGCCCGAACCCGTCAGCTAACCCGGTAGGCGGCATGGAAGCCGAGGAGAACCAGCATGAACGGCAAGCTCACCACCAAGCTCACCACCAAGCTCCATCCCGTCCTGAAGTCGCTGCGAGATACCCCGGCGGCTCAGGTCCTGCGCTCCACCCCGGTGTTCCAGTCCGTGCGCACCACCAGCGCCCTGGTCGCCAGCGCGGCCCTGGTCGGCACCATCGCCGCCACCACCGCGCACGCCTCGACCACCGAGCTCCAGCCGGCCGCCGCGTCCACCCGGATCTCCGGGACCGCCACCGCCGAGAGCACCCTGCCGCAGGTCAAGAAGGACGCCCCGCAGCAGGCCGAGCAGGCCCCGCAGCAGCAGGCGCCGCAGGCCGCCCCGGCCCAGCCGCAGGCGGCCAACGAGGCCCCCAAGGCCCCGGCTCAGCCCGCCCCGCCGCGCAAGCCCACCGCCCAGCAGGCGATCAAGGTCGCGACCTCGCAGGCCGGGATCAAGGAGGACGGCGCGGGCAAGACCAAGTTCCAGCAGTGGTACATGGGCACCGAGCGGGCCAAGCAGACCCTCGCCCGTGACGGCGGCTCGCTCGGCCTCTACGCCGACGCCTCGTGGTGCGACATGTTCGTCTCCTGGGTCGGCACCCAGATCGGCTTCGCCCACTCCGTCGGCTCGGACGCCTGGACCGTCGCCCACGCCAAGTGGTTCAAGAGCCAGAACCGCTGGGGCAGCGCGGCCAAGCCCGGCTCGGTCGTCTTCTTCGCCTGGAACGGCAGCAAGAGCATCGACGCCATCCAGCACGTCGGCATGGTGATCAAGGACAACGGCAACGGCACCGTCAAGACCATCGAGGGCAACACCGACGGCGGCGCGGTCGAGGTCAAGAACCGCCAGAGCAAGATGATCGTCGGCTACGGGTACCCCGACTACGCCAAGTGACCCGCACTCCCGGCCTCGCCCTAGGATCGCCGCATGGACGACGAGCGGGCCGCGGAGACCACCCCAGGGCCCGCCGCCGAGCAGACCGGCGAGCGGGCCGCTGAGCGGCCCGCAGAGCCCGTCACCGCAGAGGATCCCTCGCGGCGGCGGGCTCTCGGCCTGCTGGCGGGCGGCGGCGCGGCCGCCTGCCTCGCCGCCGGAGCCGGGATCTTCGCCCTGACCCGCCGCCCGGGCGGGGCTTCCGCGCCTGCCGGAAGGCCCTCCCCCGCCGGGACGCCCGATCCGCGCGCGGTCACGGCCGTCCTGGCGAACCGGGCCCGGGCCGTCCGCGAACGGAACCGGATCGCCTTCCTCGCCACCGTCGCCGACGCGCCCGCCGCCTTCCAGCAGGCCCAGGCCCGCCTCTTCGACAATCTGATCAAGCTCCCCCTGGACGGCTGGGAGGAACGCCCCACCGCCCCCGGACAGCCCCACGGCGCGTCCGGTGTGGTCCAGGTCTCCATGCGCTACCGGATCACCGGCTTCGACACCGGCCCGGTCGCCCGCACCCGCCACCTGGCGTTCGCGCCCCTCTCCGGCACCTGGACGATCATCGGGGACGGCTCGTCCGCCGGACTGGCCGACGACTCCGACATCGCCGACGCCGGGCCGCTCACCGTCGTCCGCAAGGGGCCCGCGCTGGTCATGGGCGACGCGTCCGGGCTGGACGAGATCGCCCGGCGGCTGGCCGCGGCCGTCCCCGCCGTCACCGCCGTCGCCGGGACGTCCTGGGCCCGCCGCGCGGTCGCCCTGGCACCCGCCGACGCCGCCCTCGCCGGACGCGTCGCCGGAGACAGCCGGAACGTCGCCCAGTTCGCCGCCCTCGCGGTCGTGACGCCCGGCCCGGACGGCTCCCGCGGCCAGGACCGCATCGTCGTCTCCCCCTCGTTCGGGCGCCTCAACGACCTCGGCCGCCGCGTCGTCCTCACCCACGAGCTCACGCACGTCGCCACCGGCGGCGCCCGCGACGGCCGCACCCCGATCTGGCTCATCGAGGGCTTCGCCGACTACGTCGGCTACCGCGACGCCAGGGTCCCGGTGAAGTCCGCCGCCCGCGAACTGGCCGCCGACGTGGCCGCCGGACGCGTCCCCGAGGCCCTCCCCACCCGGGACGACTTCGACGGCGCGTCCGGACGGCTCTCCCAGGCCTACCAGGAGGCGTGGCTCGCCTGCCGCATGGTCGCCGACCGATACGGTGAAACCGCCCTCGTCCGCCTGTACCGGGCGGCAGGGCGGGAACCCGAGGCCGCCGCGCTGCGCCGGATCCTGGGCCTCCCGCCGGACACCTTCACCGCCGACTGGCGCGACTACCTCCGCAAGGAGCTCATGTGAGCGACGCCACCGCCCCATCGCAGGAGCCGACCGGGGCGTCCGGATCGTCCGAGGCGTCCGCCCCGTCGCCCCCGCCCGGCCCCGGCGACCCCGACACGGCCCGCGCGTACCGGAGACCGCGCCTGGCGGCGTCGATCGCGGCGGCCGTCCTCTTCGCCGCCGTCGCGGTGATCATCGCTCTGACGACGCCCTGGACGCCGCTGCCGGGACACGTCCCCGGCGGACGCGTCGCCCCGGACCCCGCCCCCGACTTCACCCCCGCCGAGATCCACCGCGCCGCGGCCTTCGACCACGCGCTCGACTGGCCCGCCTACGCGCGCCTGATCACGGTGCTCGCGGTCATCCTCGTCCTCGGCTTCAGCCCCCTCGGCGCCCGCCTCCTCGGCTGGGTCACCGCCAGAACGCGCCGCTGGCCGCTCCGCGTCCTGATCGGCGCCGTCGCGTTCACGTCCCTGACCTGGCTGATCTCGATGCCGTTCGCCGCGTGGGGCGAGTCGATCCTGCGTGACTACGGCCTCTCCACGCAGAGCTGGCCCAGCTGGCTGGTCGACCAGGTCAAGTCGCTCGGCGTGACCTGGATCACCTACACCCTCGGGCTGCTCCTGCTCGTCGCCCTGATCCGCCGGTTCCCCCGCTACTGGTGGACGGGCGCCGCCGCCGGCGCGTGCGCGCTGGTCATCGCCGGGTCGTTCGCCTACCCGATCATGATCGAGCCGGTCTTCAACAAGTTCCACTCGCTCCCGGCCGGGCAGCTCCGCACCGACCTGCTCGACATGGCCCGGCGGGACGGCGTCCCCGTGTCGGACGTCCTGGTCGCCGACGCCTCCCGCAGGACGACCGCCCTCAACGCCTATGTCTCAGGCTTCGGCTCCACCCGCCGGATCGTGGTCTACGACACCCTGCTGACCTCGATGTCCACCCCCCGCATCGAGTCGATCGTCGCCCACGAGCTCGGCCACGCCAAGAACGACGACGTCCTGCACGGCACCCTCATCGGAGCGCTCGGCGCCGCGGGCGGGGTCTGCCTGCTCTACCTGCTGCTCACCTCACCGCGGCTGCTGCGCCGGGCCGGACTCACCGCGCCCGCCACGCGCCGCGCGGGCAAGGACGAGGCCGCGCGCGACCCGTCCGCCCGGAACCGGGGCGCGGCCGACCCGCGCGCCCTCGCGCTCGCCCTCGCGCTGATCGCGGTCGCGACGCAGTTCGAGGCCCCGGTCCAGAACCTGGTGAGCCGCCGCGTCGAGGCCCGCGCGGACGCGCACGCCCTCAACCTCACCCGCGACCCGGTGACGTTCGCGACCATGCAGCACGAGCTGTCGGTCCGCAACATCTCCACGCTCACCCCGGACGTCCTCGAGACGCTGCTCTGGTCCGACCACCCCACCGGCCCCGAGCGCATCGCCATGGCGCGCGACTGGGCCCGGATGCACCACGTCCCGGAACCGCCCCCACTCGTCCACCACTGATACCCCGCGGAAACACGAAGGGCCGCCCGGCGATCGCTCACCGGACGGCCTCGCCGTTCGCTCGGATCAGTGCCCTGGACGTCCCACCTGCGGGTTCGGACGAGCCTCGCCCTGAACCGTCGGCACCGCGCCCGGGACGGCCGGCCGGACGGCGGGCGCGACCAGACCCGTGGGCGCCGCGCCGGGAACCGTCGGAACCCCGTTCGCCCTCGGCGACGCCGCGCCTGCGCCAGGAGAGACGCTCGGCGCCGGCGGCGAACCCGCCGCGTCCGTCGACTTGGAACCGTCCGGCCGCACCGGGCCACTGCCCTCCGGACCGGCGGTCACCGCCTGCTTGAGCGCGCTGCCCTGGACCCACTTCTTCCACGACTCCTGCCAGAAGCCCCAGCCGTTGTCGGGCTCCAGCTCGCGGGACGTGCCGGTGATCCGCACCGGGTCGCCGCGGTAGGAGAGGTTGTAGAACCAGCGCGCGTTCTCCGGGCTGGCGTTCACGCAGCCGTGGCTGACGTTGGTGTTGCCCTGGTCGCCGACCGACCACGGCGCGCTGTGCACGTACTCACCGCTGTTGGAGATCCGGACGGCCGCGTACACCGTCTCCCGGTAGTAACCCGGGCAGCCCGGCCCGCAACCCGTGGTCGCGGAGTCCATGATGACCGGGTCGTCCTTCTCCATGGTGAGGTGCATGCCGTTGGTGGTCGTGTACTTCTCGACCCCGCCGCGCCCCATGCTCACCGGGATCGTCCGGACGAGCCTCCCGTTCCGCCGCACGGTCATCATGTGCGAGACGGCGCTCGCCTTGCTGATGTGGGAGTCGCCGATACGGAAGTCGGCCTTGACGTCCTTGGCGCCCCAAAGACCCTTCGCGGCCCGGACGCCGCTCAGGTGCGCGCGGAACGACACCTTGTCGTGGGCCGGCCAGTAGTCCTTCGTCCGGAACACCACGGTCTGGTTGTCGAACCAATGCCACGCGCCCTCGACGGGCTTCGCCGACCTCACCTCAAGGGAGCGCTCCACGGCGGCCCGGTCGCCGATGTTCTGCTGGAACTTCAGGACGATCGGGATACCGACGCCGACGGTCTCCTTGTTGTAGGGCGCCTCGAGCGCGGCGTCCAGGCTCTTCTTCACCTTGGCGGTGCTGAAGTCGCTGGTGACCGTCCGGGTCCTGCCGTCACGGCCGAGCCCGGTCGCGCGGACGGTGTAGCTGGTGCCCGGCTCGAGCATCCAGCGGGCCTTCCAATGCGTCCGGTCGGCGCTCAGGTCGCCCTCGACCGGCGCCCCCTTGTGCGTGACGGTCACGTCCTCGACCGTGCCCCGGTCCGCGGCGACCTGGATCACCGAGTCCGGACGCAGCCCGTCGCCACCGTTCGACGGTGAGACGTCCAGCCGCACCGCGTTGATGTTGAGATCCGTTCCGCCGCCGTCCGAGCAGCCCGCCAGTCCGGTGAGGGTCAGGGCGGCGCACGCCACCGTCCCCCCGACGAGCTCCAGTGTGGCCCGGCGGCGCCGGCCCGTTCGTACAAGCCTGCCGACCCGCACCGCAACCCCCGATGTCACTGTCCGTATACGATCTTGTCCATAGAGTGTCGTACCCCGGACGACGCTCATTATGTAAGGGCCTGTGCCTGCGAAAGCGCAGGCACAGGCCCCTTTGAAGATCGCTTTACCGGATCGGTGACCGGATCGCGCGGTCGGCTGGGCCGACCGTTATGGGTGCTGTGTCAGTGGGCGAAGTGGCCCCGGTAGTACTCGAAGACCAGGCCGACGGTCGACAGCATCAGTCCGGCGCCGCCGAGCAGCACCATCCACCAGCCGAAGACCATGCCCAGCGACACGAACGCGGCCGAGCCACCGATGTACAGCGGCCACCACGAGTGCGGGCTGAAGAAGCCCAGCTCGCCGGCGGCGTCCCCGATCTCACCCTCCGGGTCGTCCTCGTACAGCGGGCCGCCGTTGGCGCCCTCGAGACGGCGGATGGTGAAGTGGACGTAGAACCCGATCAGACCCGACAGGCCGACCGCGAGGGCCAGCGCCGTGGTGCCGGTCCAGTCCTTCGACCAGAGCCAGTAGACGACGTCGGTGGCGAGGAAGAAGACCGCGCACCCGTAGAACATGAACGCCTGAACGCGCATCGGCTACTCCTCCGTTTCCTTGGCGTGCCCGGAGGGCGACTCCTCCTTGGCGAGGGCGACCCGGTTGGACATGTTGATCGGCTCGCCCTTCGCACCCACGTGCGGGTGGTGCAGGTCGAACGCCGGACGCTCGGAACGGATCTTCGGGATCGAGTTGAAGTTGTGCCGCGGCGGCGGGCACGAGGTCGCCCACTCCAGGGACGAGCCGTAGCCCCACGGGTCGTCGACCTCGACGCGCTTGCCCTTCTTCCACGTGATGTAGACGTTGTAGAAGAACGGCAGCATGGACACGCCGAGGATGAACGAGAAGATCGTCGAGACCTGGTTCAGGCCCGTGAACTCGCTGGCGTAGTCGGCGTACCGGCGCGGCATGCCCTCGGCGCCCAGCCAGTGCTGGACCAGGAACGTGCCGTGGAAGCCGATGAACAGCAGCCAGAAGTGAACCTTGCCGAGACGCTCGTTCAGCATCTTGCCGGTGAACTTCGGCCACCAGAAGTAGAAGCCCGCGAACATCGCGAACACGACCGTGCCGAACACCACGTAGTGGAAGTGCGCCACCACGAAGTAGGAGTCCGACAGCTGGAAGTCCATCGGCGGGGACGCCAGGATGACACCGGTCAGGCCACCGAACAGGAAGGTGACCAGGAAGCCGAGCGACCACAGCATCGGCGTCTCGAACGTCAGTTGCCCTCGCCAGATCGTTCCGACCCAGTTGAAGAACTTCACACCTGTCGGCACGGCGATCAGGAACGTCATGAACGAGAAGAACGGCAGCAGCACCTGTCCGGTGACGAACATGTGGTGCGCCCAGACCGTGATCGACAGACCCGCGATCGAGATGGTCGCGAAGACCAGGCCGATGTAACCGAACACCGGCTTGCGGCTGAACACCGGCAGGATCTCGGTCACGATGCCGAAGAAGGGCAACGCGATGATGTACACCTCTGGATGGCCGAAGAACCAGAAGAGGTGCTGCCAGAGCAGCGCCCCGCCGTGCGAGGCGTCGTACACGTGCGCGCCGAACTTGCGGTCGGCCTCCAGGGCCAGCAGCGCCGCGGCCAGGACCGGGAACGCCAGCAGGACCAGGATCGAGGTCAGCAGGATGTTCCACACGAAGATCGGCATCCGGAACATGGTCATGCCCGGGGCCCGCATGCACAGGATGGTGGTGATGAAGTTGACCGCACCCATGATCGTGCCGAAGCCCGACATGGCCAGGCCCATCACCCACATGTCGCCGCCGATGCCCGGCGAGCGGACGGCGTCCGACAGCGGCGAGTAGGCGAACCAGCCGAAGCTGGCCGCGCCGCCCGGGGTCAGGAAGCCCGCGAGGGCGATCAGCGACCCGAACAGGAACAGCCAGTAGGCCAGCATGTTCATGCGCGGGAACGCCACGTCCGGCGCGCCGATCTGCAGCGGCATGATCACGTTCGCGAAGCCCGCGAAGAGCGGGGTCGCGAACATCAGCAGCATGATCGTTCCGTGCATCGTGAACAGCTGGTTGAACTGCTCGTTGCTCACGTACTGCAGGCCCGGCTTGAACAGCTCCGCGCGCATGACCAGCGCGAGGATTCCGCCGAACAGGAACATCATGAACGAGGTGATCAGGTACAGGTACCCGATCTTCTTGTGGTCGGTCGTCGACATCCAGTCGGCGACCAGACGACCCTTGCGGGTCCTTCCCGCGGCGACCGGCGCGGTCGGCGCGTGGCTGATCGCGGTCACTTCACACCCCCCGCGGCCTTGGCCTTCTGGCCGTCCAGCCACGTGTTGTATTGGTCGGGCGAGACCACCTGGAGCTGGAACAGCATCCGGCTGTGGTCGACGCCGCAGAGCTCGGCGCAGCGGCCCTCATAGGTCCCCTGCTTGCGAGCGGTGAACTCGAACTCGTTGGTGTAGCCCGGCATGACGTCCTTCTTGTAAAGGAGCGCCGGCACCCAGAACGAGTGGATGACGTCGTTGGCGTGCAGCCGCACGCGGATCGTCCGGTCCGAGGGGACGACCATGACGGGCTTGGCGCCCGACGGGGCGTTCGGCGCGACCGGGGTGCCGACCACGGAGGCGACGGTCTTCTCCTGGCCGCTCTCCTTCTCCTTGTAGTCGAACTGCCAGCTCCACTGGAAGCCCGTCACGTCGACCGTGACCGCCGGGTTCTTGGTGGTCTTCTCGACGTACGACTCGTCGCGCGCGGTGAAGTAGAACAGCACACCGATGATCACGAACGGCACGGCCGTGTAGAGGATCTCGATCGGCATGTTGTAACGGACCTGCGGCGGCAGATCGTCGGAGCGCTTGCGGTGGAAAAGCACCGCCCAGATGATGAGGCCCCAGACGACGGCGCCCACCGAGAACGCAGCGATCCAGGAGCCCTGCCAGAGCTTCAGCATGCGCTCGGCCTGGTCGCTGATCGGCTCGGGCATGCCCAGGCGCGAAGCCTGACCGCTACACGCGGTTGCGGACAGCGCCAGCAGACCTAGCGCGCCGGCGCTTTTGATTGCGCGGCGACTGCGCACAGGCGTACGCCGCTCCCCAGAGCGGGTCGGACTCACGGAATGCCTTCCCCACGGATGAGAGCCCAGGGAACTCCCGGGCGGTGAGATCAGTTGTTACACGTTTGGGGGACACACTAGCGCGAGGGTCCGGGAGTCCCCTCCCGGGGTGCCCGGTTAGTGTTCTGGCGTGGCTCGAGCATGCTCTGTCCAGCCCTTCGTCCGCCCCGGACGAAGGATGCCGGCGTCCGGCGCCGCCCCTGCGGCGCGTCCCCTCCGTAGTGGCCCGCCGTCGGGCCGGTGCCCCGCGTGAGCCCCGGCTACTTCGACGCGGCGTCGGCCGAACCGCTGCACCCCGCAGGAAGATCCGCCCTGGTCGGCGCCCTGGAAACGGCCTGGGCCGACCCCGCCAGGCTGTACGGCGCGGCGCGCTCGGCCCGGCTGGAACTCGACCGCGCCCGCTCGCGCGTCGCGGCCGTCCTCGGCGTCCGTGCCGACGAGGTGGCGTTCACGGCGTCCGGTACCCAGGCGGTGCACCTGGGAATCCTGGGCTCCCTGAGATCACGTCGGCGTGTCGGACGGCACCTGGTGGTGAGCGCCGTGGAGCACTCCAGCGTCCTGCACACCGCCGAGGCCCACGAACGGGACGGCGGCGAGACCGCGATCGTCGGCGTGGACGAGACCGGCAGGGTCGACCCGGCCGAGTTCGCCGCCGCCCTGCGCCCGGACACGGCCCTCGCCTGCCTCCAGTCCGCCAACCACGAGGTCGGGACCGTCCAGCCGGTCGCCGAGGCCGCCGCGGCGTGCCGGGCCGCGGGCGTCCCGCTGCTGGTGGACGCGGCCCAGTCGATCGGCCGGACCCCCGTCCCGGACGGCTGGTCGCTCCTGACCGCGTCCGCGCACAAGTGGGGCGGACCGCCCGGCGTGGGCGTCCTGGTCGTCCGGAAGGGCACCCGCTGGCGCTCCCCGATGCCGGACGACGAGCGCGAGGGACGCCGCGTCCCCGGCTTCGAGAACGTCCCGGCGATCATCGGCGCCGCCGCCGCGCTCGAGGCGTTCACCGCCGACATGACCGCGGAGGCGCCCCGGCTGTCCGGCCTCGTCGACATGATCAGGAAGCGGGTGGCCGAGACGGTCCCCGACGTCCAGGTCGTCGGGGACCCGGCGCGGCGGCTGCCGCACCTGGTCACGTTCTCGTGCCTCTACGTGGAGGGCGAGGCGCTCCTGACCGAACTGGACAGGCTCGGTTTCGCCGTCTCGTCCGGAAGCTCCTGCACGGCCGATACGCTGCGTCCGAGTCATGTTCTGGAGGCGATGGGCGTGATTACCCACGGAAATGTCCGGGTATCGCTGCCGCGGGGCGCGGAGGCGTCCGCCGTGGAGCGGTTCCTCGCCGCGCTGCCGGACGCCGTGGCCCGCCTGCGCGCGGCCGCCGGGGTGACCGGCGCATGACCCCCATGTTCACCGCGAGGACGGGAAGGCGGACGCGCCGATGAGGTTCCGAGGTCGTTCGCGCAAGGACGAGGCGCCCCCGCAGGACACCGCCCCGCCGCCGCCCGTCGCGCCGCCCGGCGCCACTCCCCCGGTCCTGGTGATCGACGCCCTGGGCCGCAAGTGCCCCATCCCGATCATCATGCTGGCCGAGCGCATCCGCGAGATCCCGGTCGGCCAGATCATCGCCGTCCTGGCGGACGACCCGGCCGCGCACACCGACATCCCGGCGTGGTGCCGCATGAAGTCCCAGGAGTTCGTCTGGGAGGAGACCCTCCCCCAGGGCGGCTGGGGCTTCCACGTCCGGCGGTCCTACTAGACGGCGATGTGCCGCGGCCCCTCCCGGGGACCGCGGCACATCGTTTCGGCACGGGTGCTCTCAGGCGAGGTGGGTGGCGACCTCGGCGGAGGCGTCCTCGCCGTAGGCGCCGGCGAAGCGCGCCAGGAAACGCTCCTTGACGATCGTGTACTCCTGACCGCCGGGGACCTCGAGGGCGTGCGCGGCGACGAGGTTGCCGACCTGGGCGGCGCGCTCGAGCGGCAGGCCCCAGGCGGTCGCGGTCAGGAAGCCGGCGCGGAACGCGTCACCGCCGCCGGTCGGGTCGACGACCTTGTCGACGACGACGCCCGGGATGTGCAGGCCCTCCTCGCCCTTGCGGTCGATCACGGCGCCCTTGGCGCCGAGGGTGGTGATGCGGACGCCGACCCGGTCCAGGATCTCGGAGTCGGACCAGCCGGTCTTCTCCTCGCAGAGGGCCTTCTCGTACTCGTTGGTGAACAGGTACGCGGCGCCGTCGATGAGGCGGCGGACGTCGATGCCGTCCATCCGGGCGAGCTGCTGGGACGGGTCGGCGGCGAACGCCATGTCGCGGGTGCGGCACTCGTCGCTGTGCCGGAGCATGGCCTCCGGGTCGTTCGGGCTGACCAGGACGAGGTCCAGCCCGCCGACGCGCTCGGAGACCGGCCGCAGCTCGATCTCGCGGGCCTCGCTCATCGCGCCGGTGTAGAAGCTGGCGATCTGGTTCTGGTCCTCGTCGGTGGTGCACAGGAAGCGCGCGGTGTGGTGCAGCTCGGAGACGTGCACCGAGCCGCAGTCGACGCCGTGCCGCTCCAGCCACGAGCGGTAGTCGGCGAAGTCGTCGCCCACCGAGCCGACGAGGTACGACGTCAGGCCGAGGCTGCCCATGCCGAAGCAGATGTTGGCCGCGACGCCGCCGCGGCGGATCTCCAGCTCGTCCACCAGGAACGAGAGCGACACCCGGTCGAGCTGGTCGGGCATCAGCTGGTCGGTGAAACGACCCGGGAAGGTCATCAGATGATCGGTCGCGATGGAGCCTGTTACGGCGATGCGCACGGCGTCGCTCTCCTCGTGGTGTGGCGTCCGGCTTGTCACCGGCTGTTGGACAACCCGTAGAGGCTACTTCCCGTGGCGGCGGCCCGTGCAACCGAAGCGACTCGTCCGGACGGGGCCACGCGGACCGGGCGTGTGGAGGCCGCCGGAGGGCACCGGCAAGGGCGCTCGCGTGTCGCGCGGAGGGCGTCCGGGCACGCGAAAAGGCCGGTGCGGCGGTCACCGCACCGGCCTCTCGAAGCCCGTTCTAGTTGAACGAGTCGCCGCAGGCGCAGGAGCCCGAGGCGTTGGGGTTGTCGATCGTGAAGCCCTGCTTCTCGATGCTGTCGACGAAGTCGATCGTGGCGCCGGTCAGGTACGGGGCGCTCATCCGGTCCACCCGGACGTTCAGGCCCTCGAACTCCTGGATCATGTCGCCGTCCATCTCGCGCTCGTCGAAGAACAGCTGGTAGATCAGGCCCGAGCAGCCGCCCGGCTGGACCGCGACGCGCAGGGCGAGGTCGTCGCGCCCCTCCTGCTCCAGCAGCCCCTTCGCCTTCTCGGCCGCGGCGTCGGTCAGCACGACGCCCTGCTGCGTGGTCTCCTGCGTGGTCTCGCCCGAAACCGTCATGTGGTGTGCTCCCGGGTCTCACAGCGCCGCCGAGGCGACGGTTCACTTCACCAGTCCTTGGAGGAGGCCACCGGAACCGCCTCAAGCGCTTCCGCAGACTCCCGTTCTGAAGAACAACGTACCTCGGCTCATGCCCATTCCAGCTACCGCCAGTCATTCACGAGGAGACCTCGCTCACACCCGGGCTGCTCTGGGCCCCGGTTGTGCGACTATTAGTCGTCAGAGCGACGATAAGTCCGTCGCAGGAGGGAGCATCCCGTGACCACACCCGTACGCGATCTTCCGTTGCTGCTGCTCGGCACGGGTTCCGACCCCGCCAGCGAGCGCGGTGTGGACTGTCCCGGCGAGCTGCCGCCCGCGTCCGATCCGGAGCTCGTGGAGCGCGCCCGCGCCGCCAAGGCCGCGCTCGGCGACGAGGTGTTCGTGCTGGGCCACCACTACCAGCGGGACGAGGTGATCGAGTTCGCCGACGTCACCGGCGACTCGTTCAAGCTCGCCCAGCAGGCCGCGGCACGGCCGGACGCCCCGTACGTCGTGTTCTGCGGCGTGCACTTCATGGCCGAGTCCGCCGACATCCTCACCGCCGCGCACCAGCAGGTCGTCCTGCCGGACCTGGCGGCGGGCTGCTCGATGGCCGACATGGCCACCTTCGACCAGGTCGAGGAGTGCTGGGAGGTGCTGGAGGACGCCGGGATCGCCGATGACGTCGTCCCGGTGACCTACATGAACTCCTCCGCCGACATCAAGGCGTTCGTCGGACGGCACGGCGGCGTGGTCTGCACCTCGTCCAACGCCAAGCGCGCGCTGGACTGGGCCTACAGCAAGGGCTCGAAGGTCCTGTTCCTGCCCGACCAGCACCTCGGGCGCAACACGGCCGTGCTGGAGATGGGCTTCTCGCTGGACGACTGCGTGGTCTACAGCCCGCACCGCCGGGAGGGCGGTCTGAGCGGCCAACAGCTCCGCGACGCCCGGATGATCCTCTGGCGCGGGCACTGCTCGGTGCACGGCCGGTTCAGCCTCGACTCGGTGGAGGACGTCCGGCGGCGCGTGCCCGGCGTGAACGTCCTCGTCCACCCGGAGTGCAAGCACGAGGTGGTCACCAACGCCGACGAGATCGGCTCGACCGAGTACATCATCCGGGCGATCGAGAACGCCCCGGCCGGGTCGTCCTGGGCGGTCGGGACGGAGCTGAACCTCGTCCGGCGGCTGGCGAACGCCCACCCGGACAAGAACGTGATGTTCCTCGACAAGGCGGTCTGCTTCTGCTCGACCATGAACCGCATCGACCTGCCGCACCTGGTCTGGTCGCTGGAGTCCCTGGCGCGCGGCGAGGTCGTGAACCGGATCGAGGTGGACCCGGACACCGCCCACTACGCCCGGGTCGCCCTCGACCAGATGCTCGCCCTCCCCTGACCCGCACGCGATCTCGACGGCCACCGGCACCGAGCCGGTGGCCGTCCGCGTCTCCGGGACGGGGCGGAGCGGGGCGGGGCGGGGCGGGGCGGGTCAGATCGCGGAGTTCTCCACCCAGAAGGCCAGGAGGTCGCGGTCACCCGCCGCCGAGATGCCGGGATCGCCGGTCCTGCGGCGTCCCCAGAGGAAGAGGAACAGCTCGGACGCGCCCGCCCGGACGGCCACGTCGGCGTGCACGTCGTCGGCGGCGCTGGAGCGCCGCCAGGCGAAGCCGTCCTTGTCGAGCCCGACCGTCCAGCGGTCTCCGGTGTCGGCGGCGGTGAAGGCGAGCGTCGCGCCGTCCCCGCGCAGGTTGTCGACCTTCGGCGCGAACGACGCCGCGTACGGCAGGTTCGCCAGAAACTCGTCCGTGCCGTCGACGGCGTCCTCAGTGGGCACCGCGAAGTCTCGGCCCATCGCAATGTGCAGGTCGGCGCGGTGGACGGCGGCCTCGTAGTACATGCGGCGCGACCAGAACCGGGCGTGCTGATCCTCGCTCCAGGACCACATCTCCGCGTCGGGGTCGGCGGCGCGCAGGGTCGCGACCAGCGCCGCACCGCCCTCGGCGAACCAGGGGACCAGATCGGCGGCGGGCCCGGGCGCCTCAGCGGCGTACCGCCGGAGGCCGATCGGGCGCGTCGTGAGCGTTCGGACCAGACCCTCCGCCCAGCGCTGCGTGACGCCGAGGTGCCGGGCGAGATCACCGACCGTCCAGCCGGGGCAGGACGCCACGGACGCCCCCGGATCGGCGTCCCGCAGCGCCGCGGTGAAGGCGGCGACCTCCCGCTCGATCGCGTCGCAGTACCGCTCGTGCGTCCACATGGCGTCCTCCGAAGAAGGGCCGGATCGGTCGTGCCGAATCAGGTGGAACGGATCGTGTGGGGCGGATCGGGGTGGAACGCGTCGGGTCGGTGAGGCGGCCGGAGGCCGGTCGGCGGCGTCAGAGGCCGGGGGCTCCCCAGACCGCGAACCAGCGGCCGAGGTCGTCCTCGAACTTCAGGTCGGCGCCGACCGCTCCGCGCGCCTGGATCTCCAGGGCGTTGTCGCGGCGGTCGCCGGGCAGCGGCGCGAACGGGTAGAACGTGCCGCGCTTGTACAGGTAGACGAGCGCCAGGCGCTGTCCGTCCGGGCCCTTGAAGCCGACCAGCGAGCACAGCAGGTGCGGGCCGAAGCCGCCCGCCTCCAGCGTGGAGTTGATCGCGTGCAGGTCGGTGACCAGGCCGGGCAGGTCGTCCGGGGAGTGCCTGCAGAGCAGCCAGGTGTAGCCGTAGGAGTCCTGGCTGGCCTCGACCTCCGGGGTGTCACCGGAGTTCAGCAGCTCGACGGCGTCCTTCTGGAGCTGCGCGAACGCGCCGCCCTCGGCGGCCCGAAAGCAGACCGATCCGAGCCCGGTGGGGGTGAACCCGGCCGCCGCCTCCAGGGTGACGGCGGCGGTGGTGAGGCCGAACAGCGCGTCGAGATCGGGCTTGACCGGCTTGGACCGGCCGAGCAGGGTGTCCAGGAACCCCATCACACTCCCCTGCTGAGCTCGCCGGAGATCTTGTTGAGCTGCTCGAGCCGCTTCTCCAGCGTGGGGTGCGTGGAGAACAGCTGCGAGACGCTGAAGCCCTTGCCGAACGCCGGGGTGAAGAAGAAGGCGTTGAACGGCTGGGCCGCGCGCAGGTCGTTGGTCGGGATCCGGGCGATCTCACCGGTGACCTTGGTGAGCGCGCTGGCCAGCGCGGACGGGCGGCCGGTCAGCAGCGCGGCGGCGCGGTCGGCCGACAGCTCCCGGTACCGGGACAGGGCGCGGGTGAGCAGGAAGCTGATCGCGTAGGCGACGGCGCTGACCGCGACGACCGCCATCAGCATCAGCGCGGCGTTGTTGTCGTTGTTGCGGCGGTTGAACCCGCCCCACAGGCCGAACTCCAGCCCGATCCGGGTGAGCAGGCCGGCGCAGATGCCGAGGAACGAGGCGATCGTCATGACCGCCACGTCCCGGTGCGCGACGTGGGCCATCTCGTGCGCGAGCACGCCCTCGAGCTCCACCGGGTCGAGCCGGCGCAGCAGCCCGGTGGTGACGCAGACGACCGCGTTCTTCTGGTTGCGGCCGGTGGCGAAGGCGTTCGGCACGTCGGTGTCGGCGATCGCGACCCGCGGCTTGGGGGCGTCCGACATCGCACAGATGCGGTCGATCACGCCGTGCAGCTCGGGGGCCTCCTCCGGGGAGACCTCGCGGGCGTGCATCGCGAACTTGGTGATCTTGTCGGAGAAGAAGTACTGGACGAACAGGAAGACCAGCGCGATCACCAGTCCGATGACGCCCAGTCTCGGAGAAATCACGAAGAACGCCGTCACGAACGCGACGTAGACCAGCCCCAGCAGGAACATCGTCACGAGCATGCGCGACGTCAGCCCCCGGTCGGAGGCGTAACGCGTGCGGGCCATCTCTCCTCTTCTCCGTCCCCCGGTGGTTCTCACTCGTACAACGTCCGGACCCCGACGTTTGTGCCGGGGACCGGCACAAACGTGCCGGGGCCGGCACGCCGCACTAGTCGGGGATGAGCCCCTCGTCGCCGAGCATGGCGCTCACCTCGTTGATGCTGGCGTCGGCCGGCGGCAGGATCAGCTCCGACGGCTCGAGGCTGTCGGCGGGCAGCGTCTTGCCGACCTTGCGGACGTTCTCCAGCAGCCCGTGCAGGGCCTTGCGGAACTCGTCCTCGTCCCCCGACTCGATCGCCGACTCCAGCGCGTCGTCGAGGTTGTTCAGGACGACCAGGTCCTCGGCGGAGACGTCGAGCTGGCCCTCGCCCATGATGCGGACGATCACTGGTGGCCTCCCGGCTGCTGCGGCCACTGGCCCTGGGGCTGACCCTGCGGCTGGGCCTGGGGGGCGGCCTGGGGGCTCTGCTGCTGCGCGGGGGCGCCCTGACCGGGGTTCAGCTCCTTGTGCGCGGGGGCCTGGCCGAGTTCGGCCTTCAGCGCCTCCAGCTCGGCGTCGACGCCCGGACCGGAGCCCATGCGGTCGAGTTCGGCCTGGATGTCGTCCCGCGGACCGGAGAAGTCCTCGAGCGCGCCGGACGCCAGGAGCTCGTCGATCGCCCCGGCGCGGGCCTTCATGTTCTCGGTCTTCTCCTCGGCGCGCTGTATCGCCAGACCCACGTCGCCCATCTCCTCGGAGATGCCGGAGAAGGCCTCGTTGATCTTGGTCTGCGCCTCGGCCGCCGTGTAGGTGGCCTTGATCGTCTCCTTGCGGGTGCGGAAGGAGTCGACCTTGGCCTGCAGCCGCTGCGAGGCCAGGGTGAGCTTCTCCTCCTCGCCCTGCAGCTGCTGGTACTGCGCCCGCAGGTCGTTCAGCTGGGAGTCCAGGCCGCCGCGGCGCGTCAGCGCCTCGCGGGCCAGGTCCTCACGGCCGACCTGGAGGGCCTTGCGCCCCTGGTCGGTCAGCTTGGTCTGCTGCTGCTCCAGCTGGTTGATCTGGAGTTCCAGGCGCTTGCGCGAGGTCGCGACGTCCGCCACGCCCCGCCGGACCTTCTGCAGCATCTCCAGCTGACGCTGGTAGGAGTAGTCCAGGGTCTCCCGAGGATCCTCCATCTTGTCCAGGGCTTTGTTCGCCTTGGACTTGAAGATCATCGACATTCGCTTCATCACGCTCATCGCGCGGCGCCGGTCCCTTCGTGCTGGCTGGCCCAGTCAATACTGGGCTCAATGACCACTGCTGGGGTTCTTATCACCCTACGCGTTAACGCGCGAGGCAGCCACGATGTTCGCAGCCGGTAGGCTGAGTTCCGTGTTCCGACGTCGTACGCAGGATGCCCCCGAGGCTCCTCCCGAAGTAGTGGCCAAGCCGGGAGGCAAGGGCCGTCCCACGCCCAAGCGCAAGGAGGCCGAGAAGCGGCGGCGCCAGCCGATCACCGCCCCCGCCAACCGCAAGGAGGCGTACAAGCGGCTCCGCGACAAGCAGGCGGCCGACCGCGGCAAGGCCCGCGAGGGCATGGCCAAGGGCGAGGAGCGGTACCTCCTCAAGCGCGACAAGGGCCCCGTCCGCCGGATGGCCCGCAACTACGTCGACTCGCGCCGCACGGTCGGCTCGTACCTGATGTACCTGCTGCTGGCGCTGGTCGTGCTGAACTTCCTGCCGATCCCGGCCGTCCGGCTGACGATGCTGTTCGCGCCGCCGGTGCTGCTGCTCGTGGTGTTCGTCGAGGGCCTCCTCCTCGCGCGGGGCGTGAACAAGCTCGCCACCGAGCAGTTCCCGGACGAGGACCGCAAGGGCCTCGGCCTGTACGCGGCGATGCGCGCCATGCAGATCCGGCGGCTGCGCGTCCCCGCCCCGCAGGTCAAGATCGGCGAAAGCGACTGGAAGAGCAAGGACTGACCTTGGCCTCCTGGGCCGCGCGGCCCGGGACCGACCGGGGTCTCGCGAACCGGACGACCGCCGTCCGGAGGCCGGGCGCGTCATAGGGTTCCAGATCATGGAGTTCCGACGCCTCGGCCGCAGCGGCCTCAAGATCAGCGAAATCGCCTACGGTAACTGGCTCACCCACGGCTCCCAGGTCGAGGAGGACGCCGCGCGCGCCTGCGTCGCGGCGGCCCTCGACGAGGGCGTCACCACCTTCGACACCGCCGACGTGTACGCCGGGACGCGGGCCGAGGAGGTGCTCGGCCGGGCGCTCAAGGGGCAGCGCCGCGAGGGCCTGGAGATCTTCACCAAGGTCTACTGGCCGACCGGGCCCGGCCAGAACGACCGCGGCCTGTCGCGCAAGCACGTCTTCGAGTCGATCCACGCCTCCCTGAAGCGGCTCCAGACCGACTACGTGGACCTCTACCAGGCCCACCGGTTCGACTACGAGACCCCGCTCGAGGAGACCCTCCGGGCCTTCGACGACCTCGTCCGGCAGGGCAAGGTGCTCTATGTCGGCGTGTCGGAGTGGCGCGCCGAGGAGATCGAGCGCGCCCTCAAGATCGCGGACGAGATGGGCCTCGACCGGATCGTGTCCAGCCAGCCGCAGTACAACATGCTGTGGCGGGTCATCGAGCCCGAGGTCGTCCCGCTCTGCGAGCGCGAGGGCGTCGGCCAGATCGTCTGGTCCCCGATCGCCCAGGGCGCCCTCACCGGCAAGTACCTCCCCGGCCAGGCCGCCCCCGCCGGATCCCGCGCCACCGACGACAAGGGCGGCGCGCGCATGATCTCCGAGTTCATGGAGGACGACGTCCTGCGCCGCATCCAGGACCTGAGGCCCATCGCCGACGAACTGGGCCTCACCATGGCCCAGCTCGCCATCGCCTGGACCCTCCAGAACCCCAACGTCTCCGCCGCGATCGTCGGCGCGTCCCGCCCCGAGCAGGTCCGGGACAACGTGAAGGCCGCCGGCGTCAAGCTGGACGCCGACGTCCTCAAGCGCATCGACGACGCCCTCGACCCCATCGTGGAGCGAGACCCCGCGAAGACCGTCAGCCCCGCAGCTCGGCCGTAGCCCTGTGGGGGGACGACCCCCCACACCCCCCGGGACCCGCAGGGACGCCCTCCTCGCTTCGCTGCGGGGGCATCCCTGCGGAGCTCTTTTGCGCGCCGCCTCCGCTGGCGCTCCGGCGGCGCGCAAAAGCATGGTCACCCCCACGCCTTCTGCAGGTGTGCACCGTCCGGCACAACCTCCATGTGTGGGCCCGCGCCGTTACTCAGCGGGTCCTTCGGGGGTCAGGCGGGGTCTTCCAGGCTCATCGTGTAGACGGTGTCTTCGTCGTCCAGGAGGACGACCTTGTCGACGCCGTCGGCTCGGAGTTCGCGCCAGTGCTCGCCGAGCCAGGTCTCGGCGGCGGCCTGGGTGCTGAAGGTCTCCTCCGCGCCGGTCCGGTTTCCGCCGGTCTTCTCCAGCTGCCAGTTCCACGCCATCGCCACTGCCCTCTCGCCGCTTCGACCTGCCCGGTAGCGGTGAGCGTAACCGGTCGCGCGAATAAGGTCGTGGGCAGTATGAAGATCGAACTGCCTGGAACGGCGGGGCCGGAGGGCTGGCCTGTGGCCGGTTGTCGCTGTGCCTCTTGCGCGCGGGCGCGGGCTGCCGGGATTTCGCTGGAGCCCACGCGCGCGGTCATTGACGGTGTGCCCTTGGAGGACTGTCCTCGTGTTGAGGTGCCAGGGGGCTGGGATGTGCGGGCTCCCCTTGGGCGGGTGCTGGTTTCGGGTGGGCCTGGGCAGCGGCCGTCGGCTGTTTCAGGCGTTGTGTATGACGTGGTGCTGCTTGATCTCGTGGGGTGTCCGGATCATCTTGGACGGCTTCGGCGGGACGGGGCGGTGTCGGACGCTACGGACGTCCGGGCCGTCCATATCGACCATCGGGTCGGCTCGCCCGGTGAGCTGGAGCGGCGGTTGGGTTTTTGGACTCGGCCGGTGACCGGGCCTCATCGGTCGCTGGTGCTCGGCGGGTCCCGGTCGGGGAAGTCGGCTGAGGCCGAGCTGCGGCTGATGGCGGATCCGGATGTGACGTATGTGGCCACTGGGGTCGGTGATGCGTCCGATGCGGAGTGGACGGCTCGGATCGAGGCGCATCGGCGGCGGCGTCCGCCCTGGTGGGAGACATTGGAGACGTCCGATCTCGCGGACGCTCTGACGTCCGCGTCGGGGGCGGTGCTGGTGGACGGCATCGGGTCCTGGGTCGCGGCGGCCATGGCGGAGACGGACGCCTGGGACGAGCCGTCCCGGGTCCAGGGACGGATCGAGGAGCTGGTCGAGGCGTGGCGCGGGACGCCCGCGCGGGTGGTCGCGGTCAGCGACGAGGTGGGGATGTCGCTGGTGCCGACGACGCTGGTGGGACGGGCGTTCCGCGACGTTCTGGGCACGGTGAACCAGCGGCTGGCGGCCGAGTCCGAGGACGTCGCGCTGGTCGTCGCGGGCCGTGTCCTGGAGCTTCCGTGAGCTGGGAGGCGGGGGCGCGGCTGTCGGTGACGCTGCTCAGCGTCGTGCCGTTGCGCGCGGAGCGGGTGGACCGGGAGGCCGGGCGGCGGGCGATGGTCCTCGCGCCCGCGGTGGGGGTGATCGTCGGCGGTGGCTCGGCGGTCGCGCTTGTCGCCGCGGACGGGCTCGGGTTCAGCGCGCTCCTGGGCGCGGCCCTGGCGGTGGCGGTGAGCGCGGCGCTGACCCGCGCCTTGCATCTGGACGGCCTGGCCGACCTCGCGGACGGGCTCGGCAGCCGCAGGCCCGCCGAGGACGCGCTGGCGATCATGAAGAAGTCGGACATCGGGCCGTTCGGTGTGGCCACGCTGGTCCTGACGCTGTTCATCCAGGTCGCGGCGTTGTCATCGGCGCCGGTCCCGTGGGCGTCCGCGCTGGTCGCGGGGGTCGCCGGACGGCTCGCGCTGCCGTGGGCGTGTCGCGCGGGGGTGCCGTCGGCGCGTCCCGGCGGGCTGGGCTCGCTGGTCGCCGGGACGGTGTCGGTCAAGGCCGCCGTCGCGGTCTCGGTCGTGGTCGTGGCGGCCGCCACCGGGCTGGGGTTCGCGGCGGACGGGCCGGGCGGCGCGGCGCGGGCCGGGGCCGCCGTGCTCGTCGCGCTGGCGGCCGCGTTCGCGGCGCTGCGACACGCCGTCCGGCGGCTCGGCGGGGTCACCGGGGACGTGCTGGGAGCCCTTGTCGAGGTCGCGACGACGGCCGCCCTGGTGACGCAGGCCGTCCAATGAGGGCAATGCTTGATCCAAAAGGGCGAAACCGGTCACCTGGAGGATTAACATCGGTGGACGTGACGACCATCAGTCTTGACAGCGCAGTCCTGACAGCCCTCGACGCCGACGCGATCGTCGTCGGTGTCCATACGGCCGGGGACGGCGTCCGTCCTGCCGGCGCCGACGACCTCGACACCGCCCTCTCCGGGCGGCTCGCCGACTCCCTGGCGGCGCTGGGCGCCACCGGCAAGGCCGGTGAGGTCGTCAAGCTGCCGACCATGGGCGCCCTGCCCGCCGCCCTGATCGTCGCCGTCGGGCTCGGCGAGGCCGGCTCCGTCGACGCCGAGGGCCTCCGCCGCGCCGCCGGCGCCGCGCTCCGCGCGCTCGCCGGCAAGGGCAAGGTCGCGGTGGCGCTGCCCGCGACGTCCGCGGACGAGGTCGAGGCCGTGGCGCTGGGCGCGCTGCTCGGCAACTACGGCTTCGAGAACTACCGCACCTCCGAGAAGCCCGGCCCGGTCGGGGAGATCGTGATCGTGGGCTCCGGCGACGACGCGCCGGTGCGCCGCGCCGAGACCATGGCCTCGGCGATCACCCTGGTCCGCGACCTGGTCAACACCCCGCCGTCCGACCTGTCCCCCGAGGACTTCGCCGGCGTCGCCACCAAGGTCGCCGCCGAGGGCGGCCTGGCGATCGAGGTGCTGGACGAGAAGGCCCTGGTGGACGGCGGCTACGGCGGCATCGTGGGCGTCGGCCAGGGTTCGGCGAACCCGCCGCGCCTGGTCCGCCTCGCCTACACCCACCCGGAGGCGTCCAAGACCCTCGCGCTGGTCGGCAAGGGCATCACCTTCGACTCCGGCGGCCTCTCGCTGAAGCCCGCCGAGGGCATGGACTGGATGAAGTCCGACATGGGCGGCGCCGCCGCCGTGCTGGGCGCGCTCGCCGCGATCGCCGAGCTCAAGCCGGCCGTGAACGTCGTCGGCTACCTCGCGCTCGCCGAGAACATGCCGTCCGGCACCGCGCAGCGCCCGTCCGACGTGCTGACCGTCTACGGCGGCAAGACCGTCGAGGTGCTCAACACCGACGCCGAGGGCCGCCTGGTGATGGCCGACCCGATCGTCCGCTCCGGCGAGGACGAGCCCGACCTGCTGATCGACGTCGCCACCCTGACCGGCGCCCAGCTGGTCGCGCTCGGCACCCGCACGACGGGAGTCATGGCCAACGACGACGACGTCCGTGAGAAGGTTGTGGCGGCGGCCGTCCGCACCGGCGAGCCCTCCTGGGGCATGCCGCTGCCGGAGGAGCTCCGCAAGGGCCTCGACTCCGCGGTCGCCGACATCGCCAACATCAGCGGCGAGCGCTGGGGCGGCATGCTCGTCGCGGGCGTCTTCCTGAAGGAGTTCGTGCCGGACGGCGTCCGCTGGGCGCACCTCGACATCGCCGGCCCGTCCTACAACAAGGGCGAGGCCTACGGCTACACGCCGAAGGCGGGCACCGGCGCGGCCGTGCGCACGCTGGTCGCGGTCGCCGAGGACATGGCCGCCGGCGAGCTCTGACGTGTTTCACCGCCGGGCGGACCCCGACCGGGCCCGCCCGGCGCACAAGGGAATAGGTTTTTCCCTGGCGGCGGGACGTCACCCCGTGCCGCCGCCGGGTGCGCGAGGCACACCAGCCGTAGGCGCGTAGGGCGGAAAGGGAGCGACATTGGCTGACAGCGGCCCCTTCGACATCGTGGTCCTGGGAGGCGGGAGCGGCGGCTACGCGTGCGCGTTGCGCGCGTCCGAGCTCGGCATGAGCGTTGCGCTGGTCGAGCGCGACAAGCTCGGCGGCACCTGCCTGAACCGCGGCTGCATCCCCACCAAGGCACTGCTGCACGCGGCGGAGATCGCCGACCAGACGCGCGAGGCCGCCAACTTCGGCGTCAAGGCCGACTTCGTCGGCATCGACATCGACGGTGTCCACGCCTACAAGGACAAGGTCGTCTCCGGCACGGT
Organism: Spirillospora sp. NPDC052269; assembly: GCF_040679435.1. Lineage (NCBI taxonomy): Bacteria > Bacillati > Actinomycetota > Actinomycetes > Streptosporangiales > Thermomonosporaceae > Spirillospora > Spirillospora sp. NPDC052269. The sequence goes on from NZ_JBFAUU010000006.1 coordinate 83,867, forward strand.
CAAGGGCCTGACCGGACTGATCAAGGCGCGCGGGATCGAGGTCGTCGAGGGCGAGGGGCGGCTCGCGTCCCCGACCTCCGTCGAGGTCCGCGCCGCCGACGGCTCCACCCGGACGCTCACGGGACGGCACGTCCTGCTGGCCACCGGCTCCGCCCCGCGCACGCTGCCCGGCCTCGAGGTGGACGGCGAGAAGGTCATCTTCAGCGACCAGGCCCTGACGCTCGGCCGCGTCCCGTCGTCCGTCGTGATCCTCGGCGGCGGCGTGATCGGTGTCGAGTTCGCCAGCGTGTGGCGTTCGTTCGGGGCCGACGTCACCATCGTGGAGGCCCTCCCCCACCTGCTGCCGCTGGAGGAGGAGAGCAGCTCCAAGCGCCTGGAGCGCGCCTTCCGCAAGCGCGGCATCAAGTACGAGCTCGGCGTCCGTTTCCAGGGGGTCGTGGGAACCGACGCGGGCGTGTCGGTCACACTGGAGAACGGCACGACCCTGGACGCCGAGCTGCTGCTCGTCGCGGTCGGCCGCGGGCCGGTCTCGGCCGGGCTCGGCTTCGAGGAGGCCGGGATCGAGCTGGAGCGCGGCTTCGTCAAGGTGGACGAGCTGTGCCGCACGTCGGTGCCGTCCGTCTCGGCGGTCGGCGACCTCGTCGACACCCCCCAGCTGGCGCACGTCGGCTTCGCCGAGGGCATCCTGGTGGCCGAGCGGCTGGGCGGGCTCGACCCGGCGCCGATCGACTACGACGGGGTGCCCCGCATCACCTACTCCGACCCCGAGGTGGCCTCCGTCGGCATCACCTCGAAGGTCGCCGCCGAACGTGGGTATGAGATCGACGAGGCGGTCTACGACCTCGCCGGCAACCCCAAGAGCAAGATCCTCGGAACGCAGGGCGAGGTGCGGGTGATCGCCGAGCGCGGCGGCCGCGTGCTCGGCCTGTCCATGGTCGGCGCGCGGGTCGGCGAGCTGATCACCGAGGGCCAGCTGATCTACAACTGGGAGGCCCTGCCGAGCGAGGTCGCCCAGCTCATCCATCCGCATCCGACCCAGTCCGAGGCCGTCGGCGAGGCGCACATGATGCTCGCCGGCAAGCCACTGCACGTGCACGGCTGAACCGCCGCGCCGGGAATTTGAGATCTCGAAGGAGTTTCTGAGAGCCATGCCGGTCTCCGTCACCATGCCCCAGCTCGGCGAGAGCGTCACCGAGGGCACCGTCACCCGCTGGCTGAAGAAGGAGGGCGAGCGCGTCGAGACCGACGAGCCGCTTCTCGAAGTGTCGACCGACAAGGTCGACACCGAGATCCCCTCTCCCGCGTCCGGCATCCTGACCAGCATCACCGTCGCCGAGGACGAGACCGTCGAGGTCGGCGCCGAACTCGCGGTGATCGGCGACGAGGGCGACGCCCCCGCCGCCGCGCCCGCGGCCGAGCCCGCCGCGGCCCCGGCCCCGGCGCCCGCCCCGGCCCCCGCGCCCGAGCCCGCTCCGGCCCCGGCTCCCGCGCCGCAGGCTCCGGCCCCGCAGGGACCGCCGCCCGCAGCGTGGCCGCCGCCCGCGCCGCAGCAGCCCGCCGCCCCGGCTCCGGCGCCCGAGCCGGCCCCGGCCGCTCCGGCACCGGCCGCCCCGTCCGCCGAGGCGGGCGCCGACGGCCCGTACGTCACGCCGCTGGTGCGCAAGCTCGCGACCGAGCACGAGGTCGACCTGGGCACGGTCAAGGGCACCGGCGTGGGCGGCCGGATCCGCAAGCAGGACGTCCTCGAGGCGGCTCGCGTCGCCCGCGAGGCCGCCGCCGCTCCGGCTCCCGCCGCCGCGTCCTCCACCCAGGCCCGTCCGGCGGCTCCGGCCCCGGTCTCGTTCGCGGCTCCGGCCGAGCAGCTCGCGCTGCGCGGCAAGACCGAGAAGATGTCCCGGATCCGGCAGACCATCGCCCGCCGCATGGTCGAGTCGCTCCAGGTGTCGGCGCAGCTCACCACCGTCGTCGAGGTGGACGTCACGAAGGTCGCGCGGCTGCGTGAGGTCGCGAAGGCCGACTTCGAGGCGCGCGAGGGCGTGAAGCTGACCTTCATGCCGTTCTTCGCGCTGGCCGCCGTCGAGGCGCTCAAGCAGCACCCGAAGGTGAACGCGGTCATCAACGGCGACGAGGTCACCTACCACGACGTGGAGAACCTCGGCTTCGCCGTGGACGTGCCGGAGCGCGGCCTGATGGTCCCGGTCATCCACAACGCGGGCCAGCTGAACCTGGGCGGCCTCGCGCAGCGGATCGCCGACCTGGCCGACCGCACCCGCACCAACCGGGTGAGCCCGGACGAGCTGTCCGGCGGCACGTTCACGCTGACCAACACCGGCAGCCGCGGCGCGCTGTTCGACACGCCGATCCTGAACCAGCCGCAGGTCGGCATGCTCGGCACCGGCGCGGTCGTGAAGCGCCCGGCCGTCATCGACGACCCGGAGCTGGGCGAGGTCATCGCCGTCCGGTCCATCGCCTACCTGGCGCTGACCTACGACCACCGCCTCATCGACGGCGCGGACGCCGCCCGCTTCCTGGGCACCGTGAAGCACCGTCTGGAGGAGGGCAACTTCGAGGCCGAGCTCGGCCTCTGACGCCTCCTTCCCCGCCTTCGGGCAGGTCCGAAGCCCGTCGTCCCGGTTCCGGGACGGCGGGCTTCGCCGTTCCCGGAGGCTCCACGTCGCTATATAGGTTGCATTCCTAACTAGGTCGCCATATCGTCTAGGTGGCAACGACGACCTCCCAAGGAGCGACCATGAACCGATCGTCCGCCGGCGACCGGCCCCCGAGCGTCGGGAACGCCGCGATGCCGCCGCTGCCGGGCGTGTGGATCGCCCTCGGCGCCGAGACCCGGGACGGACGGCGCTGATGGCCGCCGACCGGCGCGCGAACTGGCTGAAGGGCGTGCTCGACCTGGCCGTCCTGGCCTCCCTGCGGCACGGCGAGAGCTACGGCTACGAGCTCGCCAAGGCCCTGGACGAGGCGGGCCTGGGGCAGATCAAGGGCGGCACCCTGTATCCGGTCCTGAACCGGCTGGAGGAGGCCGGTCTCGTCGAGGCCGAGTACCGGGCGGCCGAACGCGGCCCCGGACGCCGCTACTACCGCCTGACGGACGCGGGACGGACGGCCCTCACCGAGCGGGGCGCGTCCTGGCTGGACTTCCACGAGGCCGTCCGGGCGCTGCTCAAGGGAGGCGAGGCGTGAACGAGCGCTACTTCGAGGAGCTGGCGGACGGCCTGCGGCGGCTCGGCGTCGCCGAGGACCGGATCGGCCCGCTGGTCGGCGAGCTGTCCGGCCACCTCGCCGAGACGGGCGCGGACCCGGAGGACGAGTTCGGCCCGGCCGTGCGGTTCGCGGCGGAGTTCGCCGAGGGCGCGGGCGCCGAGGCGGCGGCGGGCGGACCCGCGGCGGACGCCGAGCGCTGGGTCTGGTCGGCGGACGCGTCGGTCGACCAGGAGATGATGAACCGCTTCGGGGCGCAGGGCTGGGAGATCGAGCGCGTCGACCACCTCGGCCGCTTCGTCAGCCGCCGCGACCTGGCGTCCCCCACGCAGTGGGAGTACCGGCGGGACGTCGTGGGCCGCCGCGACCGCGCGGCGCACGCCGAGGAGCTCGCGCCGGACGGCTGGGAGCCCTGCGGCCACTGGCTGTTCCTGGCGTACTCCAAGCGGCCGCTCGCCGCCGTCGCCGGGCCCGCCGCCGACATCGCGACGCCCGCCGGACGCCCCGGCCGCAGCTACTACTTCACCCGCGGGCTGTGGGCTCCGCTGGCCGTCCTGGTCGCGTCCCTGGCCCTCTCGGGGATCCTCCTGGCCACGGCGTTCGCGACCGACAGCGGCGGGAGCACGGTCAGGGGCATGCTCTTCGGCCTGCCCGTGGGTCTCCTCCTGGGCGCCGTCGGCGCGTTCCTGGCCTACCGCAGGAAGCGCGCCGAGTACGCACGCGCTTCCCGCCGCTCCAACGACGGCCCCTGATCCTCGGAGGTCAGCTCTTGCGGTCGGAGAGGACGTACGCGGAGCCCGCCGACACGGCCGCGACGCTCAGGACGGACGGCCACGCGCCGATCTTCTTGGCCAGCGGGTGCGAGCCGCCGAAGCCCGCCAGGTAGACGGTGAGCAGCGCGGCCGTGCCCTTGGGGCCCGCGTTCTTGTGCCACTCGCGCGCGCAGTAGGCCCCCGCGGCGGCGAGGACGGCGCCGCCGAGCGGACGGCGGTGGGTGAAGCGGGCGGCGGCGTAACCGCCGACGAGACCGGTGGCGGCCACGGCCGCGGTGGGGATCTTTGCCATGTCCCGGAGGCTATCGCCGCTCCGACCGTTCCGGGGACCTAGGGGTGGGCGATGCCGGGCCCTAGGGTTGGGCCCATGAAGGTCGCGGTGACGGGCGCTTCGGGTTTCGTCGGCTCCGCCCTCGTCCGCTCGCTGGCGGACGACGGGCACGCGGTGGTCCGGCTGGTGCGGCGCGAGCCGTGCGGCCCGGACGAGCGGCGCTGGGAGCCGTCCGGCGGGCCCGTGGACCTGGCGGGGGTCGACGCGGTCGTCCACCTGGCGGGCGCGGGCATCGGCGACCGGCCCTGGACTCCCGGCTACCGCCGCACGCTGCTGCTGAGCCGCGTCCGGGGCACCGCGACGATCGCGCAGGCCGTCGCCAAGGCGGAGGTCCCTGTGCTGGTGTCGGGGTCGGCGATCGGGTTCTACGGCGACACGGGCGACCGCGAGGTGGATGAGGACTCCCCCAGTGGCACGGGCTTCCTCGCCGGGCTCGTCCGGTCCTGGGAGGACGCGGCGTCCCAGGCCTCCCGCGCGGGCGCGCGAGTGGCGTTCGCGCGCACGGCGCACGTCTTGGGCGCGAGTGGCGGACTGCTGGGCAGGCTCCTGCCCCTGTACAAGCTCGGCCTCGGCGGACGGCTCGGATCGGGCCGCCAGTACTGGAGCTGGATCTCCCTCGCGGACGAGGTCGCCGCGCTGCGCTTCCTGATCGACACGGACCTGGCCGGGCCGGTGAACCTGGCCTCCCCGAACCCGGTCACCAACGCCGAGTTCACGCGCGAGCTCGGACGGGCCCTGCACCGGCCCACTCCCCTGCCCGTCCCGGCGTTCGTCCTGCGCACGGTGATGCCGGGGTTCGCGGGCGAGGCGATCCTGCCGGGCCAGCGGGTCGTCCCGCGGCGGCTGACGGAGGCCGGTTTTCGTCACGCCGACCCTGAACTGGGCGCGGCCTTGCCAAGAATCTTCAAAAACACGTCCCGCGACGATCGCGGGTCGTACGGTGATCGTTGACGCGCGTCCACTGGGAGGGCAGCAGATGAGCACCGACGGTCAGCCGCACATCCTCGCGATCGGCGGCGGAAGCTTCGTCCGGGACGACCGGGGCGGCATCGCACCGAGCCCGCTGCTCCGCTACGCCTGCGACCTGACAGGGCAGGACCGGCCGCGGCTGTGCTTCCTGACCACCGCGATGGGCGACTCGGCGGAGGTCATCTCCCGGTTCTACGCGGGGTTCTCCAAGCTGGACGCCGAGGTCAGCCACCTGGCGCTGTTCCCGATGCCGAACGTCGCGGACATGCGCGAGCACCTGCTCTCCCAGGACCTGATCTACGTCAGCGGCGGCAGTGTGGCCAACCTTATGGCCCTGTGGCAGGTGCACGGCCTCAGCGAGATCATGCGCGAGGCGTGGCACGAGGGCGTGGTGCTGTCGGGGCAGAGCGCCGGGGCGCTGTGCTGGCACATGGGCGGCAACACCGACTCGTTCGGGCCCGAGTTGCAGGCGTTCACCGGCGGGCTCGGCCTGCTCCCCTACTCCTGCGGCGTCCACTACGACAGCGAGCCGCAGCGGCGTCCGCTGCTCCAGCGGCTGGTCGGCGAGGGCGCCCTGCCCGGCGGCTACGCCGCGGACGAGGACACCGCGCTGCACTACGTCGGCACCGAGTTCGTCCAGGCCGTCACGTTCACCGACGGCAAGAGCGCCTACCGGATCGACGCGGACGGCCCGGGCCGGGTGAAGGAGACCCCGATCGACCCCCGGCTCCTGACCCGCGAGTAGGGACGTAGGCTGGCCGTCGTGAGCGATGTTGACGTACGTGGCGCCGCCCGTTCCGCCGAGGATCGCCTGACGCGTTCCGCCGACCAGGCCGTCGCGGACGGGCCCGCGGCCCCCCTTCCCGCCTTCGACATCGACGCGCTGACCGTCGTCCACGCCGGGTTCGGCACCGCGGCCGTGGACTACGAGGCGGGCTGGGAGCTCCAGCGCCGCACCCACGCGCGCCGCGCGGACGACGAGATCGGCGACACCGTCCTGCTGCTGGAGCACCGGCCGGTGTACACCGCCGGCAAGCGCACCGAGCCGATGGACCGCCCGTTCGGCGACCCCGGCGCGCCGGTCGTCGAGGTGGACCGCGGCGGCAAGATCACCTGGCACGGGCCGGGGCAGCTGACCGGGTACCCGATCCTGCGGCTGCCCGACCCGGTGGACGTCGTCGCCTACGTCCGGCTGCTCGAGCGCATGATGATGGCCGTCTGCGCCGAGTTCGGGCTGGAGACGACCACCGTCGAGGGACGCAGCGGCCTCTGGGTCCCGGGCACGCCGGACCGCAAGATCGGCTCCATCGGGATCCGGGTCTCGCGCGGCGTGACCATGCACGGCTTCATGCTCAACTGCGACTGCGACCTGTCATGGTTCGACCGGATCGTCCCGTGCGGCCTCCGGGACGTCGGCTCCACCAGCCTCAGCGCCGAGGTCGGCCACCCGGTCACCGTCGCCGAGATCCTTCCGCTGGTCGAACGGCACCTGGGCGCCCTGCTCGGCGCGGACGACGTGCTCCACCGCACCACCGCCCAGCTCTCCGTCTAGGCCATCGTGGTCTAGGTCATCGGGCCGGGGCATCGGGCACGGCGGCGGTTCAGGACCGGTCGCGGAGGACCTTGAAGACGGCCTGGCCCTCGCCCGCCGCCGTCCGGAAGAAATCGGACAGGCGGGCGTAGGCGGGGCCCAGTCTGGCCCCGGGGTCCGGGACGTCCGCGCCCTGCACTCCCGCCGCTCGCATCGCCGCCGCGTCCAGGCGGGCCGACAGGGACGCGAAACCGATGGTGTCGAGGTGCGCGGCGGCCGCCTTGACCCGCTCCGGTGCCAGGTAGATCACGTCCGCGCCGCTCGCGTCGGCGCCGTCCTCGGTGAGCAGGCGACCGCCGCACACCACGTCCGCCTCGGGCTGCCGTCCCTCCCAGGCGTCGCCGGTCAGCGCCCAGTGCAGCACCTGCCAGTAGCCACCGAGATCGAGGGAGCGATCGTCCCGCGGGGCGCCCGGGGCGCCGAACAGCCCGGCCGCGATCCGCGCGGGGTCGCTCTCCCCTCCGACCACGGGCGGCACCCTCAGATACGACAACGCGAGACCCACGGCGGTCCTACTCTCTCCACGTTCGATTCGTGCGACAACAGGCAGTCACCTTAAGAGATCCACAGCTACACAGGGTGGAAACACGGGAATCCTCTTCAGGAGAGCTTGCGCGCCTTCACCGCCCTTCCGCCGTCCCGGGGCGGATTGGGCGGGGACGGCCGGGGTGCGGGCGCCGGAGATCGGCACGTACCCTGTGGGGGTGACGACGGCGACACCCGAGGGGCGCAAGCTCCTCCGCATCGAGGCCCGGAACAGCCAGACTCCCATCGAGCGCAAGCCGGACTGGATCAAGACCCGGCTGAAGATGGGCCCCCAGTACCGCGAGTTGACCCAGCTGGTGAAGTCCGAGGGTCTGCACACGGTCTGCCAGGAGGCCGGCTGCCCCAACATCTTCGAATGCTGGGAGGACCGCGAGGCCACCTTCCTCATCGGCGGCGACCAGTGCACGCGGCGCTGCGACTTCTGCCAGATCGACACCGGCAAGCCCGCCGAGTTCGACCGGGACGAGCCGCGCCGGGTCGCCGAGTCCGTGGCGACCATGGAGCTGCGCTACGCGACGGTCACCGGCGTCGCCCGCGACGACCTGGAGGACGGCGGGGCCTGGCTGTACGCCGAGACCGTCCGGCAGATCCACGCGGCCGTCCCCGGCTGCGGCGTCGAGCTGCTGATCCCCGACTTCAACGCCGACCCCGACCAGCTCGCCGAGGTGTTCTCGTCGCGGCCGGAGGTGCTGGCGCACAACGTCGAGACCGTCCCGCGCATCTTCAAGCGGATCCGTCCCGGCTTCCGGTACGAGCGGTCGCTCGAGGTCATCACGCGGGCGCGCGAGGCGGGCCTGGTGACCAAGTCGAACCTCATCCTCGGCATGGGCGAGACCCGCGAGGAGGTCTCCGAGGCGCTGCGCGACCTGCACGAGGCGGGCTGCGAGCTGATCACGATCACCCAGTACCTGCGTCCGTCGCCGCGGCACCACCCGGTGGAGCGCTGGGTGAAGCCGGAGGAGTTCGTCGAGCTGTCGGCCGAGGCCGAGGAGATCGGGTTCGCCGGAGTCATGTCCGGCCCGCTCGTCCGGTCGAGCTACCGGGCGGGGCGGCTCTACCAGCAGGCCATCGAGGCGCGAGAGCGCTGACGGCGACCATTATCCTTAGGAACATGTCGAAGAAGCCCACGGACGGGGCCCAGGAGCGTCCGGGCCGCCTCAAGCAGATCCGCATGGTCGCCCAGGTCCTCCACCAGGCGAACCCCAAGGCCCTCCCCATCGTGTTCGCCTCGGCGCTCGCGGCGCTGGTCGTCGTCATCGCCGTCGGCTGGGTCGTGGGCAGCCTGTGGTTCTTCGTCCCGCTGGGCGTCCTGGCGGCCGTCGCGGTCGGCATGATCGTGTTCGGCCAGCTCGCGCAGCGCGCCCAGTACTCGGTGATCGCCGGGCAGCCGGGCGCGGCCGCGGCGGTGCTGAAGAACGCGCGTGGCGGCTGGACGGTCACCGAGGCCGTGTCCGGCAACCGCAACCTGGACATGGTGCACCGGGCGGTCGGCCGTCCCGGCGTCGTGATCGTCTCGGAGGGCCCGCGCAGCCGCGTCGGCCAGCTGCTCGGCGCGGAGAAGAAGCGCATCTCGCGCGCCGTGCCGTCCGTCCCGATCTATGACATCCAGGTCGGGGACGAAGAGGGTCAGATTCCGGTGGACAAGCTCCAGCGGCACCTGATGAAGCTGCCCCGCAACCTGACCAAGGCGCAGGTCAACGACGTGAACAGCCGTCTGGCGGCGCTCCCCCGCGCGATGCAGATGCCCAAGGGCCCGATGCCCAAGGGCGCCCGCATGCCGAAGGGCCCGAAGCCGAAGACGCGCTGACCCCCGGCCGTCTCGTCGCGGCCTCGAACGGAAAACGGGAGGGCTCCCCAGTCGGGGAGCCCTCCCGTTTCGGTCGTTCTGTGTCGAACCGGTCGGGCGGACGCTCTGTCAGGCGCGGACGGATCGGTCAGGCGCGGACGGGTAGGTCAGGCGCGTTGCGACGGTCAGGCGCGGACGACGACGGTGTTGGAGGCGCGGTCGTGCAGGCCGCGGTGGTCGCGGTCCCAGAGCAGGGCGGGGACGACCAGGACGAGCAGGAGCGTCCGGGCGAGGGACCAGCCGAAACCGACCGGGCGGCCGTCCAGCCGGACGACGCGCAGCCCGGCCATGCGCTTGCCGATGGTCGTGCCGAGCGTGGCGGTGAGCAGCCACACCATGAGCGCGAACACGGCGGTGTTGGCGAGCGACCTGGTCGCCGGGCTCCAGTGCAGGGCCGAGGCGAGCGCCGCGCCGACCAGCCCGCCGGCGATCAGGTCCACCATCAGGGCGACGATGCGGCGTCCGTACGTCGCGACCGAACCGGGGCCGTCCTTGGGAAGCCCCAGCCGGGACCCCGGCGTGCCGAGGTCGACCCCGGCGGACGCCGCGCCGCCGAGCCACGTCTGCGACCACCTGGGTCCGGCGGACCGCCGCTGCTCACCACTTGCCATGTCTCTACGCTATCCGGTCCCCGGACCCGCCCGGATGCGGGTCGGGGCGGGCGGTTTAGGGTGGGGTGACGGACATCACGCAGTGAGCCGTAACACACTCGAAACACATGGGACACGGCCGGGAAACGGCCCGTTGAGACTCTTCCGGAAGCTCGAGAACGCCCCCAAGGAGGCTGGATGTTCGGCAGCGCCAAAGAGGTCCTGGAGTTCATCGACCGCGAAGGCGTCCGCTTCGTGGACTGCCGGTTCGTGGACCTGCCAGGGAAGATGCAGCACTTCACGTTCCCGGTGGAGAGTTTCGGCGAGGGCGTCTTCACCGACGGGCTGATGTTCGACGGCTCGTCGGTGCGCGGCTTCCAGGAGATCCACGAGTCCGACATGCTGCTGCTCCCGGACCCGGGGACGGCGGTGCTGGACCCGTTCCGGCAGCACAAGACGCTCGTCCTCAACTTCTTCGTGCACGACCCGCTGACCGGCGAGCCGTACAGCCGCGACCCGCGCAACGTGGCGCGGAAGGCGCAGGACTACCTGCGCGGCACCGGCATCGCCGACACCTGCTACTTCGGCCCCGAGGCCGAGTTCTACATCTTCGACGACGTCCGGTTCGAGACGAAGGCGAACGCGGGCTACTACTACCTCGACTCGGTCGAGGGCGCCTGGAACACCGGGCGCGAGGAGCCGACGGGCAACCTCGGCGCCAAGCCCCCGTACAAGGGCGGCTACTTCCCCGTCCCGCCGATGGACCACTTCACCGACCTGCGGTCGGAGATGGTCGAGCAGCTGCTGCGGTCGGGCATCCACGTGGAGATGCAGCACCACGAGGTCGGCACGGCGGGCCAGGCGGAGATCGACTTCCGCTTCGACACGCTGCTGAAGACGGCCGACCAGCTGATGCTCTACAAGTACATCGTCAAGAGCGTCGCGCGGGCGGCGGGCAAGACCGTCACCTTCATGCCGAAGCCGATCTTCGGCGACAACGGCTCGGGCATGCACTGCCACCAGTCGCTGTGGAAGGACGGGTCGCCGCTGTTCTACGACGAGGTCGGGTACGCGGGCCTGTCCGACAGCGCCCGGCACTACATCGGCGGCCTGCTCCGGCACGCGCCGTCCCTGCTGGCCTTCACCAACCCGACGGTGAACTCCTACCACCGGCTGGTGCCCGGCTTCGAGGCCCCGGTGAACCTGGTGTACTCGCAGCGCAACCGGTCCGCGTGCATCCGCATCCCGATCACGGGCTCGAACCCGAAGGCCAAGCGCGTCGAGTTCCGCGTGCCCGACCCGTCCTGCAACCCGTACCTGGCGTTCTCCGCCATGCTCATGGCGGGCCTGGACGGCATCAAGAACAAGATCGAGCCCCCCGAGCCGGTGGACAAGGACCTCTACGAGCTCCCGCCGGAGGAGGCGCGCGCGATCCCGCAGGTCCCGGGCTCGCTGGAGGCCGTCCTGTCCGCGCTGGAGGCCGACCACGAGTACCTGCTGGAGGGCGGCGTCTTCACCCCGGACCTCATCGAGACCTACGTCGCGATGAAGTACGAGCACGAGATCGACCCGATCCGCCTGCGTCCCCACCCGCACGAGTTCGAGCTGTACTACGACGTGTGATCCGACCGTCGGCCGGTGCCTGAGGAACGGCCGAGTTCTGCATCGACGTCTGGTTCGTCATAGTTTGGCGATACGGAGCGCCCCCGGGGAACTTCTCGGGGGCGCTCCGTGTTGGGATGGACGGACGGTGCGACGATCAAGGAGAGCGCGATGGCCGAGGTACGGGTCGAGCGTACGGCGGACGGCGGTTTCGTCGGGACGAACGGGCGCGGGGCGTCCGTTGCCATCGGCAGCGCCGACGAGGACGGGGTGTTCACGCCGGTCGAGCTGCTGCTGACGGCGCTGGCCGGGTGCGAGCTCGTCACGGTCGAGCCGCTGACCGCCAAGCGCGGGCACCGGATGGTGAAGCTGGCCGCGGACGTGCACGCCGACAAGGTCGAGACCAGCCGGCTCGGCACGATCACCGTCACCTACGACGTCGAACTGCCCGAGGGCGACGACGAGGCCGCCGAGGTGCTGCGGGCCGTCGCCAAGCGGGTGCACGAGAAGTACTGCACGGTCGGGAACGCGCTCAAGGAGCCGATGACCGTGGAGCAGGTCGTCCCGGTCGAATAGCCACCCGGGGTGAGTGAACGCCCATGGCCGGTGAGTGGAAGCTCATCGTCCATGGGCGTTCCTCTTTCCCGTCCGCGGGTTCGTCAGCTGCATCTGGTTCCGTTCCTGGGGACCTTGCCGTCCAGGAGGTAGGCGTTCACGGTGTCCACGACGCAGCGGTTTCCGGTCAGGTAGGCGGTATGTCCCTGGCCCCGGAGGCTGAGGAGGACGGCCCGCCCGCCGATCTCCCGGGTGAGCGCGGGCGCCCAGGCGTACGGGGTGGCCGGGTCGCCCTCGTTGCCGATGACGACGATGGGCGCGGCGGACGGCGCGGACACCTCCTTTCCCGCGTTGTCGCCCTTGAAGGGCCATCCGGTGCAGGTCAGCAGGCCCCAGGCGAGGGCCGGGCCGAAGACCGGCGAGGCGTTCCGGAACCGGGGCAGCTCGCGCCGGACGTCCGCCGCGGTCTGGCGCTCGGTGGTGTCGGCGCAGCTGATGGCGGTGTTGGCGGCGAGGGTGTTGGAGTAGTGGCCGTCCTCGCCGCGGCCGTTCTGCAGGTCGGCGAGGGCGAGCAGGAGGCTGCCGTCGCCCTTGCTCGCATCGGCGAGGGCCTGCGCGAGCGTCTTCCAGGTCGCCTGGTCGTAGAGGGCCGCGGAGATGCCGGTCACCCCGAGGCTCTGGGTGAGCGGACGGGTGGGCTGGTCGGTGTTGAGGGGATGGGCGTCCAGGCCGTCCGCGAACTTCTGGATGGACGCCAGGACCTCGCTCCTGGTCCGGCCCATCGGGCACGAGGCGGCCGCGAGACCGGCGCAGTACGCGGCGAAGTTCCCGAGGGCGCGCTGGAAGCCGGCGGCCTGCTGGAGCGACAGGTCCACCGCGCTGATCTTGGTGTCCACGGCGCCGTCCAGGACGGAGCGCCCGACGTTCCCGGGGAGCTGGTGGGCGTTGTTCGCGCCGAGCTCGGTGCCGTAGGAGAGACCGAAGTAGTGCAGTTGCGCGTCGCCGAGGACGCTCCGGATGACGTCCATGTCGCGGGCGGCGGACACGGTTCCGACGTGCGGCAGGAGGTCGCCGGAGTTCTTCTCGCACGCGCGGATGTAGGCGGTGTCGGCTTCCTCGACGGTCTTCTCCTCGGCGGCGGTGTCCGGGGCCGCGTCGAGCGCGAGGTTCCTGTCGAGTTCGGCGTCGCTCAGGCAGGTCACGGCGGTGCTCTGGCCGACGCCGCGCGGGTCGAAGCCGACCAGGTCGTAGCGTCCGGCGAGGCCCTGGAACCGTCCGGCCGCCTCGGCGACGGACTCGGTGCCGCTCGCGCCGGGGCCGCCGAAGTTGAACAGCAGCGAGCCGATGCGGTGGGCCCGGTCGGTGGCGGGGAAGCGGAGCAGGGCGAGCTCGATGGTCCTGCCGTCCGGTTTGGCGTAGTCGAGCGGTACCTTGATCCGGGCGCACTGCGGCGTGCCGTTCTGCCCGGTGGTCACCGGCGCGTCGGTGGGCAGGCCGGTGCACGGTCCCCAAGCGGGATGCTGGCGGGTGATCGAGGCGGGCAGGCCCGGAAGGGACGAGACCGCGGACGTCATACCTGAGACCGTCCTGGACGGGGAGCCGGACGAGCCCCCACCCCCGCATCCGGCCGGTCCGGAAACGGTCAGGGCGGCGGCGATTGCCACCCCGACGTGCCTCCGTGGCACCTTCTGCAACATTCGTCCCCCCAGTCGATCCGCGGGGGGCGATCCATGATCTACCCCTGGCCTCCTATGCTGACTCCCGATCACGTCGAGTTCACGCCATCTCCGAGAGCTACGGGGTCTCACCCTGAAGTCCGGAGTTCCCCGCCGGGGCGTACTACTCAAGTCTGAGATGAAGACCCTTCGTCGCGGTGATCTCAAACAGGTGACCGCGCGGCAAAGATAGGTAGCATGGCCCAAACCGCCCCAGCAGCTCCCCGCGGCCAGACCGAGGAGACCGCCGCCCCCGCCGCCCGTGTCCCCCTGCCCCGGCAGGGAACGGCGGACGACGACCGCCGTCCCCCCGGCCGCGTCATCCGGTTCGCACGCGCCGTCCGCACGTTCTCCGGCTCACCGTCCGCGCCCCCTCTCTGGCGCGAGCTCGCGCTGATCGCCCTGTTCTACACGGCCTACACGCTGACCCGGATCATCCTGGTCCAGGACGGCACCGGCCCGGCGTTCCGGCACGCGCAGGACATCCTGTGGCTCGAGCGCTCGCTCGGCGTCGACGTGGAGCTGGACCTCAACCGGTGGCTGCTGGACGTGACGTGGCTGGCCAAGGCGGCGAACATCTTCTACGGCACCATGCACTTCGTGGTGACGGTGAGCCTGGTGCTGTGGCTGTACCGGTACCGGCCGCTGGAGTACCGGTGGCTGCGCGCGGCGGTGATGATCGCGACCGGGCTGGCGCTGATCGGGTTCTGGCTGTACCCGCTGGCCCCGCCGCGCTTCGTCGGCAGCGCCGGGTTCGTCGACCCGGTGACCGCGCTGCACTCCTGGGGGCTGTACTCGGGCGACTCGGCCGGGACGATGACCAACCAGTACGCGGCGATGCCGTCGATGCACGCGGGCTGGTCGCTGTGGTGCGGGTTCGTGCTCGTCCGGCTGGCGTCGCAGAAGTGGCTCAAGGCGCTGGGCGTGGCCTACCCGGTGACGACCGTGTTGGTGATCCTTTCCACCGCGAACCACTACATTCTGGACGCGGTGATCGGGATCGCGCTGATCATCGGGTCGCTGGCCCTGTCCTGGGTGCTGTACCGGCGTACCCCGAAGCCCCTGCTGCGGGCGGGCGAACGGGTGCGGAGCAGGGCGCGGGCGGGTCGCACGAGGGTAATGGTTCGTATTCGGACCGTGGCCGGTGCCAGGTCGGCGGAGCGCGTCTGAGATGCTCGGTCCATGGCCAGGACCGCGGACCTCTCCGGGGCCGGTCCCGGCCCGGCCGAGGTTCCCGGCCCGGGCTCCGGGGCCGCCAGACCGTGGCTGTGGACCGAGCTCGCGATCGTCCTGATCTGCTACTTCGCCTACGAGTTCATCCGCAACCTGGTCCCCACCGAGCGCGCGCTCGCCCTCCAGCACGGGCATGAGCTGCTGAACGCCGAGACCCAGGGCGGCATGGACGTCGAGTACTCGCTGAACCGGCTGTTCATGGAGCACTCCTGGCTGGCCGTCCCGGCGAACTACTTCTACTCGACCATGCACTTCATCATGACGATCGGGGTGCTGGTCTGGCTCTACTGGCGGCATCCGGGCACCTACCGGGTGCACCGCGCCGCGCTGTTCTTCCTCACGCTGATCGGGCTGCTCGGCTTCTGGCTCTACCCGCTGGCGCCGCCGCGCATGCTGGCGGGCTTCACCGACACCGTGATCAGCTTCGGCACCTGGGGCATCTACACCACCGGCCCGACCGCCTCGGTCTCCAACCAGTACGCGGCGATGCCGTCCATGCACACGGCCTGGTCGCTGTGGTGCACGGCCGCGATCATCGCCATCACCCGCCGCCGCTGGGTGGTCGTCCTGGCCGCCCTCTACCCGGTCGCCACCATCATGGTGATCATGGGCACCGCCAACCACTACCTGCTGGACGCCGTGGGCGGCGCGGCGGCCTCGGCGCTGGGCCTGGTCCTGGCCTACGGCGGCGCCCGCGTCCTGCTCCCCCTGTTCAGGCCCTGGCACGTTCCAGGGCGCCGGGGGCGTCAGGAGGCGCCGTAGAAGGCGCGTTCGACGACGGCGCGGGCGCGGCGGGCGTGGCGGTGGTAGTCCTCGAGCAGGTCGCCCGCGGCCGGGTAGCCGAGGACCTGCGCGACGGCGCTGCGCTCGTGGTGGTGGTCGGTCGGCAGCAGGTCGGACGGACGGCCCCTGACCAGCACGATCGCGGCCCGGATCCGGGTCGCCAGGCGCCACGCCTCGGCGAGTTCCGCGGCGTCCTCGGCGTCGAGGAGGCGGGCCCCGACGGCGGCGTCGAGGGCGGCGAGGGTGCGGGTGGTGCGCAGGGCGGGGATCTCGTGGGCGTGCCGGAGCTGGATCAGCTGGGCCACCCACTCCACGTCCGAGAGGCCGCCGGGGCCGAGCTTGAGGTGGAGGCGGCGGTCCACGCCGCGCGGCAGGCGCTCGGACTCCATCCGGGCCTTGAGCCGCCTGATCTGCCGGACGGCGTCCTCGCTCACGCCGTCCTCCGGCCACCGGACGGGGTCGATGACCTCGAGGAACCGGTCCCGCAGGGCGGGGTCGCCGGCCAGCGGGTCGGCGCGGAGCAGCGCCTGGCTCTCCCACGGCTCCGACCAGCGGGCGTAGTAGGCGGCGTAGGACGCGAGGCTGCGGACGAGCGGCCCGGTCCTGCCCTCGGGACGCAGGTCCGGGTCGATCCTGACCGGCGGGTCGGCGGCGGGCAGCGCGAGCAGCCGGCGGAGCTCCTCGGCGACGGCGGTGGCGGCGGACGCGGCGTCCCGGTCGTCCGCGCCGGGCCTCGGGTCGTGCACGAACATCACGTCCGCGTCGCTGCCGTAGCCGGTCTCGTGCCCGCCGAACCGGCCCATCGCGACGATCGCCATCGCGGTCGGCAGCGGGCCGCTCCGCTCCGCCTCGACCTTGCCGACCGCCGCGTCCAGGGCGGCCTCGATCGTGACGGCGGCGATGTCGGTGAGCGCCTCGCCGACCGCGACCGGGTCGAGCGTGCCGAGCAGGTCGGCGACCGACACGCGGAACAGCTCCCGCCGCCGGACGGCCCGGACCGCCGTCACCGCGTCCTCCGCGGACACCCCGCCGGTGCGGCGGCGGACGGCGGCCAGGGCCTCGGTGCGCAGGGACGCGGCGGGCCGCGGCTTCAGCTCGCTGTCGCGGCCGAGCATCGCGACGGCCTCGGGGGCGCGCAGCAGCAGGTCGGTGGCGTACCGGCTGGCCCCGAGGACGTGCGCCATGCGTTCGGCCACCGTCACGTCGTCGCGGAGCAGCCGCAGGTACCAGGGGGTGGTGCCGAGGGCGTCGCTGACCTGGCGGAAGCCGAGCAGGCCCGCGTCCGGGTCGGGGGCGTCGGCGAACCAGCCGAGCATGACCGGGAGCAGCGTGCGCTGGATCGCGGCGCGGCGGGACACCCCGTCGGTGAGGGCCTGGAGGTGCCGCAGCGCGCCGGCCGGGTCGCCGTAGCCGAGCGCCTCCAGGCGCACGCGCGCGGCGTCCGGGGTGAGGCGGGCCTCCTCCTCGGGCAGCCGTGCGACGGCGCGCAGCAGCGGCCGGTAGAACAGCTTCTCGTGGATGCGGCGGACCTCGCGCGCGTGCCTGCGCCACAGCGCGGTGAACTCCCCCACCGGATCGGTGCGCAGGCCGAGGGCACGGCCGAGCCGGCGCAGGTCGGACGGGTCGTCCGGGACCATGTGCGTGCGGCGCAGCCGGTGCAGCTGCACCAGGTGCTCGACGCGGCGCAGGAACCGGTAGGCGGACGCGAGCGCGGCGGCGTCGTCACGTCCGACGTAGCCGCCGCGCGACAACTCGGCGAGCGCGTCCAGGGTGCCGCGGGCGCGCAGCGACTCGTCCGACCGCCCGTGGACGAGCTGGAGCAGCTGGACGGCGAACTCGACGTCGCGCAGCCCGCCCGGCCCCAGCTTGAGCTGCCGTCCGGCCTCGGCGGTGCGGCGGTTCAGGTCCGCCTCGACGCGGCGTCGCATGGCCTGGACGTCCTCCACGAAGCTCACTCCCTCGGCGGCGTGCCACACGATCGGGCCCATCGTGGCGGCGTACCGCGCGCCCAGCTCGCCGTCCCCGGCGACCGGACGGGCCTTCAGCAGCGCCTGGAACTCCCAGGTCTTGGCCCAGCGCTCGTAGTAGGCGCGGTGGCTGGCGAGCGTCCTGACCAGCGGGCCGGCCTTGCCCTCGGGACGGAGCGCCGCGTCCACCTCCCACAACGCGCCCTCGGGGGTGCTCGCCGAGCACGCCCGCATCGTCGCGGCGGCGAGCCGGGTCGCGGTGCGCAGCGCGGCGTCCTCCGGGTGTTCGCCGCGCGCCTCGGCCACGAAGATCACGTCCACGTCGCTGACGTAGTTCAGCTCGCGTCCGCCGCACTTGCCCATGCCGATCACCGCCAGGCGGCACGCGTCGTGCCCGGGGACCTCCGCGCGGGCGATCGCCAGCCCGGCCGCGAGCGCGGCGGACGCGAGGTCCGCCAGCGCGGCCGCGACCTCGGCGACGTCCAGCACCCCGGTCAGGTCGCGTCCGGCGAGCATGAGCACCCGCCTGCGGTAGGCGACCCGCAGCGCGACCAGCGTCCGCGTCGACGCGTCCCGCGCCACCGGCTCGTCCGCCTCCGGATCAGCGCCCACCGCGCTCAGGAACTCGGCCCGCGCCGCCGCCCCCACTCCCCTGGCCAGCGCGTCCACCCGCGCCGCGTACGCCCCGCCCTCGCCCTGCGCGCCCTGTTCGGTCCGGATGCTCTCGCCCTGCGCGCCCTGTTCGGTCCGGGTGCTCTCGCCCTGCTCGACCTTATTCGCGGCCCGCGCGGCTTCCCCGGGTTTCGGGTGGTCGGCGTCGGGCGGGGCATCTGGGGGCGGTTCGGGGTCGTCCGAGGAGGGGCGGAGGGCGCGCCAGTGGGACGGGTGGCGGGCGAGGTGGTCGGCCAGGGCGGACGACACGCCGAGGACGGCGAGGAGGCGTTCGCGGACGATCGGGTCGGTGGCGAGCGCGGTCGCGAGGGCGGCGGCCTCGCCGACCCGTTCGGCGCCGGTGAGCAGGGCGAGCAGGCCGCGCAGGGCGAGGTCGGGGTCGGGGGTGGCGCCCAGGTCGTCCAGGAGCTCGGCCGTGACCGCGGGCCCCGCCTCGGCGAGCAGGCGTTCGGCTCCGGCGGGGTCGTCGAAGCCCAGCCGGGCCAGCCTGGTCGGCAGCGAGGGTGAGGGACGGCGGTCGCGTGCGCTCGGCGTGCTCACCCGACCACCGTAATCCGCCCGGGCCGCCTGAGCACGGAGAGCGAACCGAGATCACGAATCGGCCACGGCGTGAACCCGAGTCGATCTTGAGGCGACGTATCTATACGGACCCGTATCCATCCCCTCAGATCCCCCGCCTTCAGGAGTTCTCGCGTATGAGAAGACGCACTCTCGCCGTGGTCGGTTCGCTGGCCGCGGGGGCCGTGGCGGCCGGATCCGCCGTGGCCCTCACCGTGGCGGACAACCCGCACGTCTCCGCGGCGCAGGTCACCGGCGCCACGGCGCACAAGCCGGCCAAGCCCGGCGATTTCAACGGCGACGGACGTCGCGACCTCGTCCTGCTCGACCAGATGGGACTCGATCCCAGCGGCCACCACGGCCGGTTCGTCATCGTCCCCGGCGGCCCGCGCGGGCCGGTCGCCGCCCAGCGGGACGTCGTCACGCGCGGCCGCGCCGGGCTCCCCGTGAGCCGGGGTGGGTACTTCGGCAGCGAGGCGGTGAGCGCCGACTTCGACGGCGACGGCTACGCCGACCTCGCCACCCTCGACAGCGGGTTCGGGCCGACCAACGTCCTGGTGCTCTACGGCGGACCCAAGGGACTGACGAGCAGGCACGTCGTCCTCCCGGGCTCGGTGAACACCGGAAAGCTCGCGGTCGGCGACTTCGACGGCAACGGCAAGCCCGACCTGATCGGCGTGGAAGACCAGATGGACGGCCTCAAGTACCGCCGCTTCCACTACCGGACATACGCCAACTTCGGCGCGCACTCGGTGAAGCCGACGGTCACCATGTTCGCGACGGCGCCCACCAAACTCAGCGACGAGCAGATCAGGGTCGCCGCGGCCGACTTCAACGGCGACGGCAGGACCGACCTGGCGCTGAACTTCATCTCGGGGGACAACGAGAACGGACCCCGCAGGGTGGCCTACGTCGAGGTCCGCTACGGCGGCGCCAAGAAGCTCGGCGCGCCGAAGCGGTACAACGTCCCGGCGGACCTCCCGATGGCCGTCGGGGACATCAACGGCGACCATCGCGCGGACCTCGTCGTCAAGCGGCACCTGCCGAAGAAGCCGGGGCAGATCAGCGTCCTGTACGGCGGGAAGGCCGGACTGGGCAAACCCGTGACGTTCTCCAAGGACTCCCCGGGAGTGCCGGGGACGGGGTCGACGTCCGACGGCTTCGGACGGTCGATCGCCGTCGGCGACCTCAACGGCGACGGCCTCGCGGACGTGGCCGTCGGCGCTCCCAGGACCACGCTCGGCAAGGCCAGGAGGGCGGGCGCGGTCACCGTCCTCTATGGGACGCGCAAGGGCCTCACCGGCAAGGGCGCGCGCTCGGTCAACCTGTCCCTCCTCGGTTCCCCGAACAAGCCGCAGCACGACGAGCTGTTCGGCGATCCCGTCGCCGTCCAGGACCTGAACGGCGACGGGAAGGGCGACCTGGTCGTCGGCGCGTACAACCGCGACTACGGCCCGGACAAGCCCCTCGGGGCGGTCTACTACTACCCGGGCGGCAAGGGCGGACCGCTGCTCAAGGGCGCGTTCGCGATCACCCCGCCGGCCCTCAACGTCAAGGAGTTCTGGCGGATCTCCCAGACGTTCATGCCCTGACCCGGCGCCACCGATGACCGGGGCCGGAGCCCCGTCCGGGCTTCCGGCCCCGGTCGCGTGATCACGAAACGGCCACGGCGCGAACCGGATTCGATCTTGAAGCGACGTATCTGTACGGGGACGTATCCATCCCCTCCGATCCCCCCGCATTCAGGAGTTTCCGCGCATGAGAAGACGCACTCTCGCCATGGTCGGTTCGCTGGCCGCCGGAGCCGTGGCGGCCGGATCCGCCGTGGCCCTCACCATGGCGGACAGCCCGCACGTCTCGGCAGCCCAGGTCACGGGAGCCACGGTACGAAAACCGGCCAGACCAGGCGACTTCAACGGCGACGGACGCCGTGAGCTCGTCCTCCCCAACCCCGGGGTGACCGACGGCGGTCACTACGGCCGGGTCCTCGTCCTGCCCGGAAGCCCGCACGGACCGGTCCCCGCCCAGAGGGACGTCGTCACCCGTGGCCGCGCCGGACTGCCCGCCACATCGTCCGAGGGCTTCGCCGCCGAGACGGTGAGCGCCGACTTCGACGGCGACGGCTACGCCGACCTCGCGGCCACCACCGCGGGTCCGAACGCGAAGACCAGCGGCGTCATCGTGATGTACGGCGGCCCGAAGGGCCTGACGAGCAGGCACGTCTTCCTCCACGGCCCGCGCGGGTACGGCCTCGTCGCCGCCGACTTCAACGGCAACGGCAAGCCCGACCTGGTCTCCCTGGACGAGCGGGCGTCGAAGGACGGTAACTACTACTACCGGACGTTCTACGACTTCGGCGCGGGCACGGTGCAGCCCACGGCCACCCGATGGGCGAAGTCGACGCTCCCGCAGGAGGTGTTCAGGACCACCGCGGCGGACTTCAACGGCGACGGCAAGGCCGACCTCGCGATGACCTTCTGGGGAAGTCAGGAGGAGGAGAAGATCCGCGCCGTCGGCTTCGGCGCGGTGTCCTACGGCAGCGCCAAGGGGCTCGGCGCGCCGAAGCGCTTCGGGACGGGCTGGCCCGACCTGACGATGGGCGCCGGGGACGTCAACGGCGACGGCAAGGCCGACCTCGTCGTCGAGCAGTACCGGACGGGGAAGCAGATCCGGCAGGTCAGCGTCCTGTACGGCGGAAAGAGCGGGCTGGGCAAGCCCGTCACGTTCTCCAAGAACACCCCGGGCGTGCCGGGCACCGCCACGGCGGGCGACGGGTTCGGCCGGCACATCGCCGTCGGCGACCTCAACGGCGACGGCCTCGCGGACGTGGCGATCGGCGCGGCCTTCACCAAGGTCGGCAAGATCAAGGACGCGGGCGCGATCTCCATCCTCTACGGGACGCGCAAGGGCCTCACCGGCAAGGGCGCCCGCTCGGTCAACCTCTCTCTCAAGGGAGCCCCGGCCCCCTCGAAGGCCAGGGACCTCTTCGGTTGGCAAGTCGCCGTCCAAGATCTGAACGGTGACGGGAAGAACGACCTGGTCGTCGGCGCGGGACGCACCTACGCCTCCACGCCGTACTCGGGAGCGGTCTACATCTTCCCCGGGGGCAGGGGCGGGCCGCTGCTCAAGGGCTCGCAGTGGATCACCCCGGCGTCCCTGAAGGTCAAGGGGGACCCGCAGCTCGGCGACCGGATCATGCCCTGACCCGGCACTGAGACGGTGACGGCCGGGAGCCCGGGACGGGCTTCCGGCCGTTCGTGCGTCCAGTCGTTCGCGCTTCCAGCCGTTCGTGCTTGCGGCCGCCTGCGCGGCAGGACCCGGGCCCTACAGGACGGGCATCAGGCGCTTGCGTTCGAACTCGGTGACCTGGCGGCGGTACTCTTCCCACTCCTGGCGCTTGTTGCGCAGGAAGAAGTCGAAGACGTGCTCGCCGAGGACGTCCGCCATCAGCTCGCTGCGCTCCATCGCGCGGACGGCCTCGTCCAGGCTCTGCGGAAGCGGTTCGATGCCCATCGCGCGGCGCTCGGCGGACGTCAGCGCCCACACGTCGTCCTCGGCGCCCGGGGGCAGCTCGTACCCCTCCTCGATGCCCTTCAGGCCCGCGCCGAGGATCGCCGCGAACGCCAGGTAGGGGTTGGCGGCGGTGTCCAGGGAGCGGAACTCGATGCGGGTCGAGTGGCCCTTGGCGGGCTTGTACATGGGCACGCGGATCAGCGCGGACCGGTTGTTGTGGCCCCAGCAGATGTAGGACGGCGCCTCGCCGCCCGCGCCCGCCGAGAACCCGACGCCGCCCCACAGCCGCTTGTAGGAGTTCACCCACTGGTTGCAGACGGCGGTGATCTCGGCGGAGTGCCGCAGGACGCCCGCGATGAACGCGCGGCCGACCTTGGAGAGCTGGTACTCGGCGCCCGGCTCGTAGAAGGCGTTCTTGTCGCCCTCGAACAGCGACATGTGGGTGTGCATGCCGGAGCCGGGGTACTCGGTGAACGGCTTGGGCATGAACGAGGCGTAGACGCCCTGCTCGAGGGCGACCTCCTTCATGACCAGCCGGAACGTCATGATGTTGTCGGCGGTGGTGAGCGCGTCGGCGTACCGCAGGTCGATCTCCTGCTGGCCGGGGGCGCCCTCGTGGTGGCTGAACTCCACCGAGATGCCCATCGACTCCAGCATCATGATCGCGTTGCGCCGGAAGTCGTGCGCGGCGCTGTGCGGCGTGTGGTCGAAGTAGCCGCCCTGGTCCACCGGCTCCGGCTCCCGGCCGTCCTCGGGACGGTTCTGGAGCAGGAAGAACTCGATCTCCGGGTGGGTGTAGAAGGTGAACCCGAGGTCGGCGGCGCGGGCCAGCGCCCGCTTGAGCACGAAGCGGGGGTCGGCGAAGCTCGGCGTGCCGTCCGGCATGAGGATGTCGCAGAACATCCGCCCGGCTCCGGGCGTCTCGCTGCGCCATGGCAGCACCTGGAAGGTGGACGGGTCGGGCTTGGCGATCATGTCGGCCTCGTAGACCCGCGCGAAGCCCTCGATCGCCGAGCCGTCGAAGCCGATGCCCTCGCCGAAGGCCCCCTCCAGCTCGGCGGGCGCGACGGCGACGGACTTCAGGAAGCCGAGCACGTCGGTGAACCACAGCCGGATGAAGCGGATGTCCCGCTCCTCCAGTGTGCGGAGCACGAACTCCTGCTGTCGGTCCAAGGCCCTCCCCCTCGTGCGACTCCGTCCCCGGCAGGCGGTATGGCACCGGGTCCGGCACTTTGCAGTATGACCGGCCGCTGTTACCGCGACGTTACGTCGCGGACGCGCGTCCCGGCGGCGGTTATCCAGCGAAAACGCCACCAATGCGAGCATTCTCGAGCGTCACGGACATGGTGCCCCGCGCCGCCAACTCTGCCACATCGCGGACGATCCGAACACGCTGGCGTCCCCGCACCCCAGGCTTACCCGCGTTTACCTGACGCTTACCCTAGCCCCCGGCCAACGCCCAGGTCGGGGGCTTGTTCCACGGGTTTCACAACACGCGCGGATTCCCCGGACGCGCAGGTCTCGTGAACGCCCGGCCTCCCCGGACGCGCGGGGCTCGCGAACGCTCGGGTTCAGGCGAACGCGCGGGCCTCGCGGACGCGCGGGCCTCGCGGACGCGCGCGAGTCCAGCCGAACCCCCACCGGTCCGGCCGAACGCGCGCGGGTTCAGTCGTCCGCCCCGCCGACCCGGGCCGCCGCCGGGTCCAGGACGCGGGCCAGGAACGACCGGGTGCGTTCGTGCTCGGGGCTCATGATCACCCGCGACGGCGGGCCCTGCTCGACCACGACGCCGCCGTCCATGAACACCACCCGGTCGGCGACCTCGCGGGCGAAGCTCATCTCGTGCGTGACCACGACCATGGTCATGCCGTCGTCCGCGAGCCCGCGCATGACGCCGAGGACGTCCCCGACCAGCTCGGGGTCCAGCGCGGACGTCGGCTCGTCGAACAGCATGACCGCCGGGTCCATGGCCAGCGCGCGGGCGATCGCCACGCGCTGCTGCTGGCCGCCGGACAGCTTCTCCGGGTACTCGTCCACCTTGTCGGCCAGGCCGACCCGCTCCAGGTTCCTGCGGGCGACCCGCTCCGCCTCGGCCTTGTCCCGCTTGAGCACCTTGCGCTGCGCGACCGTCACGTTCCCGAGGACGGTCAGGTGCGGGAACAGGTTGAACGACTGGAACACCATGCCGATGCGCCGGCGCGCGGCGTCGATGTCGACCTCGGGGTCGGTGAGTTCGACGCCGTCCACCGAGATCGCCCCGCCGGACGGCTCCTCCAGCAGGTTCACGCAGCGCAGCAGGGTGGACTTGCCCGAGCCGGACGGCCCGATCACGCACACCACCTCGCCGGACTCGATGCTCAGGTCGACCCCGCGCAGCACCTCCAGCGACCCGAACGACTTGTGGAGGTCGCTGATCTCGATCGCGCTCATCGCCGTCCCCGCTTCTGCCGTGCCTCCAGCCGCCGGGCCAGGTAGCCGAGCGGGATCGTGATCAGCAGGTAGCAGAGCCCCACGGCCACGATCGGAGTGGTGTTGGCCTTCAGGTTGGACATGTCCCGCCCGAACTTGGTCAGTTCCCGGTCCATCAGGGTCACGCCGAGGAACAGCGCCAGCGACGAGTCCTTCAGCAGGGAGACGAGCTGATTCGTCATCGGCGGGATGATGACCCGGAACGCCTGCGGGATGACGATCGTGCGCATCGCGCGGAACTGCGACATGCCGAGTGAGCGGGCCGCCTCGGTCTGACCGCGCGGCACGGCCTCGATGCCCGCGCGGACCGTCTCGGCGATGTAGGCCGCCGACACCAGGCCGAGGGCCAGGGCCGCCTGTCCGTAGACCCCGCCGGGCACGTTCACGCCGGGGAAGGCGATCGGGACGCCCACGGACACGAAGATGAAGATCAGCAGGGCGGGCAGGCCGCGGAAGATCTCGATGTAGGCGGTCGCGAACCACCGGTAGGGCGGCACGGACGACAGCTTCATCAGCGCGATCAGCAGCCCGCCGGCCAGGCCGAGCGCGAACCCGCTGGCCGTGAAGACCAGGGTGTTGCGCAGCGCGACCGTGATGATGTCCGGGAACAGGCTCTTGGCGACCGACCAGTTGAAGAAGTTGATGTGCAGGGAGTGCCAGTCGGCCAGCGCGGCGAGCAGCACGATGGCGACGACGAAGACGCCGTACTCTCCGCCGAGCACGAGCTGCCTGCGCCGCCTGCGGGTCAGCCCGCCACCACCCGTGGTGGCGGGCTCGGAGGTGGATGCCACGTCAGTGCCCCTCAGGCATGGGACCGATCCACTTCTCGTAGATCGTCTTGTAGGAGCCGTCCGTGCGGGCCTGGGCGATGACGGAGTCGATGAGGTCCTTCAGCCCGGTGTTCTTGTCCTTGCGGACGGCGAAGCCGTACTGCTCGCCGGTGTTGTAGTTGCCGCCGATGGCGTAGGCGGAGTTCGCCGGGTCCTTCAGCCAGCCCTGCACGACCGGGTAGTCCTCGACGATGACGTCGACCTTGCCGCTGCGCAGGCCGTTGAGCAGCGCCGCCGAGTCGTCGAACGAGACCGAGTCGATCTTCGCGTTGTGCACGAAGTCCTCGCCGGTGGTGGCCGCCTGGGTGCCGACCTTGGCCTTCTTCAGGTCGTCGGCCGACGCGAAGGTGGTGCCCTTCTTGGTCATCGCGGCCTGGGTGGCGTCGAAGTAGGGCTTGGTGAAGTCGATGAACTTCGCGCGCTCGGGCTTGATGGTCATGCCCGCGGCGGCGACGTCGCACTTGCCCGCGTTCAGCGCGGAGCCGGTCTTGATGGTCTCGAACGGGGTGTCCACGACCTTCTGGGTGACGCCGAGCTTCTTGGCGACCAGGTCCATCAGGTCCATGTCGAAGCCGACGACCTTGCCGTCCTTCTCGAACTGGAACGGCGGGTACGGCAGGTGCGTGCAGGTGTTGAGCTGGCCCTTCTTGATCAGCTTGGCGCCCTGCACGGTCACGCCGCTGTCGCCGCCGCCGCAGGCCGAGGCCGTGGCGACCACCATGGCGGCGGCCGCCATGAGCGCCGAGAATCGAGGAATGCGTCCGGACACGTGATCCTCCAGGGGGTTTCTGATGCACGTGGAGACGATTTCTACCATGGTCATTACCGCCGGGCGGTAGGTGACAGGCCGATCCACTTCGCGTAGATGCGCTGGTAGGAGCCGTCCGCGCGGGCGGCGTCGAGGGTCTGGTCGACCAGGTCGAGGAGCCCGGGGTCGCTGTCCTTGCTCACCATGAACCCGTACTGCTCGCCCGTTCCGAACCGTCCGCGGGCCTTGAACGCGGCGTTGGCGGGGTCGCGGAGCCAGCGCAGGGCGGTCGGGTGCTCCGCGACGACGACGTCCACCCGGTGCGTGCGCAGGCCGTTGAGCAGGGCGTCCGGGGTCTTGAACGAGACGGTGTCGAGCTCGGCGTCGCGCAGGTACAGTTCGCCCTGCGTGAGTTCCAGCGTCCCGACGCGGACGTGCGCGGCCTTGAGCGCGGCCGGCGTCCTGTACGTGGGCCCCCTGCGTCCGACGATCATCTGGTAGACGTCGAAGTACGGCTTGGAGAGGCCGATCCCGGTGGCGCGGTCCTGCGTGATCGTGATGCCGGCCGCCACGACGTCGCAGCGGGTCACGCCCAGCGCCGAGCCGGACTGCAGCGGGTCGTACGCGGTCTCGCGGATGTTCAGCGGCACGCCGAGCCGCTTGCCGACCAGAGCCATGAGGTCCATGTCGAAACCGACGTACTCGCCGTTCCGGCGCTCCTCGAAGGGCGGGTTCGGGACGTGCGTGCAGACGGTGAGTCGGCTCCGGTCGATCAGCGCCACGCCCTTCACCTCGCCCTCGTGCGCGCCGCACCCGGCGGCGAGGGACGCCGCGAGCACCAGAGCGGCGGCCGGAGAGAGGCGGGCGAGGGGACGTCGGGTCACGCTCTGCTCCTTGTGCGCAAGGGATTTCGATCGACTATCCCACGCCCGCGCCCCGGCTCCGGACGCCCGGCGGCCTCGCCCGCGGCGCCCTCGCGGGGCGGCTCCGGACGCCCCGGCGGCCCGGGTCGGGACGGCCTGGACCGGACCGTCCCGTTTCCCGAGATTTGACGTGGCGGTCGTCCGGCGGCGGCGTTGATGATCACTAGCGTGGGGCGGGTCGTGGACGTCTCAACGCTGCTGTCGCTGACCGACCGGGTGGACTCGCTGGCCGCCCCGTCCGGCATGCATCCGGGCGCGTGGACGCTCGGCGGGGGGCTGGACGGCTGGACCCGCGCGCAGGGCCTGGTGATCGGCGATCCGGACACCTCGCCCCTCGGCCGGGCCCGCTGCGACCGGCTCGCCGCGCGACTGTTCCCCGCCGCGGACATCGACCGCGTCGAACTGTTCGCACACTGGCTGACCTGGACGTTCGCGCTCGACGACATGCTCGACCGGCCGCCGGTGTCGGGAAGCGCGACCGCCGTCTGCGACCTGTACGACGACCTGCTGCGGGCGCTGCGGCGCGGCGGCGCCCTGCCCGGCGCCCGTCCGCTGGAGGGCGCGCTCGTGGAGCTGTGGCGGCGGACGTCGCCGGGCATGGGCCCCGGCTGGCGGCGCCGATTCCTGGTGCACCTGGAGGAGCATCGGGCGGCCTGCGCCGAGGAGGCCGTGAACCGGCGCACCGGGCAGGTCCCGACGCTGCGGCGCTTCGCCGCGGGGCGCCGCAGCGCCGGCGGGCCGCACCTGTTCGACCTGGTCGAGACGGTGCTCGGGGTGGAGCTGCCCGCGCGGGTCCTGAACTCCCCGCCGTGGACGACGCTGACCGAGGCCACCGCCGACATGATCGCCTGGTGCAACGACCTCGCGTCCTTCCGGCGCGAGAGGGCGGACGGCGACACCCACAACCTCGTCGCCGTCCTGGCCGACGCCTACGGCTTCGCGGACGAGCAGGCCGCGTACTGGACGATCGACCGGATCGTCCACCGGGCCGCCGACGTGGCCGCCGCCGCGCGCGTCCTGCCGGAGGCGCTCGACCGGCTCCAGCTGCCCGAGGCGGAACAGGCCGCGACCGCGCGGGTCGTGTCGGTGCTCCTGGACGCGCCGCGCGCGCACCTGGACTGGCTCGTCGAGTCCGGCCGCTACGACCTGACGCGCCTCGACCACGACCGTCCGCCCCGCCGCCGGCTGGGCCTCCGCGACGTCCTCGCCTCCCGTTGACCTGCGTGAACGGGCTCAGAGGATGCGGGCGAGGTCGTCTCCCGTCGGGGTGCGGACGTAGACGACGCGGCGGCCCATGCGGTGGCCGGTGACCAGGTCGCAGGAGCGCAGGACGGCGAGGTGCTGGCTGACCGCGCCCGGTGTGACGCCGAGGCGGCGGGCCAGTTCGGTGGTGGAGGACGGGGCGTCCAGCGCGTGCAGGATCTCCGCCCTGGCGCGTCCGACCAGCGCGCCGAGCGAGCCCGCGCGCGGCCCCGGACGGGTCTCCCACACCGTCGCGACGCCGGACACCGGATAGCTCAGCATCGCCTGGTAGGGCGGCGGGAGGACCTGGACGCGCGGCCAGGTGAACACGCTGGGCACGAGCAGCAGCCCCCGGCCGTCCCCGCCCAGGCCGCCCTGGAACGTCCACGGGCGGTCGATGCGCAGGACGCCGTTGTCCCACTCCACGGTCTCGTGCAGGTCGGCGAACACGCCCGCCGCGCCGCGCTCGGTGAGGGCGCGGGAGCGGCGCAGGATGTCGCCCTCCAGCAGTTCGCGGATGCGCCCCCAGAACGGCCGGACGGCCGCCCGCCAGAACACGTCCAGCTGTTCGGTGACCGCCTCGAGCGTGGCGTCCGGGTCGGCGGTCAGCCTCGCGAAGGCGGTGCCGCCGGGACCCTGCGGGTACAGCGGCGTGCCCAGGCTGCCCGACCACGCCAGCTCCTCGGCGACGACGGTGCGCGGGGTGGCCCGGACCGTCTCCAGCTCGGTGGCGAAGTCCGGCAGCGGGGTGGTGGGCGGCGGGGTGAGGAAGTCGGCGACGTAGCCGGTGGCGGGCACCAGGGTGCGCAGCAGGCCCAGGTCGAGATCCGCCAGGCGGGGCCGGGCGGCTCGCAGCCACGGCAGGTGCAGGGCGCTGCTGGACGGATCGGCGAGCACCCGCAGCGCCCCGACCGCCTCCCACACCGGCGAGAACGCGAACCGGACGCGGGCGGCGTCGTCCGGGGTGAACACGAACTCGATCATCATCCCCCCCGATCTTTTAGCCCAGACTAAATGAATGTCCTGACCGGTCCGGCTGCCGGAGCATCGACGGCGTGACCACGCTCGACGACTCCCTCCGGGAAACCCTTCACGAATCCACCGTCACCGCCTCCCCGAGCCGGATCGGCTCGTTCCTCGCCCCGCGCCTCGGCGGCCTTCCGCGCGCCTTCTGGGCACTGTGGACGGGCACCCTGATCAACCGGCTCGGCACCATGGTCGAGCCGTTCCTCGGCCTCTACCTCACCACCGCGCGCGGGCTGTCGCTGGCGCAGGCGGGCGCCGTGATGGCCGTCCTCGGCGCGGGGTCGCTCGGCGGCCAGTTCCTCGGCGGGATGCTCGCCGACCGGATCGGACGGCGGCAGACGCTGCTGGTGTCGACGCTCGGCACCGGCGCGGCGATGCTCGCCCTCGGCTACGCGCAGGGCATCGTCGCGCTGGTCGCGACGGCGGCGCTGCTCGGCCTGCTGCTGGACATGTTCCGGCCCGCGTCCCAGGCGATGATCGCCGACATGATCCCGGCGGAGGACCGGGCGCGCGCGTTCGGTCTCAACTTCTGGGCCGTGAACCTCGGCTGGGCGGTCGCGATGGCGTCGGCCGGGGCGCTCGCCCGCACCGGGTTCCACACCCTGTTCTGGATCAACGCCGTCACGGCCGTCACGTTCGGCGCACTGGTCTGGCGCGCGGTCCCGGAGACGCGCCCCTCGGCCCCGGCGACCGGCACGACCGACGCCGCGACCGACACGGGCACGGACACGCACACGGCCACGGCCGCCGCGGCGCCGCGCGGCGGGTTCCTGGACGTGATGCGCGACCGGGTCATGGTCGGCTACACCTTCGCGGTGCTGGCCTACGTGTTCGTCCTGATGCAGTCGATGACGACGATGCCGCTGGCCATGCGCGAGCACGGTCTCGGCGCGGGCACCTACGGCTGGGTCATCGCGCTCAACGGCGTCGTGATCATCACCGTCCAGCCGCTGGTGAACGCGTGGCTGACCCGGCGCGACCACTCGCTGGTGCTGGTGACCGGCATGGCGATCGTCGGGGTCGGGGTCGGCGCCACCGTGCTGGCGTCCGCGCCGTGGCAGTACGCGGTCATCGTGGTGCTGTGGTCGTTCGGCGAGATCATGGCCGCGTCCGTGCTGCAGGCGATCGTGGCCGGGCTGTCCCCCGATCACCTGCGCGGACGCTACAGCGGGCTGTACGGGCTCGCCTGGTCCGGCGGCCTCATGCTGGCGCCGCTCGGCGGGACGCAGCTGCTCGGCCTCGGCGGCCCGGCGCTGATGTGGCCGGTCTGCGGGGCACTCGGAGTCGCCGCGGCGGCCGCGCAACTGGCGCTCGCGCCCGCCATCCGGAGGCGGACGGCCGCGCCCGCCGCCTCTTGACCTCGGCGGATTATTATCGTCATAGTGACGATACCCGGTCGGTGACCGGGATCCGGCGACCTCCTAGGGTGGAGACGTGGCACAGCTCAGGATCGCGCTCGCGCAGGTGAACCCGACGGTCGGCGACCTCGGCGGCAACGCCGACCTGGTCGTGGCCTGGGCCCGGCGGGCCAGGGACGCCGGGGCCCACCTGGTCGCGTTCCCCGAGATGGCCCTCACCGGCTACCCGGTCGAGGACCTCGCGCTCCGCTCGTCCTTCGTCGACGCGTCCCGCGAGGCCCTCGAACGGCTCGCGCGGCGGCTGGCCGATGAGGGCCTCGGCGACCTGCCCGTCGTCGTCGGCTACCTCGACCGCCGGACGCTCGGCCTCGTCCGCCCCGGGCAGCCCGCCGGGTCCCCGCTGGACGGCGCGGCGTGGCTGCACGGCGGCGGGGTGCTCGTCCGCTCGGCCAAGCACCACCTGCCGAACTACGGGGTTTTCGACGAGTACCGCGTCTTCGTGCGCGGCGACACGCTGCCGGTCGTCCGGGTGAACGGCGTGGACGTCGCGACCGTCGTCTGCGAGGACCTCTGGCAGGACGGCGGTCCGGTCGAGGTCACCGGCGCCGCCGGCGCGGGCCTGCTCCTGGCGATCAACGCGTCCCCCCACGAGCGGGACAAGCAGGACACCCGGCTCGACCTGTGCGCCCGCCGCGCCCGCGAGGCCGGCTGCGCGCTCGCCTACGTCAACATGGTCGGCGGCCAGGACGAGCTGGTCTTCGACGGCGACTCGGTCGTCGTCGGCGCGGACGGCGCGCTGCTCGCCCGCGCCCCGCAGTTCACCGAGTACCTGCTCGTCTCCGACCTCTCCCTGCCCGCCGCCGCCCCGGCGGCCGGGCCGGGCCGCGAGCCGGTCGACGCCCAGGACGGCACGACCATCACCATCGAACGGCACGTCCTGTCCGGCGAACCCGTGCCCGCCTACCCGGCCCGCCCGCGGCAGGTCGCCGAGCGGCTGGACGACCTCGGCGAGGTGTACGCGGCGCTGGTCACCGGCACCCGCGACTACGTCCGCAAGAACGGCTTCCGCTCGGTGATCCTCGGCCTGTCCGGCGGCATCGACTCGGCGCTGGTCACCACCATCGCGTCCGACGCCATCGGGCCGGAGAACGTGCACGCCGTCCTGCTGCCGAGCCGCTACTCGTCCGAACACTCGGTCACCGACGCCGAGGAGCTGGTCAAACGGCAGGGCGTGCGGTCCCGGATCGTCCCGATCGGCGGCATGGTGGACGCGTTCGAGTCCGAGCTCGAGCTGCACGGCCTGGCGTCGGAGAACCTCCAGGCCCGGATCCGCGCCAACATCTGGATGGGCCTGTCGAACGAGCACGGCCACCTGGTGCTGACCGGCGGCAACAAGAGCGAGCTGGCCACGGGCTACTCCACGCTCTACGGCGACTCGGCGGGCGGCTTCGGCCCCATCAAGGACCTGGTCAAGACCATGGTCTGGGCCCTGGCCCGGTGGCGGAACGCGCAGACCGGCTCGGACCTGCCGTTCCTGCATCCGTTCGAGGAGCCGCCGATCCCCGAGGCGATCATCGTCAAGGAGCCGTCCGCCGAGCTGCGCCCGGACCAGAGGGACTCCGACTCCCTGCCGCCCTACGACGTCCTCGACCCGCTGCTGGTCGACTACGTCGAGCACGACATGGGCCGGGAGCGGCTGATCGCGGCCGGCCACGACCCGGCCCTGGTCGACCGCGTCATCCGGCTCACCGACCTCGCCGAGTACAAGCGCCGCCAGTACCCGCCGGGCCCGAAGGTCACCCCGAAGAACTTCGGCCGCGACCGCCGCCTCCCCATCACCAACCGCTGGCGCGAGAACCCGTAGCCCCGCGTCTTAGACCGCGGGCCCGGCGGGGGGTCGCGCTAGCGGTGGTGGTTCTCGCCGGGCCAGTTCGGGATGGGCTCCTCCGGCTCGGGCGGGACGCCGGGGACGACCTGCTCGCACCAGACGACCTTGCCCGCCGGGGTGCGGCGGGTGCCCCACCGGTGCGCGAGCTGGCTGACGACCAGCAGGCCGCGGCCGTTCTCGTCGTCGTCGAGGGCGTGCCGCAGGCGGGGCAGGGCGGCCGAGCGGTCCAGCACCTCCAGGGTGAGGGTGCGCTCGAGCAGCAGCCGCAGCTCGATGCCGCCCGGCGCGTACCTCAGGGCGTTGGTGACCAGCTCGGACGCGAGCAGCTCGGTGGTGTAGACGAGGTCGGACAGGCCCCACTCGGTGAGCTTGCTGCACACCAGGCCGCGCGCCCGGCGGACGGACGCGGGGTCGGTCGGCAGGGGCCAGGACGCCATCCGGTCGGCGGGCATCCGGTGCAGCCGGGCCAGCAGGACGGCGATGTCGTCGCGGTGCTCGTCGGCGTAGACGCCCGCGAGGGTGGCCTTGGCCAGGTCCTCCATCGGGCGGCCGACGGTCTCGGCGGTGAACAGCGAGCGCAGCCGGGCGAGGCCGTCGTCGATGTCGCGGCCCCGGTTCTCCACCAGGCCGTCGGTGTAGATGACGAAGACCGAGCCGTCCTCGACGGTGAACTCGCGGCTCTCGATGGCCGCGCCGCCGACCACGCCGAGCGGCGGCGCGGGCGGCACCTCCAGGTAGGCGTTCCCGCCGTCCGGGGCGGCCAGCAGCGGCGGCAGGTGCCCGGCGGACGCGACCTCCAGCTTGCCGGTCGTCGCGTCGTACACCGCGTACACGCAGGTGGCGAAGTGCGGCTCCTGCTCGCCGAGCTCGATCATCAGCTCGTGCACGACGTGCAGCGCGTCGGCGGGCGGGAGCTCCAGGTTCGCCAGGGTGTGCAGCGCGGTGCGCAGCCGTCCCATGGTGACCGCGGCGCGCACGCCGTGCCCGGCGACGTCCCCGACGATGAGGGCGGCGCGCGCGCCGGGCAGCGCGATCGACTCGTACCAGTCGCCGCCGACCTCGACGAGCTTGCTGCCGGGCAGGTAGCGGTGCCGGACCTCGACGGTCGCGGGCGCGGACAGCCGGTTCGGCAGGAGGCTGCGCTGGAGCGCGAGGGCGGTGGCGCGCTCGCGGCTGAACAGGCGGGCGTTGTCGATGACGATGGCCGCGCGGGCGGCGAACTCCATGCCGATCTCGACGTCGTAGGCGTCGAAGCGGCGGTGCCCGGTGACGCGGGTGCAGGCGATGAAGCCGAGCAGCGTGTCCCGGGCGATCATCGGCAGCAGCACCATCGACACGTCCGACAGCAGGTGCCCGACCGGGTTGCGCCGCCACTTCTCGGCAATGGCGCCCGCGTCGCCCCGCTGGACGTGCCGCAGGTGGACGGGCCGCGCGGTGTCGAGGACCTCGCGGTAGGGCGTGCCCTCGGGGAACACCAGCACCTCGCCGACCGGGAACGTCGCGGTCCAGGCGGGGTCCTCGTCCTCGGAGGCGACCGAGATCCGCCGCATCACGGCCGAGCCGGTCTCGTCGTGCACCTCGTCCGCCGCGACCAGGCTCTCCAGGATCAGCACGGACGAGACGTTGCAGTAGTGCGGGACGACGACGTCGACGATGCCCTTCGCGGTCTGGTCGAGGTCCAGCGACTGCCCGAACCGGGTGAGCGCGTCGTCCATCAGCGCGCGGCGCATGAGGGACGGGTCCTGGAAGCGCTCGCTGGGCGGCAGCGCGACCCGGACGTACAGCAGCCCGGCGGTGCCGTCGCCGACCATGGGCTGCGCGGTGACGACCGCGTCGACGCCGCGGCCGTCGGCGTGCCGCGCGGTGAGCACGGCGGTGCGCTCCTGCCCGGCGGCGGCCGCCTCCAGGAGTCCCTCGAGTTCGGCCTTGGCGTCGTCGGCGACCAGGTCGGTCGCCGGACGCCCGATCAGCCCGGCCGGATCATGGCCGAGGACGGCCAGGCAGTTGGGTCCGCACTGGACGATCGAACGGTCGGCGCCGAAGCCGACCACCAGTGTGCGGGACGGGGAATCGCCGACGGGCGCATCGCCCCGTGGCGCCATGACGGATCTCACCTGACGCTCCAGTCAGCCGGTCCTGCATCCACTCCCCCAGCCCAAGTATGGAGCATGGGCGCCGGGGTTGGGGAGAAGATCACGACCTGCGGGCCGAAAACGGTATGGAAAAACAGACTTCTCAGTCAATCCGCCGAAATACCCCGGAGGAAGGTGTCGACCAGCCGCTCGGCGAAGGCGTCCGGCAAGGACTCCGAAAGCTTGTGGTAGGCGAACGCGCCGACGAGCATCGCCACCGCCACGTCCATGTCGACGTCACCGCGCACCTCGCCGCGCTCGACGCCGCGCCGCAGCAGGTCGAAGTACACCGCGCGGCGCGGGTCCAGCACGTCCTGCCGGTAGCGCGCGTACAGCTCGGGGTACTTCTCCGCCCCGCCGGCCACGTTCCAGAAGCAGCGGGCCGCCTTGACCCCGCGCTCGGCCGCCATGTGCCGGGTGATGGTGAGCAGGTCGTCCCGGATGCCGGTGCCGGGCAGCTCGGGCAGCGGCCCCTTGAGCATGCCCAGGGCGCCGACGATCAGCGCCTCCTTGTTGGGCCAGCGCCGGTAGATGGTCGTCTTGGCGACGCCCGCGCGGGCGGCCACGGCCTCCATCGACACCCCGTCGACGCCGGACTCCTCGGCCAGCAGGTCGATGGTCGCGGTCAGGATCGCCTTCTCGGCGCGCTCGCTGCGGGGCCGCCCCGGGCGCGCGGCGCCCGGGCGGCTCTCGTCGGTCTCCGCCGTCCGGCCCGCGGACGGCTTGCTCTCGGTCATCGCGGTTCACATTCTCACACGCTCGCCCGCTCCTGGCTGCCCTGCGCCGGTTCGGCCTCCCCGCCTGCCGCGGCGGGCGAACCGGCGACGAGTTCGTCCTCGACGGCGGCGCGGCCCGGCATCCAGCGCAGGACCACCAGCGCGCTGACCAGCGCGATCGCGGACGCGGCGCCCGCCGCGACGTGCACCGCGTGGACGAACGCCTCGTCCGCGGACGCGATCAGGGCCCGGGCCGCCGGGACGGCCTCGCCCGCCTGGTGCGCGCCGGCGATCGACTGGCCGACCGCCTCGCGCGCCGCCGCGGGCAGCGTCGCCAGCTTCTCGCGCAGGTCCGAGCGGTAGACGGAGGAGATCACCGAGCCGAGGACGGCCACGCCGAGCGCGACGGCGACCTGGCGGGCGGTGTTGTTGATCGCGGAGCCCGCGCCCGCCTTCTCCCGCGGCAGCGCCGACATGACGGCCTCGGTCGCGGGCGGCATGACGTTCGCCATGCCCGCGCCCTGCACGAAGAAGATCGCGCCGAGCACCCACAGCGGGGTGTGGACGTCCAGGAACTGGTAGCCGAGCAGCGCCCCGGCCACCGCGAGCAGGCCGACGGTGCAGACCGCCTTGGCCCCGTACCGGCGCACCATGGACGCGCTGCGCGGCGAGAACACCAGCTGCGCGACCGCGAACGGCAGGACCATCGCGCCCGACTGCAGCGGGGTCAGCCCGCGCACGGACTGCATGTAGAAGTTGGCGAAGAAGAACACGCCGCCGGCGGCGAAGAAGCACAGCGCGATCGAGGCCACCGACGCCGACATGCGCGGGTCGCGGAACAGGCGGACGTCGAACGCCGGGTGCTCGGTGCGGGCCTCGTGCCAGACGAACGCGGCCAGGACCAGGGCGCCGAGCGCGATCGGGGCCAGCACGTCCACCGCGGTCCACTGGCCCTTGTCGCCGCCCCGGATGATGCCGTAGGACAGCGCGACGAGACCGATGATCGACAGCAGCACGCCGAACGGGTCGAGGCCGCCGCGCTCGGGGTTGCGGGACTCGGGCACCAGGAACACGATCGCCGCCGCGCCCACGATGATGACCGGGACGTTGATCAGGAAGACCGAGCCCCACCAGAAGTGGGCCAGCAGCAGGCCGCCGGTGATCGGGCCGATCGCGACGCCGAGGCCGACCGCGCCCGCCCACAGGGCGATGGCGCGCGCCCGCTCCCTCGGCTCGAACACGTTGGTGATGATCGACAGCGTCTGCGGCATGACCGCCGCGCCGCCGAGGCCCATCAGCGCGCGGGCCCAGATCAGCTGGGTCGGCGACTGGGCGTAGGCCGAGGCGAGCGAGGCCACGGCGAAGATCCCCATGCCGACGAGCAGCACCCGCTTGCGGCCGAGCCGGTCACCGAGCACCCCGAAGGTGAACAGCAGCCCGGCGAACACCAGCGTGTAGGAGTTGATCGACCACTCGAGCTGGCTCTGCGTGGCGCCGAGCCCCTCGTGCGGGTCGGCGATGGTCTTGAGGGCCACGTTGAGGATCGTGTTGTCGAGGATCACGACGAGCAGGCTGAGCGTCAGCACGCCGAGGACGTACCAGCGTCTCCGCTGGATGGTCTGGGGGTCCACGGAACTCCTTGGGAAATGCGTCAAGGCGAGGGAAGAGATTGCGCTACGGGGGCGTTGCGCAATGAGCGTACGCCGAAGAATTCAGATACGCAACCGTAGCGTTTCGAAACCCCCCGGCGAACGGACGCCGGCCGGTCGGCGGACGGACGGCGACTTCCGCGGGGCCTGGACGGGCGGTCGGCGGGCGGGAATCGCCGGGGGTTTCGCGGCCGTTGTTCAGGTGGGATCATCGGTCCCGTCCGGGTACGCCACCGTGGCGCCTCGAGACTGGAGGTACACCGTGTCTTCTGACGTGTCCGCTTCCACGCCGAAGTCCCCCGCTCAGCAGCAGGGGCCCGCCCAGCCGACCGCTCTGTACGGCGGCAAGGGCACCCGCCGGGTGACGGTACGCGACATCGCCGCCGCCAAGGCCCGGCACGAGAAGTGGCCCATGCTCACCGCCTACGACGCCCTCAGCGCGCGCGTCTTCGACGAGGCGGGCATCCCCGTCCTGCTCGTCGGCGACTCGGCCGCGATGGTCGTCTACGGCTACGATTCCACCATCCCCGTCACCGTGGACGACCTCGTCCCGCTCGCCGCCGCGGTGGTGCGCGGGGCCAAGCGCGCGATGGTCGTCGCCGACCTCCCGTTCGGGTCGTACCAGGCGAGCGTCCCCGAGGCGCTCGCGAGCGCGGCCCGGTTCATGAAGGAGGCGAACGTCCAGGCGATCAAGGTCGAGGGCGGCCGCCGGATCCTGCCGCAGGTCGAGGCCATGGTCGCGGCCGGGATCCCGGTCATGGGCCACCTGGGCCTCACCCCGCAGTCGGTGAACGCCTTCGGCGGCTACCGGGTGCAGGGCCGCGGCGAGGACGGCGAGCAGCTGCTGGCCGACGCCAAGGCGCTCGAGGCCGCGGGCGCGTTCTCGGTCGTCCTGGAGTGCGTCCCGGACGACCTGGCCCGCCGGGTCACC
The DNA here is from genome assembly GCF_040679435.1 of Spirillospora sp. NPDC052269. Taxonomy (NCBI): domain Bacteria; kingdom Bacillati; phylum Actinomycetota; class Actinomycetes; order Streptosporangiales; family Thermomonosporaceae; genus Spirillospora; species Spirillospora sp. NPDC052269. The sequence goes on from NZ_JBFAUU010000006.1 coordinate 122,239, forward strand.
GCCGCGCTGTCCATCCCGACGGTCGGGATCGGCGCGGGCGAGGGCACCGACGCGCAGGTCCTGGTCTGGCAGGACATGGCCGGGCTCACCCCCCACACCGCCAAGTTCGTGAAGAAGTACGCCGACCTCTACTCCGTCCTCGGGGACGCGGCGCGCGAGTACGCCGAAGAGGTCGTCTCGGGCGCCTTCCCGACCTCCGAGTACAGCTACAAGTAGGCCCCGCCCCGCCGTCCGGGCGGGTCTTCCGGTCAGGCCCTGTCGGCGCCCGCCTCCGTGCGGGCCTCGGCGGGGCCCTGCCCGTTCCCGGGCGTCCGCGGCGCGGGGATACCGGACCGGACGTCGCCGGCCTGGCCGCCCTCGTCGACGATCTCCTTGCGGAGGCTCCGGACGGCGGCGTCCAGGACGTCCGGCCCGGCGACGTTCATCAGCAGCAGGCCGAGGTTGAGCGTCTTCTGGCCGTCCGACATGTCGCTGCCCGCGAGCGCGTCCACGGCGGTCCGCAGGTCGGCCTGGTCCTCGGCGGGGACGTTCTGCAGCAGGCCCAGGCAGTAGGTCGGCAGCGCCAGTCGGGCGCGCGGGAACGAGACGCCCTCCATGATGCGGCCGACGTCCTGGGCGCGGCTGCGGGCCTGCACCCGGTCGACGCCCCGGTCGGCGGCGGCCAGCAGCGAGGTCAGCAGGGTGGACGGGCCGACCGCGACGTCCTCGTCCCCGACCCGGACGGTGAACACCGCGCTGCGGAAGATCATCATCGAGCCGAGGCTGGCGGCCAGCACCTGCGCGGCGCCGAGCATCCGCGGCGAGGTGACCCCGAAGTCCCAGTGGAAGGTGCGCAGGAGCAGCAGCGACCCGGCGCCCGCGGCCCCGTTGATCAGCACGTACGCCCAGGTGCTCGGCACCCGGACCAGCGTGATCGGGCGGTCCCGGTACCGGCTCACCAGCTCGGCCACGCCGACCAGGCAGGCGAGCGCGACCGTGATCAGGTACCCGGTCACCGGTCCGCGGGCGGCGCGAGGCGCACGATCTCGTCGATCTCGCGTTCCACCGTCACCAGGCCCCGGTCGCGCAGGCTCTCCACGGCGTCGGCGATCTCCAGGAGCCCGAGCCCGGTGCCGTGCTGGAGCTGCTCGAGCGACTGCGGCCGCCCGGCGGCGCCGAGCCGCGCCAGGACGCGCCGGCACACTTCGGGCAGGTCGGTGTCGTCGGGATCGCCGTCGCCCCGTCCGGAGACGGGACCGCCGCCCCCGGGATCCGGGGCCGCGGACGGCGCGGTGCTTCCGTAGGCGGTGTCGAACGGGCGTCCGGGCGGACGCAGGAAGGCGCTCCACGGGTCGGCCGACCGGATCTGCCTCATCTTCACCTGCCCTGTAGTACGGCGATCATAGGACGCGGTCCGGCCACGGCGGAACCACCGCAGCACATCCCAGGATGCCCGCGCCACACCGCTTTCCGCGCCGTTTCCGGAACGGCGCGGACCAGAGTCGGCCACCCGTCCACGTCAGCACTTGGACGCCCGTCCGTCAGCTACCGCTCCAGTGACTCTCCCGATGTCCGCATCCCGCCACGGACGCGGCCGCGGCTTCGGCCGGGCGCGCGGCGGTCAGAGGGTGCGGTCCTGGTGGTCGCGGGCGTCGGGGTCGGGTTCGGTGGAACGAGCGACGATCAGCCGGTCGCCCTCGCGCAGCGTGGAGCAGGCGGGGTCGTCGTAGGCGATCGTCCGGTCGTCCCGGACGATCGCGACCACCGGCTGGGCGACCGTGCCCGCCGGGATCCCGACCTCGTCCGGCCGGACGTCCCGTTCGACCAGGTCGAGGCCGCTGCCGCGCTGGAGCAGGTCCTCCATGACGGCGCTGAGGTGCGGGTGCAGCGCGGCGACGCCGAGGAGCCGCCCGGCCGTCTCGGACGAGACGACCACGTGGTCCGCGCCGCTCTGCCGCAGCAGCGGGATGTTCTCGGCCTCCCGGACCGTCGCCTGGATGCCCGCGCCGGGGTTCAGCTCCCGCGTGGTGAGGGTGATCATCACGGCGGTGTCGTCGCGCGCGCTCGCCACCACGATCTCGCGGGCCAGCTCGACCGCCGCCTGCCGCAGCACCGACCGGCGGGTGGCGTCCCCGACGACCCCGACCACCCCGGCGGCCGTGGCCTCGGCGATCACCGCCGGGTTCGGGTCGACCACGACGATCTCGTGCGGCGACACGCCGTTGCGCAGCAGCGTCCGGACCGCGCTGCGGCCCTTGGTGCCGAACCCGGCCACCACGATGTGGTCACGCACCCTGGCCCTCCAGCGCGCTCGCCGCCAGTCCTCGCGGGTGCGTTCGGCGAGCACCTCCAGCGTCGTCCCGACCAGGACGATGAGGAAGAGCACCCGGACCGGCGTGATGATGACGGTGTTGACCAGCCGCGCCCCCGAGCTCACCGGGACGATGTCGCCGTAGCCGGTCGTGGAGACGGTCACGGTGGCGTAGTAGAGGCAGTCGAGCAGCGACATCCGCGTTCGGGCGGCGTCGCGGTAGCCGTCCCGCCCCACGTAGACGAGGACGACCACGATCAGCAGCAGGACGACGGCGAGCCCGACGCGCCGGAGCACGGCACGCATCGGCCCTGGCCGCCGCGAGGGCAGCATGATCCGGGCGGCCCGGGCCGCCCCCTCCCCCACCTCCACGGAACGCAACCGTAGCACCACGAACGGTCACGTTCCGTGTGCACCTCCCCTACAAGCCCCGCGCGGGACGGAGGCGGGCGGGCCTCCGGGATCAGACGTCGGTGACGCGCAGGCCCGCGTGCGCCTTGTAGCGGCGGTTGATGGAGATCAGGTTCGCGGTGAACGCCTCGACCTGGTGGGCGTTGCGGAGCCGTCCGCCGTACACGCCGCGCATGCCGGGGATGCGTCCGGCCAGGGCCTGGACGGTGTCGGTGGCCGCCCGGTCGTCGCCGAGGACCAGGACGTCCAGCTCGGTCTCGTCCACCTCGGGGTCGAGGAGCAGGACGGCCGACACGTGGTGGAACGCGGCGACCACCCGGGCGCCCTCGGTGTTCTGCAGGACGGCGGCGGCCTGCTCGGCGGCGCTGCCCTCCTCCACCTTGAGCGCGTACGAGCCCTTCTTGTCGAACCCGAGGGGGTTCACGCAGTCCACCACGATCTTGCCCGCGAGGGCGTCGCGCAGGGACGTCAGCAGGTCCTTGTGGCCGTCGTAGGGGACGGCCACGATCACCACGTCCGACCCGGACGCGGCCTCGGCGTTCGCCGCGCCCTGGATCCCGAGGCCGGCGCCGAGGTCGGCGGCGGCCTGCTCGGCCCGCTCCGCGCTGCGCGAGCCGATGGTGACCTTGTGCCCGGCGAGCGCGAACCGGCGGGCCAGGCCCTTCCCCTGGTCCCCGGTCCCGCCGAGGATCCCGATGCTCAGGCCGGAGACGTCGGGCAGGTCATGGGGGCTCTTCTTCGGCTGATCAGTCATGGCGTCGAGTCTGCCAAACCGGGCGGAGTCCACCGCGCACGGACCCGTCCCCTCCGAAACCGCGCGTCCCGGTCCCCTCTTGGGCCACGATGGAGGGCATGGACGCCGAGCACGTCATGATGCTGCGCGAGGTCCTGGCCGCCACCGGATGGCTGGAGCGCACCGGGGAGTTCGGCCGGGCTCTGCGGGTCAACGCGCACACCCCCGGCGGGCTGCTGCTGGTCGGCACACCCACCGGCGAGCCCTGGCACCTCGCCGCCCACCTGGACGACGAGAGCGGCCTGAACGCGCTGCCCGGGCTCGCCCCCACCCTCGTCCGCTGGTCCCCGCCGCCGGACGCGCCCCCGCACCTCGCGGTGGGCCTGGACCGGCTCGAGGGCGCCGGACGCGGCGAGACCCTCCTGGTCGTCGCCGAGGACGAGGCGCCCGTCCCGCTGCTGGAGCGGGTCGACGACGCGCGCCGCGTCGGCGCCACGATCCTCGCCCTGGACGGCGGCGACCGCGAGCTCCAGGGCCTCGCGCACGAGGCCCTGACCGTCCCGGCCACCGAGCCCCTGGTCACCTTCGACGGGGCCCAGCACCTGGTCAGCGCCGCCGCGGGCCAGGACCTCACCCGGACCCGCCGCGGCCTCCGCGACCGCCTCGCCCGCCTCCTCGACGCCGTCACCGGCCCGGTCGTCGACTGACGCGAGCCGACGGCCGACGGCCGACGGCCGGCGCCGGACGGACGGTCCGGCCACCGGCCTGCTCGGTCAGCCGTCGGCCTGCTCGGTCAGTCGTCGTCCATGGCGTCCCAGGCCTCGTTGCGGGCGCGGGCCTCCGCCAAGGCGTTGGCGGCCCCGGCCTCGGTGGCGTAGGGGCCCATGCGGTCCTTGTCGGGACAGCCCGCGCCGTGCTCGACGCGCAGGTGCTTCAGGCAGAACCACCAGGCGTCGTCGGTGTTCTCTTTCGGGTCCATGTGCCCTCCGTTTCGATCACGCCTCTGGAGTCGTCCCCCGCGGGGGCTGACTACACTCGCTCACCATGACGACCCACCTCCTCCGGCCCGGCCGCGTCTCGCCCATGCGCAAGGTACCCGCGAACATCCGACGTCCGGAGTACGTGGGGAAGAAGACCCCGAGGACGGGCGAGCCGGACGTCAAGACGCCGGAGGTCATCGAGCGGATGCGGGTGGCGGCGAGGATCGCGGCGCGGGCGCTGGAGGAGGTCGGGAAGAACGTCCGGCCGGGGATCACCACCGACGAGCTGGACGTGATCGGGCACGAGTACATGCTCGACCACGGGGCCTACCCGTCCACGCTCGGGTACCGCGGCTACCCCAAGTCGCTGTGCACCTCGGTCAACGAGGTGATCTGCCACGGCATCCCGGACGACACCGTGCTGCGCGACGGCGACATCGTCAACGTGGACATCACCGCGTTCGTGGACGGCGTGCACGGCGACACCGACGCGACGTTCCCGGTCGGCGACGTGGACGAGGAGTCGCGGCTGCTGGTCGAGCGCACCCACGAGGCGATGATGCGCGGGATCCGGGCCGTCCGGCCGGGGCGCGCGATCAACGTGATCGGACGGGTGATCGAGTCCTACGCCAAGCGGTTCGGGTACGGGGTCGTCCGCGACTTCACCGGGCACGGCATCGGCACCACGTTCCACTCGGGCCTGGTCGTCCCGCACTACGACGACCCGGGCGCGACGACGGTGATGGAGCCCGGCATGACGTTCACGATCGAGCCGATGCTCACCCTCGGCACCCCCGAGTGGGACATGTGGCCGGACGGCTGGACCGTCCTCACCAAGGACCGCAAGCGGACGGCGCAGTTCGAGCACACCCTCCTCGTCACCGACGACGGTCATGAGATCCTGACGCTGCCGTAGCCGGAATCCGGGAAGCACGTCACAGAGGACGCTCCGCCGCGGAGGCATCCGCCGCCGGGCCTCCGGGAAGAGCTCCCTCATGAACGCTCCCGCACCGTACGAACCGCCGCGAGTGCCGTCGGACAGCATGCCCCCGACGAGGGCGGCCCTGAGCGTGACATGGGCGGCGCTGCCGTTCCTGACGCTGGGCTACGCGACCCCCTTCACCTTCGCGGCGGCCGCGCTGTGGCGGCGGCGGATGCACCTGGTCCTGGCGACCGTGGTGTACAGCGGGCTGTTCGCGGGGCTGATGCTGATCGCGCCGAACCTGGGGGACAACGGCGGCGCGCAGCGGGCCGCGGGCGTCCTGATGTTCGTGCTGGCGGTCGTGGGCTGCGGGCACGCGTTCCTGGTGCGGCGCCAGGTGTTCGATCCGGACGGCCTGTCCGGCCACGGGAACGACGCGGTGGTGGAGCGGGTGCGGCAGCAGCGGCTGCTGCGCGCCAAGGCCCGCGACCTGGCCGCGCACGACCCGGGGCTCGCGCGGGAGCTGCGGATCGGCCGTCCCGACCTGCCCCGCCAGTTCCACGACGGCGGCCTGGTCGACGTCAACCACGCCACGCCCGCGGCCCTGACCACGCTGCCCGGCATCACCCCCGAGCTGGCCGGGCGGATCGAGCGGACGCGCGCGGAGACCGGCGGCTTCGTCTCCGTCGAGGAGCTGTCCACCGTGGCGGGTCTCCCCCCGGCGATCACCGACGAGCTCTCCGAGTTCGTCATCTTCATCCGCTGACCGGCCGGGCCCGGTGTGGTCGGGCCCGGCGTGGCCGGCCGTGCGGTCAGTAGGCGACGGTGATGCGGCGGCCGACGGCCTTGGGGTCCTCCAGTTCGTTCACCAGGGCGACGGCGTAGTCCTCGGCGCTGATGCGGCTGTTGCCGTCGGCGTCGGTGAGGAGCCGGTCGCCGCCGAGGCGGAACGTGCCGGTGCGGTCCCCGGGTTCGATCTCGGCGGCCGGGGAGATGTAGGTCCAGTCGAGGTCGCCCGCCTCGGCGCGGACGGCGGCGAGGAGGGCGTCCTGCGCGAGGGCCTCATTCCTGTAGAGGTCGGGGAAGCCCGGGCTGTCCACGAGGCGCTGTCCGGGCGCGACCTCGAGGCTGCCCGCGCCGCCGACGATCACCACGCGCCGCACGCCGGCCTTGCGGGCGCCCGCAAGGATGCCGCGTCCGTCGGCGAGCAGCGGGGCGATGGTCTCCGAGCCGTCCCGGGGCGGGGCGACGGCGACGACGATCGCGTCCTGGCCGGTGGCGAGCTTCACGATCGCGTCTGCGTCGCGGGCGGCGGCCTTGGCCGTGCCGTCCTTGCCGCTGCGGGTCACCCCGGTGACCTCGTGGCCCCGGCCGCGCGCCTCGGCGGCGACGCGGGAACCGATCATGCCGGTGGACCCGATGAGCAGGATCTTCATGGGTGTCTCCCTTCGTCCGGCTCCACGGTATCCATCGGATACTGGTTACCTCAACGATCCATAGGTACCCTTTGGAAACCATGAAGGACTCCATGCGTCCCGGGGACGCCTTCGACCCGTCCTGCCCGACCCGGACCGTGCTCGACCGGATCGGCGACAAGTGGTCGGTGCTGATCGTGCTGACCCTGCTGGACGGCCCGCGGCGGTTCACCCAGCTACGCGACCACATTGGCGGCGTCACCCCCAAGGTCCTTACCCACACGCTGCGCGGGATGGAACATGACGGTCTCCTCGTCCGCCGGGTGTTCGCCGAGGTCCCGCCGCGCGTCGAGTACGAGCTGACCCCGCTCGGGCACTCCCTGCGGGCGCCGATCCAGGCCGTCGCCGACTGGGCCGAGGCTCACGTCGGGCAGGTCATGGCGGCCCGCGACCACCACGACGACGCCACCGGCGGCGATGCCGCGGTCGCGGGCGCGTCCGGGAGATAGGCCGCCGCGTCGCAGGAATGCCCGTCGTTTCCGTGGGCATGCTGGACGGAACGGGCAGGCGCGACCATCGGCGCGGCTCCCGTGAAAACGATCACTAACGGGATAGTGTCCCGCCGTACCTGGCAAGACGGGACGGACGGGCGGGGATACGCGCATGATGGGGCACACGCACGCGCTGAGCGGGGCACTGGCATGGCTGGCCGTCGTCCCCGTGCTCGGGCGGACGGACCTGATGCACCAGTACGCGTTCCACCTCGACACCAAGCAGCTCGCCGCCGGGACGATCGTGGCGGCGGGGGCCGGCCTGCTGCCCGACATCGATCACCACAACGGGCGCATCGCCAACACGCTCGGCCCGCCGTCGCAGCACTTCTGCAAGTGGGTCGGGAAGATCTCCGGCGGGCACCGGCACGGCACGCACTCGATCCTGTTCGCGGTCGCGATGGGGTGGGGCATCGACTGGCTCGCGGACCACCAGCGCTACGCCTGGTGGGCGGTGCTGTTCATCATCGTGGGCTTCGGGCTGCGGGGCATCGGCCTGGACTTCGAGGGCAAGGAGCCGCAGTCCGCGCTCGCCGACTGCGCGCTCGCCGCCATCGCCGTCTGGTGGATGCACGACCTGGACATGAGCTTCGTCGGGTGGGCGATCACCGTCGGGTGCCTCGCGCACATCATCGGCGACTGCCTGACACCGCAGGGATGCCCGGTGCTGTGGCCCATTCCGTGGCGGGTCGCGATTCCGGTCGTGCCGCGGACGAACGGCAAGGTCGAGCACGCGGTGATCGTCCCGCTGCTGATCCTGGGGACGGTGATCCTGGCCGTCCGGTCGGCGCTCGGGGACACCGCGACACACTGGCTCAACAAGGGCTGACCGGCGGTCCCGGGGCCGCCGGAGTCCGCCGCGGTCAGTTCGCCACGAGGCTCGCGAACTCGATGCATTCGTAGCGGGTCGCCATCTTCCTGAACAGGCGGTCCAGAGTGGGCGACTCCCCCGCGACGGCGACGCCGTCCTTCTTCTGGACGGGTATGGAGAGCGGGTAGTCGAGCCTGACCTGCTTGACGCCGGGGGCGGCGTTGGCGGTGCAGACCACCTGACCGAGGAGCAGCCGGGGCCAGTTCACGTTCGCCCTGTTGACGCGGATGGTCAGCAGGCCGCCGGGGTCGAGGTCGCCGGCGTCGGCCGTCAGCGTGACACCGCCCGGCAGGAGCGACCGGAGTCGCTGTTGCCGTTCGGTGGGCGTGGGCGTGACGGTGAGTTGCTGGAGGCCGAGGTAGGGCTGGTTCAGCAGGCCCGGACGCGACACCCGCACCAGCCTGCCGTCCCTGGCCAGGTAGAGCGCGACCGGGTTGGGCTGCGCGGTCGCGCGAGGGTTGTCGCCCGCGCCGACCGGGCCCGTCGGGCGGACGCCGCAACCGGTCGGCGCGAGCAGGGCGAGAACAGCCAACAGTGCGGCCGGGCGTGATCTCATGCCTCGTACTCCTCGTACTCCTCGTCCGCCGAGGGCAGCCACAGGGTGAAGACGGCGCCGCCGTCCGGTCCGTTCGTGACCGCCAGCATGCCCCCGTGCAGACCGGCGTTCTCCAGCGCGATGGACAGGCCGAGCCCGCTGCCGTCGCTGCGGGACCGGGCCGCCTCCGCCTTGACGAACCGGTTGAAGATGAGGGGCAGCACGTCCTCCGGGACGCCGGGGCCAGCGTCCGCCACGGTCAACTCCACGCCGTTCCGCTCGGGCCGGAACGCCACGCGCACCGGCGGACGGCCGTGCCGGAGCGCGTTGCCGACCAGGTTCGCGACGATCACGTCCAGCCGCCGGGGGTCGAGCCGGACGACCAGGTCCGGCGGGCCGTCCACGGCGACCTCGCCCGTCGTCCAGCCGCGCGCGTCCAGGGTCGCGGCGACGGCGTGGGCGACCACCACGTCGTCCAGGACGAGCGTGGCGGCCCCGGCGTCGAACCGGCTGATCTCGATGAGGTGCTCGACCAGCGTGCCCAGCCTCCGGGTCTCGACCGCGACCAGCCGGGCGGCGTCGTCGCCCTCCTCGGCGAGCACCTCGGCCATCGCGACCATCGAGGTCAGCGGGGTGCGCAGCTCGTGCGAGACGTCCGCGACGAACCGGCGGGACGCGGCGTCCTTGGCGCGCAGCTCGCCGACCATGTGCTCCAGCTGGTCGGCCGTCCGGTTGAAGGTGCGGGCGAGGTCGGTCAGCTCGTCCCGGCCGCGCTCGCCGATCCGGGTGGAGAAGTCGCCCTCGCCCAGGGCGCGCGCGGCCCGTCCGAGGACTCGCACCGGACGCAGCACGCCGCGCGTCGCGGCCAGGGCCATCGTGAGCGCCACCAGCACGGCGAGACCGTCCGCGATGAGCAGCGCGCGGGTGAACTGGGCGAGTTCCTGCTCCTCCCGCCGCAGGCTGACCGACACGAACAGCAGCGGATGGGTCCGGCCCGCCTGGCCCTGGGCCTGCGCGGCCAGCATCCCGATCAGCAGGTAGCTGTGGCCGCGCACGCGGACGCGCTGGAAGACCGCCTCCGTCAGCATCCGGCGGGAGAAGACCACGCTCACCGGGACACCCACGGCCGACGCGGCGGCGGTCCGGACACGGCCGTCCAGCCGGGCGGCCTGCCGGTCGGCGGGCAGGTCGATCATCCACACCCGGCGGTCCGAGGTGGCCAGGGCGGCGAGGAGCTGCTGCCGGACGAGTTCCTCGCCGCCCGGCGGCGTGGTGACCGGTGCGTACCGCAGAACGGTCTGCCGGATCTCGGTGATCTCGGTGTCCTGGACGCGTTCCAGCAGGGCGCGGCGGACGAGCACGTAGGAGATCCCGGACGCCAGCAGGGCGGCGACCAGCGCCACCACGACGAACGCGGCCGCCAGGCGGGTGCGCAGGCCCATCGGACGGACCCGCACCGAATACCGCGGCGGACACCCCCTGATGCGATGCGGCAGACGCGGCCGTGGGCCGGTCACGGGGCGGTGAAGCGGTAGCCGAAGCCGCGGACGGTCTGGATGAGGCGGGGCTCGGCGGGCTCGTCCTCGATCTTGGCGCGGACGCGCTGGACGCAGGCGTCGACGAGCCGGGAGTCGCCGGGGTAGGTGTGCTCCCAGACGGCGGCGAGCAGGTGCTGGCGGGTCATGGCCTGGCCCGGGCGGCGGGTCAGCTCGAGCAGCAGCCGCAGCTCGGTCGGGGTGAGCCGGACGTCCTGCCCGGCCTTGGTGACCTTGAGCGCGGAGCGGTCGACGACCAGGTCGCCGTAGGCGGACCGGTCGGTGTGGGACTGCTCGGCGCGGCGCAGGACGGCGCGGATCCGGGCGTCCAGGACGCGCGGCTCGACCGGTTTGGTGACGTAGTCGTCCGCGCCCGCCTCGAGGCCGAGGACCACGTCCAGGTCGTCGCCGCGCGCGGTGAGCAGGATGACCGGGAGGGTGTCGTCGCGGCGGATGCGGCGGCAGACCTCGATGCCGTCGATGCCGGGGAGCATGACGTCCAGCACGGCGATCTCGGGCCGGCGGGCGCGCAGGGCCTCCAGGCCGTCCTCGCCGGTCGCGCGGGCGGTGACCGAGTGCCCGAGGCGGCTCAGGGCCAGCTCCAGCGCGGCGCGGGCCGAGGGGTCGTCTTCCACGAAGAGGATGCTCACCACGTCGCCATTATGCGTCTTGTCGATCTTGGTACGCCTTGTGTCACGAAATCCGGACATCGTGCGAACGTGATCACAACGGTCCGCCGCAACGGTGGATCACATGTCCCAGGTCATCGCTCCCCCGGCACCGGCGGCCCCGCGGGCCGCCGCCGTGCCCCGCCGCGACCCGCTGCCGTGGCTGCTGCTGCTCGGCGTCGCCGCGCAGGTCGTGCTGCGGGTCTGGCTGGCCCGAGCCCGCACCGGCCCGGTCGCGGACCCCGATGAGACCAGCTACCTGGCGATCGCCCGGTGGCTGGCGGGCGGGCCTGGCGCCGACCTCACGGGCCACACGTTCTACCAGGCCGGATATCCGCTGCTGCTGAGCCCGCTGCACTGGTTCACCGACACTCCGGGGACGGTCTACACCGGCGTCGTCGTCGTCAACGCGCTCGCCGGAGCGGCGCTGTTCCCGCTGGGGTACGCGGCGCTGCGCCGGTTCGGGCTCGGGCGGCGCGCGGCGCTGCCGCTGTCCTTCGCGGCCTCGCTGCTGCCCGCGACGACGTTCTTCGGGATGTTCGCGCTGACGGACGCGCTGCTCCCCGCGCTGGTGCTCGGCTGGCTGCTGCTGCTCGACCGGTTCGTCCGGACGCGGCGGCCGGTGGACGGCGCGCTCGCGAGCCTGGTGGCCGTGTACGCCTACTTCACGCACTCGCGCGGTGAGGTCGTGCTCGCCGTCCACCTGCTGGCGCTGCTCGCGACCAGGCGCCGCGCGATGTGGGTGGGCCTGGTGACGGCGGCGGGCGGGTACCTGGCGGCGACCGCGGCCAACGACGCCATGCGGAACTCCTTCTACCCGGGCGGCCCGCGGGACATGATGGGGCTCCTCCAGGAGCGGCTGACCGGCGCGTCCGGGCAGGCGTGGGCGCTCTCGGGGATGTTCGGGCAGGTCTGGTACCTGATCGTCGGGACGTGGGGCCTGGCCGGGATCGGGCTCGTCGCGACGTTCACCGCGCTCGCCCGCCGGGAGACGCGGCTGATGGCCGGGGTGCTGCTGACGACGACGTTCGGCATCGCCTACGCGTCGGAGGCGGCCCTGCCGGACGAGCACCGCGTCGGGAACTTCGCCTATGGCCGGTACCTGTCGCTGCTGGCGCTGGTGTACGTCCTGATCGCGCTCGTGGTGCTGACGAAGGCGTCGACGCGGAACGTGCTGCGGGCGTCCCTCGCGGGGGTCTCCATCGCGGCCGGGACGGGGGCGACGGTGCTCCTGTACGCGGGCGCGCGGTTGCGGACGCACCAGTTCATCGGATTCGACTTCCCGGAGACGAACTTCCTCACCCAGGACCGGACGCAGTTCCGGCTCGTCCTCGCGACGCTCGTCGCGACCGGGCTGCTCACGCTGCTGGTCGGGGCCCGCTGGGCGGGTGGCACGCGGACGGTCGCGCTCGTCCTGCTCGCGGTGAACACGGTGGCGATGGTGGACACCGCGGGCGACGGGAAGCGCGTGGTCCCGTCGCCGCCGCTGCCCGCCGCGTCCACGCACGGCGGCGTGGTCGTCGACCGCTCGCTGAACTGGGTGCCGCGGACGAAACTGGTCGACCCGGTGTGGTGGACGCGGATCGGCTGGATCGACGCGGCCCACCAGACGCCGCAGGACGGCGTCTGCACGGTCGTCGTGCCACCCGGGAAGGACGGGACGCCGCCCGACCGGACCTGGCCCCGCCACCCGGCGGGCTGGCTCACGCGGACGGGCGGCTACGGCGTGGCCCGCTGGGTCGCCTGGTACGACCCGCGCTGTGGGACCACCACGGCCTCCCTGGGGCCCGCTGCGAGCCGTCCCGGGGCCGTCCCGACCTCCCTCAGAGCCCCGCGATGACGCTTTGAGACCGCTTTGCCCGCCCCGGAGACTCCGAGGCGGGCAGAGGGCCGTTCTAGAACCTGGTGACCAGGGCGATGCGGTCGTGGTCGACGAGGAAGCCGTCGGAGACGAAGGTGACCTCGCCCCCGTAGTCCAGCTGGGCCTCGATGAGGTTGTCCACGACGTCGTCGATGATCCCCTCGCCCTCGACGCGGCCGGGGCTGGTGTCGTCCAGCGGGTCGATCACGCCGTCCGCGCCGCGCAGGCCGGGCATGTGGTACCCGCGCTCGACGACCAGGTGCTCGCCGCGGCCCTGCTTGACCAGCGGCAGCACCTCGTTGATGCCGGCCGCGTACCGTTTCAGGCCGAGCGCGGCCTGGAGCTCGGCGAGGACGCCGACCTCGCGCAGGTCCTCGTAGGCGTGCAGGACGGGCCGGGCCAGGTCCATCAGGACCGGGGCGGTCTCCTCCTCGTAGGCGCCGTCGATCCGTCCGGCGACGGTGAGCTTGCCGTTCGACTCCTCGTCGAACCACGCCTGGGCGCGGACGACGCCCGCGATGATGACCGGACGGCGGTCCCGCGCGTTGATCTTCAGCAGCGCCTCCACGGTCCGCCGGACGAACAGCTGGTGCGGGGCGTTGGCGTCGCGGATGCTCGGCGGCGCCGCCCGGCCGACCACCGCCTCGTCCAGGCTCTCCGGCGACATCGGGAACCCCTCGCGCTCGACCTGCGTGAGCGTCTCGCCCCGCCCGTCCCACAGGCGCGTCCTGTTGTCCGACAGGACGAGCAGCCAGTAGCGGGTGCGGCGGGTGAAGGCGGCGACGAGGTCGCGGGTGGCGAAGGTGGTGTCCAGCACCACGCGTTCCTCGACCGGCTGGTCGATCGTGAAGGTGTGGACCTCTCCGCCTGGAGCGGCGAACAGGACCAGGCCCTCCTCGGCGTCGGCCGGGTCGAGCTCCGACGCGGCCTTCTCGAGCTCGCGGTAGAGCTCGTGGGCCTCCTGGGACGGGACCTCCGGATCGTCCTTGAGCCTCCGCTTCACCTCGGCGAGGAGGTTCCGCAGCCGGATGGGGTCCTGCTGGTTGTCCGGCGTGCGGCGGCTGGTCGGCATGAGGACCGACACCGCCGGGTACGAGCGTGGCCTGCGCAGTTCGGACAGTGTGGCAGCGTCCATGATCCCCCGATCGACGCGACGTGTTCTTGCCTGTCTGTTTCCTTTTCTAACGAACCGCAGGTAAACGAGGTATAAGCGGCGCTTCATGATCCCGTCGTGTCAAGCGCGGGAAAGCCTCCGATCAACCGGGGATCAACTCTCGGTACCGGCCGGACGCCGCACGGTCACGGCCCTTCCGCACGGGGGACAACCCCTCCGGGAGGTCGGTACGAATGCAGATCGACGGAAGAAGCCGGACAGGGGCGGTCGCGGGGGTCTTCGCGGCGGGGATGCTGCTGCTCGCCTCGTGCGGCGGCGGCGGCAACGAGATCGGCAGCGGCGGCGGGGCGAAGGAGAACGGCCGGGGCGGCAACGAGGCGTCCAGCCCGCCCTCGACCGTGTCGGCGGGGAACGCCGCGTCCGAGGTCGAGGCGCAGTACGAGAAGGTCGTCCAGACCGTCCTTCCGGCGGTCGTGCAGATCACCACGGACGCGGGCGAGGGCTCCGGGGTCGTCTACGACTCCGACGGGGACATCGTGACCAACGCGCACGTGGTGGCGGGGGCGCGGAAGATCCAGGTGACCGCGGCGTCCGGCGGCAAGACCCTGGACGCCAAGCTGGTCGGCCAGTTCGCGCCGGACGACCTCGCCGTGGTGAAGGCGAGCGGCGCGTCGCTGCGGCCGGCGAAGTTCGGCGACTCGAGCAAACTGAGGATCGGCCAGACGGTGCTCGCGATGGGCAACCCGCTGGGGCTGTCCGGGAGCGTCACCGAGGGCATCGTGTCGCAGCTCAACCGGGAGGTGTCGACCAGGCGGGCGGGCGCGTTCGCGGGCGCGACCATCGGGGACGCCATCCAGACCAGCGCCGCGATCAACCCCGGCAACTCCGGCGGCGCGCTGGTCACGCTGACCGGCGAGGTGATCGGGATCCCGACCGCCGCCGCGTCCGACCCGCAGATGGGCGGCCCGGCGGTCGGCATCGGGTTCGCCACGCCGAGCGGCACCGTCCAGCGGATCGCGCCGCAGCTCATCAAGGACGGCAAGGTCACCAACTCCGGACGGGCCGCGCTCGGCGTGGTGGTCCGCACGGTCATCGACCCGAACAGCCTGCAGCAGACCGCCGTGGCCGTGGTCAGCGTGAACAAGGGCTCGGGCGCGGAGAAGGCCGGGATCGCCGCCGGGGACCTGATCATGGCGGTCAACGGCACCCAGACGCCGAACCAGACGCAGCTGGCCGAGGTCCTCTCCAAGCAGAAGCCCGGCGACAAGGCCAAGGTGGACCTGCAGACCTCCAACGGCTCCAAGAAGACGGTGGAGGTCACGCTCGGCGAGCTTCCGGGCTCCTGAGCCCGTCCGATCAGGGCGCTCCGGGGCTTACGCGCCCGGGGAGATGAAGCCGGTCTCGTAGGCGAGGATGACGGCCTGCGTGCGGTCGCGGGCCTGCAGCTTCGCCAGGACGTTCCCGACGTGCGTCTTCACCGTCTGCGGGCTCACGTACAGCTCGGTCGCGATCTCGGCGTTGGAGCGGCCGCGCGCCACCAGGCGCAGGACGTCCGCCTCGCGCTCGGTGAGCCGGTCGTGCCAGTCCGCGCCGCCGTCCGGTCCGGCGCCGGGCGCGTGCTCGGCGGCCAGCGTGCGGATCGCGGTCGGGAACAGCAGGCTCTCGCCGAGCACGACGGTCCGGATCCCCTGGAGGATCTCCTCCGGGCGGGTCCGCTTGAGCAGGAAGCCGTCCGCGCCGGCCTTCAGGGCGTCGTAGACGTACTCGTCGTTCTCGAACGTCGTCACGACGATGATCTTGGGTGGGACGCCGCCCCCGGCGAGCAGCCGCCGGGTCGCCTGGATGCCGTCCAGGCGGGGCATCCGGACGTCCATCAGGACCACGTCCGGCGCGGTCCGGGCGACCGCGTCCTGCACCTCCGAGCCGTCCGCCGCCTCCCCCACCACCGACAGGTCGGGTTCGGCGTTGATGATCGCGGCCAGCCCGGCGCGGATCAGCCGCTCGTCGTCCACCAGCAGAACCTTGATCGTCACGCACCGGACATTAGCGGCAATGAGACCTCCATGCGCCATTCGCCCCCGGCCGGGCCCGCCGTCATGTCGCCGCGCAGCACGGTCACCCGCTCCCGGATGCCGCCGAGGCCGCGTCCGCCGCCGTCCCTGGTCCGGCTCGGCGTCCCGATCAGCGGGTTGGCCACGACGACGTGCAACCGGTTCCCGGCGACGGTGATGCGCAGCGTCACCGGCACCTTCCCGGCGTGCCGCAGCGCGTTCGTCAGCCCCTCCTGGACGATCCGGTACGCCTCCCGCGACACCGCGGCCGGGACACCCGCCACGGCGTCGTCCACGCCGTGGTCCAGCTCGATGCCCGCGAGCTTGGTCTGCTCGACGAGCCGTCCCAGGTCGGCGAGGGTCGGCTGCGGTGTCGTCCGGGCCTTGTCGTCGCGGAGCAGGCCGAGGACGTGGTCGAGGTCGGCCAGGGCGGCCCGCGCGCTCTCCTCGATCGCGGTGAGCGCCTCGCGGGCGAAGCCGGGGTCCTGGTCCAGGACGCGGGACGCGGCGCCCGCCTGGAGCGTCACGACGCTCAGCGCGTGCCCGACCGAGTCGTGCAGCTCGCGCGCGAGCCGGTTCCGCTCGGCGAGCTTGGCGGCCTTCTCCTCCAGCTCCACGACGCGCTCCTCGGGGGTGGGGCCGAGGAAGCGGGGCGCGAGCATGGTGAGGACGCGTCCGGCGACCACGATCAGCCCGAGCAGCGCGATCACGCAGGCCAGCCCGGCGGGCGGCCCGAGCCACTGGTAGGCGCTGTGCTTCCAGGCGTACAGCGGACTGCGCCGGTCGCCCAGGAACCCCCAGCCGATGAGCGGGAAGGCCATCAGCACGGCCGCGAACGGCGGGACCACCAGGCTGGCCGCGCCGATCACGACCCCGACGTGCAGGTGCAGGCTGAACCAGAGGCCGGTGCCGAGGCGGGCCCGCAGCGACCGGGCGACCGGGACGTTCATCTCGGCGAGCCGTCCGCCGAGCAGCTCCTTGACCGCCGTTCCCTCCACCTGGCGGATGCCGGGGATCAGGCCGACCGCGACCGCGGCCGGGATCGGCAGCAGCAGCACCACCACCGGGATCCACGGCCCCTTCAGAGGCGACATCCCGGCCAGGACCATCAGCAGGAACCAGAACGGCATCAGCAGCGCCGCGCCCATCACCAGATAGGCCCAGCGCCGCCAGGTCGTCCGGTCGGAGACCGCGCGCAGGAGTCGAAACACGCGACGATCCTTACAGACCCGATGACCTGCGCGCCTCCCCCGTTCGGGGGGATTGCGCCCCCTCGCGCGGGATGCCGCCGCGCGCCCAGGCGGCCCGTCAGGCGTGCTCTTCGCCGCGTTCCTCCTCGCGCCGGGCGAGGCGGGCGAGGCGGTCGTTGTAGGCGGCGAGCTCGTCGTCGGCCGCGGACCGCTCGCCGCGCGCGGCGGCGCGGTCGGCCCGGCGGTCCTCCCGGCGGGCCCGGCGCTGGTCGTCGAAGAACCACTGGAAGGCCAGGAAGATCAGCACGATGAAGGTCGGGATCTCGCCGAAGCCCCAGGCGATCGCGCCGCCGGTGTGCTGGTCGTCCAGGATGGAGGTGCCCCAGTCCGGGTGGACGGCGGTGTACCAGGCGCGCGCGAGGGGCGCCCCGAGGTTCATCAGGGCGATGCCGAAGAACGCGTGGAACGGCATCGTGACGAACAGCAGGATCAGCCGTCCGGGGTAGGGCAGCTTGTGCGGCGCCGGGTCGACGCCGACCAGCACCCAGTAGAACAGCGACCCGGACACCAGGAAGTGCACCATCATCGCGATGTGCCCGAGGTGGTTGCGCATCGCGGACTCGAACAGCGGCGTGAAGTACAGCGCGAACGTGGACGCCACGAAGATGATCGTCGCGACGCCGGGGTGCGCGACCAGCGACACGTACCGCGAGTGCAGCAGCGTCGTCAGCCACTCGCGCGGCCCCCGGTCGCCGCGCACCTTGGCTGGCTTCAGGGCGCGCAGCGCCAGCGTCACCGGCGCGCCCACGACCAGGAAGATCGGGGTCAGCATGGACAGCACCATGTGCTGCACCATGTGCACGCTGAACAGGATCGGCGCGTACTTGGCGACGCCGGTCTCGGTGACCGCGACGATCGTCAGCAGGCCGACGAACCAGGCGGCCGTCCGGCCCATCGGCCAGGAGTCGCCGCGCCGCCGCAGCCGGACGACGCCCGCGACGTACACGAAGCCGAGGACGAGCACGAGCGCGGCGAAGAAGAAGTCGAACTGCCACAGCGTGGCGAGCCGGGCCGGGCTGACCTCCGGCGGGAGGTCGTAGCCGATCAGCGACTTGACGGTGCTCTCCACGCCCGCGGGCGCGGGCGGCGCGGTGCGCGCGAGCGCGACGGCCAGGCCCATCGTCGCGGCCATCACGGCGGCCTCGACGGACGCGAACTTCGCGAACGCCCTCTCCTCGCGTCCCTCGATCTTGGGCAGCGTCCGCTCGCGGTGCCACCAGCCGAACCAGCCGAGCACGGCGAACGCGATGATCTTGCCGAGGGCGAGCCGTCCGTAGTCGGTGCTGACGAGCTGGGCCGGGTCGGGCAGCCGGGCGATCACGTTGACCAGCCCGGACGCGCCGACGATCACGTAGCACCAGATCGCCATCCGGCTGAACCGGGCGGCCATGACGCCGAGTCCGTCGCGTCCGGCGAGGGCGTGCGCGGCGAGGATGGCGAGCCCGCCGACCCACGGCGCGACGGCCCCGACGTGCAGCGCGACGCCGGTCACCGCGACCGAGTGGTTCGCGGCGGACGCCGAGTGCCCGGTCAGCGGCGCGGGCAGCAGCGCGATGATCGACAGCGCGAGCAGCCCGAACGCGGCGCCGGGCGTGGTCGTCGTGCGGGACAGCAGCGCGACCACGACCGTGATCAGGACGACCAGCATGAGGGCCGTGCCCTGCGGGAGCTGCCCGACGTACGAGCTGAGCTCGCTGCCGGTGATGATCTCGCCGACCGGCTGCCCGAGGACGTCGGAGACGGTGAACACCAGGTTCGCGGCCGCGGCGGCGGCCCAGAGCGCGGCCAGCCAGGACGCGCCGCGCAGGTAGCCGAGCGACGCCGCCGACAGCACCGGCTTCCCGGACCCGCCCGCGCCGGTCATCGGCAGCAGCGCCGCGGCGGCGATCAGCGCGCCGACGGTCAGCGCGGCGGCCAGGTCCATGACCAGGCGGGAGAACGGCAGGCCCCACCGGGTCAGCGCGCCCGCGTCCCCCAGCCCGGGGATGATCTTCTCGGTGACGGCGCCGCCGAGGACGAGCGCCGCGACGAGCGCGGCGAGGGCCGCGACCGTGGCGGCCAGGGCCACGCGGACGACCCGGAGGGTGCTTGCGTTCACGGTCTCCTACTCACCGGAGGAGGGGTTCTTGCGCTTGGCGCGGGAGACGATGAGGACGCCGATGCCGATCCCCACCAGCGCGCCGATGCCGATCATCACCCAGCGGGCCGCCCCGTTGGAGGACTGCGCCTCGGCCTTGGGGGAGCTCTGCGCGCTCGCGCCCACGGCCGGGGTGTTGGGGGCCGCGGCGTTCGGCGTCGCGCTCGGGCCGCCGCTCTGGGCGGTGAAGGTCAGGTCGGAGTTCTCGATGCGGTGGCCGTCCTCGCCGACGACGGCGTAGGCGACGGTGTAGTCGCCGGACGGCAGCGGCCCGGTCAGCTTCTGCGTGACCTCGGCCCCGCTGCGCTGGGCGTCCCCGGCCTGGAACTGCTTGCCCGCCTTGTCCTTGACCAGGACCTTCGCGAAGCCGATCCGGTCGCTGAACACCAGTTTCACCTCGCTGACCGAGACGGCGGTGGCGTTCTTGCCCGGGGTGCTGCTCACCAGGCGGGTGTGGGCCAGCGCCGGAGCGGCCAGCAGCGTGCCGAACGCCGTCGTCAGCACCGTGACCAGCGCGGCGAGCAGGCCGAGCCGGCGCGGGATGGAGGTCTTCATGGCGGGACCGGAGTTCTCCAGAGTCGAAACGATAAGGGCCTCCACCACCCTACTGACGCTCCGCGATGACCGTGCTCCGGGTCGTTGATCGGCCGCTCAAATGATCAACGAACCGGAGGGCGCCGGGTCAGAGGGTCCCGAGGACGTGGGCGCGGCCGTGCCGGGCGAACTCGGCGCGGACGGCGTCCGCCGTCGCGGGGTCCAGGGGCTCGTAGGCCGGGTCCCGGCCCGGACGCCACCAGACCCCGTCGCCGTCCCAGCGCTCGCGCCGCAGGGGCCGCTTGTCGAGCTTGCCGGTCGCGGTCAGCGGCATGGCCGGGACGATCCGGACGAACTTCGGGGCCCACTTCGTCCCCAGGTCGGGCTGGGCGGAGAGGAAGGCGGCGAAGGCGTCCGGCTCGAAGGGGCGGCCGTCCGCCAGTTCGAGGGCGGCCATGACCTGGTCGCCCGTCCGGGGGTCGGGGACGGGGTAGACGGCGCACATGACGACCGGGTCCCAGCGGGCCAGGACGCGCTCGACCGGCGCTGCGGCGAAGTTCTCGCTGTCCACGCGGAGCCGGTCGGCGGTCCGTCCGGCGAAGTAGAGGTGGCCGGCGGCGTCGCGGTAGCCGAGGTCGCCGCTCCAGTAGAGGCCGTCGCGGACGCGCTCGGCGTCGGCCTCCGGGTTGTTGTAGTAGCCCTCGAAGGACGCGGCGACGTTGAGGCCGACGATCTCGCCGATGGCGTCGTCCGGGTTGCGCAGGGCGCCGTCCGGGGCGAACCGGGCGGGCGGGCACTCGGCGCCGGTCTCCGGGGAGAGGACGGCGACCTCGATGCCCGGCCGCGGGACGCCGAGGGCGTCCGGCGGGGTGCCCGGGACCTTGTGGATCGCGATCGCGCCCTCGCTGGAGCCGTAGCCCTCGATGATCCGGCAGCCGAAGCGGCGGCCGAACCGGGCCATGTCCTGGGCGGACGCCTCGGTCCCGAACGCCGACACCAGCGTGTTGTCGGCGTCGCCGGGGCGCTCGGGGGTGGCCAGGACGTAGGCGAGGGCGCGTCCGACGTAGTTGAAGTAGGTGACGCCGTACCGGCGGACGTCCGGGAGGAAGCCGGACGCGGAGAACCGGCGGCGCAGCGCGACGGCCGCGCCCGCGTGGGTGGCCATCGCGAGGTTCGCCATGACCGCGTTGCCGTGGAACAGCGGCATCGCCGCGTAGGTGACCGAGCCGGGCCCGATCCCCATGTCGGCCCCGGCGGCCCCGATGACCGCAAGCCGTCCCTGCCCGCACGAGACGGCCTTCGGCGCGCCCGTCGAGCCGGACGTGAACAGCAGGAGCAGCCGGTCGGACGGGGCGACGGCCCGCGCGGCCCCCTCCGCGCCCGCGAAGCACGCGAGCGCCTCGCCGTAGGCGGCGGAGTCGACGCGGTGGACGGGGACGCCGAGGTCCAGGCCGTCCAGCAGCGGGGCGTGCGCGGCGTCGGTGAGGATCACGTCGCAGTCGGTGTGCCGGATGTCGGCGGCGAGCCCGGCGCCGCGCCTCGTCGGGTTGATCCCGACGAGGGTGCAGCCCGCGAGCGCGGCGGCGCCGATCCAGAACACGAACTCGGGGACGTTCTCCAGCAGCACGCCGATGTGCCGGGACCGGCCGTCCGGCGCCGGGACGAGGCTCGGCGTCCAGGCCGCCCGAGCGCGGGCGGCGCGGACCACGTCGTCCCAGGTGTGCGCCTCGTCCTCGAAGAGCAGGCCCGGGCGGGGATCCCCGGACCGCGCGAGCAGCGTCTCGGCGAAGGTCGCGTGCGGCACGCCCCGAGCGTGACACCAAGCGATCGCTTGGTCAATGCCGGGCCGGGCGGCTCAGCGATCAGCTCCCGCAGTCACAACATCCGCAGCAGTCACAGCATCCGCCGTCGCAGTCGCAACACCCGCCGTCACAGCAGTTGCAGCAGTCGCCGCAGCCACCACAGCTCCCGCAGTCGCAGTCGTCACAGCAGTGCCGGGAGCACCAGCAGCGTTCCTCGCACGGATGGCCCGCGTACTCGGCCCACTCCGGCTGGAACACCCCGCAGGTCACGCAGACGAGCGCCCCGGTGAAGCACGGGATCGGCATGCCCGGACGGGGCGGCTTCGGCCGGCCTCTGCGGTGCCCGAACCCCCCGCCGTTGGGGAACCAGCCGCCCCCGCCACCACCACCGCCACCGTGCGGCGGCTGGCCGGGCGGCGGGCCGTACCCCTGGCCGTAGCCCGGCTGTGGCGCTTGGACGGGGTACTGGGCCTGTGGGTACTGGCCCTGCGGGTACTGGCCCTGCGGGTACTGCTGCGGATACGGCTGCTGACCACCAGGCGGCGGGTACTGGCCGGGCGGCGGAGGCGGGTACTGACCGTGGACGGCCTCCTGCCCCTTCTGCGGACCGTGCGGCGCCTTGTGCGGAGCCTTGCAGGAAACGCTGTGCTTGCGCCGTGCCTCGGGGTACGGGTCGAAGACGCGGTCGACCGTGCGCCGGATCTCGGTGTTCAGCAGCGCCCGGACGAGCCGGGGGTTCTCCATCTCGACGTCCGCCAGCGCCAGCCGCAGGCCGCGCAGGGCGTCGTCGCAGACGCGGCGCGCCTCGGCCGGGGACGTGCCGGTCGCGAGCAGCGGGTTGAACGCCCCCGACGCGTCGTCCTCGTCGACGTCCTCGACGGCGTCGATCAGGTGCGCGAGGCGTCCGAAGAAGCGTCCCGCCTCCGACAGGGCCTCGGCGTTGCCCTCGCGTCCCGCGATGACGGCCGTGTGCGCGAAGACGGCGGCGGTCGCGGTCTCGGTCGGCTCGGTCAGCTCCAGGAGCCCGAGCCCGGCGGTCCGCTCCAGCTCGGGCTGGCGGGTGACGGCGTCGCGCAGCACGGACGGGTCGAACCCGAGCGCCGCGCCGGTCCGCGCGCCCGCCTCGTCCCAGCGGTCGGCCATCCGGGACGCGGCGGCCGCGACCAGCCGGCGCGAGTACGGGCCGTCGCCGTCCGCCACGTGGTCGCGGGTCTTGCCCGCCGCGAGCAGCAGGGACGTGGCGGCGGCCAGCCGCGCGCCCTCCGCCTGCGCCCGCACGACCTGCGCCCCGCGCATCCCGCGCAGCGCGCACGGACCGGCGGACCGGCGCGGCGAGGTCTCC
Source organism: Spirillospora sp. NPDC052269 (assembly GCF_040679435.1). Lineage (NCBI taxonomy): Bacteria > Bacillati > Actinomycetota > Actinomycetes > Streptosporangiales > Thermomonosporaceae > Spirillospora > Spirillospora sp. NPDC052269. The sequence goes on from NZ_JBFAUU010000006.1 coordinate 145,241, forward strand.
GGGGCCTGCGCCTCGACCAGCACCGAGACGATCAGCCCGTCGTAGTTGGTGACGACCCGGGCGGCCTGGCCGTGCTCGCGGCGCAGGGTCAGGCACAGCCCGCACAGGTGCGCCATCCAGTCCTCGAACAGCTTGCCCCGCAGCACATGGCGGCAGGGCCGCACCACACCGAACATCCTGGACCTCTCCCCCGGGCGGTCACACACCGCGCGACATGCGGTCGAACCCCGCGCGACATTATGCCCGGAAGGGGACATCCAAGATCAAGAGCCGGAACCGTGAAGGATCCGGCTCCGGCGCAGGTCAGACTCCGGCGCAGGCGAGCGCGCGCCCGTAGGCGGCGAGCCGCTCGCCGTCCGGGGAGCCGTTCTCGGCGAGCAGCTCGGCGAGGTCGAACCACGACTGCGCGGCCTGCCGGGACGACTCCATCCGCTCCAGGCAGGACGCCGCCCGGGACAGCGACGCGGTCGCCCGCTCCCGCTCCCCCAGCCGCACGCACGCCCCGCCGAGGACGGTCAGCGCGACCGCCGTGGCCCGGCGCGGCGCGTCCCCGAGCAGGTCAAGGGCCTCCTCGGCGCGGGCGACGGCCTCCGCCGGACGGCCCATCGCGGTCTCGGCGCGGGCCAGCTCGGTCAGGCACCACGCCACGTCCAGCTCTCCGGCGGCGCTGGCGTTGATCTCGCCGCGCACGCGCGTGAGCAGGTCGCGGGCGTGCGCGGCCTGCTCCGGACGCGCGCGCAGGAGCAGCCCGGCGTAGTTGACCCGCAGCCGGGCCAGGTTGCGCAGGTCGCCGTCCGGGGCGCCGTCGGTCTCGCCGAACTCCCCGGCGATCTGCAGCGCGCGCTCGGCCAGCTCGACGCCTTCCTCATAGGCGCCGCGCACCTCGGCGACGAACGCGGCCTCCCAGTAGGCGGCGACCCGCGCGGCCGGGCCCGCGCCGCGGTCGGCGCGCTCGACCAGCTGCGCGGCGAGCTGACGCGCGCGCACGAGGTCGCCGCGCTCGATGAACGCCGCCAGCAGCGCCGCCCCCAGGTGGACGGCCGAGTCGGTCGTGTCGGCGCCGGTCGCGGCGAGCTGGCGCAGCGCGTCCTCGGCGACGCGGACGCCCTCGCTGATGTCGCCGCGCTCGCGCAGGCACCGGCTGAGCGCGACGTGCACGCGGGTCCACTGGTCGGGGTCGTGCTCGGCGGACGCCTTGGCGGTGAGCGCGCGCAGCTCCCCGATCGCCTGCTCCAGGTCGCCGGACGCCTCCAGCGCCAGCGCGTGCCCCCACCGGGCCTGGTGCAGCATGTCCGGCAGCGCGACAGCGTCCGGGCTGGCGAGGACGTCGGCGAACCGGGCCCGGGCCTCGGCCGCGGCGCCGTTGCGCAGCGCGATCTCGGCGTAGTCGAGGGTGACCCGCAGCTCGTCCACCACGTCCTCGCCGACCCCGCTGACCAGGTAGGTCGGCGAACAGCTCAGCTTGGTCGCGAGCAGGTCGACCACGCTCGGCGCGGGCACCCGCTTGTCGCTCTCGATCAGCGAGATGTAGCTGTCGGACAGCTCGGGGTACGCGAGCTGGGCCTGGCTCATGCCCTGCCGGATGCGCAGCGCCCGGATCCGCTGCCCCAGTGTCTCCCGATCCATGTTTCGAACCACCCGCCTGCCAGGTCCCCCGCGCCGTGCGCCGCACGCTGCGTGGGGAAGAAAACGTGTCGATCTTCCAGTCTGCCCGGATCGCGCCCGGTCAGGGTCCGGATTCGGGGGATCCGGACCCTCTCGTTCCACCGCACGGCAGGCTATAGCGGACACCCCTCTTCGCGCTGCCCCGGACCGCGATCACCCGGGACGCGTCCGTCCGCGACCACCCCGGACGCGTCCGTCCGCGATCACCTCGGACGCGTCCGTCCCGGGGTCCGATGAGACCCGCCTCCGGTCGCCCCCGCGCGCCCCCTCGGCCGGACGGCCCGGGTGCTGCTGTACTAGCGCCCATGAGCGTGTCCACCCATGTCCTCGACACCGGCAGCGGGACGCCCGCGGTCGGCGTGCCCGTCCGGCTCGACCACTACGACGCCGAGAACTGGCGACTCGTCCGGGAGGGCGAGACCGACCCGGCGGGCCGCTGGGACCTGTCCTCGCCGCAGCCCGGCGAGGAGGACGTCCCGGTCGAGGGCGGTCCCGCGCAGGGCCCGCCGCAGACCCCGCAGCTGGCGCCGGGGACCTACCGGCTGCGGTTCGGGTCCGGCCGCTACTACGCCGCCCAGGACGCCGAGTCGTACTACCCGGAGATCACGGTGATCTTCCTCGTGACGGGGACGGGGCAGCGGCACCACGTCCCGCTTGCCCTCGGACAGTTCGGCTACTCCACCTACCGAGGGGCCTGACCAGGCGTAACGCGGTCCACGGCTGTGGCGAGAAGGGTACGGTCAGGTAACCTGCCCGTAACACCTTCCGCCTAATCTGTGCGGGCCGCAGACGTCGCTCTGTGCGCGCCGAAACCCATCCAGCCCGATCCCCGCACCGGAGCACGCCTGATGTCGCACGCCACCCTCCAAGACACGCCGCCGGGCCCCCGCGGCCTCCTGGACCGCATCTTCGACCTGACCGGACGACGGACGACGGTCGCGCGCGAACTGCGCGGAGGCGTCACCACGTTCTTCGCGATGGCCTACATCATCCTGCTCAACCCGATCATCCTGGGCGGGGCGAAGGACGTCACGGGCGCGCACCTGTCGATCCCGCAGCTCACCACGATGACCGCGCTGTCGGCGACGATCGCGACGATCATCATGGGCCTGATCGGGAACGCTCCGATGGCCGTCGCCTCCGGGCTCGGCATCAACGCGGTCGTGGCCTTCCAGGCCGCGCCGGTGATGACCTGGGCGCAGGCGATGGGCCTGGTGGTGATCGAGGGCATCGTGATCGTGCTGCTCGCGCTCACCGGCATCCGGGAGCGGATCATGAACGCGATCCCGCTCGCGCTCAAGCACGCCATCGCCGTCGGCATCGGCGCGTTCATCGCGCTGGTCGGCCTCTACGACGCCAAGTTCATCGGCTCGAGCGCGATGAGCCCGCCGCTGTCGCTCGGCACCGGCGGCAAGCTCACGGGCTGGCCCGTGCTGGTGTTCGCGATCGCGCTCGTCCTCATGATCGTCCTGTACGTCCGGCGGGTGCCGGGCGCGATCCTCATCGGCATCGTCGTCTCCACCGTCATCGCCGTGATCATCCAGTCCAACGCCAAGGTGCCCGCGGACGGCTGGGGCGTCGTCGTCCCGAACGTCCCCGAGAAGCTGTTCGCCACCCCCGACTTCGGCCTGCTGTTCAACGTGGACGTGTTCGGCGGCTTCGGCCGGGCCGGGTTCATCACCGCGCTGGTCGTGCTGTTCACCCTGGTGCTGTCCGGGTTCTTCGACGCGATGGGCACCATCCTCGGCCTCTCCGACGAGGCGGGCCTGGTGAACGAGAAGGGCGAGGTCCCCGGCCTCGGCAAGATCCTCACGATGGACGGCCTGTCCGCCGCGCTCGGCGGCCTGACCAGCTCGTCCGCCAACACCGTGTTCGTGGAGTCCGCGGCCGGCATCGGCGAGGGCGCCCGCACCGGCCTGGCCAACATCGCCACCGGCGCGCTGTTCGCGGTGACGCTGTTCCTCACCCCGCTCGCCGCGGTCGTCCCGGCGCAGGCCGCCGCGCCCGCCCTGGTGCTGGTCGGCGCGCTGATGATGACGCAGGTCGCGAAGGTCACCTGGGACGACCTGGACATCGCCATCCCGGCGTTCCTGACCATCGTGTTCATGCCGTTCACCTACTCCATCACCAACGGCATCGGCGCGGGCGTGGTCGCCTACACGATCATCAAGCTGGCCCGCGGCAAGATCCGCGAGACGCACTGGCTGATCTGGGTGATCGCGCTGATCTTCCTCGCCTACTTCGGCCTGCACCCGATCGAGCAGGTGCTCGGCGTCAAATAGTGGCGTCCTGACGTGCACAGGGGGTAGGGAAGTAACGAAGCGCTGACCCCCGGCGTGAAAGGCGTGGCTGCCCGTGTCCCTGCCCGACCCCCTCGCCGAGCCGCCCCCGCGCGGTCACGTGCTGCTCGCACCCGACCGCTTCCGGGGAGCGCTCGGCGCCGTCGAGGTGGCCCGGCGGCTCGCCGCCGGCCTGCGCCTGGCCCGGCCGGACGTCCCCGTCGTGGAGCTGCCCGTGTCCGGCGGCGGGGACGGCACCGCCGAGGCCGCGATCGCCGCCGGGTTCCGCCGGGTCGAGGTGAAGGTCTGCGGCCCGGCCGGACGTCCCGTCACCGCCGCGCTGGCCTTCGACGGCCGCTGCGCGGTCGTCGAGATCGGCGAGGCGGCGGGACCCCGGGGCCTCCCGGACGGCCCGCCGCGCCCGCTGTCGGCCACCACCCTCGGCGTCGGGCAGCTGATCGTCCACGCGCTCCGGCTCGGCGCCCGCCGGATCGTCCTCGCCGCGGGCGCCAGCGCCGCCCCGGACGGCGGCGCCGGTCTCTTCCAGGGCCTCGGCGGCCGCCTGCTGGACGGCCTCGGCCGCGAACTCCCGCTCGGCGGGGCCGCGCTCCGCTCCCTGCACGCGCTCGACCTGCGCGGCGTTCCGGACCTCTCAGGCGTCACCATCACCCTTGTCGGCGACACGGGCCGTCCTCTGCTGGGCCGGGCGGGCGCGGTCGCGTCCGTCCTGCCGGGCGGCTCCCTGAGCAGGCCCGCGGGCGGTCCCGCGAGCGGCCTGGGACGGGCCCAGGAGCGGATCCTGGAGGCGGGGCTGCGGCGATGGGCCGACCTCGCCGAGTCCGTGACGCGCCGCCGCGCACGGGAGCTGCCCGGAGCGGGCGCGGCGGGCGGCGCGGGGTTCGCGGCGCTCGCGCTGCTCGGCGCGACCGTCGAGTCCGGGCCCGGAACCGTCCTCGACCTGCTCGACTTCGCGGGCCGGGCGCGCGGCGCGCGGCTGGTCGTGACCGGCGCGGAGACCATCGACACCGGAACCCTGCGCGGCGGGGCCGCGGCGTCCGTGGCACGGGCGGCCGCGCGCGCCGGCGTCCCGGCGGTCGCCGTGGTCGGACGGCGCGGACTCACCGGCGAGCGCCTCCGCCGCGCCCGGATCCAGGCCGTGTACGCGCTCACCGACATCGACCCGGCGCTCGCCCGGACGCCGAACGCCGCGGGCCCCCTTCTCGAGCGCCTCACCGTCGCCGTCGCCGACGAGTGGCTGCCACCTCGGGGTTCACGCTTCTGACCGTCCGGCGTGACCTTTACATACTGTCAGCCGATTCGGGAATGACTATACAGACTGGACATGGCAAGCAGGTGTCTCCTGCCCTCACCCTTAAGGGCGTACCAGCTGGTCACAACCTGTCAGCGTTGACGGAGGGCAACATGAAGGTCGGCGTTCCTCGCGAGATCAAGAACCATGAATACCGCGTCGCCATCACCCCCGCCGGGGTGCACGAACTGACCCGGCACGGCCACGAGGTGTTCGTGGAGCGCGGCGCCGGCGAGGGTTCGGCGATCCTCGACGACGACTACACCTCGGCCGGGGCCAAGATCCTGGACACCGCCGACGAGGTCTGGGCCGAGGGCGACCTGATCCTCAAGGTCAAGGAGCCGATCGCCGCCGAGTACCACCGGATGCGGCAGGGCCAGACCCTGTTCACCTACCTGCACCTCGCCGCGTCCCGCGAGTGCACCGACGCCCTGCTGTCGGCGGGCGTCACCGCGATCGCCTACGAGACCGTCCAGCTGGCCGACCGGTCGCTGCCGCTGCTCGCCCCGATGTCGGAGGTCGCGGGCCGCCTCGCCCCGCAGGTCGGCGCGTACAACCTGATGCGCTTCAACGGCGGCCGCGGCGTGCTGCCGGGCGGCGTCCCGGGCGTCGCCCCGGCCAAGGTCGTCGTCATCGGCGGCGGCGTGTCCGGCCTGAACGCGGCGCAGATCGCGGTCGGCATGGGAGCGGACGTCACCATCCTCGACGTCAACGTCGACCGGCTCCGCCAGATCGACGCGATCTACCAGGGCCGCCTGAAGACCCTGGTCTCCAACGCGTACACGATCGAGCAGGAGTGCCGGGCGGCCGACCTGGTGATCGGCGCGGTGCTGATCCCCGGCGCCGTGGCCCCCAAGCTCGTCTCCAACGAGCTGGTCGCGCACATGAAGCCCGGCTCGGTGCTGGTCGACATCGCGATCGACCAGGGCGGCTGCTTCGAGGACTCGCGTCCCACCACGCACGCCGACCCCACCTTCAAGGTGCACGAGTCGATCTTCTACTGCGTCGCGAACATGCCGGGCTCGGTGCCGAACACCTCGACCCACGCCCTCACCAACGTGACGCTCCCCTACGCGGTCTCCATCGCGAACAAGGGTTGGAAGGACGCCCTGCTCGCCGACCCCGCGCTCGCCCTCGGCCTCAACACCCACGCGGGCAACCTGGTCTACGGCCACGTCGCCGAGGCGCACGGCATGAACCACGTGACGCTGGAGTCCGTCCTCGCCTGACGCCCTCCACCGCACACCGCGACGGCCCGCGCCCGGACGCCTTCTCCACAAGGCCCCGGACGCGGGGGGCGTGCGCGCCGCTCTGCCGGACGACGCGTGCGCCGAGACGTCCCGCGCCCTCCTCGACCTGAGC
>NZ_JBFAUU010000006.1:151865-199008 GCF_040679435.1 Spirillospora sp. NPDC052269
ACCCCTCACGCGCGGTAAAGGACGGTCTAGGCTTCTACCATCCACCTTGGTGTGGAGCATCTGAGCGTCTACCGATTTGCTACATTGCATCCGTCGCGCGTCCGGCGGGTCACGCGGGACGCGCGTAGGTGACGCGGAAGGTCGTGCGACCGCCGCGCGAAGGGGGCGTGTGAGGCGGGCCGTGGCGCGTCCGGGCGGGCGCGGGGCGTGGTGTCATGGACGCGGATGGTCATGTGACCATCCGCACGGCCGTAAAAGGCGCATCCAGGATGCAAGTTCTCCTACGCTTGGATCATGCGGCTGACGAAGGCGACCGACCTCGCTCTCCGCGTGGTGATGAGCCTCGCGGCGACCGACCCCGAGCCGAGCACGGCCCGGCGGGTCGCCGACGAGATGCGCGTCCCGTACAACCACCTCGCCAAGGTGGTGGCGCGGCTGCAGCGGATGGGCATGGTCGAGACCCGGCGCGGACGCGGCGGCGGGCTCAGCCTGACCGACGCGGGTCGCACCGTGTCGATCGGACGGCTCGTCCGCGAGCTCGAAGGGGCCGGGGACGTCGTCGAGTGCGAGGGTGACGTGCCCTGTCCGCTCCGGCAGGCGTGCCGGCTGCGGTCCGCGCTCCGCCAGGCGCAGGAGGCGTTCTTCGCCTCGCTGGACGAGATCACGCTCGCCGATCTGGTCGCCGCGCCGACCGGTCCGGTCCTGCTCGGGCTCGTCGGCCGTCCCCCCTCCGGGTAGAGCGATCTCCCCTGCTCACTCTTCCCCGCTCCCGTCCGTCGTTAAATCAGTAGATCAAATACCAATTTGGAGGCGCCATGCTCTCCCCCCGGTCCACCGAGGTCGTCCGCGCCACGCTCCCCGTCATCGGCGGCGCGATCAACGACATCACCGCCGTGTTCTACCCGCGGATGTTCGAGGCGCACCCCGAGCTGCTGCGCGACCTGTTCAACCGGGGGAACCAGGCGGCCGGCACGCAGCGGCAGGCGCTGGCCGGATCGATCGCGGCCTTCGCGACCGCGCTGGTCGAGAACCCGGACGTCCGCCCGGACGAGATGCTGAGCCGGATCGCGCACAAGCACGCGTCCCTCGGCGTCCTGCCGGAGCAGTACCCGATCGTCCACGAGCACCTGTTCGCCGCGATCGTCCAGGTGCTGGGCGACGCGGTCACCGAAGAGGTCGCCGCCGCCTGGGACGAGGTCTACTGGCTGATGGCGAACGCGCTCATCGAGATCGAGCGCCGCCTGTACGCCGAGCAGGGCGTGCTGGCCGGCGACGTCTGGAACTCCTGGGTCGTCGCCGAGCGCGTCGAGGAGACCGACACCACCGCGACGTTCCGGCTGCGTCCGGCCGACGACGCGGCCGCGGTCCCCCCGTTCCGGGCCGGCCAGTACGTGTCGGTGCGGGTGCCGCTCGAGGACGGCGCGCGCCAGATCCGGCAGTACAGCCTGACCGACGCCCCCGGCGTCCGGGAGCGGACGATCACCGTGAAGCGCGAGGAGGGCGACCCGGCGGGCGAGGTCTCCAACCGGCTGCACGACACCGTCCGCGTGGGCGACACGCTCGAGCTGTCGGTGCCCTACGGCGACCTGGTCCTGGACGACGCGGACGGCCCGGTGCTGCTCGCCTCCGCGGGCATCGGCTGCACCCCGATCGTCGCGATGCTCAAGCAGCTCGTCGAGGACGGCCACGGGGCCCCGGTGATCTCCGTCCACGGCGACCGGGCGCACGCCACGCACGCCCTGCGGGACGAGCGCACCGCCCTGATCGGCAAGCTCGCGGACGGCTCGGACCTCACCTGGTACGAGACGCCGGAGCAGCCCTGGCCGGCCGAGCGCACCGGCCTGGTCGACCTGTCCGGCGTCGAGCTGCCCGAGGGCCTGCACGCCTACCTGTGCGGACCGCTGCCGTTCATGCGGGCCGTCCGGACGCAGCTGATCGACGCGGGCGTCCCGGCGTCGGCGATCCACTACGAGGTCTTCGGCCCCGACCTGTGGCTGGCCGCCGCCTGACCCATAGGGTGTCCCCTATGGGGGAACTGATCATCCTTCGGCACGGAGAGACCGAATGGAGCCGGGACGGGCGGCACACGGGACGCACCGACATCCCGCTGACCGCCAAGGGCGAGGAGCAGGCGCGCGCCCTGGTCCCGGCCCTTTCCGGCCTGCACCCGGTGCGGGTCGTCTCCAGCCCGGCCGAGCGGGCGCGGCGCACCGCCGCGCTCGCCGGCCTCACCGTCGACGAGACCGACCCCGACCTGTGGGAGTGGGACTACGGCGGCTACGAGGGGATCACCAGCCCCACGATCCGCAAGACCCTCCCCGGCTGGTACCTCTGGGACGACGGCGTGCCCCCCGGTGACGCCGAGCACCCCGGCGAGACCGTCTGGCAGGTCGGCAAGCGCGTCGACGACGTCCTCGGACGCGTCCGCCCGCTGCTGGCCGAGGGGGACGTCGTCCTCATCGCGCACGGGCACGTGCTGCGCGTCCTCACCGCCCGCTGGCTGGGCCTGGATCCGACCGACGGACGCCTGTTCGCCCTGGCCACGGGCACCGTCTCCACCCTGGGAACCGAACATGACCGGCCCGTCATCACGACCTGGAACGTACCCCCGAAGTAGCGGGTAGGATACCCCTCGGGGGGTATCCCCTCGGGGGTATCGTGGCCGAGCCCCCGCAACGCCGGCGACTGTGAGGACGAGATGGCGACGAGCGAGACTCCGACGCGCGGCTACACCGCCACCAAGGATCAACTGGGAACCAGGCTGCGCCGTATCGAAGGCCAGGTGCGCGGCATCGAGCGCATGGTCGAGGACGACCGGTACTGCATCGACATCCTGACCCAGATCAGTGCGATCCAGGCCGCCCTGGACAAGGTGGCCCTGGGCCTGCTGGACGGGCACGTCCGGCACTGTGTGACCGAGGGTTCACACGAGGGCAAGTCCGAGGAGATGTCCACGGAGCTGATGGCCGCCGTCGGCCGCATCATGCGACGTGGCTGACCCCGGCTTTACCCTTTTCACCCTTGAGCAGGCGAAACATCCCTTGAAGTTCGGCATCGGCCGTGATCCGCTGAAAAGAGCGTGAACTTCGACGGGTCCCGGAGGCGACCCCGGGGCCCCGACAGGGGGCCTTTCGCCATGGCCGACGACCGGCTGACCGACGCCGCGCGATCCGACGCCCCGCCCGACCCTACTCCGTCCGGCGGGGCGTCCAGCGGGGCGTCCGGGGATCGCGCCGCGCCGCCGGGCGACCGGCTGGACCGCCAGACGATCGTCCTCGGCCTGGTGGTGGTCTGCGGCACCGTCATGGCCGTCCTCGACACCACCATCGTCAACGTCGCGCTGCGCACCCTGGGCAGGGACTTCCACGCCGACCTCGGCACGATCCAGTGGGTCGTCACCGGCTACCTGCTCGCGCTGGCCATGGTCATCCCGCTGACCGGCTGGGCGATCGACCGGTTCGGCGGACGCCGCGTCTGGATGACCTCGATCGTCCTGTTCGTCCTGGGCTCGGCGCTGGCCGGGCTGTCCTGGAACATCGGCTCGCTGATCGCGTTCCGGGTGCTGCAGGGCCTCGGCGGCGGCATGCTGATGCCGACCGGGATGGCCCTCCTGACCATCGCCGCCGGGCCCACCCGGATGGGCCGCGTGATGAGCATCGTCGGCGTCCCGATGCTGCTCGGGCCGGTGTTCGGGCCGGTCATCGGCGGCTACCTCGTCGAGCGCGCCGACTGGCGCTGGATCTTCTTCGTGAACCTGCCGGTCGGCCTCCTGGCCCTGCTGCTCGCCTGGTGGAAGATCCCGCGCGGACGGCCCCGGGAGGACGGCGCGGCCCTCGACGTCCGCGGCATCCTGCTGCTGTCGCCCGGGTTCGTCCTGCTGATCTACGGGCTGTCCACGGCGAGCGGGAGCGGCGGGTTCGGGCAGCCGTCCACGATCGCGTGGCTGACGGCCGGGGCCCTGCTGGTCGCGGCGTTCGTCGTGCACGGCGCGCTGCGCGGCGGACGGGCGCTGATCGACGTCCGCCTCTACCGGAACCGGACGTACGCGACCGCATCCGCCGTGGCGTTCCTCGTCGGGACCGTCCTGCTCGGCTCGATGCTGCTGATCCCGCTGTACTACCAGCTCGGACGCGGCCAGGGCGCGCTCGACGCCGGGCTGCTCATGGCCCCGCAGGGCATCGGCGCGGCCGTGTCCATGCCGCTCGCCGGAATCCTCACCGACCGGCTCGGCGCGGGCCGCGTCGTCCCGTTCGGGATCATCGTCCTGACGCTCGGGACCATCCCGTTCACCCAGCTCGAGGCCGGCACGTCGTTCTGGCTGCTGGGCTTCGCCATGTTCGTCCGCGGCCTCGGCATCGGCGCGACGATGATGCCGTCCATGTCCGCGGCCGTCGCCACGCTGGAACGCGCCGCCGTCCCCCGCGCCACCAGCGCGCTCAACATCGTCGTCCAGCTCGGCGGCTCGTTCGGCACGGCCCTGCTGGCCGTCGTCCTGTCCCGGCAGCTCGCCGAGAACCTCCCGGCCGCGGCGCGCGGCGCGCACGGCGGCACCACCACGGGCGGCGACATCCCCGCGGCGCTCCGGCCCCTGCTCGACCCGCACCTGGCCACGGCCTTCTCCGCCACCTTCTGGGTGGCGCTGGTCCTCGGCGCGGCCCTGATCATCCCGGCCCTCCTGCTCCCCCACCGAGGCCGCGACCGCACCCGCGAGGACGAACCGCCGATGGCCGGGGGCTAGGAGCTAGGAGGCGATGGCCCAGGCGGACGGGTCGACCCCGTGTTCGCGCGTGAGCTCCCGGGCCCGGCGGGCGTCGGGGCTGTAGCGGTACCGCTCGGGGACGACCCGGGTCGTCCGGTAGAGGCCCTTGAGGGTGAGGGTGGCGGCGAGGTCGGACGTCGGGAGGCCCGGGAGGCCGTACTTGCGGCGGGCCCAGCGCGGCAGCGTGGAGACGACGAGGACGCCGAGGGCGGGCGCCGCGAGCTTCAGCGGCATGAGCCTGCTGGGGAGGGCAGGGTTGAACATGCGGCGGAAGCCGTCCCTGGCCTCGTCACAGGCCCAGACCCGGCGGCGCATGCCGGCGTAGTAGTCGCGCATCTCGGCGACCGAGGACGGGACGTCCGCCGGGTCGAGGCCGACGACTTCGGCGGCGAGGCGCTGCTCGTCCACGAAGCGGTCGGCGTCGGCGCGGCTCAGCGGGACGCCGGAGCGGCGCGCGACGTCCAGGTAGGAGTCGACCTCGCCCATGTGGATCCAGAGCAGGCTCTCCGGCTCGTCCACGGGGAACACCTCGCCGGTGCGCGGGTCGGTGCCGCTGAGCTTGGAGTGGATCTTGCGGACGCGGCGTCCGACCCGTTCGACCTCGTCGTGCGTGCCGTAGGTGCGCACCCGGACGAACTCGACGGTGCGGCCGAGCCGGGCCCACGCGGTGGCCGGGTCCATGAGCTCGGAGTTCTGCGCGGTGCCCCACATCGAGTGCGGGTGCAGCGCCTGGAGCAGCAGCGCGCGGATCCCGCCGATGATCAGCACCGGCTCGCCCATCACCCGCCAGGTGACCGAGCCCGGCCCGAACAACCCGAAGTCCTCGCCGCCCGCGCCGGAAACCGCGCCGGATGCCGAGTCGGATGCCATCGCCCGCTCCTCTCCGCGCCGTCCTCGAGCCGGGCGGCGCCGCTCGCACGCCTTCGAGGAAACCACGTCCGCCGGTGCAAGTACTCACTTATTTCCCGGATATGGCGGGACTCACACCGGACGGACGATCACGCGGACGCGCGGGCGGTTCAGGCCTCCTCGGGCTCGGGTTCGGCCGGGCCGGTCTGCTCGGCGACCCAGGCGAGGTAGTCCATGCTGCCCGCGACGACCGGGGTGGCGATGATCTCCGGAGTGTCGTAGGAGTGCTCCTCGGTGATGAGGCTGGCGAGCTCGTCGAACCGGTCGACGGTGGTCTTGAAGACCACCATCCACTCCTCGGCCGCCTCGATCTCGCCCTCCCACCAGTAGGTGCTGGCGACCGGGCCGACCAGCTGCGCGCAGGCGGCCAGGCGCTCGGAGACGGCGGACTTCGCCAGTTCGGCCGCCTCCGAGCGTGAGTCGGTGGTCGTGGTCACCTGGACGTACGCATCGGCCATGACCTGCTCCTTCCCCCGTGCACCGATCGTAGCCGGACGGGTACGGATCACCTCGCCGGCCGTACCACCAGCGCACTTCCGCCGTGTCGGCGGACGGGCTCCGCGACGGCCTGGACCAGCCCGGGCGCCAGGAACTCCAGGCCCGTGGCCGCGCCGATCTGGCCGACCGGGGGCCCGGGGAACAGCGTGAGCTGATGGCCCTTCGCCGCCAGCGCCTGCCCGTACCGGTCGATGAACGCCTGCTCGGCGAACACCTGCGGCGTGTTGCGCTGGGTGGCGCGCGGCGCGGCGAGCGCGTCCGGGAGCTTCATCCCGAGATCGAGCCGGTTCAGCAGGATCTGCAGGACGGTCGTGATGATCGTCGAACCGCCGGGGCTGCCGACCGCGAGCAGCGGACGGCCGTCCTTCAGCACGATCGTCGGGGCCATGCTGCTGCGCGGGCGCTTCTCCGGACCCGGCAGGTTCGGGTCGGCGGGCTGCCCGGCGGCGGGCGGCTGGAAGCTGAAGTCGGTCAGCTCGTTGTTGAGCAGGAACCCGCGTCCGGGGACGGTCAGCGCGCTGCCGCCGAACTGCTCGATCGACAGCGTGTAGGACGCGACGTTCCCCCACTTGTCGGAGACGACCAGGTGCGTGGTCTGCGGGCCCTCGTGCGTGAGCGGCTGGGTCTTCCCGGTGGACGGCGCGCACGGCGGGTAGTGGCCGTCCGGCTTGCCCGGCGGGACCGGAGCGGGCGCGGCGGCGTCCGGCTTGATCTGGCAGGCGCGCTCGCGGGCGAAGCCCTTCGAGAGCAGCTCCTTCATCGGGACGTTCACCTTGTCGGAGTCGCCGATGTAGGCGCCGCGGTCGGCGTAGGCGAGCTTGGACGCCTCCAGGTAGTAGTGCAGCGCGCTGACCGGGTCCTTCGGGCTGAGCTTGTAGTTCCCGAGGATGTTCAGCGCCTCGCCCACCGTGAGCCCGCCGGACGAGGACGGCGCCATGCCGTACACGTCCACGCCCCGGTACTTCACGTGCGTCGGGTCGCGCCAGACCGGCTTGTAGGCGGGCAGGTCGGCGTCCGCCATCAGGCCCGGCCGGACGTTGCGGGTGGCGTTCGGGTCCTTCGGCGGATGCTGGACGGTCCGGACGATCTCCTTGCCCAGCTCCCCGCCGTACAGCCAGGACGGCCCGCGCTTGGCGAGCTCCTTGTACGTCCGGGCGAGGTCGGGGTTGCGGAACGTGGAACCGACCGCCGGGAGCTTCCCGCCGGGCAGGAACAGCTCGCGCGTCGGGACGATGTCGCGGAACCGCGCCTCGTTCGTCGCGGTCTGGTCCTGGAACTCCTGGTCGACCGTGAAGCCGTTCTGGGCGACGCGGATCGCGGGCTGGAGGAGGGAGGACAAGGAGCGCGTCCCGAAGCGGTGCAGCCCGGTGTCCCACTGCGCGAACGTTCCGGGGACGCCGACGGAGAGTCCGCTGGTCACGGCCTCGTCAAAGGAAAGCGGCTTGCCCGTGTTCGGGTCGATGAAGGAGGTGTCCCTCATCGCCTTGGGCGCCTTCTCGCGTCCGTCGATGGTGTACACGCGGCGGGTGCGGGCGTCGTAGTAGGTGAAGAAGCCGCCGCCCCCGATCGCCGACACGTAGGGCTCGGTGACGCCGAGGGTCGCGGTGGCGGCGACGGCGGCGTCCATCGCGTTGCCGCCCTTGCGCAGCACCTCGAGCGCGCTGCGGCTGGCGTCCAGGTCGACGGTCGAGACCGCGCCGCCGTAACCGGTCGCGACGGCCTGCTTGCCGTCCGCAGGGCGCTGCTTCATCGGGGCCGTGGGCGCGGGCGCGGCGGTGGCCTGGCCGGGAGCGGCCAGCGCCGCGACGACCGCCGCCACGGCGGTGACCGCGACGGCTGGGCGGGCGCGCGTGGACAAGGCCGGACGGGCACGCGTGAACAGGGTTTCACTCAGCGGACGAAAGGGACGAGCGAACGCACGGGCGCTGGGGCCGGACGCATGGGCGTCGGGGCGCGGACGTGGGCGTACGCTGCGACGGAACGGCGCGGGGAACGACAACAGGACCTCCTCCGGAACCGGCGCCCCCAACCGTGCCACCGATCCCGCCCGAATACCAGCTTCCCGGCCGACCTTGGACGTACCACCCGTCCCGTCCGGTCCTGACGCCGGACTCGTCCCGTCTCGTCCCGCCTCACGAATCTCAGGGAAATCATTGCGGTTTCGCCTGCTTGTGGTGAATTGTGGGCCCTTCAAGCAGTGCTGTCTCGCGAACAGCGGCGCGGGTTCAGGCCCTGGGGAAACATCGCCTAAGACCTGGGACTTCGCCATGCCCAACAACATGTTCCGCCGGCTGCCGGTGGAGCGCGCGACCGGAGAGATGCACGGGGGCCGCCACCGGCTCCGCGTGGTCTACCGGACCCGCGACCTGATCGTGCTCGGCCTCGGTGTGATGGTCGGCTCCGGCATCTTCAAGATCTCCGGACAGCTCGCCGCGCAGACCGCCGGCCCCGCCGTGATCGTCTCGTTCGTCGCGGCCGGGATCGTGTGCCTGCTGGCCGCGCTGTCCTACGCCGAGCTGTCCTCGATCATCCCGGTCGCGGGCAGCGCCTACTCGTTCAGCTACGTCGCGTTCGGCGAGGTCTGGGCGTGGGTCGTCGGCTGGTCGCTGATCCTGGAACTGCTGCTCGCCGCGTCCGTCATCGCGCGCGCGTGGTCGCTGTTCGCGACCCAGACACTGCACGACTTCAACGTCCCGATACCGAGCGCGCTCGGCGGCGTCATCGGGCAGCCGAAGGGCTTCGACGTCTTCGCGCTCGGCATCCTGCTGCTCATCGTCGCGATGCTGGCGATCGGGAGCCGGATGAGCATCCGGACGCTGTGGTTCATGGTCCTGGCGAAGCTGATCGTCATCGCGCTGCTCGTCGCGACCGGCCTGAAGTTCTTCGCCCCGCACAACCTGACGCCGTTCGTCCCGCCCGCGAAGGCCGCGCCGGACGACAGCGCGCAGACGGTTCTCGATGCGCTGACCGGCGCGGTCACGGGCGGCTCGCCTCATGTCTTCGGCATCTGGGGCATCCTCGCCGCGACCCCCGCGATCGTGTTCGCCTACATCGGCTTCGACCTCATCGCGACGGCCGCCGAGGAGACCGACGACGCCCCGCACCGCGTGCCGCGCGGCATGATCGCGTCGCTGTGCATCGCGGTCGTGCTGTACCTGGGCGTCGCGGTCACGATGCTCGGCATGGTCCCGTACAGCCGCCTCGACCCGGCCAAGCCCGCGCTCAGCAACGCGTTCGGGACGGTCGGGGCGAGTTCCATGGGCAAGATCGTGGACGTGGGGGCGGTGCTGGGGCTCACCACGGTCATCCTGGTGGTGCTGATCAGCCTGACGCGTGTCCTATTCTCGATGTCCCGGGACGGGCTGCTGCCTCGGCAGATCTCCGGCATCGGACGGTACCGGGTGCCCACGCGGGCGACGCTCGTCGCGGGCGCTGCTGCTGTCTTGATGTCGCAGACCATCAACGTGCTGACGCTGGAGCACATGGTCGTCATCGGGACGATGTTCGCGTTCCTGTTCGTCTCCGCTTCCGTGCTGCGACTGCGGCGCGACCAGCCTGACCTGCATCGTCCGTTCCGGGTTCCGGCGGCACGGTTGACGGCTGTGGTGACGATCGTGCTGGTGGCGTGGCTGATGCTGAATCTGGAACTGCGGACGTGGGCGTACTTCGGCATCTGGATGTCCGCGGGGATGGTGCTGTACCTGGCCTATGGACGGCGACGGAGCCAGCTGAAGCTGCTACTGGAACAGCCTCCGCCCGCCCGGATCTCCATGCCGTACCCGATGCCCGCCCCTTCGGGCGCGCCTATGGCCGCTCCTGTCCCGATGAACGCCCCCATGGCGCCTGGCCCGATGGCCGGACCCGCGGCTCCTGGTCCTGTGCCTTCCGGTCCGTATTCTTCTGGGCCGATGTCAACAGGGCCTTCGCCGTCCAACGCGATGGCCTCCCCGCCCCCGCCGCAGTCCGGGCATGAGTTCTTCGACGGGCCGCCGCAGCAGCAGTGGTACAACCGTCCGCCGGCCGAGACGCCGCCGAGCAACGACCCGTTCGAGGTCCCGCCGCAGCGGCGGGCACAGCAGGAGAACTACGCGTCGCAGGGCGGCGGCTACTACCAGGACGACGAGGACGTCATCGGCCTTGGCTACGGCCAGCCGTCCACCCCCAACCGACATCCTTCCGCCGACCCGCGCAGCTCAGGCGACCCGCGTCCGACGGGCCGATATGCGACCGGCGGCCGCAGCCCTGGGCAGACCGGCGGCTACGAGATGCCGCAGCAGTCGACCGGCCCATACCCTGCGCCGCACGACCAGACGGGCGAGAACCCGTCTCCGTCCGGACGGTATGCGACGGGTGGATATGCCCAACCGGGGGACGATCCGTACAGCTCGGGCTCGGGACGGCACCGCAGCGGTGCTGCAGGCCAGCCCGACCCGTCCGACGAGGACCCGAACCTCCCGCCCAACGGAGGCCGCTACCGCCGCTGAACTCGTCAGTGGCTCCCCCTAGGCTCCGGCGCATGAAGCCGGAGCCTAGGGACGCCGACCGCGCGGCGCGCACGACCGCCGACCTGCTCGGTGACTACGTCCGAGCGGCCCAGGCGTACCCGGTGGGACGGATCGAGCGTGCGTTCACGGACGTCCGGGGACGCTACGAAGCGGTGTTGAGCGAGACTCCGCACAACTCCGCCGCGGCCTCAGGACTGACCGTCCTCACTATGGCGAAGCTGCTCTCGTATGTGTTCCACGGCCCTGGCCACCGAAGTTCCAACACACGCGAATGGCCTCTGGGACGGTCAGGACCGCTGGAAGAACTGTCCACACCCCTCCCTGCGGACGACGCGACCGGCCACGAGCTGGCCAACGACGTCGTGCATGCAGCGAGATGCGCGCTGACCGTGGATCCGTCCGACAATCTGGCGGCGTTCTTCCTCGGCCATGCGCTGTGCCATCTCGGGGACGAGGCGGAGGCTCGCGCCGCCTGGCAAGAGGCCCTCCGCCTGGATCCCGCTGACCACGTGGTGGCGGAACTGCTGCCTGCTCTGGACGAGTGTCCGGCGACGCCGCCGCCCGAGCCGCCCTACGTCTGCCGCTGCCCGCGCGGCTTTCTTCTCGTTCGCCACCGCTTCCTGATCTCCAACAACGGCGACCGGGCCGAGGTGAGCTGGCTGCTCAACGACCCGGTCGATGTCCGTAAAATCGTGGACGCGTGGGTGGACGAACATCCGTGGGCGGACTCCTTCGAGGACGACCCCGAAGCGTCCGAGGACTACTGGGATCTGGAGTCCCCGTACTTCGATCCGCTGCCCGGCGAAGACCTCAGCTTGGAGGTCCACTCCCACGCCGAACCGGTCACGGTGCAGTACCTGGACCGAGGACTCCGTCGTTCACCGGACGACACCGTCCACATCGATTGGTCGGCGATCCAGCTGCCCAGCGGTCTGCGCGCTCCCCTGTCGACCGGCCAACCCGTCCGCTGCAGCGGACGCTGGTACCTCTTCGGCGAGAACTACCACCACCTCTGACCTTCAGCGGGGGATCAGCCGCGCCCTCCACTCCTCGAACATCAGCGTGGCCTCCAGCTGAGCGGCCGCGCCGACCACGAACCGGCAGTCGCCCAGCTCCGTCCCACTCCGGGCATGCACGTACAGATCGTGGGCGGCACCCGGACGCCGGACGACGACTTCCTCCACCGCACCGCGACGCGACACCACGACGAGCACCGGCACCCCGTTCCGCGATTCCAGCTGAACGAGATGCCCGGCGTCCTGGGCCAGCAGGCCGAGCCGCATGAGACGCCGACTCGCCACCCACCGACCACGCGCCTCCTCACAGCGCGCCCACGTTCGAGCAGGCCACCTCACCGCCGCGCCTCCCGCAGATCGACGGTCATCTCGAACCACACCGACCACCGCTGGACGGCCCGGGTGTCCGACACCTGGCAGGCACCTGCCCGGTCGGCCAGGGCGATCACGATGGCGAGTCCCCGTCCAGACTCCTCCCACGACTCCAGCGGATCGGCGTCCACCACCGGGAAGCGGGGCATCCCGTCCGCGACGCCGTCGTCCAGAATCTCGACCCGCACCCGACTTGCAGACGTGTCGGCCTGTCCCGCCAGCAGTCGGACCGACACCTCCACTCCGCCACCCGGACGTCCCGATGCCGTATGCCGGACCGCGTTGGTGACGATCTCGGTCGTCACCAACTCCAGGTCATCGACATCGGCGACGCCCAGCGGCGTGACCCACTCCCGAACCTGTGCCCGCACCTCCCGGACGTCCAGTACGCCTTCCCGCTGTGGCGCGAGCCGCTTCGGCCCCGCGATCACTTCCCAGGCCGTCACCGCGTGACCGCCGCGATCTGGTGAGCCGCCTGCATCGTGCCGTCCACGGTCGCCATCCGCCCACCGTCCCAGCAGTACACCCAGCCACCAGCAACATCCTGGACGCCGAGGACCGCCATCCGCCGCCCATCAGCCCCGATCCGCACGTACAAGACGGGCTCACCATGAGCCGGATACGCCAGCCAGGACGCCCGGTCGATCGCGTGCAGGTCCGCCATGAGATCGGTCAGAACCCGCAGCCGCGCAGCGGCCAGATCCAGGTCCTCACATGCGCGTCCTGCGCCCACCGTGCCCGGTAGGTTGTGCATGGTCCGACTCCTTACTAGTCGGGCAAGGCCCCGGCTCGGTGTGTGCGCACCGGCCGGGGCCGCCTGTTTCTTGGACTACTCCAACGGCCGACCGTTTCCGGCGACGTGGCAACGACGCGACCTCAGCAGCAAGGGCAACACCGCCTCCTGCATCTCCGATCACCGCCATCCACCCGCGCCAGTTCTTGCATTCGCCACCATCCGCTTCTGGAAGGTGACACTCTGTGAGTCGCCCCACCTGCACCGTAGGTCGGGAACTGCAGCGAGCACAAGCAACTTGCAGAAATGCGAGAGGGGATTCCGACATGGCTCCGCGCTCCAGCCCCACGGCCCGACGTCGCCGACTCGCCTCGACCCTCCGTGACCTGCGCGAAGAGCGCGAGCTCACCCTCGCCGAGATCGCTCGATCCCTCGGCTGGTCCGAATCCAAGGTCAGCCGCATCGAAACCGGGCGAATCGGAATCCGCACCGATGACCTCGACCGACTCCTGGACGCCTACAAGGTCCAGGACGAGTTGCGCAGCGCACTCCAAACACTCCGCAGACAGGCAAGCCACCGCGGCTGGTGGGCTTCGTATGCGGACGCACTTCCGCAGTGGTTCAACAGCTACGTTGGCCTCGAAGACGGGGCAAAGTCCCTGACGATCTACGACAACCAGCTCGTCCCAGGGATCCTGCAGACCGAGGGCTATGCCGAAGCGGTCATCAAGGCCGCACGACCCTACGTCACCCCCGACGAAGTCGAGCGCCAGGTCGCCGCACGCTCGACCAGGCAGTCACTTCTCACACGAGCCGAGTCCCTGGAAGTGTGGATCATCCTCGACGAAGCCGTCATCCGCCGCAACGTCGGCGGGACGGACGTGATGCGCACGCAGCTTCGGCACCTGCTCACCCTCTCCGGGCTTCCATCCGTCACACTGCAGGTCTTGCCTTTCGAGCACGGCGCTCACGCTTCGATGGGCTCGGCGTTCACCTACCTCACTTTCCCCGAGGCGGGAGATATCGGTCTCGTCTACATCGAAGACCTCACGAGCAGCCAGTATTTGGAGGAGCCAGGAGACATTGAGCGGTATACGCTGGTTATCGACCATTTGCGAGCATCCGCCTTGTCTCCCAAGGCCTCAACAGCTTTCATTGGGAGCGTCCTGGATGCTCTGCCATAACCGATCTTGAGGGGGACGCGGTATGTCCGCGCCAGATCTCACTCGCGCCCACTGGCGCAAGAGCAGCCGCAGCAACGGATCGGGCGGCGCGTGTGTCGAAGTCGCGTCCGTCCCCGCCGTCGTCGCGGTGCGCGACAGCAAGAACCCCCACGGCGGGAACCTCGTGTTCACGCGTGGGACCTGGAAAGCCTTCAGCCAGGACGTCAAGCGCGGCGCCCACGACCTCTGAGCACTGCACCCCGCTCCGATGAACCCATCCCCCTCTTCCTACGCCCTGTGGCGGAAGAGCCCGAGAGGTGACGGCGGTGGCGAGTGCGCCAAGCTCGCCAGCCCACGCGTCACCATCGGCGTCCGGGACAGCAAGGCACTGAACGCTACAGGGCGTCCTCTCCCCTCGTTCCACCAGTGAGAGCCCCCGTACTTTCGGGGGTTCTTTCATTGGTCGGGGCCAGGGCACACCCTTGTGGCCTGTGCTGGACGCCGAAGTTGCGCTCGCTCCCCACGGCACGCGGGTTAAGCTCAATGCCACGATCCGCGAACTTCGCTCCTTGAGGAGATGCGGATGAATGCTCCGGACCCAACCCCCACGGTTTGGCGCACCAGCATCCACAGCCAGCAGAACGGCGCGTGCGTCGCGGTCGCTCGCTTCCCGCGCATGGTCGCCGTCCGCGACAGCAAGAACCCCGACGGCAGAAACCTCGTGTTCTCCCTACATGCGTGGCAAGCGTTCAGCCGGGACGTGAAGCGCGGCAATCACGATCTTGCGAGCTTCGGCCCGTCTGAGGAGGACGCGAGGTGAATGCTGCAACCCAACCCTCAGCTGCCTGGCGCACCAGCAAGCGCAGCCAGCAGAGCGGCGCGTGCGTGGCGGTCGCCCGCTTCCCACACGTGGTCGCGGTCCGAGACAGCAAGAACCCTAAGGGCGGGAACCTCGCGTTCACGCTCCAGGCGTGGCAAGCCTTCAGCCAGGACGTCAAGCGCGGCGCGCACGGCCTCTGACCGCTGTGCCCCGCCCCGATGCGCCCATCAACCTCCCCCGCGCTGTGCCGGTGGACGAGCCGGAAGGGCTACGGAAAGATGCCTTTGTGGACTCTGCTGCGCCCCTGTCGGACGAGGAACTGGACTCCCTCGAGGAAGTCGCAGATGCGGCGACTCCTGGTCCCTGGTATGTCAGGCAACTCGATGACACCCACGCCATGTGCCTTGTGGCGGTCAGCACCGTGCCCGACAGTGGACGGAACGAGCGTTGGCCGGACTTCGACCACGGCCAGATCGTGGCCGCCACCCTCATCCAAGCGCCGCGCTACGTCGATGTGGCGGACGACTTTTGGGACCAGAACGCCCAGTTCATCGCCGACGCACGTCGCGACGTTTCCCGGCTGATAGCCGAGGTCCGACGCCTCCGCAGCCTTCTGAACACCGGCAACGACGAACCCGACTCCACCACCGAGCCGCTCTGAACCTCAGCCGGGACGCCTCGAAGACCAGGCAGCGACGGGCACGCCTCCAAGCACGCTCGACGCGGCCCGTCGACTTCGTCCCGAGCACATCGCGCGCTCGTCGACCCGCGTTCAGCTCCAGTCCAGAGCACACTGACGCTCCCCTCGGACGGCGGCGCCAGACCGGGCCCGGTATTCAGGGGTTGTGTTGCCCCATGTACGTCCGGGCGAGGTCGAGCCTGTTGCGGTGGTCTTCGATCCAATCGTCGGGGAACCGCACCAGCAGAGCCACCGATGTAAGCGACGCGACAGGGTTTTGGACCGTGACCTCGGACGCCAAGCGCGGGCCGGTCGAGTCAGCGAAGTCAACGGGGACGATCGCCATCTGGGGCCCGTCCCTCTTCCATCCACACGGCCGAACGCCCTCCATGGGACATGAACCAAATGAACATTCGAGAAAGATTTCTTGCCGTCCTGGAGTCGGACTCCAAGGAGACATTCCTGCTGGCCCTGGGGCATCGACTGGGAATCTCGGCGCGCGAAATCTTCGCCGAGAAATCGCCTGGCGGGTTGCAGCAGGCCCAAGCCTGCAACGAGATGACGATCGCCATCTGGTCGCAGGTGCGGGCCATGAAAGATGAACTAGGGGACGGTTACCCGGATTCGGAATTCCTCGTGATCCTCCTCGGCAAGGCCGACATGGGAGATGCACGGACGCACCTTCGCAACGCGGTTGAGAGCGCCCTTCTCTCGATAGCCGGCGATGAGACAGCGGGGTCGGGCCGCGCGCGTCCCAGAAAGTGTTGATGGCCAGCGCTGGAGCCGCTTACCTGTCGATGCGGTTGGCTTCGGTGTCGAGCCAGACGTGCTGGGCGTCCGGGGTGACGGTGAGGCCCCACCGGTCAGCGGTGGGGCTGCCCAGGCCGTTCCACCAGTGGTAGGTGTCCTCCACCTCCTGCCACAGGTTCCGGTCACCGGACTGGCGGACCGGGAACCTCTCCGCGCCCGACTCGACCTCCAGGCTGGCCCATGAGCCTGACCACGGATCGACCAACCACACCGTGTACGCGCCGTCGCCCTGGTGCCTGACGACCAGCTTGCACCGGGGGACCTTGAGCCCGCCCGCCAACGACACGTCGTACTCGCCGACCACGTCGTAGGGATGCAGTTCGGTGAACGAGCGACGCACCCCTGTGGACTCACCCACGTCCCGGGACAGTCGCGCCTGCTTGCCGCGCTGGTCTCGCAGTCTCATGAACGCCACGTTCCCCACGATCCGGCCCCGCATGGTCGAGTCGCGCGACACCGCGAACGACACCAGCGCGCCGTTGTGGAAGTCGGTGGTCCACGGCACCAGCACCCGTCCGCCCGGCCGTGTCTGGGCCGCCCACGCAGACGGCACCCGGTCGGCCGCGACTGTGGCGATCACCCGGTCGAAGGGTGTGTGTTCCGGATGGCCCAACGCGCCGTCCCCGGTGACGACTGTGACCCGATGACCCACCTCTCGCAGCACTCTTTGGGCTCGTCCGGCCAGTTGAGGATCCACCTCTACCGAGGTCACCCGATCGGCCCCAAGGCGTTCGGCCAGCAGCGCGGCGTTCCAGCCCGTTCCCGTGCCGATCTCCAACACGTTCATGCCCGGCTCGACGACCAGCGCCGCCAGCATCGACGCCACGACATCGGGACGGCTGGCCGAGCTGGTGATCTCATGGCCGACCTGCCCTGGCTCGGCCGGGACACCGTCGTCCACCTGGGTGATCACCACCTCGTTGGCGTAGCACAACTCCAGCCACGCGGACCGGTCGTCGGCCCGCCGCACCGGCAGCAGCCGGTCACCGTCCTCGATCCATACGGTGTCGGGGACGAAACGGTGCCGGGGCACCGCCTCGAAGACCGGACGCCAGTCCGGGGTGAGCGCCCCGGCCTCGGTGAGGCCGTCCACAAGGCGGGCCGACAAAGCTGCGGCGTCGGTCACCTACTTGCCCTTCTCGTGCCGGCCGCCCCCAGGCGGGTTCTTGGGCTCCTTCGGCGGGACCGGCTTTTCCCACTGACCGTCCTGTTCCTTCTTGTCATCGTGCTTGCCCACGTCCGAGCTCCCCTCGCTCGATCCGACCCGAGACTGATGCGCGCCAGTGCGCTACCGGTCACGCTAGGTTCACGCGGACCTCAGGGTCCTTGAGTGCGGCAATGTGTGGCACACGAGTTTCAGTCCAGCGCGTTTCACACTCTGGGGATCGGCTCTCGGACGGCCTCGCCCTGGACAGTCAGCCCGGCGAACTCGTCGAATGTCGCGGTGTACTGGGCGATCTCGGTAGGCCGCGTGATCATGAGCCGACCGGTCACGGTCACTGAACGCGGCCGATCGTCCGAGTGCGCGAGCTTGATCGTGTGCCAAGGTCGCCGGCCTGCGGGCCAGCACTGGCGTCTGGGGCAGGATGGCGTTGGGCGGCGGACGGTTGGTCCTGAGCCGGACGGCTGGGCGGTCAGGGCCGCGCGGCTGGTGTGAGGGTTAGGGGCGGGTGGTCTCGGTCCACTTGATGTGGTGGTGGAACATCCAGGTCATCTTCGCCATCTCCTTGGGGCTGTCGGCCTTGCGGAGGATGAGAGGGAGGGCCAGGTCGCGGAGCAGACGACCGACCACCCCCTGCTTCTTGGTGTTGTTCATTCCGGAGGCCCACTTCACGATGCGCTCGACGCGGTCGCGGCGCAGCGATTCGTAGCGGGCGAGGGCGTCCGGGATGGTGGGCAGGTCGCGCAGGCATTGAGCGAGGATGACCGCGTCCTCGGCTGCCAGGGAGGCGCCCTGCCCAGAGGACGGGGAGACGGCGTGGGCGGCGTCACCGATCACGACCATCGCATCGTTGTGCCAGGTGGTGACGGTCGGGAGGTCGTACTGGTTGGTGAGGCCGAAGTCGGCGGTGGTGTCCCGGACGATCTGCGCGGCGGGCCCCTGGTCGGCCGATAGCAATCCGTCCAACTGGGCCTTGAGGTCGGCGGTGGTCAGTTTGCGCAGGGCGTCGCGGGACCGTTCCTGCTTCGCGGGCGGGTTGGCGAACCACCAGACCTGGCCGTCGGGGGCGACGGTGTAGCCGAAGAAGCAGTCGCGGCCCCAGATCATCACGTAGTCGCCGGGCGTGGCGTCGACGTTCGTGGTGCGCGCGAAACCGCCGGTGTTGCCGAGGCCGGTGTAGCGGGGGCCGGGGTTGGCGGGGTCGATGGCGGTCCGGGTGACCGAGTGGACGCCGTCGGCGCCGATCAGAACGTCACCCTCGGCGCTGGTGCCGTCGGCGAAGTGGGCACGAACCCCACCGTCCGGCAGGTTCTCGGCGCGGACCAGGCGCTTGCCGTGCTCGACCGGGATGCCCCGGTCGACGACCAGCTTGGCGAGGCCGCGGTAGAGGTCGGAGCGCCGGATGGTGTGGGTGACGGTGCCGTCGTCCAGCGTCGGTCCGAGCGCGACCGAGCCCAGGTGCTTGCCGCTGCCGCTGTGGAACTGGATGCGACCGCTGGGGAACCCCGCGTCGAGCACGACGTGGTGGGCGTCCACGGCGCGCAACGCGTCCATGCCGTTGACGGCGACGGTCAGGTAGACGCCGTGGTCCAGTCCCGCGCTCTCCTCGTAGGCCTCGAAGAGCCGGGCCTCGAGGCCGGCCTTGTGCGCCGCCAGCGCGGCGACGGTCCCGGCGACGCCCCCACCGATGATCAGAACTCGCATCCTGCACCCCTTCAGTTATTTCGTTCGGCCGAACGAAATATAAGCCGGGGCCGAGCGGGCGGTCAACCTTTTTGTTCGGCCGAACGAAGTAGATAGCCTGAGCGTCATGACAGACCGGGATGAGCTGGTAGGACGGCTGCTCGCGAGCGGGCGCGAGCTGAGCAACGCGGCGGTGATGTTCCACACCGCCCTGGCCGAGCACCAGGGCCTCACCGCCACCGAGGAGAAGGCCCTCGACCTGCTGGACCGCTTCGGCCCACTGACCGCACGGCAACTGAGCGAGCGCTCGAACCTGGCTCCGGCGTCGGTGACCGGCCTGATCGACCGCCTCGAACGCAAGGGCTTCGCGCGCCGCATCCCCAACCCCGCGGACAAGCGCAGCGTGCTGGTGGAAACCGTGCCCGATCGCCTCGCCACCCTCGCCCCACTGTTCGAGGACTACGTGGCGTCCCTGAGGGACCTGGTCACCCGCTACGACGAGCGCGAACTGACCGCGATCGTGGACTTCCTCACCGAAGCCGCCGATCGCCAGCGACAAGCCACCCGACGACTCCGCGACGGCTGACCCCTTCCGGCCGCCGCGACCCTCAACCGGGGAACCGGCGGGTGCGTATGTGAACGCCCCCCTGCGGACGGCCCGGGACGGGCGGCTCTCAGCTGTCGATGCGGTTGGCTTCGGTGTCGAGCCAGACGTGCTGGGCGCCCGGCGTGGCGGTTAGGCCCCACCAATGCGAAACGTAGGCCATGACACCCACCTGATCTGGGGTAATGCCCAGATACGGCACCCGGCGGGTGGGGGCCGTCGGCGGGGTTCGGCGAGACGCGGCGGGGTTAGAGGTCTTGCGTCCAGGGGCCGGCCGGATGGTCGGAGGGGTCCAGCCAGAGTTGCGGCTGGAGACCGCGGTGAGCCTCGTCCGACTCCGGGTCCCACGGGAAGGCGCCCTGTTCGCTGGGCCAGACGACTTGCAGGACTGGCAAGGGGGGCCGTCGGTAGAACTTGATGGCCGTCCCGAAGAACGCCTTGTACCAGGGATGGCCGACGGCCTTCAGGGCCACGGGATAGCCGTCGATGACGTCATCGCGTTCCTGGCCGTCCTCGGCGGGTCGCCCGTTGAGCGCGTTCTGGGCCAGGCCGTTGAGCATGCGGTGCATCAGCTTGACGTCCAGGCCGAACATGGCGAGTTCGGGCGATCGGTGGTTGTGCCACAGCCCGATCGTGAACGCCCACCCCGGCCCCAGGTCGTCGGCCGGGATCAAAATGACCTGCCATCCGTGTTCGCGCACCTGCCGAATGGTCTGCTCAGTGATGGGGTCGTTCTCGTCGCCGTAGTCATGGCACAGAACACAGCGGCAGACGGCTTGGTCGGGGGTCATGCCGGAAGGTTAGACCGCCCCCGGTTTCCGGCGCGGTCGTCAAGGGGGGTTGGGATGGAAGGGCGCGACGGTAGGCGCCGGAGGTGGCGCCCAGGGCGCTTTGGAAACGTCTGCGGGGGTTGGTGGAGGAGAGGCCCGTGCGGCGGGCGCTGGTCTCTTGGGGAGGTCGGTGGATTCCAGGAGGTCTCGGGCTGTGGCTATGCACTGGGCCAGGCGCCACTGGCCTGGGCTGGTGCCCAGTTGGTCGGTGAAGCGCCTGGTGAGGGTGCGCGGGGAGACGCCTGCGCGGGCGGCGATGGCCTCAAGGGGCAGGGGCTCGGCGATGCGTCTGGTGATCCACTCGAGGAGTGGGGCCAGGGTGCCGTCGAACTGGCCGGGGTATGGGGCGCGGAGTACTGGAGCTGGCCGCCCTCCCGGTGGGGCGGCATGACCATGGTGCGGGCGATGTGCGCGGCGTAGCGGGCACCCTGGTCGTGGCGGACGAGATGCATGCACAGATCGATGCCAGCGCCGGCGCCGGCGCTGGTCGCCACGTCGCCGTTGTCGACGTACAGGACGTCGGGGTCGACCCGGACGTTCGGGAAGCGGGTGGCAAGGTCATCCGGCCGGGTCGTTTCATCCACGCGCCCGCCGGCTCCTCGCACGTCCCGCAGACGGCGAGCGGATGCACGTTGTTCCTGTTCTATCCGTTGGGGTGACCGGAGAAGCGCGAACGCGATTCGGACATACTCATGCGTATGGGCAAGAGCTATGAGCGGATCGACGGCAGGCTGCGGGCCTTCATCGAGGCGCAGCACATCTTCTTCACCGCGACGGCCCCTCTGGACGCGGACGGGACCGTCAACCTCTCCCCCAAAGGCCTGAACGGTTCGTTCGCCGTCCTCGACGAACTCACCGTGGCCTACCTCGACTTCGCGGGCAGCAACGCCGAGACCATCGCCCACCTGCGCGAGAACGGCCGCATCACCCTCATGTGGTGCGCCTTCGACGGCCCGCCCAACATCGTCCGCGTCCACGGACGCGGCGAACCCGTCTTCCGCGACGACCCACGCTGGGACGGGCTGATGCGCCACTTCCCGGACATCGACCCGACCCTGCACGGCCTGCGCGCGATCATCGTCGTGAACGCCGAGAAGATCCGCGACACCTGCGGGTACGCCGTCCCCCTCATGACCTACGAGGAGGACCGCCCGCTGCACGCGTCCCGCTTCGCGCGCGAGACCGACGAGTCACTCGACGCCTACTTCCACAAGAAGGAGCACGTCGCGTCCAGCATCGACGGCCTGCCGGGCCTCCCCCTCCCACTCCCCCCACTCCCCCGCACGCCATGACCGCGGACGCCACAGGACCGGACCGCCCCGAGGCGGGCGGCAAGCGGCATCGTCGGGCTCCTTGACCGGGGTGATCCGACGACAGGCCTCATCCGGAGCAGCCTGAAAGATCCTGAAAATGTCGCCGTCTCAGCGATGAGCTAGGGACGCCCCGTTGGTCTGCACTGCATCGATCCGGTGCCATCCGACAGGGAGCCTTCGTTGAGAAAGATCTTCGCGTTCATAGCGGTGAGCGCCGACGGGTACCACGCGGGCCCGAACCAGGAGCTCGACTGGCAGGACTTCGACGAGGAGTTCGACGCGTTCTCCAGGGAACAACTCGCCGAGGTCGACACGCTGCTGTTCGGGCGCGTCACCTACGAAGAGATGGTCGCCTACTGGCCCACGCGACAGGGCGACGACGGGATCGGCGACACGATGAACGGCATCGCCAAGATCGTCGTCTCCCGGACCCTCGAAACAGCCGACTGGACCAACACCCGGCTCATCAACACGGGCGTGCAGGACGAACTCACCGCGCTCAAGCGGCGACCGGGCAAGGACATCGCCATTCTCGGCAGCTCCACCCTGACGGCCGGTCTCCTGCCGACAGGACTCATCGATGAGCTGCGACTGCTCGTCAACCCGATCGTCCTCGGCAACGGCCGGCCCGTCCTCAAGGGCGCAAGCCACAGAACCAGGCTGGAACTGACCAAGACCCGCCCCTTCAAGTCCGGCGGCATCCTGCTCCACTACCGGCCGCACGCCACGCCCCCGGCACCCTGACGATCTCGATCCCCAGGTCGGACTGCCGCGGTCAAAACATCGGCGTCGGTCTGCGACGGCCCGGGCGAGTGAGTTCGGAGGCCACTTCCGGGGATGGGAGTGGCCTCTCACCGTCACCGCGGTTCACGGGGCCGGTCGAGTGCCATGCGGACGGCTAGGCGTCCGGCTTGCCGGAAGCCGTATTCGCTGGAGTCGACCTCGTGCCAGCGGGCGCCGGTGAGCGCGGCCTGGACGGCCAGAGCGTCGGGCCCCGCCTGCGGCAGCGGCTTCTGTCCCTCGTGTTCGACGTCGCCGAGCAGTTCGCGCCTGATGCCGTCGGCCACGGCCTCGGCGAACTCGGGCGGGAGATCCTTCTCGTCGACGAGGTTGACGAAGTCGAACTCGGTCGCGCCGTCCGGCGAGGGTTCGAAGTCGACGGTGATGATGGCGAACGGCCCGCAGCGTCCGATGTTCTTGATGTAGCGGACGTGCACATCGCGCACCGCGTCCAGAAACAGCCCGGGCATCGGCTCTCACTTCCACTCGGCACAGCGCGATCAAGGCTAGCCGGGCTCGGTCTCGGTTCAGCCGTGGCGGTGGCGGCGGACGGCGTAGGCGACGGTGACCGCGGCCAGGAGAGGGCCCCAGGCCACGAGCGGCACGTAACAGAGGTACAGGATGACCCGCTTGGCGCCCTGCGGGGTCTCCGGGTCCGAGCCGTCGAAGCCGAACAGCAGCTGGGTCCAGATCACCATCAGGGCCACCGCGCCGAGTGCGGCCGGGATGATCGCCGCCAGGGGGTGGACGCGGCGTCCCCGCAGGAACGGGATCCAGCGCGGCCAGACCTCGCCCCACGGCCGGACGAGGCCCATGCTCAGGAACGCCAGCGTCTCGGACAGCAGCGTCAGCGCGCAGACGTAGCCGAGCAGGGAGGAGAAGTCGATGCGGTGCGGATCGAGGCTGCCGGTGAATCCGGCCGGCAACCTCAGCGCGAACAGGATCCGCCAGATTCCGGACGGGAGGGCGCACCAGATCGTCGCCTGAGCCGCCCACTCGGCCCAGCGCGGCACCGGTCCTCGCGTGGTCACCACGGTCATCGCACACCTCCGACAGCGGCCGGGGCGGCGGACGGAGACGGATCCTCGTCGGACCCCGTGGCCAGCAGGGCGCCGGCGATGACGGCGGTCAGCAGCGCGACCACGAGCAGCTTGATCTTCAACTTCGGTGTCACGACAGAAAGATCTCGTTCAGGCGGGATGCGGCGCTTCCCCCGCGGGACCGAACAGGGTCGTCCTCGCGGGGGAATCTGCGGGGCGCCCCCTCCCCCCATCTGGCAAAACGTGCGATCAGGGACGGATCGGCATGGTCCGCGGTTCGGCAGCGCGGGGGCGGGCGGGGGTGTCAGACTCAATGCCTGCGGAAACGGTTTTCAGTTTCAGAACGGGGGCATCGATCGTGAAGGTCGCGTTCGTCGGCAAGGGTGGGAGCGGCAAGACGACCACCTCTTCGCTCTTCATCCGCCACCTCGCCGCCGAGAGGGCGCCGGTCGTCGCGATCGACGCGGACATCAACCAGCATCTCGGGGTCGCGCTCGGGATGTCGGAGGAGCAGTCCGCCGAGGTTCCGGCGCTCGGCGCGCACCTGACGGAGATCAAGGAGTACCTGCGGGGCGACAACCCGCGGATCGCGTCGGCGGAGGAGATGGTCAAGACGACCCCGCCCGGACGCGGGTCGCGGCTGCTGCGGTTCGACGGGCACGACCCCGTCCACGCGCTGTCGCGGCAGGTGGACGGCGTCACGTTCATGGCGACCGGGCCGTTCGACGAGGACGACCTGGGCGTGTCGTGCTACCACGGCAAGACCGGCGCCATGGAGATGTACCTCAACCACCTGGTGGACGGTCCGGGCGAGTACGTCGTCGCGGACATGACGGCGGGCGCGGACACGTTCGCGTCGGGCCTGTTCACCCGGTTCGACGTCCTGTTCCTGGTGGTCGAGCCGACGCGGAAGGGTGTCGCGGTCTACCGGCAGTACACGGGCCACGCGTCCGAGTTCGGCGTCCGGATCGTGGTGGTCGGGAACAAGGTCCAGACGGACGAGGACGAGGCGTACCTGCGCCAGCACGTCGGGTCCGACCTGCTGGCGGTCATCGGGCACCAGCCCGCGGTGCGGGCGATGGAGCAGGGCCGCCCGTTCGAGCTGGACTCGCTGGACGACGCCGCGCGCAAGACGCTGAGGCGCCTCCAGGACGAGGTGGACGCCCAGCCGAAGGACTGGGCCAGGTACCAGCGCCAGGCCAACGAGTTCCACGTGAGGAACGCCGAGGGCTGGGCGAACAAGGCGGTCGGCGTCGACCTCACACGGCAGATCGACCCCGGCTTCGTCCTCGGGCCGGACGCACCGGACGCGCCCGCCGGCGCCTGAGTCGGAGCGCACCAGGACCTGGATCGCGGAAACCCCGTGGTCCAGGCGCGACGAGGCCCCCACGATCAGGGCGGAACGTGGGGGCCTCGTTCGTGCCGACCGGCGATCACGTCTCAGAGTCGTGCCGGTCAGCAGTTCAGCAGCGTCGGGTCCTGGTTGAGCAGTTGCGCCTCGGGCGAGACGAACCGCTGGTAGGCGGCCTCCGCGTCCTTCTTGAACACGGCGGGCTTGCAGCAGTTCTGGAACGCCAGCCGCACACCGAAGTGCTCCTGGATCGCGTTCCGCATGGAGTCGCTGGAGAACATGCGGAACATCTGCCCCCATTCCTCCTCGGTCTCGGGGACGAGCGTGTTCTGGACGCTCTCCGCGTCCGTGCTCTTCATCTCCTCCACCAGCCGCGTCACCATGGCCCAGGCGAACGGCAGCGAGTCGGCGACGCACTTGATGAACTCGTCCTGCCCGACCTTGCCGGACTCGGCCTTGGCGAGAAGCTCGGGCGATACGTTGAGCGACATGTCGCACCTCCGCCTTGGACGCTAGGCAGGCTGTCACTGTCCGTCCATCCCCGGTCGCACAGAACTATCCGAAGGGACAGGCGCGGGGTACGCGGAGGACTGCGTGATGTGGCGGTAGGTCTTCATTCCGGGGTCCGGTATCGCCCTCTGCCGGGTGTCAACGTTCACCTGTGGTCACTCGAACGCGAGTTGGCCGAACTCCGTCCGGAACCGTGCGGGCGGGGGAAGGGGAACGCATGCAGGGGGACGGTGACGGCGTGGGCCGGACGGGCTCCGAGCGGGGACTCGAGGGGTTGATGGCTTCGCTGCGTCCGGCGGCGGCCCGGTCCGCGGACCACTACGCCGACGGCTGGTGGCGGAAGGAGACGTTCGTCGACGATCTGCGGGCGACGGCGTCGTCCGATCCCGGCCGGACGGTCTTCATCAACTGGCGCCGGGACCTGGGGCACGAGGTCGTCGTGACGTACGGCGAGCTCGCGGAGCATGTGCGGCGGCTGTCGGCGGGGCTGCGGGGGCTCGGGTTGCGGCGCGGTGACGCCGTGGCGTTCCAGTTCCCGAACTGGTGGGAGGCGGCGGCGCTGCTCCTCGCGTGCATGGACGCCGGACTCGTCGCCGTGCCGGTCCTGATCACGCTGGGCGGACGCGAGGTCGAGCGCGTCCTGTCCGGGACCGGGGCGAGGGCGTGCGTGGTCCTCGACGAGTGGGAGGGCGCCCGGCCCGACCGGATGCTGGCCGGCCTGGACGCGCGGCTGCCGCGGCTCGAGCACCGGATCGTGTTCGGCGACGCGGCGGCGACCGGCGCCGTCGCGTTCGCGGACCTGCTCGCCCACGACCCGTCCGCTTCGGACGAGGGTTCACCGCGCGGGCCGGACGAGCTGTCGATCGTGCTGTTCACGTCCGGGACGACGGGCGAGATGAAGGGCGTCCTGCACACCGCCAACACGCAGTACGCGTCGCTCCGGGCGATGCGCGTGAACGACGGGCCGGAGCGCCGGCTGGCCTCCATGGCCAACCTGATCCACGGGGCGGCGATGCTGATCAACATCCTGCGTCCGATCACCGACGGCCGCTCTTCGGTGTTCGCCGACACGCGCGACGCGGACGTGTGGCTGGGCCTGCTCGCCCGCCACCGAATCACCTTCCTGCTCGGATCCCCGCCGGGACTGCGGTCGCTCGTCGAGGCCCAGCAGCGTGAACGCCGGTCCCTGCCCGCGTTGGAGACGGTCACCAGCACCGGGGCTCCGTTTCCGGCCGCCTACGTCGAACCGGTCCGGGAGTGGCTGTGCGAGCGTCTGCGGAACACCTACGGGATGACCGAGATCGGCTTCTTCTCCGCGACCGCGCCGGACGACCCGCCTGAGCTGGCCGGACGCAGCATCGGCCGTCCCGCTCCCGGGTTCGCGTCGCGCCTGGTGCCGGACGAGTCGTCGGACGGCGGCGACGTGTTCCGCCTTCACGTGCGCGGGCCGTCGGTGTGCCTGGGGACGTTCCGGCTGTCCGACCGGCGCATCGCGTGGGATCCGGCGGACACCGGCGGCTGGTACGACACCGGCGACCTCGTCCGCGAGGACGGGCACGGCGGCCTGCAGTACCTCTTCCGGGTCGCCGACCGGATCGGGAGTCCGCTGCCGATCCCGGTCCTGGAGGTCGAGGACGAGCTGCTGCGCCATCCGTCCGTCGCGGACGTCGCGATCGTCGGGTTCCCCGACCCGGACGACGGGACCGAGACCGTGTGCGCGGTCGTCGTCGCGGACGGCGAGGCGCCCACGCTGGAGAGCCTGCGGCGGCACCTGCTCGAGACCGGCATGACCGAGTGGTACCTGCCGACCCGGCTCGAACAGGTCGATGTGCTCCCCCGCAACCACATGGGCAAGGTGCTCAAGCACCGGCTCCGCGACCGCTTCCTCGGCCGGGAGTGATCTCGAGGTCCTTCGTGAGGCGGACGGTCCCGTCGGTGGAGACCGCCGGCTGGAGGCGGTAGCCCTGGCGCTGGTAGAGGGCGATGTTGCCCTCGCTCTTCGCGCCGGTGAAGAGCAGGATGCGGCGGGCGTCCCGGGTCGCCGAGGCCTCGGCGGTCTCCAGGAGCCATCGGCCCAGGCCACGTCCTCGCAGGTCGGGGACGACGGCCAGGCGGCCGAGGTGGTGGTCGGTCTCGTCCGGGCGGGTCCGGACCATGCCGAGGAGCCGTCCGTCCAGCCAGAGGCCCGTGGTGTCCCAGGTCGCGAGCCACTCGCGCACGTCGTCCGGCGTCTCGTGCAGCGCCGGGATGTCGAGGGTGTCGTTGACGATGGCCTCGTCCATCCAGCAGGCCCGCTGGAGGACGGTGACCTCGGGCGCGTCGTCCGGGGTGAGCCGCCTCGCGTAGGAGCCCGGCAGGGGGCCGGGCACGGTTCCGGGGCGGGCGCGGTCGCGCATGGGACGCAGGGCGTGGGCGAGTCGGGTCAGTTCGTCCAGGAGTTCCGTGGCGGCGGCGTCGCGGGCGGTGTCCGGGCGCAGGCGGCCGTCTTCGACGGCTTCGGCGATGCGGATCGCAACCGTCGCGCCCAGCGGGACCATGCGGAGGGTGGTCACGACCTGCTTGGAGTGCTGGACGGATCGGGTGCCCGCCGACGTGTTGCCGTAGCTGACGAAGCCGATCGGCTTCCACGCCCACTCGGAGCCGAGGAAGTCGAGGGCGTTCTTCAGGGTCGCGGGCATGCCGTAGTTGTACTCGGGGGTGACCGCGACGAAGCCGTCGGCGGCGTCCGCGATCGCGCTCCAGCGGCGGGTGTGCTCCTGCCGGTAGATGCCGGAGGAGGGGTGTTCCTCCTCGTCCAGGAAGGGCAGGTCCAGGTCGCCGAGCGCGAGCGGGACGAGTTCGACGCCCAGTTCCGCGGCGTGCGGGGTGAGCGCGTCGACCAGCCATCGGCCGACGGCGGGGCCGAGGGCGCCGGGGCGGGTGCTGCACATCAGGACGAGGACGCGGAGCTTGTTTGTTTCCATGTAAACGAACGGTACGTGCTAGTTTGATGACATGTCAACGAAATCCTCGGACGAGGGCGTGCGCTGGCTGGACGCGGGCGAGGAGCGGGCCTGGCGGGCCTTCCGGCGCGTCCTGGTCGCCGTCCAGTCCGGGACGGCCCGCGACCTGGCCGCGATCGGCCTGTCCGAGCCCGACTACGAGGTGCTGAGCACGCTGTCGGAGCGTCCGGACAGCACCAGCACGCTGGGCGAACAGGCCGACAAGATGGGCTGGTCGCGCAGCCGGCTGTCCCGGCACGCGACCCGCATGGAGGCCCGCGGCCTGCTGCGGCGCGAACCGGATCCGTCCGACGGCCGGGGGTGCCTGCTCGTCCTCACCCCGCAGGGGCTGGACGCGCTGGAGAACGCCGCGCCCGCGCACGTCGCGTCCGTGCGACACCACTTCATCGACCGCCTCGGCCCGGACGACCTCGCCGCGCTCGAGCGCATCGCCGAACGAGTGGAACGCCCTCCGGCCGAAAGCTCGAAGTAGCACGAAGGCCCGGACGACCTTGTGGAGTCGTCCGGGCCGTTCGCGTGGGGTTACTTCTTGGTGAGGGGGCCGAGGTCGGCCGTGAGGTCGTCGAGGATCTTGCCGGCGGCGGTGACGCCGATGCCGGTCATCCAGATCTCGTCGTCGACGACCTTGGTGTGGCCGGCCTTGACGGCGGAGAGGCGCTGCCAGAGGGGGCCCGTCGTGGTCTTGGCCTGCGCGTCGGCGGCCTTGGCGCCGTAGGCGGCGACGAAGACGAAGTCGCCGTCGGCCTGGTCGACGCGCTCGGGGCTCAGGGGCGCGAAACGCTTGTCGGCCTTGTCCTTGAGCATCTGCGCGTCCGGACGGGACAGGCCGGTGTCGCGCAGGACGATCCCGGAGAACGAGTCCGGGCCGTACTGGCGGATCTCGTCCGGCATGAAGCGGATGACGCTGACCTTCAGCTTCGCCGGGTCGCCGAACGACCTGCCGACCTGGCGGGCGCGGTCCTCGTAGGCCTTGAGCTTCTGCTCGCCCTCGGACTTCTTGCCGACGGCCTCGGCGTCCAGCAGGAAGTTCTGCTTCCAGGTGATGCCGACCTGGTCGGTGAAGACGGTCGGGGCGATCTTGCTGAGCTGGGAGTAGTACTTCTCCATCCGGAACTTCGAGCCGAGGATCAGGTCCGGCTTGAGCGCGGCGATCGCCTCGACGTCCGGCTGCTGGGTGGTGCCGACGCTCTTCACCTTGGCGAACCCGGCGCCGAGGTACTTGGGCATCCCGGCCTGCTGGTCGGGGACGGTCGCGCCGACCGGGGTGAGGCCGAGCGTGGCAAGGGTGTCGAGCTTGTCGGTGTCCAGCACCACGATCTTCTTGGGGTCGTCGGAGACCTTGGTCTCCCCCATCGCGTGCTTCACCAGGTGCGTCGCCCCGGACGCGGTCGAGTCGCCCGTTCCGCCGCACGCGCTCAGCGCCAGTGCCGCCGCGGCGACGACCGCGAATCCCTTCGTCATTCTCATTCGGGTGTCTCCTTCGTTCAGGCCGGGGCGTCCGGCACGACCATGGGCGCGCCCGTGACCGGGCAGGGGACGACCACGCCGCCGAGGCCGAACACCTCGGACAGGCACGCGGCGTCCATCACGTCGGCGGGGGCGCCCTGCCGCACGACCGCGCCGTCCTTCATGACGACCAGGTGGTCGGCGTACCGGCACGCCTGGTTCAGGTCATGCAGGACGGCCACGACCGTGTGGCCCCCGCGACGGTTGAGCCGCCGCAGCAGATCGAGGACCTCGATCTGGTGGGCGAGGTCGAGGTAGGTGGTCGGCTCGTCCAGCAGCAGGGCGTCGGTGTCCTGCGCGAGGGTGAGCGCGATCCAGACCCGCTGCCGCTGGCCGCCGGACAGCGCGTCCACCGGGCGGTCCCGCAGGCCGGTGAGGTCGGTGAGCGTCAGGGCGCGCTCGACGGCCTCGGTGTCGGAGGCGCTCCACTGCCGGAACCAGCGCTGGTGCGGCTGGCGTCCGCGCGCGACCAGGTCGGTGACCGTGAGGCCCTCGGGCGTGACGGGCGACTGCGGCAGGACGCCGAGGCGGCGGGCCAGCTCGCGGGTGTTGATGCCGTGCACGTCCGCGCCGTCGATGAGGGCCGAGCCGGAGCGCGGGGAGAGCAGCCGGGCGAGGGTGCGCAGCAGCGTCGACTTGCCGCACGCGTTCGGGCCGATGACCACGGTGAACGCGCCGCCGGGCAGCTCCAGGTCGAGACCGGACAGGATCGTCCGGTCGCCGTATCCGACGGTCAGGTCGCGCGCGGCGAGCGTGACCGCCGGACGGCCGGGCGCGGCGGGGGCCGGGGCCGCCTCGGAGGCGTCCGTCAGCGGTTCGGAGACGTCGGTCATCGGGTCTTCCTCCGGACGAGCAGCCAGAGCAGGTAGGGGCCGCCGAGCGTGGCGGTGAGGACGCCGACCGGCAGCTGGACGGGCGCGAACGCCGTCCGGGCGATCAGGTCGGCGACGACGGTGAGCAGCGCGCCGGTGAGGGCGGCGCACAGCAGCGGCGGGCGGTCCGCGCGGAGCAGGCGGCGGGCGAGCTGCGGCGCGGCGAGCGCGACGAAGTCGACGGCGCCCGCCTGGGACGTCGCGAGGGCGGCGAGGACGACGGCGACGAGGCCGAGCAGCAGGCGGCGCGGGCCGACGCGGACGCCGAGGCCGCGCGCGAGGTCGTCGTCCAGCCCGGCGGTGTCGAGCGCGCGTCCGGCCCAGAACAGCAGCGGCGACAGCACCAGCAGCGGGACGAGCAGGGTGAGCGTCTCGCGCTGGCCGAGCCCGGCGAGGCTGCCGGACAGCCAGACGCGGGCGCGTTCGCCGTCCGACGGGTCGGCGCCGACGATGAAGACCTCGGTGAGGGCCTTCAGGGCGAGCGCGACCGCGATGCCGGACAGCACGAAGCGGTTGGCGGTCAGGCCCGTCCGCCCGGCGAAGGCGAAGACCGCGACCGCGGCGGCGACGCCGCCGAGCAGCGCGGCCGGGCCGAGCCAGGCCGCGCCGAGGCCGGAGGTCATCACGGCGGTCGCGGCGAGGCCCGCGCCCTGCGTGACGCCCATGACGTCCGGCCCGGCGAGCGGGTTGCGGGTGACGGACTGGAGCAGCGCGCCGGACACGCCGAGCAGCGCGCCGACGGCGAGGCCGACCTCGACGCGCGGCAGCCGCAGGTCCTGGACGACCAGGGTCGCGGGGCCCTGCCCGGCGAGCGCGCTCAGCACGTCGGCGGGCGCGACGAAGGTGCTGCCGATCGCGAGCGAGGCCAGCGCGGCGACGGCGGTGAGGACGGCCAGGACGGTCCCGAAGACCAGCGCGCGGCGGCGGACGGTCACCGCGACCGGGCCGAGTCCGAGGACGAGCACGCCCGCGGCCGGGTGCCGGACGGCGGTCACGTGGTCACCTTCCAGGTCCGGTGCGCGAGGGGGCGGCGGGTGGCGGTCACGCGGTCACCGTCCGGGCCCGGCGGACGAGGACGAGGAGGAACGGGGCGCCGAGCAGGGCGGTGACGACGCCCGCGCGGACCTCGGCGGGCGGGGCGATGAGGCGGCCGATGACGTCGGCGGTGAGCAGGAGGGTGGGGCCGAGCAGGAGGGACACGGCGAGGGTCCAGCGGTGGTCGGCGCCCACGAGGGCGCGGGCGAGGTGGGGGACGGCGAGGCCGACGAAGCCGATGGGCCCGGCGGCGGCGACGGCCGCGCCGGTGAGCAGGATCGCCGCGACGGCGGCGGCGAGCCGGACGCGTCCGACGTTGCGGCCGAGGCCGCGGGCGACGTCGTCGCCGAGGGCGAGGGCGTCCAGGCCGCGGGCGGCGGCGAAGGCGACCGCCACGCCGGCCACGACGAACGGGATCACCCAGGTCGCGACCTCCGGCGGACGTCCGGCGAGCGCGCCGACCGCCCAGAACCGGAAGGTGTCGAAGGTCTGCTGGTTGACGGTCAGGACGCCGACGACGACGCCGGTGAGCGAGGCGTCCAGGGCCGTCCCGGCGAGGGCGAGGGTGACCGGGGACGCGCCGTCGCGGGTCCGCGCGGACAGGGCGTAGACGAACGCGCCCGCGACCGTCGCGCCGGCGACGCCGAACCACAGGTAGGACGGCAGGGACGTCAGCCCGAACACGCTGATCGCGATGACGACGCCCAGCGACGCGCCCGACGTGACGCCCATGATGCGGGGGTCGGCGAGCGGGTTGCGGGTGAGCGCCTGCATGAGCACGCCCGCGACGGCGAGCGCGGCGCCGGCGGCGAGGCCGACGACCGTGCGCGGCACGCGCAGCGAGCGGACGATGACGTCCTCGTCGGTGCCTCCGTGGTGGAGCAGCGCGTCCAGGACATGGCCTGGGGCGATCGCGCGGCTGCCGAGCGCGAGGCTCGCGAGGACGGCGACGAGCAGTGCGAGCGCGGAGACCGCGAGCACCGTCGTCCGCCTGCGGAGCATGCGTCACTCACCGCCGTTCGTGGGCTCAAGGATTCAGTTAGGTAAACCTAACCTAATTGACCTGGCCGATCGTAAGGCACGGCGGGCATTCCCCTCAAATCCCCCTGGACGAACCCTCCGACACGGGTTACGTTCTTCTCAGGTCGAGATTGACTCAGATAGAGAAGGACGGGCCCACGGGATGAACCAGCCGCCGCAGGACGAGGCCGCGTTCCTCGCCGCCTACGACCCGCGCGCCTACGACCCCGTCTCGGTGACGGTGGACGTCGTCGCGCTGACCATCCGGGACGGCGCGCTGAACGTGCTTCTGGTGCGGCGCGGGCATGCGCCCTTCATGGGGATGTGGGCGCTGCCGGGCGGATTCGTCCGGGGCGTGGTGGACGCCGAGGACCTGTCGCCCGCCGCGCGGCGCGAGCTGGCCGAGGAGACGGGGCTCGACCCGTCCCAGCCCGGCGGCCCGATGGAGCGGATGCACCTGGAGCAGCTCGCCACCTACGGCGCCCCGGGACGCGACCCCCGGATGCGCGTCATCTCCGTCGCGTACCTGGCCTTCGCGCCCGAACTGCCCGATCCGCACGCGGGCGGCGACGCCGCCGAGGCCGCCTGGGTCCCCGTGGACGGGCTGGGCCTCAGCGAGGCCGGGGCGCAGCACCCCGGCGTCACGCGCAAGCTCGCGTTCGACCACGCGCGGATCCTCGCGGACGGCCTGGAGCGGGCGCGCGGGAAGCTCGAGTACACGCCGCTCGCGACCGCGTTCTGCCCGCCCGAGTTCACCGTCCCCGAGCTGCGCGCCGTCTACGAGACGGTCTGGGGCGAGGAGCTCCACGCGGGCAACTTCCATCGGAAGGTGCTGTCGGTCCCGGGGTTCGTCGAGGCGACAGGAGGCACCGCCGACCGCGAGGGACGCCGCGGCGGCCCCAAGCCGAAGCTCTACCGCGCGGGCGACGCGCGGCTTCTGCACCCCGCTCTGCTGAGGCCCAGCCGGGAGGAGGAGATCAGATGACTTACGAGGAGGCCGTGGCGCTGGTGGAGCGCGCCGTCTCCCCCGCGGACCTGTTCGGCGAGGACGAGGCCGAGGCGGCGCGGCTGTTCCGGCGGCTGGCCCGGCTCGTCCACCCGGACGCCACGCCGGCCGGCTCGTCCCGGCACTTCGCCCGCCTGTCGGAGCTGTGGCACGCCTACAACGCGGCGAACACGCCGGTCTTCGAGGTCGGGTCGGACCGCTACCGGCTCGGCGAGACCATCGCCAGCGGCGACCTCGCGGAGCTGTACCTGGCCGAGCAGTACCGGTCCGAGAAGTACCGGTCCGAGCAGAACCCGGCCGACGACCGGGGACGGAGCGTGGTGCTCAAGATGCCGCGCGACCCGTCCGACAACGACCTCATGGCCCGCGAGGAGGAGGCGCTCGGGAAGCTGCGCCGCGACGGCGAGCCGAGGTTCCGCGTGTACGTCCCGGAGCTGGTCACGGCGTTCCGGCACCGCGATCCGGACACCGGGGAGACGCGCCGGGTCAACGTGCTCGTGCCGCTCGACGGGTTCGTCTCGTTCGCCGAGGTCCGCGCCGCCCATCCGGACGGGCTCGACCCGCGCGACGCGGCATGGATGTGGCGGCGGCTGCTGGTCGCGCTCGGCTACGCCCACCAGGCGGGGGTCGTGCACGGGGCCGTCCTGCCCGAGCACGTGCTCGTCCACCCGGAGAAGCACGGGCTGGTGCTCGCCGACTGGTGCTACTCGGTCACCCGTCCCGGCGGACGTGTCCCCGCGATGGTCGACCGGCACGACTCCCTGTACGCCCCCGAGATCCCCGCGCGCGAAGCGGCCGTCCCCGGGACGGACGTGTTCATGGCGTCGAAGTGCGTCGCCCGGCTCATGGGCGGCCGCGCGCCCGCCGCCCTGCGCGGCTTCATCTCCGGGTGCACCCTCCCCGCGCCGCACCGGCGTCCGCGCGACGCCTGGCGGCTGCTCGCCGAACTCGACGAGCTGCTCGGGCGGCTTTACGGCCGCCGCACCTTCCGCCCCTTCACCATGCCCTCAGGAGGACGACATGGGTAGTGGAGACTGGTCCACCGACGTCTACAGCGCCAACCGCGCCTACCAGAGCGCGAACAACATCAGCGCGTTCGCCTACAGCGACAGCGGCGCGACCTCCGTCCACGCCGACCTCGATCCGAAGAACGTCGCGCTGCGCGAGTCACGCGACTCCGACGAGCACCCCGAGTCGCTGGCGATCTCGGTCCTGTTCGACGTGACCGGCTCGATGGGGACGGTCCCGCGCACGCTCCAGACGCGGCTGCCCGACCTGCTCGGCCTGCTGCTGCGCAAGGGCTACGTCGCGAACCCGCAGATCATGTTCGGCGCGATCGGCGACGCGCACTGCGACCGCGCGCCGCTGCAGATCGGGCAGTTCGAGTCCGACAACCGGATGGACGACGACCTCGGCAAGTTCCTGCTCGAGGGCGGTGGCGGCGGCCAGATGAAGGAGTCGTACGAGCTGGCCATGTACTTCATGGCCCGGCACACCGCGATCGACTGCTACGAGAAGCGCGGCAGGCGCGGCTACCTGTTCATGATCGGCGACGAGCTCGCCTACCCGTCCGCCCGCAAGGAGCAGGTCCGCTCGCTGATCGGCGACGACCTCGGGGAGGACGTCCCGCTCGGCGGGCTCCTGGACGAGCTGCGCCGCGCCTGGGACGTGTACTTCATCATCCCCGCGGGGGCCTACCACACCTCCGACGACCGGCTGCGCGACTTCTGGCGCGAGCAGCTCGGGCAGAACGTGCTGTTCCTGGACGACCTGGACGCGGTCTGCGAGACGATCGCGCTCACCATCGGGCTCGGCGAGGACGCCATCGACCTCGACGAGGGCCTGGAGCACCTGGACGAGGCCGGATCGGATGCCGGGGAGGTCGTGTCGAAGGCGCTCACCCCGCTGCGGAGGACCCGGGGCACGGTCGCCGAGACCGGCACGCCGTCCGGACTGCGCGGCAAGGGACGCGACTCCCGGAACCGCCGGCTCTGATGCGGCATGCCATCGTCGTCGACCTCGGGTTCGGCGATGCCGGCAAGGGCACCGTGGTGGACCGGCTCTGCGCGCAGGCGGCGCGTGGCACAGGGGCCGGGCCGGTCCACACGGTCGTCCGTTTCAACGGCGGGGCCCAGGCCGCGCACAACGTCGTCGCGCCGGACGGACGGCACCACACGTTCGCGCAGTTCGGCTCCGGGACGTTCACTCCCGGCGTCCGGACGCACCTGTCGCGGTTCATGCTGGTCGACCCGCTGGCCCTGGCCGCCGAGCACGAGCACCTGCGCGCGCTCGGCGTCCGGGACGCCTTCGCCCGGCTGACCGTGGACCGGGACGCCCCGCTCACCACCCCGTACCACCGGGCCGCCAACCGCGCGCGGGAGACCGCCCGCGGCGCGGCCCGGCACGGGTCCTGCGGGATGGGCGTGGGCGAGACCGCCGCGTACGCCCTCGCCCACCCCGACCTCGCCCCGCGCGCCGGGGACTGCCTCGCGCCCGCGCGCCTGCGGCAGCGCTTGGCCGCCTTGCGCGACTGGTACCACGACACCTTCCCTGCGGGCGGGGTCTCTTCGGAGGTCGCGCCCGTCCCAGACGGCGAGCCCGTTCCGGATGTCGAGCTTGTTCCGGACGTCGACGACTGCGCGACGGCGTTCCTGGCGTTCGGGGCGAGCGTCCGGATCGTGGACGACCGGCACCTGCCGCGCGTCCTGCGCACGGGACGCGCGGTGTTCGAGGGCGCGCAGGGCGTCCTGCTGGACGAGTGGCACGGTTTCCACCCGTACACGACGTGGTCGACGACGACGTTCGCGAACGCGGAGACGCTTCTCGCGGAGGCGGGCGAACCAGGGTTTCGGCTGGGCGTTCTACGCGCCTACGCGACCCGGCACGGGCCCGGGCCGTTCGTGACCGAGGACCCGGCGCTCACCGCCGACCTGCCCGACCCGCACAACGGCGCCGGCCCGTGGCAGGGCTCGTTCCGCGTGGGCCACCTGGACACCGTGGCGCTCGACTACGCCGTCCGGGGCGCCGGAGGCGTGGACGGTCTCGCGCTCACTCACCTCGACATCGCTTCAACCCGTCCTGACCTGCACCTTTGTCGCGCCTACGAGATGGACGGCGGGATCGTGCGGCGGCTGCCGTTCGAGGCGGAGCACGACCTGGAGCGGCAGGGCGCGCTCACGGAACGGCTGCTCACGGCGCGTCCGGTGCTGGAACCGCTCGGCGATCCGGTGGACGCGGTCGAGGACGCGCTCGGCGCCCGGGTCGTCCTCCGGTCGCACGGCCCGACCGCGGACGACAAGACCACGACCGGAGCCCTTTTCGGAGAGCATGAATCCGAGCGGTCACTGTGACCGTTCGGGAAGAACCCGCCTACCTCGCCGTGACGCCCGTGATGCCGTGTCCGCGCCAGGGGCCGGGGTGACGTCGGATGGGTCCGTCACCCCCTGACCCCCTGGAGGCGGAGTGCCGCTCCCCCGACCGTCACGCGCGCGACTTCGCGGACCGCGGTCACTGACCGTCCTGGCGCTCGCCGCGTACGGCGTGGTGGCCGTTCCCGGGACGGCGTCCGCGTTCACCGTGACGCCGGGCGA
The DNA here is from genome assembly GCF_040679435.1 of Spirillospora sp. NPDC052269. Lineage (NCBI taxonomy): Bacteria > Bacillati > Actinomycetota > Actinomycetes > Streptosporangiales > Thermomonosporaceae > Spirillospora > Spirillospora sp. NPDC052269. Next base: position 189,434 of record NZ_JBFAUU010000006.1, read on the forward strand.
CGGGCCGGTCGTCCTGAGCCCCGGATCCCTCACGCCCGGCTCCCCCACGGGCGCGTTCCCGGTGTCGGCGCACGCCCCCGCGTCGGTGACCGTCCGCGTCTCCGGGACGACGTTCGCGTTCGGCTCCGGAATGCCCGTCCACGCGCTCGACACGAGCGCCTCCTTCGCACCCGACGATGCCGCCGAGGAGACCGTGTCCCTCCGACAGGCCTTCCAGCAGGCCCTTGAGCAGGACCTCCAGGACGCCCAGGATGTCGTGGACGGGTTCTGGCGGCGGCACTGGACGGAGATCTTCGGCGGACGCTACGCCCCGCCCGCCGTCCTCGGCCCGTACGACGGCGCGAACGCCGCGACGACCCCGCACTGCGGCGGTCACCCGCTCGAACGCGACAACGCGGCCTACTGCCCCGACGGCGACTACCTCGCCTGGGACGAGCACCTGATGCGCGACGGCTACGGGACGGGCGACGCCTGGGTGTTCATGGTCATCGCGCACGAGTGGGGGCACGCCGTCCAGCACCGGATGCCGTCCATGCTGGTCTCCGACCGCGGCGAGCTGCAGGCCGACTGCCTCGCGGGCGCCACGCTCTCGGGAGCGGCCCGGGACGGCGCGCTGCGCGCCGAGACCGGCGACCAGACCGAGATCGACGCCGCGTTCCGCCAGATCGGCGACGGCGCCCCGTGGACCCGTCCCGGCGACCACGGCACCGCCGCGCAGCGCATCGCCGAGTTCGCCCGAGGGGGCGCCCAGGGCGTCCGCGCCTGCCTGCCCTGACACGCCCTACGGCTGGACGACCTGGCGGACGACGATCTCGTCCAGGCGGCGTTCGACGATGGCGCCGACCGGCCAGTCGCGGACGAGCGTGCGCAGGCCCGCCGCGTCGTGCTCGGCGTGCGAGCCGTCGTAGCCCTGCTGCTCCAGGCTGCTGCGGATCGCCTCGACGTAGTCGGCCTCGGTGAAACCCGGGACCTCGCGGACCATGGCGGTGGTGGTGGCGCGGTGGGAGTTCAGCCCGGCGAACGCGCGGGCGCAGCCGCAGCCGCCGTCCGGGTCGCCGGCGTCGCGGTCGCAGATCACGCCGATGTGGACGAGTTCGCCCTCCACGCACCAGGCGAAGTCGTTGTCGCGGTAGCCCTGGGTGAGGTTGGTTGCGGTGAGCAGCTTCACTGGCCGAAACCCCTTCCGTGACGCGCCCACCGTACGACGCCGGTCGGACATTCCACCGCCCAACGTCCCCCTCCCGGCAGGGTTCCCAAACGTGATCGGGGCCTGTGGGACGGGACTCCGCCGGAAGCTGAACACCCTTGCCAAAACGCCCTTGAGGAGCACTCGCGACGCGCGGGTAGAGTGCGCCGGATGAGACGGGTGTTCGGCAGGCGGCCCGCCCCCGCCGCGCGGAACCCCCGTCGAGGGAGCGGTGCCGGACGCGGCGACGGGGTGTGGGACACGCATCGGCCGGAGCGGCGGGTGCTGGCCGTGGTGCGCAATCTCGCGTCCGCGACGCGGATGCTGGACGTCCTGCCGGTGTTCCACGGCGATCCGAGGATCGGCGTCGAGTTCACGGTCAGTGAGGGGTCCGCGTTCGACCGCGAGCTTCCGGGGCTGCTGCGTGACATCGACGCGCGGGTCGTGCCCTGGCGCGAGGCCGTCCACGGCGGATATGACCTGACGCTCGCGACGTCCGCGAACGGAGGCCTGCACCGGCTGGGCCGGCGGCTCGTGGTGATGCCGCACGGCGCCGGCCACAACCGGCTCGTCGAGGCGGCGAGCGGCAGCGCGGACGTGGCGTCCGGGCTGGCCGCCGCGCAGCTCATGCGTCGCGGACGCGTCGTCCCGGCGAAGATCGTCCTCGCTCACGAGGAGCAGCTGGCGCGGCTGCGGGAGAGCTGCCCGCCCGCCGCGCGGATCGCGGTGGTCGCCGGGGATCCGTGCTTCGACCGGATGACGGCGAGCCTTCCGCTGCGCGACCGGTTCCGGCGCGCGCTCGGCGTCCGGCGGGGGCAGCGGCTGGTGGTGCTGTCGTCCACGTGGAACGGCGGGTCGCTGTTCGGCCGGATGCCGCACCTGCTCGCGCGCCTGACCGCCGAGCTGCCGGTGGACGGGTTCCGCGTCGCGATGGCGCTGCACCCGAACGTGTGGGACCGGCACGGCGCGTACCAGATCGAGGGCTGGCTGGCCGAGGCGCTGAACGCGGGTCTGCTGCTCGTCCCGCCGCGGGACGGCTGGCGCGCGGCGCTCGTCGCGGCGGACGCCGTCGTCGGCGACCACGGCTCGGTCACCTACTACGCGGCGGCGCTGGGCCGTCCCACGCTGCTCGCCGCGTTCGCCGACGCCGAGGTCGACCCGGCGTCCCCGATGGCGGAGCTCGGACGCGTCCTGCCGAGGTTCCGGCCGTCCGAGGGGGTGCGCGGCCAGCTGGAGAAGCTGACCGTCCCGCTGGACGTGCCCGACGCGATCGGCATGCGCGGGCAGGCGGCGGCGAACCTGCGCGAGCTGCTGTACGAGCTGATGTCCCTGGATCCGCCCGCGAACCCGGCCCGGCTGCGTCCCGTCCCGCCGCCCGAGCCGCGCGGCCCGCGTGCCGTGACCGCGCTGAACGTCCAGGGCGAGGTGCGGGACGACCGCATCCGGCTCGATCGGTACCCGGCCGTCCTCGACGACCACGCGCCGGACCTGCTGGACGACCCGCACCTCGTCGTCGACGAAGGCGAGGCCGACGAGCGCCTGCTCACCTCGGCGGACGTCTTCGTCCGCGCCGACCCGCCCGAGGATCCGGAGGCGTGGGCCGGGGACGTCCTCGCCCGCCACCGGGGCGCCGAGATCGCCGCGGCGGCCCTGGACGACGGCGCGACACTGGTCGTGCTGCGCGACGGAACGCGCGCCCGCCTCGAAGGCGCGGACGCGTCGCTGTGCGCCTCGGCGGCCTACCTGCTGCTCGTGTCAGGGCGTCCGCTCGCCGGGTCGTTCACCGTCTCGGCGGGGCCGCGAGAATTCCGCCTCCACGTCACCCCCCCCCCCGACACGAAATAGGGGTTGTCGTTAGGCCTCCGGCTCCGGGCGGCGCAGCGCCTTCACCCGCCGCAGGTATCCGGCCGCCTTCTCCTCGTCCTCGGTCGCCTCGGCGAGCAGTTCCAGGGCGCGGGCCTCGCGCACGGGCATGTCCCGTGTCGCCAGGGTCGCGAGCGCCCGCGTCAGTTCCTCGGCCGCGTCTCCGGGCCGTCCGAGCGCGAGGTACGCCTCGCCCAGCCGGGTGCGGATCTTCGCGGCGGTCAGCGGATCGGGCCCGCCTTCCTGCACCCGCAGGCTGAACTCGAGCTGCGTGACGGCCTCGGCGTGCCGTCCGGCGGCGATGAGGGCGCCGCTCAGCAGGTAGCCGTGCACCGCCACGCCGCGCGGATTGACCAGGGCGGCGTTGATGTCGCGCGACCGCCGGAAGGACGCGATGGCGGCCTCGTGGTAGCCCTGCCGCTGCCGGACGATCCCGACGGCCTCGATCACACCGGCCAGGACGCGTTGACGCAGCACGCCCCCCGCGAGGCTCCCCGGCTCCACGGCCACGATCGCGTCGCCGAACCCGGTCAACGCGGGGAGTTCGGCGATCGCATCGTCCAGCTTGCCGCCGCGAAGGAGCGCGCGGACGAGCAGCGTGTGCATGCGGGCCTCGGCCACGTCGTCGCCGAGCTCCCGGGCGGACGCGAGGCCGAGGCGGGCGATCTCCAGCTCGTCGACCGGGTGCGCGTGGCCGTCGTACAGCGCCCACAGGGACTCGGTGAAGCGCCACACCAGGTCGTCCCAGCGTTCGGCGGCGGCCGTCCGGACGACGGCGAGGATGTTCGCGTGCTCGCGTTCGAGCCACCCGAGGGCCTCGTCCCGCTTCACCGGCGGCTCGGGCGGCGCGGCGACCCGGAGCCGCTGCCCGAGGACGGCCCAGTCGCACGCCTGAACCTCCTTCAGGTACCAGGCCACGAAGCGTCGCCGCAGGTCACGGGACCCGTCCGCGACCGACTGCGCGTGCAGGCGGACGAGGTCGTGGAACCGGTACCGGTCCTCGCCCGCCTCCTCCAGGAGGCACGACTCCAGTAGGGCGTCCAGCGCGTCGTCCGCGCCCGCGTCCATGATGAGGTCGCACAGTTCGGCGGAGAAGTCGGGGCCGGGGAACGCGCCGAGGCCGCGGTAGAGGGCGGCGGCCCCGGGCGGGAGGTCGGCGTAGGCGGCGTCGAACACGGCTTCCACCACGGGCTTCCCCTCTGCGGTCAGCTTGGCGAGCCGCCGCTCCTTGTCGGCCAGGTCCGCCGACAGCCTGCCGATGCCCTGCCTGCGCCGGGTCGCCAGGCGCGCTCCGCAGACGCGGAGCGCGATCGGCAGGCCGCCGCAGATCCGGGCGAGTTCCGCCGCCGCGCCGGGTTCGCGCGTGACGCGCTGGTCGGCGACCATCCGCTCGATGAGGCGGCCGCCCTCCGCCTCGTCCAGGGGGCCGAGGTCGAGCGGGACCGCGCCGCGCATGACCAGGCCGGTGAGGCGACGGCGGCTGACCGCGACGACGACGCTGCCCGGCGCGCCCGGCAGGAGCGACTCGACCTGCCCGGCGTGGGCGACGTTGTCCAGCAGGATGAGCATCGGGGAACGGCCGTCGGTGAGCGTCCGGAACAGCGCGGTGCGCGCCTCGAGGCCGGGGTCGATCCACTCCTCGCGGGCGCCGAGCGCGCGCAGGAACCCGCCGAGCACGTCGGCGACGTCCGTGCCGCCGCCATGGCCGAGCCGGGCGAGGTCGGCGTAGAGCTGCCCGCCGCCGAACCGGTCACGCGCCCGGTGCGCCCAGTGGACGCCGAGGCCGGTCTTCCCGACCCCGCCGATGCCGCTGACGACCACGACCGCCGGGCCGCCCGGCCGGGACGACGCCGCCGACTCCAGCAGCGCCAGTTCCTTCACCCGGTTGACGAACTCGCCGGACTCGGCCGGGATCTGGCGCGGGACGACCGACACCGGCTGCGCGACGGGCGGCAGGTTCGCGGTGACCGTGCCGGCTTGGACGACCACGCCCGCGACCGCGTTGTGCATCGTGTTGACCGCCGCGTCGGCCGCTGCTCTGGTCACAGCGTCCGGTTTGACGTCGTCCCCGTCCGGCATCAGCGCGCCACCCCGTGTGCTCGGCCTCACTGGTCGCGCCGAATCTACGGGAGGCCCGCGATCGTCACCAGCCCCCGCGCTCACTCACGCGCACGCGGACCGAACCAGGACACGAGCTGGATCGCGATGGCCAGGACGAGCCCGGCGGACGACCACGCGAACACCCCGGAGACGGCCTCCTTGGCGTGGGTGAACGGGATGAGCAGCACGGCGAGGCCGAGCGAGCCGCCGATGGTCAGGGCGGTCTGGAGGACGCCCGCCGCGACCCCCGCGTACTCGGGCGGCGCGGTGGTCAGGATGATCATGTTCATCGGGATGATCGCGACGCCGACGCCCACGCCCATCAGGACGAGCGCGGGCAGGACGTCCGCCGTGTAGCCGCTGGTGGCGTCCAGGCGGGTCAGCCACAGCACGCCCGCGAGGAGGACGACGAGCCCGGCCGGGGCCCGCACCTTCATGTCGATCTTGGCGACGTGCCGGGTGAGCAGCTGCGTGGTGGCGAGCACCGCGACGCCGTAGGGCAGCATCGCGACGCCGCTCCTCAGCGCGTTCATGTGCCGGACGTTCTGGAGGTACAGGACGAGGTAGACGAGGAATCCGGTCAGGACGGCCGCGAGCAGCAGCAGGCTGAGCACGGCTCCGGCCCGGTTCCGGTCGGCGAAGAGGGCGACGGGCAGGAGCGGTTCGTCCGTCCGGCGGTCGAGGACGAACAGGGCCGTCCAGAGCGCGGCGGACGCGGCGAGCGTGGTCAGGGTCAGCGCGTCGCCCCAGCCCTTCTCGGCGGCGTGGACGAGCGTGAACACGGCGGTGGTGAGCGCGCCGGTGACCAGAACGGCGGACGGAACGCCGAGCGCGCGCGACCGGACGCCCTCGTCCCGGACGCCCAGCACCCGCACGGCCACCGCCAACAGGGCGAGCCCGACCGGGACGTTCGCCAGCAGGCTCCAGCGCCAGTCGCCCATCCAGGTCAGGACGCCTCCGACGACCATCCCGGCGGACGCGCCGAGCCCGCTGACCGTCGAGTACAGGCCGAACGCGCGCTGCTGCCGCGCGCCCTCGAAGAGGGTGGCGAGCAGGGCGAGACCGGTCGGCCCCGCGAGCGCCGCGCCCGCGCCCTGGAGGACCCGGCCGGTCAGCAGGACGGGCAGGTTCGGCGCGAGCCCGGCGACGAGGGACGCGACCACCACGAGGCCGATCCCGGAAAGGAACACGCGCCGGTGCCCGAGGACGTCGCCGAGCCGTCCGGCGAGGAGCAGCAGGCCGCCGAAGGCGAGGAGGAACCCGTTCGGGACCCAGGACGCCGAGGCCGTCGTGAGGCCCAGGTCGTCCTTGAGGGTCGGCAGTGCCACGTTCACGATCGTGCCGTCCAGCTGGAGCATGAACTCCGCGCCGACGATCGCGACCAGGACCGGCGCCCACGCGCGGTCCCGGACGCCTCCGGCGGGGACCGCGTCCCGCACCGTCTCCGTGCTCATCGACCCTCCAAAAGGGTGAGGATGCCTCAGGTTAGAAGTGCCGACAGAACCTGAGGCGGGCTCGACTTGAAGGCCCCCAGCTAAGCTGAGGTATCCTCAGCTTGTCAATCCGCCATCGTGGAGGAGCGAGCCTTGCCCCACCCGCACATCGCGCGGCGTCCGAAGCGCGCGGACGGCCAGCGCAACTACGACGCGATCCTCGGCGCCGCGCGCCGGGCGTTCGAGCGGGACGGCTCCGAGGCGTCCCTGGAGGACGTCGCGGCCAGCGCGGGCGTCGCGATCGGCACGCTGTACCGGCACTTCCCCAGCCGCGCTTCCCTGGTGGAGGCCACGACCCGGGACGGCCTGGTGCTGCTGGTCACGCGCGCCGAGGAGCTGTCCGCGGGTGACGATCCCCTGGCCGCGCTGACCGCCTGGATGGACGACGCCGTGCGGCACTTCAGCACGTTCCGCGGGCTCGTCGGCATCCTGACGCAGAGCTGGTACGACGAGGGCACGCCGTCCCACACCATGTGCGACGCGATGCACGACAGCGGGGCCGAGCTGCTGCGCGCGGCCCAGGCGGCGGGGCGGGTCCGCGCCGACCTGACCCCGGAGGAGCTGTTCGACCTGCTGCTCGCCGCCGCCTGGCTGCGCGAGAACGCCACGCCCGACCGCGACGGCAGCGCGCGCCTGCTGACCCATGCCCTCGAGGGCATCGTCCTTTAGTTCAGGAGACGTCGAAGCAGCCGTCGAAGCGCCAGAGCGGGTTGGTGACGGTCGCGCCGTCCGCGGCGGTGAGGGTGGGCGTGCCGTTCAAGTCGGACGGGCCGTCGCCGTCGGCGGTGTAGCAGCCGTTCGGCTGGACGTGCAGCTGGTAGTTCGCGGTCGCGGTGACGGCCGGGCCCGCGTTGAACCAGGACAGCGTGCACGTCCAGTCGTCCCCCGCGCCCTTGGTGGACGCGTTGGGCCCGGTCCCCCGGGCGCAGTCGGCGCGGGCCTTGACCGCGGCCGCGGCCACCTTGCGTCCCCGCAACTGCTGCTGCAGGACGTAGAGGTTCGCGAACGTGGGGGCGACGGCGGCGTTCACCCGGTCGCGGTTGACGGCCGTGGTGTCGCATCCGGCGAGAGCGGGCAGCGGCACGACGGCGACCAGCGCGAGGACGAGGACCTTGATGCGGCGCACGGGTCAACCTCCGGTGATGTCGCGGCGGCGGAGCAGGGCGTACGCGCCGCCGACGCACAGGAGCAGGTAGGCCGCGCTGACGAGCGCTCCCCAGAGCAGCGGGCCGCGGAAGGACGGGTCGGCGAACAGTCCGTGCCAGGCGCCGAACGGGGTGCTGAGCAGCAGTGTCCGGACGGGGACGGGGAGGTCGACCATCGCGCCGAGCTGCATCACCAGGCCGATCACGACCGGGCCGCCGATGCCGAGCGCGCCGTTGCGGCCCGCGACCGACAGCAGCAGGCCGATGCCGGTGAAGCCGAGCACCGGCGGCAGCGCCGAGGCCCAGCCCGCCAGGACGAGCGCGGTGGCGTGACCGGGCGCGATCAGCGTCCCGGACAGCCCGACCAGCGGTTGGCGGCCGACGACCAGCACGCCCGCGAGCAGGCTGGACGCCCCCAGCAGGACGGTCACCGCCACGGCGTAGGTCAGCGCGGCGAGCGTCTTGCCCGCGAAGACCTGCGCGCGGCTGCGGGACCGGGTCAGGATCGTCCGCCAGGTGCCGTGCCGGTCCTCGCAGGCGAAGATGTCCCCGGCGACGACGCTGGTCAGCGCGGGCAGCGCCCACTGCCCGGCGAAGCCGAGCACCACCAGCGGGACGGCGAAGCCGCTGTCGTGCACCCACCGGCCGAACAGGGTGTCCTGCGGCGTCGTGGACTGCACCTCCAGCGCCGCCGCGAACAGGAACGGCGCGACGACGCAGGCGAGCGCGACCAGCCGCGTCCGGACCTGCCGGACGAGCTTCGCCGTCTCCCACCGGTACACGACCAGCGTCCCGCCGCGCGCCGCGACGGGGCTGACCGGACGGGTGTCGAGTGTGGTCATGCGGGGACCTTCTCGGGGGTCGGGGCGCCCGCCGCCGGTGCGCCGCCCGTGAGGTCGAAGAACAGCGAGGTCAGCGCGGACGTCCGGAGGGTCAGGCTGCGGACGGGGATCCCGGCGCGGCCGAGGTCGACGACGTAGTCGTCCAGGCGGTCGCGGGTCGCGCGCACCGACAGCGGGCCGTCGCCGTCCCTCGAGACCTCCAGCCCGGACGAGCCGGACGCGACGCCGAGGGCGGCGTCGTCGTCACCGGTGGTCAGGCGGAACTCGGGGGCGGGCGCGCGTTCGCGCAGCTCGGCCATCGTCCCGTCGAACACGGCCGTGCCCGCGTTCATGATCGTGACGTCGTCGCAGAGATCCTCGATCTCGTCCATGTCGTGGCTGCTCAGCAGGACCGCGACGCCGTCGGCGGCGAGCCGCCGGACGAGGTCCGCGACGTCCCGCATGCCCGCCGGGTCGAGGCCGCTGGTCGGCTCGTCCAGGATCAGCAGGCGCGGGGCGCGCAGCAGCGACGCGGCGATGCCGAGCCGCTGCCGCATGCCGACCGAGTAGCCGCCGACCCTGGCCCTCGCCGCGTCGCCCAGCCCGGACGTCGCCAGCGCCGCCGCGATCCGGTCGCGGGCGTCGCCGCCGTCCAGCCCGGCGAGCAGTTCGAGGTTCGCGCGGCCGGTCATGTACGGGTAGAAGCGCGGGGCCTCGACGAACCCGGCGACGCCGTCGAGGGCGCGGGCGCCGTCGCCGGCGTGCGTCCGGCCGAACAGCCGGAGCGTCCCGGCGTCCGGGCGGACGAGGCCGAGCAGCATCGACAGCAGCGTCGTCTTCCCGGCGCCGTTCGGCCCGGCGAGGCCGTGCACCCGGCCGGGCCCGACCGTGAGGTCGACCCTGGCGGGCCGTCCTCGGCGGCTCGATCGGCAATCTCGTCGAGTGGTACGACTGGTTCGTCTACGCC
>NZ_JBFAUU010000006.1:199018-502166 GCF_040679435.1 Spirillospora sp. NPDC052269
GGGGTCGGGGGGGCGGCGGCCGACCAGCACCCCCAGCCGGGTGGTCGCCCCGGCGGGGTCGGGCGGGGGGTGCCGGGCCCCCCGGCGGGCCCCCCCCGTGCGGTCGCCCCCGCCCACGGCGACGGTCCCGTCGAAGCGCCTGGCCAGGCCACGCGCTTCGACGGCCACCTGAATCGGCTGGTCAGCCATGGTGCGGGACCTGCGCCCGGTTGCGCGGCAGGTCGGTGTCCCCGGTGTCCCGCGGAGCGTTCTGCGGGAACCTCGCGAGCACCTCGTCCGGGGTCATGACCTTGGTGTCACCCGGATAGGGGCGCTTCCAGCCGGTGCTGGCGTACCAGGTCAGCCGGTTGAACGGCGCGAAGGCGAGGTTGTCCTCGGACTTGAAGTCCTGCCTCTGCGACCAGGTCAGCCAGGCCTTCTCCAGCGGGTCGGTGACCTGCGCCGCCGCCTTGTTCATCGTGTCCAGCGGGACCTGGTTCGGCACCGCCGTGTAGGGCGTGAAGTCCGGCTTGTCGGTGAACGTGTCGAACATCGGCACCGCGGCGAGGTCGAGCTGGTTCATCGGCGGCAGGCCGAGGATCTGCTCGATCGTCCGGGTCACGTTGATCTGGCTGTAGTAGGTGTGGTCGACCGCGCCGCGCTTGGCGTACGGGCTGGCGACCATGGTGACGTTGCGGTGCCCGTCCACGTGGTCGACGCCGTTCTGCGAGTCGTCCTCGACGACGAAGACCGCGCTGTCCTTCCAGAACCTCGAGTGCGAGATCGAGTCGATGATCCGGCCGGTGGCCAGGTCGTTGTCGGCGACCATCGAGGACGGCGTCGGGTAGCCGGGGGTGACGCCGTTGGTGTGGTCGTCCATCACCCAGAGCATGTTCAGCGCCGGGAGCCTGCCGCTCTTCTCGTACCCGGCGAGGTCGCGCTGGAAGATGTCGGCCCGGTACTGGTCCGTGATGTTGGTCTGGAAGTTCGGGAAGTCCGGCGACAGGATCTTACTGAGGGACGGGACGTCGGTCTTGGTGGTGCAGGTGCCCATCGGGATGTGCGGGTCGCCCTGCGCCTTGCCCTCGAGGATCTGCGAGTCCCGGTACCACTGCTGCCAGCTGCCGCCGCAGTCCTTGCCGTCCTTGGTGGAGAACCACTCGGCGTACTCGCCCCAGACCTTGGCGTCCAGGCCGTGCGCCCGCGCGTTGTCCCAGAGGAAGCCGGACTTCGGGTACACCATCGCGTCCGGCTGCCCGTAGTCGCGGACGTAGTTGGCGTACGACCGCTCCAGGTAGTCGTTGACGAACGCGGCGTCCAACCAGGTGTGCCCGGACGCCGAGTTGGTGCCGTCCGAGTACAGGTTGTCGATCAGCGGGAACTGTTTGGCCAGCTCATGCGCGTTCGGCGTGACCTTCTGCCCGAACTGCGCGAGGTCGGCCTTGCCGTTGCCGCGCGGGTCGTCGCCGAGCACCTGGTCGTAGGTCCGGTTCTCGCGGACGATCACGAACACGTGCTTGATCTTGGACGGCGAGCCGGTGCGCACCGGGACCGCGACGGGCCTCGCGCTCCGCGAGCCCTTCCTGTTCCGGTCCTTCAGCCCGTGCCACTGGTTGTTCGCGAACACCTTGGAGGTGTAGGCGGCCATCTCCTTCGGCGTCGGCTTGGCGATCAGGCCGATGGTGCCGACGTCGGCGTACACCTGGCGGCCGGTGGCCGGATTGGTGCCGGGGCCCTGGCTGATCGTCCGGTCCGGGCCGAGCGCGCCGACGCCCGCCTGGCTCGCGACGACGAGCCTGCCGAGCGCCGCGTCCCAGTGGAGCGTTCCGGGGTACCAGCCGGTCGGGATCAGGCCGTCGAACGCGGGCTCGCGGTGGCCGCCCGCGTAGTTGTAGACGGCGACGGCGTTGTCCCGGCCCAGGCTGACCGCCAGATGCGTGGAGTCGAGGAACTCCAGCGCGTTGGGCGAGCTGCCGAACGGCTGGCCAGGCAGCGGGTTGACGTTGAACGTCCGGACGACGCGTCCGCGGGTGGTGTCGAGCACCGAGACCGTGTCGTCGCTGGAGTTGGTGACCAGCACCTCGGTGCCGTGCGCGAGCAGGCTGGACGGGTCGAGCCCGACCTTGTACGTGCGGACGACCTCGCCGGAGGCCACGTCGACCTCGGACACCGTGCCGTTGTTCGCGCGGCCGTCGCGGGCGTCGGCGACGACCGGCGAGTCGTAGCTGAGGTTGGTGTGGTCGCCCGCGCCGGGGACGCGGCCGCCCTCGTTGCCGACGAACGCGTGCTGCCCGACGATCACCACGTCGCGCGGCGCGACCCCGACCTTGGTCGGAGCGCCGAACGCGCCGGTGTCCGGGTCGAGCGGCGCGATCCGGTCCCAGCCGCTGAGCACGACGACGATGTGCTTGCCGTCGGGCGCCCAGGCGAGGCCGGTCGGGAGCGGCTGCGCGGCACTGCCGTCCGGGCCCTTCGGCACGGACGCGTCGGCCGGGATCGCGATGCCGACCGGCGCGCTGAGCGTGCCGTCGGCGGCGACCGTGAACCGCACGATGTTCTTGGACTGGGTCGCCCACAGGGTGTTGCCGTCCCGCGAGTACAGCAGGCCGGTCACACCGATGTTGCCGCTGCCCACGCCCTTGGGCGGGGTGTACTGCTGCAGGACCTTGTGGTTCACCAGGTCCACGACCGTGAACAGGCCGTTTCCGGACTTGGTGAGGTCGACGGCGGTCTTGCCGTCGGGCCGGACGGCCATGTCCATGGGCCGTCCGGACTGCTCGACGCTCACTCCGGCGGGGGTGACGTACTGGTTGTTCGAGGTGAGGACGGAACCGTCCGACTGACGTCCGACCAGGTGGTCGGTCAGCGGCTTGTTCGCGCCCCCGGAACCGGCCGCGTACGCGGCCGTCGACACGGCGAGCACGGCGGCCGCGGTGCCGAGGAGGGGAAGGGGGAGGGACTTCCGGCGCATCAGGGCCTCCGGATCATGGGCGGACTGCCCCGTGAAGGTAGACCCGCCTCCGGGACCCCCTCCGCAACGCGGAATGAAGTCCCGGTGAACACCCCCACACGCCCACGAAGCTCCCAGATCACCCCATATCCCCAGGCGCCTCGGAACACCAGAGGAACGCTATCGTCCCTTTGCATGGAGTCGTTGGGACCGGAAGATCCGGAAAAGGTCGGCCCTTATCGGGTCCGGGCGCGCCTCGGCGCGGGCGGCATGGGCCGCGTGTACCTGGCCGAAACCCCCGCCGGGCGCCGGCTCGCGGTGAAGGTGATCCGCTCCGAGCACGCGGCCGACCCGCGCTTCCGCGCGCGCTTCGCCCGCGAGGTCGAGGCCGCGCGCAAGGTGAACGACTTCTACACCGCCTCGGTCGTGGACGCCGACCCCGAGGCCGAGTCGCCCTGGATGGCGACCGCGTACGTGCCGGGGCCGTCCCTGCAGGCGCTGATCGCCGCGGACGGCGCGCTGCCGCCGGAGCGCGTCCGCGAGCTGGGCGCGGGCCTCGCCGAGGGACTCGCCGCGATCCACGCCTGCGGGCTCGTCCACCGCGACCTCAAGCCGGGCAACATCATCGTCGCCGAGGACGGCCCCCGGATCATCGACTTCGGCATCGCCCGCGCGCTCGACGCGAGCGCGATGACCGCGACCGGCGCCGTGATCGGCACACTCGCCTACATGTCCCCCGAGCAGATCGAGGCGGACGAGGTGGGCCCGCCCAGCGACGTCTTCTCCCTCGGCGGCGTGCTCGCGTTCGCCTCGACCGGGCGCGGGCCGTTCGACGCGTCCAGCCCGGGGGCGATCGTCCACCGCGTCGTCAGCCGCGACCCCGACCTGGACGGCGTCGACCCGTTCCTCGCCGGGGTCATCACGCGCTGCCTCACCAAGGAGCCGGCCGGACGGCCCACGCCCGCCCGGCTCCTCGCGGAACTCCGGGTCGTCCAGGACTTCGTCCCACCGCCGATCATCCCGTCTGCTGACCAGGGCGCGGCACCGGCGCACCCGCCCGCCGCTCCCCCGCCCCACCCGGGTGTCCAGGGCCCCCAACCCGCCTCCCCGCCCGCGGCGCCATGGCCGGCCGCCGCGCCAGGTGTTCCTGGGCCGCCAGCCACGATGCCTCAGGCGCCGGGGGCCGGGCAGCAGCAGGTGCGGCGGCGGGCGGTACTCGCGGCCGTCGCGGGGACGCTGGTCGCGGGCGGTGCGGGCGTTCTCGGGTGGAAGGAGCTCAATGGCCGGGGTTCGCCGGTGCACTCGGCGACCAACGTGTTCAAGAAGGCCGGCGGGCTCGGCGAGGCCGATCCGAGCGGCGGCACGTGGACGATGCTGGAGAACGTCGACGCCTACGAGCTGCGCAGCACGAAGTTCTCCCCCGACGGGAAGCACCTGGCCGTCTGCGGGTGGGCGACCGGCACAGGCGCCGATTGCGCGGGGATCTACGACGGGACGTCCAACGCGCGGCTGGCGCAGATGGCCGGCGGCAAGGACGGCGCGAACGAGGTGGCCTTCTCGCCGGACGGCCGCCGCCTGGCCGTGGCCTGCTCGGACGGGACGGTGCGGATCTACTCCGTCCCCGACGGGAAGCCGGTCGCCACGCTGAGCGGGCCGAAGAAGCGGGCGATGGGCGTGGCCTGGTCGACCCGCGGCCGGATCGCCGCCGCCACCGAGGAGGGCGGGTTCCTCTGGGAGTCGTCCGGCCGCCTGGTGACCCGGCTCACGCGCAAGGACAAGTACCCCGGCGAGCTGTACGCGGCCGCGTTCGCCCCGGACGGGCACATGGTCGCCACCGCGGGCGCGGACCAGTTCGTCCGGCTGTACAACGGGGTCACCGGGGCGCGGATCGCCGATCTCGGCACGCCGTCGGCGACCGGACTGGCGTTCTCCCCCGACGGCCGGACGCTCGCGGTCGGCGAGTACGGCGGCACGGACAGGAACGTCGTCCGGATCTGGGACGTCCGGACGCGCACCGAGCTGGCCCAGCTCCCGGGCCACAAGAGCATCACGGCCGTGGCGTTCTCCAGGGACGGAAGGCGGCTCGCAAGCTGCGGGGAGGACGCCGGGTCGTCCCAGGGAGGCACCATCCGCGTCTGGGACGCGGCGTCGAAGGGCCAGCTCCGGCTGCTCACCACGCCGGACCACTGCATGAGCGTGGCGCTCAACGCGGACGGCACGAAAATGCTCAGTTCAGGGGCCGGAAAGCCGGTCCTCTGGAGGGGTTTGTAACTCCGGTCACACCGCCGGGAACCGGGTTTCAGCAAAAACACGAGGGGGAATCCGCGGAACGCGTTGAATGTTCATGCAGAGCAGTGCATACTCTTCCTATGTCCAAGGTGCTCTCCTCCCTGCCCGTCGGCGAACGCGTCGGCATCGCCTTCTCCGGCGGCCTCGACACCTCTGTCGCGGTGGCCTGGATGCGCGAGAACGGCGCGGTGCCCTGCGCGTACACGGCCGAACTGGGCCAGTACGACGAGCCCGACGTCGCGTCCGTGCCCGGCCGCGCCGCGCTCTACGGCGCCGAGGTCGCCCGCCTGGTCGACTGCCGCGACGCCCTCGTGGAGGAGGGCCTGGCCGCGCTGGCCTGCGGCGCGTTCCACATCCGATCCGGCGGCCGCGCCTACTTCAACACCACCCCGCTCGGCCGGGCCGTGACCGGCACCCTGCTGGTCCGCGCCATGCTCGAGGACCGGGTGCAGATCTGGGGCGACGGCTCCACCTTCAAGGGCAACGACATCGAGCGGTTCTACCGGTACGGCCTGCTCGCCAACCCGGCGCTGCGGATCTACAAGCCGTGGCTGGACGCGGCGTTCGTCGGCGAGCTCGGCGGCCGGCAGGAGATGTCGGAGTGGCTCACCGAGCGCGAGCTGCCCTACCGGGCCAGCGCGGAGAAGGCCTACTCCACCGACGCCAACATCTGGGGCGCCACCCACGAGGCCAAGGCCCTGGAGCACCTGGACGCGGGCGTCGAGACCGTCGAGCCGATCATGGGCGTCCGGTTCTGGGACCCCGCGATCGAGATCCCGGCCGAGGACGTCACCATCGGCTTCGACCGGGGCCGTCCGGTCACCATCAACGGCAAGGAGTTCGGCTCCGCCGTCGAGCTGGTGCTGGAGGCCAACGCGATCGGCGGACGGCACGGGCTCGGCATGTCCGACCAGATCGAGAACCGGGTCATCGAGGCCAAGAGCCGCGGCATCTACGAGGCCCCGGGCATGGCGCTGCTGCACGCCGCCTACGAGCGGCTGGTCAACGCCGTCCACAACGAGGACACCATGGCCACCTACTACAGCGAGGGGCGCCGGCTCGGACGGCTCATGTACGAGGGCCGCTGGCTCGACCCGCAGGCCCTGATGCTGCGCGAGGCGCTCCAGCGCTGGGTCGGCTCGGCCGTGACCGGCGAGGTCACGCTGCGGCTGCGGCGCGGCGAGGACTACTCGATCCTCGACACCACCGGCCCCGCGCTCAGCTACCACCCGGACAAGCTGTCCATGGAGCGCACCGAGGACTCGGCGTTCGGCCCGGTCGACCGGATCGGCCAGCTCACCATGCGGAACCTCGACATCGCCGACTCCCGCGCCCGGCTCGAGCAGTACGCCGGGATCGGCGTGGTCGGCTCGTCCCACCCCGCCATCCCCGGCGGCGCGAGCACCGCGCTGATCGGCGCGATGCCGGAGGGCGGCGCGGAGTCCATCGCCTCGCGCGGCGAGGCCCCCGGCGGGGACGAGCTGCTCGACAGCGCCGCCATGGAGTTCGGCACCGACTGACCGTTCGAGCCCGACACCTTCAAAGCCTGCCCACCCAGGACGACCGGTGCCACGATCCCGCGCTGCGGGGCCGTGGCATCAGTTGTCTCCGCAGGTCAGGCGGTCGGGCCGGGTTCAGTCGGATGCGAGGTCGAGCCAGCCCTGCGTGGCGGCGTGCCAGCCGAGCTGGATGCGCGTCTGGACGCCCGCGAGGCCCATCAGCCCGCTGATGCGGCGCTGGACGGTCCGGAGCGAGATGCCGAGCTGCTTGGCGACGGCGTCGTCGGTGTAGCCCGCGAGCAGCAGCTCGACGAGCTCGGCGTCGGTCTCGTCCAGCGGGCTCGGGGTACGGGCCGCGAGGTCGTCCTGGTCGTGGGTCGGGGTGCGGATCGGGGTGGCGCGCATCCACTCGGTCTCGAACAGCGCGAGCAGCGCGTCCAGCAGCGCGGACTCGTGCACGACGACCGCGCCCGCGCCGTCCGGGCCGGGGGTGGCGAGGATCGGCAGGAACGCGACGCGCCGGTCCACGATGATCAGTTTGAGCGGGACGGCGCCGACCAGCCGGACCCGCTCGCCCTCCGGGATGGTCGCGAGGGCCGCCTGGATCCCGCCCTGCTCCTCCAGCGCGGCGCGCTCGGCGACCACCCGGTAGCGGACGCCGCGGGCGAGCGCGGCCTGCTCGGCGGCGGTGTTCTCCGCGGCGCTGACGGCCGTCGCGGGCGCCTTGACGAAGGCCAGCACCTCGCTCTCGGCGCCCATCTGGAGCAGCCGGAACCGCTCGGCGACCTGCCGCTGCCCCTGCACCACGTCGATCAGGCCGGAGATGCCGCGGCGGGCGGAGGCGGCCTGGTAGACCTCCTGCAGCGCGTCGATCTGGAGCTCGGCGCGCTTGATCTCGTTCTGCTGCTCGACCAGCAGCGCGCCGAGCGCGGCGGCGGGCGGCGCGGCGACGAACCGGGCGAGGTCCTGGCTGTCGTGCGAGGCGAGGCCGCGGCGCTCGAGGGTGGCGAGCAGCGCCCGGGTCTCGCCGACGGAGACCCGCAGCCGGACGGCCAGCTCGGCCGTGGACGCGGAGGGGACGGCGATCAGCTCGCGGTAGGCGTGCGTCTCGTCGGGGGTGAGTCCGAACACGCGGTCAGCATGGCAGGCCCGTCTGGCGCGTCCGCGCCAAACATGGCCGGGGCAGGATGACGGGAATGTGCCATGACGTAAAACCGCCATGATCTCCGTATTGAGCGTGACGGGGTCCCGCCATGATCCTCGGGGTGATCACCCGTAGCCCCGGAGGTTCACATGAGAACACCCTCCCGCGGCCTGCCGGCGGCCTTGCTGCCCGTCGCGGTCGCTCTCGGGGTCGGCGTCGCGTCCCCCGCGCTCGCCGCCACACCCACCGCCGCAACCAGCCTCGCCAAACCCACCCCCGCCACCGCCAAGTCACCGAAGACCGCCGACGCCGCCGCGACCGCGTCGGTCACGCTGATCACCGGCGACGTCGTCACCCTCGGCTCCACCCCGGACGGCAAGGCCGTCACCACCGTCAAGCCCGCGTCCGGCTCGTCCGGCGGATCCGAGACGCAGACCGTCGGCCACGACACCTACGTCATCCCGGACGCCGCCCGTCCGCTGCTCACCCAGGGCAAGCTCGACCGCGAGCTGTTCAACGTGAGCAAGCTCGTCCGGTTCGGCTACACCGACAAGGCGGGCGCCGGCCTGCCGCTGATCGCCCTGTACGGCGGACGGGCCTCGCGGTCCGCTCCCGCGGGCGCGGCGAAGAAGCGCGACCTGCCGAGCATCGGCGGCGCAGCGCTCCAGATCGGCAAGGGCCAGGCCAAGGCGTTCTGGACGTCGATCGCCCCGGCCGCGAAGGGCCTGGCGCCGCGCGCGCTGGCCGGCGGCCTCGGCAAGGTCTGGCTGGACGGCAAGGTCAAGGCGTCCGACGAGGTCAGCAACCCGCAGATCGGCGCGCCCGAGGTGTGGCAGAAGGGCCAGAAGGGCGGGGGCGCGACGGTCGCCGTCCTCGACTCCGGCCTGGACGTCACGCACCCGGACATGGCCGGACGCGTCGCCGACGGCAGCACCTCGTTCGTCCCCGGCCAGGACATCACGGACAGGATCGGGCACGGCACGCACGTGTCGTCCACGGTCGCCGGGACGGGCGCCGCCTCGGGCGGCAAGCAGTCCGGCGTCGCGCCCGAGGCCAAGGTCGTCATGGGCAAGGTGCTCGGCGACGACGGCTACGGCCAGGACTCGTGGATCATCGCGGGCATGGAGTGGGCCGCGTCCAAGGCCCGCGTCGTCAGCATGAGCCTCGGCGACCCGAGCATCACGGTCGCGGGCGACCCGATGGCGCAGGCCGTGGACCGGATCAGCGCGCAGACCGGCTCGCTGTTCGTCATCGCCGCGGGCAACAGCGGCGGCGAGAGCACGGTCAGCAGCCCCGGCACCGCCGACTCGGCGCTCACCGTGGGCGCGGTGGACGCGAACGACGAGCGGGCCTACTTCTCCAGCATGGGCCCGCGCGGCGGCGACTACGGCATGAAGCCGGACATCGCGGCGCCGGGTGTGGACATCATCGCCGCGCGCTCCAAGGACTCGCCCGGCAGCGGATCGTACGTGCAGATGAGCGGCACGTCGATGGCGACGCCGCACGTCGCGGGCGCGGCCGCGATCCTCGCCCAGCAGCACCCGGACTGGAAGGCCCCGCAGCTCAAGGCGGCCCTCATGTCCACGTCGACCGAGCTGAAGGGCACGTCGGCGTACGAGCTCGGCTCCGGACGGCTCTGGCTGCCCGGCGCGGTCGGCGACGTGTCCGCGACCGGCTCGCAGTTCTTCGGCTTCTACAAGTGGCCGCACACGAGCGCGGACCCGGTCACGAAGACCGTCACGTTCACCAACTCCGGTGACACCGCGCGCGACCTCAAGCTGAGCACCCGCGCGACGGGCCCGGACGGCAAGGACGCCGGGACCCTCTTCAAGCTGTCGGCGCCGCAGGTGACCGTCCCGGCGCACGGCAGCGCCGACGTGAACGTCACGGCCGACGCGGACGACGCGTCCGGCACCGGGAACTTCACCGGCCAGGTGGACGCCGCGGGCCAGGACGGCAAGGTCGTCGCGCACACGGCCCTCGGCCTGGTCAAGGAGAACGAGCGCTACAACCTGGACATCAGGCTGACCGGCCGCGACGGCAAGCCGGTCGGCGGCGACCTGGCGCTGTACCGGTACGGCGACCAGTACGTCCAGGAGGTCACCGCCGACCCGTCCACGGGCGCGGTGCCGGAGCTGCGGCTCGCCCCCGGCGTCTACTCGGTGAGCGGGAACATCGCGGTCGCGGGCGACCACGGCCCCGGCTCGCAGGGCGTCGCGTTCCTGAGCGACCCGCACCTGAACCTGGCCAAGGACACCACGCTCGCGCTGGACGCGAGGAAGGCGACGCGGATCACCGTCCGGACGCCCAAGCAGTCGGTCGCCGACTACCGGCGGATCGGGTCGTTCCACGACTCGGGCATCGGCGGGCAGTTCGCCACGTTCTCGACGTCCTACGGCGTCCCCGGAGACGTGGACGACCTGTACGCGCTGCCGACCGGGAAGGTCGGGGGCGGGAGGTACGACTTCGCGGTCCGCTACCGGATGACCAAGCCGTACCTGGCCGTGTCCGGGACCGCCGGGATCGGCGGGCTCGACCCGCTCTACTTCCAGGGCTCGGTGCGCCTCGACGGCAAGGTCGACCTGCCGGTCGTGTCCGCCGGGAAGGGCGGCGCGGACGACTACAAGGGCGTCCAGGCCAAGGGCGCGGCCGTCGTGATCACCCGGAGCGACGCGGTCGGCCCGGACGAGGCGGTGGCCAACGCCCAGGCCGCCGGAGCGGCGTTCCTGCTGGTCGCGAACGACCGTCCGGGGCGGTTCACGAACTACCTCGGGTCCGACCTTCCCGTCGCGTCGGTGACGCAGGCGGAGGGCGCGCGGCTGCTCGCGGGCGCGGCGAAGGGCGGACGGATCGTCGGCTCGGCCGAGGAGTTCGCGCCGTACAAGTACGACCTGAGCAAGTCCTACTCGGGCGGCATCCCGTCCGGGCTGGCGTGGGACGTCCGCGACGAGACCCTCGCCCGGGTGGACGAGCGGTTCGTCGGCGACCCGAAGACCATCGCGTTCGAGGCGCGCGGCGACTGCCGCGACTACCAGTGGCCGCCGTGCCAGGGCCCGTTCGACCCGCAGGGCCTCGGCCGCGCCCGCGTGAGCTACCTGTCCACCGAGAAGGGCAACACCTGGTACGACGACGCCCAGACCGCGGACGGTTGGAGTCAGCGCTACGAGAACCGCGCGTACACCCCAGGCACGTCGAAGCTGGACTGGTTCGAGCCGGTCACCCGCCCGCGCCTTGGCCAGGGCTACTGGGGCCCGTTCCAGGGCGGCGACTTCTTCCAGGTGAACGTCCCGACCGACGGCGGCACGCTCACGACGGGCGGCGACGACCGGTCGCAGATCGCCTCGCGGCTGTTCCAGAACGGCACGCTGGTCGCCACGTCGAACTCGCAGGCGATCCAGAAGCCCGTCCCGCACGTGGACGGGCCGGCGAAGTACCGGTTCGAGCAGGACACGGCCACCCCGTCCCGGCGGCTCTCCACCGCGACGCACAACGCGTGGGAGTTCACGACGACCAGCACGGACACCGACACGCTCCTCCCGCTGCTCCAGCTCGGCTACACCGTCGGGACGGACCTGGGCGGGAACGCGAAGGCGGGGACGCACGGCGCCATCGGCCTCACCACCTGGCAGCAGCCGGGCGCGGTGGGCGCGGGGAAGAAGGCCACGGCGGCCACGCTCGAGGTGTCCTTCGACGACGGCAGGACCTGGCAGCAGGTGAAACTCGACCACGGCGGCTCCGCCTGGAACGGCTCGGTCTCCTTCCCGAAGACCCCGGGCGCGTTCGTGTCGCTCCGCGCCACCGCGCGGGACGACGCGGGGAACACCGTCAAGCAGGAGGTGATCCGGGCGTTCGGCCTGAGCTGATCCTCTGAGGCGCGCGCAAAAGCCCGGTCGGACTTCCCCCCAGGTCCGGCCGGGCTTCGCCGTGTCGGCGGGCGGACCGTCCGGGTCGCCGTCCAGAATGATCACATGTATGTTTGCGCTTACGCTTAAGTATTGGCAGGCTGGACGGCAGAGCAGGAAGAACTGGCGGATTCGTCCGTTTCTTCCGTCGGAAGGCGACAGGACGGCGGGGACGCACGTGAACGGATCGACCCGATGCTGACCGGTTTCGGCGCGGGCGCGCTGCTGGGCGGGGTGACGCTCGCCGGTGCGCTCGTGGACGGCTTCGGAAGGGGCGGCCCCGGCCTCGTGCTCGGGAGCTGCCTGGTCGCCGGGTCGCTGCTGGCCGTGGCGCTGGTGAACCCGCGGTTCGTCCGGCTCATTCTGCCGATGCCGCCGCTCGCCTACGCGGTCGCGGCGACCGTCGCGGGGCTCATCGGGGACGCCGGGCAGGCGAAGGGCTCGGTGGGCCTGGCGACCTCCGCGAGCCGCTGGCTCAGCCAGGGGTTCGTGGCGATGGCGTCGGCGACGCTGCTGGTGGCGTTGGTCGCCGTGGTACGGGCGGCCACCACGCGGGCACGCTGAGAGACGGGCACGCGGGCACATGGGCCGCGCCCGTCGGCCATGGGCCATCGGCGCGAGCCGACCGGAAGGGGAACAGTGGGACCGACCGCGCATCGGGGCCGCCCGGCGGACCGTCCGCCACGGGGCGGGTCGGCGGGACGCGCGCCCGCGAGCCGATCTCGCACGGGGCGTTCGGGAGAGGGCGTGCCACCGCGAGGCCGGCCGGCCGCGCCCGGAACCCCCCGGCGGCGTCCGCCGGACCGGCGGCGTCAGTCGCCGCGCGAACGGGCGCGGAAGACCGCGGGGAACATCGCGTACGCGATCGCCTGCGTCGCCGCCGTGCTGATCCTGGCGGCGGGCGGCCTGTCCTACTTCGTCCTGAACGGCCTGAAGGGCCTCGGCTCGTCGCACGCGATCGGGAACGGCCCGAAGTCCACCGACGGCGCGACGAACATCCTGCTCATCGGGCTCGACTCGCGGAAGGACCAGAACGGCGACCCGCTGCCGAACGCGGTCCTGAAGCAGCTGCACGCGGGCAGCGCGCGCGGCGTGAACGAGGAGGGCGTGGGCGGCTACAACACCAACACGCTGATCCTCCTGCACGTCCCGAACAACGGCGGCAAGGCGACCGCGTTCTCCATCCCGCGCGACGACTACGTCGAGTACGCCGACGCGGTCGGGCCGCAGCAGCACGGCAAGATCAAGGAGGCGTACGGCGTCACCAAGGCGTTCACCGAGGACAAGCTCCGGGCGAAGGGCGAGACGGGCAAGCACAGGCTCGAGCACGACGGACGCGAGGCCGCGCGCAAGTCCACGATCTCGACCGTCCGGCAGTTGCTCGGCATCCCGATCGACCACTTCGCCGAGATCAACCTCGCCGGGTTCTACGACCTCGCCACCACGCTCGGCGGCGTCGACGTCTGCCTCAAGAAGCCCGTCCAGGACCACTACTCCGGCGCGGACTTCCCCGCCGGACGGCAGCACCTCAACGGCTCGCAGGCGCTGGCGTTCGTCCGGCAGCGGCACGGCCTCACCAACGGCGACCTCGACCGGACACACCGGCAGCAGGCGTTCCTGGCGTCCGTCACGCACAAGCTCAAGCAGGACGGGATCTTCGGCGACCTCGGCCGCATGCAGGGCCTGCTCAAGGTCGCCAAGAAGGACGTCGTGATGGACTCCGGCTGGGACGTCCTCGGCTTCGCGCAGCAGGCCAAGAGCCTGACCGGCGGGAACGTCGAGTTCCACACGCTGCCGATCGAGGGCTTCGGCACGATCAACCGGCAGTCGGTCAACCTGGTGAACCCCAAGAAGATCCGCGCGATGGTGCACGACACGCTCGAACCGCCGAAGCGGACGCCGGTTCCGGCCGCCAGTGGCAGCAGCGGTCCGAAGGCCACCGTGGACGTGCTGAACGGCGGCGGCCACGCCGGGCTCGCCGCCAAGGTCGCGAGCGCGCTGTCCGATGACGGCTACACGACCGGGAAGGTCGGGAACACCGCGCCGCACACGCGCACGACCGTCCGGTACGGCGGGTCGTCGCAGGCGGCGGGCAAGAAGATCGCCGGGATGTTCGGGGTGAAGGCCGTCGCGGACCCGTCGCTCCCGGCGGGCTCGGTCCGGATCGTCCTTGGGCCTGCGGCCCAGGTGCCGTCCGTGACGGCCTCGGGCGGGCACCGTCCGGCGCCGACCGCGACGCTGCCGACGACCGGGGCGCAGGGCGGCGCGGTCCAGGGTGGCGGAATCCCCTGCGTCGACTGACCGCGCTCACCGCGCTCCTGCTCGCCGCCGTGGTCCTGTGGCCGGGCCCGGCGTCCGCCTCCGCGGCGTCGCCGCGTCCGGTCGTGGTCCTGGGTGTGCGGACGCTGAGCTGGGCGGACATCACCCCGGCCGGCACCCCGAACCTGTGGCGGCTCGCCGGCCGCGCGGGGCTGGCGAACGTCTCGGCACGGACCGTCCGGGACACGACCTGCCCGGCGGACGGCTGGCTCACGGTCTCCGCCGGTCAGCGGGCCTCGGCGGACGACTGCGCGCGTCCGTCGCCCTTCGCGGCCCTCCGGGAGCGGAACCGTCACAGCCGCTACCGCGCGGACGTCGGCGCGCTCGGCTCCGCCTTCCACGACGCCGGTCTCCGGACACAGGCGGTCGGCCCTGACGCGGCCCTCGGCGCGGCCGACTCGTCGGGACGTGTCGACGCCGCCTCGCCGTCCGCGGGGCTGATCATGATGGACGCGGCGAACGCGCGCCAGGCGGACGCGTGGCTGCGCGACGTCCCGGCCGGGGCGACCGTCTTCGTCATCGGCATCTCGGACGCGCCCGGCCACGCCGCCCTTCACCCCGTCCTCGCCTCCGGCGACGCGACGCGGTACCTGACGTCGGCGTCCACGCGCCGGACGGGACTGGTCACGCTGACCGACCTGACACCGTCGATCCTGGCGGTCGCGGGGCTTCGCCCGACGCAGGGGATGGTCGGCGAGGCGTGGCGGCCGGCCGGCGGACGCGTCGCGCCGGAGCACGCCGTCCGGCGGCTCGCGGGCGACGCGGAGGCGGGCCGGATCAGCGAGAACCTGCGCGGCCCGTTCTGGTCGGCCACGATCGGGATCGAGCTGGCGCTGCTCGTCCCGCTGCTGCTCGCCGGACGCCGGTGGCCCCGGGCCCGCGCGGTCACCGGCGTGCTCGCGCTCGCCGCGATGGCCGTCCCGCTGGCGACGTACCTGGTGAACCTGTTCCCCTGGCACACCGCGTCCGCGCTGGTCTCGGTCATCGCCGGGCTCACCGCCGCGATCGCCCTCGCCGCGTCGCGCACGCCCGCGCCCGCCGTGGCCGTGGCGGGCGTGACCGCCTTCGTGTCCGCGCTGGACGCCGTGACCGGCTCCCACCTCCAGTGGAACAGCCTGACCGGCTACAACGCGATCGTCGCCGGACGGTTCTACGGCCTCTCCAACCTGGCGTTCACGGTGTTCGCGACGTCCACGCTGCTCGCCGTGGCGCTCGCGGTCGGACCGCTGGTCGAGCGCGGACGGCGGCGGGCGGCCGTGCTGGCCGTCGCCGGCACCGGGCTCGCCGCCCTCGTGATCACCGCCTGGCCGGACGCGGGCGCGAAGTTCGGCGGGACGCTCGCGTTCGCGCCCGGCATCGCCGTGTCCGCGCTGGTCATCGCCGGACGCCGGGTCTCCCCGGCCAAGCTCGGCCTCGGCTGCGCGGCGGGCGTCGCGGCCGTGACCGCGCTCGTCCTGGCCGACCACGCGCGTCCGGCGGCGGCGCAGACCCACCTCGGACGGTTCGCCACGCAGGTCGAGGACGGCGAGGCGGGCGCGGTCGTCGGGCGCAAGCTGGACGCGATGCTGCACACGGTCGGCGGTTCGGTGCCGCTGACGCTGGCGGCGCTCGCGGCCGTGGGCGTCCTGGCCGGGCTGGCGCTGCGGCCGCCGCCCCGGATCGCGGCATGGCTGGCCACGCGCGGGACGCTCCGCGCCGGGCTCGCGGGCGTCGCGACCACGGCCGCCGTCGGGGCCGTGGCGCAGGACTCGGGGCTCGCCGTGCCGAGCATGGCCCTGCGCTTGACCGTGCCGTTGCTCGTGGCGCTGGCAATACGCCCCTGACATGCGAGAACGTGGACGGATGGACGACGAGGCAGCACCGGATTTCCCGCGCGCCTGGATCGAGTTCGCCGACCCGGCCGACGCCGAGCAGCTGTTCCGCTGCGACCTGACCTGGCTGACCTCGCGCTGGAACTGCCTGTTCGCGCGCGGGTGCCAGGGCATCGTCTCGGGACGCGCCAGCGACGGCTGCTGCTCCCTCGGCGCGCACTTCAGCGACGAGGACGACGAGAAACGCGTCGCCGGGCACGCCGCGCGGCTCACCCCGGAGGCGTGGCAGTTCCACCGCACCGGGACGCGCGACGGGTTCACGGCGTCAACACCGGGCGGCGGACGGCGCACCCGCGTCCTCCAGGGCGCGTGCGTCTTCCTGAACCGGCCCGGGTTCGAGGGCGGGATCGGGTGCGCGCTGCACGCGCAGGCCCTCCGGGACGGCCGCGAACCACTGGAATACAAGCCCGACGTGTGCTGGCAGCTCCCCATCCGGCGCACCTTCGAGTGGCGGGACCGTCCGGACGGCTCCCGCGTCCTCGTCGTCTCGATCACCGAGTACGAGCGGGGCACGTGGGGGGCGGGCGGGCACGACCTGCACTGGTGGTGCACGAGCGCCGAGTCGGCGCACGACGCCGCCGACCCGCTGTACGTGACCTACCGTCCCGAGCTGGTCGAGCTCATGGGCGAACCGGCGTACCGGGTGCTGGTCGACATGTGCGAGAACCGCCTCGCCGCGCCACTCCCTCTCGCCCCGCACCCGGCCGACCCGGAAGGCTAGGCCCGAAAACGCCCTCATCGTCCCCTGGGGGGCGATGAGGGACCAGTCTCGGTTACCTCAGTTCTCGGCGCAGGCCGGGCAGGGCGCCTCCGTCATCGTCGCGGGTCTTCCTCCGCGCACGTCGCCGCCGAGGCTGATGACGCGCCCGACGCCGAGGCAGGCCCGGCACCCCGGCATGATCTCCGCGCCGAGCTGGTCCCACACGGGGGTGTACGCGCGTCTCGGGGCCGGGGCCCGCCCGCCGCCGACGCCGCCGTTCTCGTTGATGCGTCCCATGCCCCGGCAGAAGAAGCAGGCGAGCCGAAGCGTCCCGAGTCGCTCTTCCCCGGCCCCGTCGCAGGCGGGACAGTCCTTCCGGTGTGTCACACCAGCAAAACTGCCCCGGTAATCCGTCGCGGGAACCGAAAACGACCATGGATGGGGAAACCCCTCTCCCTGGGTAGGGTCCGTGCCATGACCTCCCCGAAGCACGAGCCGGTCCCCGTCGTGCGTCAGGCGACGCGCGCCGACCTTCCCGCCGTCCTCGCCCTGCTCGCCGGCGAGGACACCGTCGTCGACCCGGCGGCGGTCGTCGTGACGGACGCCTACGAGCGCGCGTTCGCGGCGATCGACGCCGATCCGCGCAACGAGATGCTGGTCATGGAGGCGGACGGCGCGGTGATCGGCTGCCTGCAGGCCACCTACATCCCGGGGCTCGGCAAGGGCGGCGGTGATCGGGCCGTGATCGAGGCGGTGCGGATCCGCACGGACCTGCGCGGCGGCGGCCTCGGCCGGACGCTGATGGACCGGGTGATCGAGCGGGCCCGTGCGCGCGGCTGCGTCCTCGTCCAGCTGACCAGCACCAAGACCCGCCGGGACGCGCACCGCTTCTACGCCTCGCTCGGTTTCGCGGCGAGCCACGAGGGTTTCAAGCTCCCCCTCTAGGCCCGCGTCAGAGCAGAGCGCGGCTTTCGGACTCCCGGTAGGTCAGGCCCAGGCGTTCGTGCGTTCTGAGGGACGCGCGGGCGTGGGCCTGGGCGGTGTCCTCGTCGCCCATGCTGCGGGCGAGTTCGGCGAGGACGAGGTGTGTCGATCCCCAGCAGGCGCTGCCCATGCCCGCGACGACGAACTGCTCGGCGTACGGGACGAGCCGGTCGTACAGGACGCGCGGATCCGGGACGGCCGGGTCAGGGACGCCCTTCTCCGGGTCGTGCAGGCGGGCGGCGACCAGGCCCCAGACCGGGAGGAGGAAGTCCCCCACCCAGTCGTCCGGGACGTCCGCCCCCCAGCGCCGGATCAGGTCGCGGGCCAGGTCGGGACGGCCGGACTCGACGGCCGCCAGCACGGCGAGCGGACGCAACGGCACCAGGCGCGTGCCGGAGGCGGCCTCGACGAGTTCGTCCAGCACCTCGGCGGCCCGCCCCTGGGCCCGCCGGCAGGTGTAGACGGCCACCAGGCGGCAGAAGGGGCCGCCCCACAGCGTCGAGCCGTACAGCATCTCGTGGCGGTCGACCATGGTCTCGGCCTCGTCCCAGCGGCCGTCCAGGGTCGCGCGGGCGATCAGCGCGCTGCGGACCATCGACTTCAGCTGGGGGCTGGGCGCGGCGTCCAGGAGCGCTTCGCAGCGCGCGAGCTCGCGGTCCCAGGCGTGCAGGTCGCCGTCGCGGAGCTGGCACGACATGAGGAAGACCCGCGCCAGCACCTCGTCGCCGGCGGGACGCCCCGGCAGGTTCGCCAGCTCCTCGGCCATCAGCCGCCGCTCGGTGTTCCGGCCGGGCCGGAACGCGGCGAGCAGGTAGTTGTTCATGGTGCGGGCGAGGAGCGGGCCGTCCCCGAGCCCGCGGGCGAGGGCGACGGCCCCGGCGGCGTGCCCCTCACCCTCGGCGCTGCGCGGGCCGTAGTGCAGTTCCAGGGCGAGCGCGCCGAGCAGCGCGGCGCGGTCGGCGTCCGCGAGCGGGCCGCCGAGGAGGTCCTCGATGACGGCGACCATGTCGCGGTCGACCACGCCGTACGCGCGCCAGTTCCACAGGGCGGGGCCGCCGATCGCGGTGACCGCCGGGACCAGCACCTCCCGGTCGCCCAGCTCGAGCGCGAGGCGGATCGCCTCCTCCCAGTCGCGGCGCGCGTCCTCGGGCCGCCCGGCGGTGCGGTTCGCCTGGCCGCGCTCGACGAGGAGCCGGGCGCGCTCGGCGTCCCGGCCGGGTGGGAGCGAGTCCAGGGCGAGCCGCCACAGCTCGACGGCCTCGGTGAACGCGAGCTGCGCGGTCGCGTGCCGGGCGGCCCGGCCCGCGTACCCCACGGCCTTGTCCGCGCCGCCGAGCCGTCCGGCCTTGGCGAAGTGGTGCGCGAGCGTCGCGGACTCGGAGCCGGGCAGGACGGGTTCCAGCGCCTCGCCCACGCGCAGGTGCAGCCTGCTCCGCTCGGCCCTGCCGAGCCCGGTGTAGAGGGCCTGCTGGACGAGCGCGTGCGCGAACCGGTAGTCCGGCCCGGACGGCGGCTCGGCGAGCAGCCCGGTCGCGACGGCCGGTTCCAGCCCGTCCATGACCTGCTCGGCCGTGGTCCCGGTGACGGCTTCGAGAAGGTCGACGTCGATGTCGCGTCCCGCGACCGCGGCGGCGCGCAGCAGCGTGCCCGTCTCCTCCGGCAGCCTCGCGAGACGGTGCTCCAGGACGTCCCGGACGCTGCGCGGCACATCGTCGTCCTTGCGCAGCCGCAGGACCTCACCCAGGTAGAAGGGGTTGCCGCCGGTGCGTTCGACCAGGGTGGCGACCGTTCCGGGCGGGTCGGGGAGCCGCCTCGCGCGCAGGTAGGACGCGACGTCGTCGGCGCTGAAGGGCGCGAGGTCCAGGCGGTCGCCCAGCCGGGCGAGGGCGGCGAGTGTGTCGCGCAGCGCGCCGGGATGGTCGCCGGGCTCGGGACGGCAGGTGACCAGCAGCAGGAGAGGGCGCCGCCCCGCCGCGCCCGCGACGAAGTCGAGCAGCCGCAGGGACGACACGTCCGCCCAGTGCAGGTCGTCCAGGACGATCGCGAGCGGGCTGCCGTCCGCTTGCAGGACGTCCATGACGCGCTCGTACAGGCCGATCAGCGCGCTGCCGGGATCCTGCGGACGGCCTGATCCGTCCCCGGAGAGGACACCGGACGCGTCGCCCGCGTCCCGCAGGACCTCCGCCCACGGCCAGAACGCGGGCGCGGTGCCGTCCACGCACCGGCCCCACGCGACGCGGAAGCCGCGCGCGGCGGCGAGGTCGGTGGCGGCCCGCACGAGCCGGGTCTTGCCGATCCCCGCCTCCCCCGTGACCAGGACGATGCCGCCCTGCCCCCGCCGCGCCGCGCCGAGCCGCCGCTCCACCTGCGCGAGCTGGTCGCCGCGCGCGATCAGCCGGTCGTCCTCGGGTTCGGGTTCGGGTTCGGCGGGCGTGGCCTCGACGGGCGCCGGGGCGGGCAGGAGCAGGCCGGGCGACTGGTCGAGGACGGCCTTCTCGAGCGTGCGCAGCTCGGGGCCGGGGCTCAGGCCGAGGTCGTCCGCCAGGCGCGTCCGGACGCGGCGGAGGGCGGCCAGCGCGTCGGCCTGGCGTCCGGCCCGGTAGAGCGCGAGGACGAGCAGGGACCAGGCGCGTTCCCGGTACGGCTCGCTCTCGGCGAGGTCCTCCAGCCCGCCGACCAGGGACGCGTCGTCCCCCAGGGCGAGCCGCGCGTCGTACAGGTTCTCCAGGGCCGCGGTCCGCGTCTCGGTCAGCCGCGTCACGACCGGACGCGCGAACTCCTCCTCGGCGAACTCCCCCAGCGGCTCGCCCCGCCACAGGCCCAGGGCGCGTTCGAGCGTCTCGGCGGCCTGCCGGTGTTCGCCCCGCGCGAGCGCGGCCCTGCCGTCCTCGGCCTCGGCGGTGAACCGCCACAGGTCGATCCGCCCCGGCGGGACGGCCAGCAGGTAGCCGGGTTCGCGGGTCAGGAGCACCTTCGGCGGGGTGCGCGGCGGACGGTCCGGTTCGAGGGTCTTGCGGAGCGGCGCGATGTACGCCTGGAGCGTCCGGGTCGCCCCGGCGGGCGGCTCCCCGGCCCACAGCTCGTCGATGAGCCGGTCGAGCGAGACGACGCGTCCGGGTTCGAGGGCGAGCATGGCCACGAGGGCCCGCTGCTTGCGCGTGCCGAGGTCGAGCGCGCCCCGTCCGGCCGCGACCGCCTCCAGCGGGCCGAACAGTCGGAACTCCAGCTCCGCCGTCATGCGTCTCCCCCCGGAACGTCCGAATGATCACCCTACGGGACCCCAACTCGACCCCAGTCCGATCCCAACGTCCGCGCGACATGGTGGACCCGTTCACCCCGAACGACGACATCAGGGACAGGTCATGAGCATTGGGAACGAACTGCGCTCCGTCCTCCGCGGCACGGTCCTCGCGGCCGGCGACGAGGGCTTCGAGCAGGCGCGGCGGCCGTGGAACCTCGCGGTCGAGCAGCCCGTCCAGGCGGTGGTCGAGGCCGCCGACGCCGACGACGTCGCGACGCTCGTCCGGCACGCCCGGCTGGCCGGGCTGACCGTCGCGACGCAGCCGAGCGGCCACGGCGCGAGCGGCAACACCGGCGAGGTGATCCTGCTGCGCACCACCCGGCTGGACGAGCTGAGCGTCGACCCCGCCGCCCGCACCGCCCGCGTCGGCGCGGGCGTCAAGTGGGGGCGCGTGCAGGAGGCGGCGAGCCCGCACGGCCTGACCGGCCTGGCCGGCAGCAGCCCGGTCGTCACGGTCACCGGCTACACGCTGGGCGGCGGGCTGAGCTGGTTCGGGCGGAAGCACGGCTTCGCGTCCGACAGCGTCCGGGCGTTCGAGATCGTGGACGCGACGGGAGCGCGGGCGCGCGTCACCGCCACGTCCGACCCCGACCTGTTCTGGGCGCTGCGCGGCGGAGGCGGTGACCTCGCCATCGTCACCGCGATCGAGTTCGACCTGCACCCGGCGCCCGAGCTGTACGGCGGGCGGATGCTGTGGCCGGTAGACCGGGCCCGCGCCGTCCTGGACGCGTTCCGCGAGGTCACCGCGTCCGCGCCGGACGAGCTGACCGCCTGGTTCGAGCTGTTCCACTTCCCCGGGGCGGCGCCGATGGTCGCCGTGGACACGACGTTCCTCGGCGCGGGCGGCGACGCCGAGGCGCTGCTGCGTCCGCTGGAGAAGGTGGACGGACGGCTGTCCGACTCGCGCGCCATGATGACGGTCGCCGAACTGCCCTCGATCACCGCCGAGCCGACCGACCCGAGCCCCGGGCGGTCCCGCTCCGAACTGCTGACCGGCCTCACCGACGAGGTCGCGGCGGTGCTGCTGGACCGTCCGATCGCGCCGCTGCTGAACGTCCAGCTGCGGCACCTCGGCGGCGCGCTCGCCCGTCCGTCCGGCCCGGCCGCCGGGCACGACTCGGCCGCGGGGCGCCTGGACGAGCCGTTCGCGCTGTTCATGATCGGCATCCCCGGCGAGGACGGCGGCGCCGCCGTCGGCGAGCGGCAGCGGGAGATCGCGGACGCGCTCGTCCCGCACACCAGCGGGCGCAGGCCGTTCACGCTGCTCGAGCCGGGCGACCGTGCCGCCAACGCGTTCACCCCGGACGTGCTGGACCGGCTCCGCGCCCTGAAGCGCCGCCGCGACCCGCGCGGCACCCTCCGCAGCAACTACCCGGTCCTGGACTGACCCTCCTGTGACACAGGACACCTTTTATACACTTACCCCCTATGGGTATTCTCCTCGACAGTCATCCGAGCCGTGAGGAGCATGCACAGTGGGTAATCAGGAGCGCATCGTCGTGGTCGGCGCGTCGCTGGCGGGGCTGCGCGCCGCGGCGACGCTGCGCGAGGAGGGGTACGCGGGCGCGCTCACCCTCGTCGGGACCGAGCCGCACCGCCCGTACAACCGGCCGCCGCTGTCCAAGAGCGTGCTGGAGGGCGACGACGACGTCAGCCTGCCCGGCTCCGAGGAGGTCGACGCGGACTGGCGGGGCGGGCGCAGCGCCGTCCGGCTCGACACCGGCGCCCGCGCCGTCACCCTGGACGACGGCGCCGAACTCCCCTACGACGGCCTGGTGATCGCGACGGGCGCCCGCCCCCGCCGCCTGCCCGAGGACGAGATGGACCTCGCGGGCGTGCACGTCCTGCGCACCATCGACCACGCCCTCGAGCTGCGGAAGGCCCTCGCGGGCGTCCAGGGGCGCGTCGTCGTGATCGGCGGCGGGTTCATCGGCGGCGAGGTCGCCTCGACCGTCCGCGCCGCGGGCCACGAGGTCACCGTCATCGACGCCGCCGAGCCGATGGTCCACGTCCTCGGCCGGACGGTCTCCTCCTGGCTGGCGGACCACCACCGCGCCAACGGCGTCGAACTCATCACCAACACCCGCGTCGCCGGGCTGGTCGGCGAGGCGGGCCGGGTCACCGGCGTCCGCCTGGACGACTCCCGGACCGTCCCGGCCGACCTGGTCGTGGTCGGGGCGGGCGTCGTGCCGAACACCGAGTGGCTCGAGGGCAGCGGCGTCCACGTGGACGACGGCGTCGTGACCGACACCCGCCTGTTCGCGCGCGGCCACGGCGACATCGTCGCCGCCGGTGACGTGGCGCGCTGGCCCCACACCCTCTTCGGGCACGAGACCGTCCGGATCGAGCACTGGTCGAACGCCAACGAGCAGGGCGCCGCCGCCGCGCGGAACCTCCTGCTCGGCCCGTCCGAGGCCGTCCCGTTCAGCAAGGTCCCGGCGCTCGGCACGCGCGTCCACGGCACCCGCGTCCAGTACGCGGGCCTCCCCCACCTCGCCGACGCGAGCACCGTCGTCACCGGCGCCCCCGAGGACGGCAAGTTCTCCGTCGCCTTCACCCGCGAGAACGTCCTGGTGGGCGCGGCGACGGTGAACTTCCCGAAGGAACTCACCCGCCTCCGCAAGGCCATCGAGGCGGGCGAGTCCCTCTAACCGGACGACACTTCCCCCACCCCGGCGGCCAGACCGAGACACCACTCGGCCTGGCCGCCGTCAGCCCGCCCCCATGAGCGCCTCGGACTGACCACCACTGACAACGCCCTCGCCGACGCGCTGGACGCCGTGCTCGGCATCCAGCGCGGAACACGTCCAGCGCGGGACGGTGTTCAGCACGGGACGGTGTTCAGCACGGGACGGTGTTCAGCACGGGACGGTGTTCAGCACGGGACGGTGTTCAGCACGGGACGGTGTTCAGTGAACCTCGGCGGGGGCGGTGGCTTCGGCCGCTGCTCGGGCCTGGGCCGGAGCCGGGGCGGTGGCCGGGCTGCGTCGTTCGGCCAGCGCGGCGTAGACGATCACCGCGCCGACGGCGCTGACGGCGGCGAGGCCCCAGAGGCCCAGGTGCAGTGCGTGGGTGAAGGCGGCGGCCGGCCCGGCGTGGTCGCCGCCGCCCAGGTCCCCGGC
This sequence comes from Spirillospora sp. NPDC052269, assembly GCF_040679435.1. Taxonomy (NCBI): domain Bacteria; kingdom Bacillati; phylum Actinomycetota; class Actinomycetes; order Streptosporangiales; family Thermomonosporaceae; genus Spirillospora; species Spirillospora sp. NPDC052269. The sequence continues at coordinate 223,079 of NZ_JBFAUU010000006.1, forward strand.
GGCGATGCGCGCGGCCAGGTGGTGTGACGGAACCCGGGTCCCGACCAGGCTGACCAGGACGGCCCCGAACACCGTGATCACGATGGCCTCGCTGCCGAGACGCATGGTGTTGAGGAACCCGGCGGCCATCCCCGCGCGGGCGGGCTCGACGAGGCTCATCGCGAGTCCGTCGCCGATGCCGAACAGCACCCCCGCGCCGAGACCCACCAGAAGCAGCGGCCCCGCGATCGCCCACGTGGACGAACCGGGCTCGATCACGGTGAGCCAGCCGTCCCCGACGGCGAACATCAGCAGCGACGCGCCGATCAGCGCCCGCGCGGACACGCCGCGCGTGACCAGTGCCCCCGCGACCGGCGGCGCGGCGAGAACGGGCCCGGTGAGCAGCAGCATGACCGTCCCGGCGCGTCCGGCGGACATGCCGCCCGCGCCGACCAGGTACGTCGGCAGGTAGGTCAGCAGCGTCACGAACCCGAACGTCGTGACGAGCGGGACGAGGCAGAGCGCGAGGAACCGGCGGTCGCGGACGAGCGTCAGGTCGAGCAGCGGCGCCGCCTTCCGGGCCTGGAGCCTCGTGAAGAGCACCAGCAGGACCACGCCGCCGCCCAGCAGCCCCAGCACGGCCGGGCTCACCCAGCCCCACTGCGGGCCCTGCACCGCCCCCAGCACCAGCGCGGCCAGCGCGGCGACGAACATCACCGCGCCCGTCACGTCCATCCGCGGACGCTCCGGAGCGCGCGACTCCGCCAAGAACCCGACGCCGCTCAGCGCCACGATCAGCATCACCGCGTGCAGCCCGAACGTCGCGCGCCAGCCGAGCCCGCCGATCAGCCACCCGGACAGCGTCGGACCGGCGGCCAGGCCGAGCCCCGCCGCGCTCCCCATGGCAGCGAACGCGCGGGTGCGCGCCGCCCCGTCGAACGTGGTCGCCAGGATCGCGCCACCGCTGGCGAACACCCCGGCCCCACCGGCGCCGGCCACCGCGCGCGCCACGTCCAGCGCGACGATGCCGGGCGCCAACGCGGCGGCGACCGACCCCACGGCGAACAGCGCCGCCCCGGCGGCGAACACCTTGCGCCGCCCCACCAGGTCGGCCGTCGTTCCCGCGACCAGCAGGAACGCGGCGAACACCAGGTTGTAGCCGTTCATCACCCACTGCAACGAGGCCCCGGACGCGTCCAGCGCCGTCCCGATCCCGGGCAGCGCGACCGCCGCCCCGGAGATCGACATCGGGACCGTGCCGAACGCCGCGAGCACCACCGCGAGGGTGATTCCCGGACGGGACGGTCGATTCGGATTACTGGCCACAGGCCCACTCCTGGCGACTCAACGGTGACCCCAGCGGCCACCGAGGGGATAGTGCCACCGAGTGGCAAAAGCTGTCAAAGGGCGAAAGCCGTCGAAAGGCGAAAGCCTCCAGGTGGTACGCTGACCGGGTGCCCCAAGCCGTGTCGAACCCCGTGACCGCCGCCGAAGCCGCGCCGGACGAGCTGCGCGCCCTGCCGCTCCGGGAACGCAAGAAGCTGCGCACCCGCCACGCCCTGGCGGAGACCGCGCTCCGGCTGTTCGTCGAGCGCGGCTACGACGCGACCACGCTGGACGACCTCTGCGACGAGGTGGAGGTGTCCAAGCGGACGTTCTTCCGCAACTACCCGTCCAAGGAGGACGTCGCGCTGGCCGCCGACAGCGACCTGTGGTCGGCCTACCTCGACGACGTCGCCGCCCTCGACCCCGAGGGCCCGCTCCTGGACGTCCTGCACGCGGCACTGCACACCACGCTCGCCGCCCTGGAGCCCGACTGGGACCGCCGCTTCCTCGCCACCCGCGACCTCTGCGACACCGTCCCCACGCTCCAGGCCCACAGCCTGCGCTACTGCCACGACACGACGCAGGCCCTCGTCGACCAGGTCAGCGCCCGCCGCGGCGTCCCCTCGGACGACGTCCACCTCCGCCTGGCCATCGAGATCGTCGTCTCCACCTGGCGCACCGCCTCCGTCACCTGGACGGCCCAGCAGGGCCGCGGCGGACGCAAGGCCCTCACCGACCTCCTGAGCGCCACCTTCGCCGAGCTCCCCGCCGCCCTGACCTTCGCCCCCTGATCCCACGGGGGCCTAGGTCCACCCGAAGCGGCGACCGGGGCCCCGTGCCGCGCCGGCCCTCGAATCGCAGGATGAGTTGCAGAGGCCACCGCACCCGCAGCGGCCGATCCCGCGACCAGAGGACCCCCCATGTCCCCCACCGACCACCCGGCCCCGATCGCAACCGAGCCCTCGACCACGGCTGCGGCTGACGACGCTCCTTCGGCCCGGCTCACGCCGCGTGCGGGGACCGTGTCCTGGCTTGGTCCGGACCGGCCCGTCCTGCGCCTGCTCACCGCCGCGTGGCTGGTCGTCAACATGGTGAGCGTGGTGGTCTGGGCGGCCATCTGCGTCACCGGCCTGCATTGGGAGACCCCGTGGTGGATATGGTCCTTCGCCCCTCCCGGCGCCGCCCTCGCCGCCCTCTGGTGGATCACCGACACCCTGCGCAAGGGGCGTTGAGGGCACACCTTCCACCGCGAGATCAACCTGGCCGCGGACGCGCCGCGGCTCGGGCTGCTGCTGGCGTCGACCGTGAAGCATCTGCCACCGCACTTCTACGCCTCCCTAGAAGCGCAGGTGGAATCCACGAGCAGGTGGCATCCGGCGTGGCGCGTCTGACGCGACACGGCCGAAACCGTTGGCCGGGTGGGTTCCCGGCCAACGGTCCTTGTGGTGACGGGTGATCAGCGTGGGGTGGACGTGGGGAGGAGCGGGCCGTTGCGAGCCTTGCGGGTCGCGGCGAGCGTTCCCGCCAGGCCCCCGATGACGCAGGTCGCCAGGAGTCCGCCGTACTGGAACGGCGACCAGTCGAACCACGGCACACCGGTCATCGCCTTGCCCAGCGAGAGCAGGGACAGCATGGCGATCGCGGTGCCGAGCACGACGCCGATGCCGGTCGCGACGAGCGTCTCCCAGCAGACCGTCCGGACGAGCTGGGCGGGCAGCGCGCCGATCTGCCGGAGCAGCCGCAGGCTGTCGCCCCGGTCCGCCATCGCGACGGCCGCCGCGTTCACCACGGCGATCACCGTGAAGACGGTCGCCGACCCCACCATCAGCGGCGCCACCCACGCGGCGGCGCCGGTCCGGATGATGCCCTTCCACGCCGCCTCGGTGCTGGCGGAGAACAGGAACGTGCAGGCCAGCGCCATCGTCAGCATCACGGGCGAGACCATCGGCCAGACGCGTCCGGGGGCGGCGAGCAGGGCGGCGCGGGCGAGCCGTCCGGGGGTCGGGTCGAGCAGGGTCAGCACGGGGCCGAGCATCCGGACCAGGCCGGTCAGGATCACCGGCCCGAGGGCGGCGACGCCCACGCACAGCACCATCGTCGTCCCGAACGCCATCGGCTCGGCGTCCTTGACGCTCATGCGGGTCGTCGCGGCCGCCATCCAGAGGCCGCCGACCAGCGCCGACCCGCCGAACACCAGGCGCGGCAGCGACGTGATCCGCCGCTGGACGTGCGTCTCCCGCAACACCTCCAGCGGCTTCAGCCGCACCGCCCGGCGCGCCGCGCCGAGGGCGGCGACCAGCGTGACCACCGGGCCGACCACGAACGCGAGGACGAACGGCACGGGCGTGATCCGCACCGGGATGTCCGTCGGAGCGAACCCGACCTCCCGGACGAACCCGGCCACGATCCCCGCGTACGGGACGGCCAGCACCGAGCCGAGCACGCTCGCCGAGAGGGCCAGCGTCAGGGCCTCCGCGAGGACGAGACGGCGCAGCTGCGGCGCGGTCATGCCGATCGACCGCAGCAGTCCCCAGGTCCGGCGGCGCCGGACCGCGTGCAGGCCGAGCGTGCCCGCCACGACGAACACCGAGACGAACCCCGACACGAACGCGGACAGGATGAGGATCCCGGTGACGCCGTCCAGTTCGGACTTTCCGGCGCTGCCCGCGACCACGAGGCTGTTCCCGCCCACCAGCACCACGGCCGTCAGCACGGCGAGGAAACAGGCCGCGAACCCGAGCCGGTCGTTCCGGACGTTCCGCCAGGCCAGCCGCAGGATCAGGGGGGCTCTCGGCCCTCCGCACACTCGATCGCTTTTCATGTGCTTGATCATCTTTCGCGGGGCCCCGGCCCGGCTTCGACCGTTCGGGCACAGCGCGCTCCGCCCGCCGGACGACGCGTCCCCGAGGCGGCCCTCCGGGTCTCCCCGAGCCGGCCGTCAGGGCGCGGTTCGGGACGAGTAGGCCGCGTCGAGCAGTTCGCCGAGGTCGGCGGGCGGGTCGTCGACGGCGCAGCGTCCGCCGAGTTCGACGAGCGTGTCGTCCACGGGCCGGACGTGGATGGTCGAACCGCGCCCGTGCAGGACGGTCAGCGGCCGCCCGAGCCGCTGCGCGAGGATCATCGAGGCGCTGCCGCACGCCTCGTCCTCGGGCTTGTCGATGCGCGGCGCCCAGAGCCGGGCGCGGACGGTGCCCTCCGCCTCGTCCATCCAGGCCCAGACCTGCGTGAAGTCCTCACCCGCGGGGAGTTCCGTCAGCGCCTCGATCTCGGCCGCCGACGCCATCGGATAGTGCCGCCACGGCTTGGACCACGCGGCCGGGGCGATGAGGCGGTTGACGCCGGCCGCGTCCCGCGCGCACGCGACGGAGCCCGCCTTGGTCCGGATCTCGCGCGGCGTGTGCCCGCGCCTGTGCAGCACGTCGATCGTGGCGAGCACCGGATGCCCGCCGAACGAGATCTCCAGGCCGTACGAACCGAAGATGCGGATCCGCCCCTGCTCCGCGTCCGACACGAACACCGTCGCCGGGACTCCCAGCCGGACCGCCAGGTCGGCGTACTCCTCGTCGCTCAGCGGCGCGGGCTCGAACACCACCAGGGCAAAAGCGCCGTTCCGGTCATCCGGGCCGATGAACGCACGTACCAACTCTTTGTCCACCACACCGGGCACCCTACCGACGCCGTGACACTCGGCACACCTCCTGTTGAACGCGTTCAATCGAGGACTACAGTGCGGCCATGAAGGTGGTGATTCCCGGAGGATCCGGGCAGGTCGGAGCGATTCTCGACCGGGCGCTGACGGCGGCCGGACACGACGTGACGGTGCTGACGCGCCGTCCTGCGAGGGAGCGCGAGGTCGCCTGGGACGGCCGCACCCCCGGCCCCTGGACGGACGAGATCGACGGCGCCGACGTCGTCGTCAACCTGGCCGGACGCAGCGTCAGCTGCCGCTACACCCCGGCGAACCTCCAGGACATGATGGACTCGCGCGTCCGGTCGACCGAGGTCGTCGGCGAGGCGATCGCCCGGGCCGCCGTCCCGCCGCGGGTGTGGCTGCAGGCGAGCACCGCCACGATCTACGCGCACCGCTTCGACGCGCCGAACGACGAGGCGACCGGCGAGATCGGCGGCCATGAGCCCGGCGTCCCGCGCTACTGGGAGTACAGCGTCCGCATCGCGCGGAACTGGGAGGCCGCCCAGCTGCGCGCCGACACCCCGCACACCCGCCGCGTCGCGCTGCGCTCGTCGATGGTGATGAGCCCGGACCGCGGCGGCATCTTCGCCCACATGCTCGGCATGGTCCGGCTCGGCCTCGGCGGTCCGGTCGCGGGCGGGAGGCAGTACGTCTCGTGGATCCACGACCACGACTTCGTCCGGGCCGTCCTCTTCCTGATCGAGCGCGAGGACCTGAGCGGCGCCGTCAACCTGACGTCCCCGGACCCGCTCCCCTACCGCGAGTTCATGCGGGACCTGCGCGGGGCGTGGGGCGTGCCGGTCGGCCTCCCGGCCACCGCGTGGATGGCGGAGATCGGCGCCGTGGCCCTCCGGTCCGACACCGAACTCCTCCTCAAGAGCCGCCGCGTCACGCCCGGGCGCCTCCTGGACGCGGGCTTCGCCTTCGAGCACGAGCACTGGCCGAGTGCCGCCCACGACCTGGTCGGCCGCGTCCGGGGACGCTCCTAGAAACTCGATGTCACAATTGGGGCGGTCTGTCGCGTCTTGGGGATGGAACAGTTCGGAAGGAACGGAGACGCACATGAGCGGGGACAACGGGCAGCGGAAGATCGCGCTGGTCACGGGGGCGAACAAGGGCATCGGACGGGCGGCCGCCGCGCAGCTCGCCGCGCTGGGGATGACGGTGCTCCTCGGAGCCCGGAACCCGGCGCTCGGCGAGGCGGCCGCCGCGGAACTGCGTCAGGCGGACGGCGCGGACGTCCACGCCCTCACCATCGACGTCACCGACCACGGCACGATCGAGGCCGCGGCGCGGTGGATCGAGGAGCGGTACGGGCGCCTGGACTCCCTGGTCAACAACGCCGGGATCACCGGGTCCGGGCAGATCGCGCCGCAGGACGCCGTCGACCAGCTGCCGTCCTCGGTGGACATCGACATGGTCCGGGACGTGTTCGAGACCAACGTCTTCGGGGTGATCGCGGTGACCAACGCGATGCTGCCGCTGCTGCGCCGGTCGTCCGCGCCGAGGATCGTGAACGTCAGCAGCGGCACGGCGTCGCTCGGCTTCGCGGCGATGCCGGGCGGGCCGCTCTCGGCGCTGCCCGCGTCCGCGGCCTACGGGCCGTCGAAGAACGCGCTGAACGGGCTGACCGTCCAGTACGCCAACGAGCTGCGGAAGGAGGGCATCCTGGTGAACGCCGTCGCTCCCGGCTACGTCGACACCGACATCAACGACCACCAGGGGTTCCTCACGCCCGCCCAGGGCGCGGAGATCCTGGTGCGGATGGCCACCCTCGAGGGCGACTGGCCGACCGCCGGCTTCTTCGACGCGAGCGGCGCCCTCCCCTGGTAGACGCGCGGACCGCGTCACCCCGGAACCCCCCGGAACCCCCCGACCCCCGCCGGACGGCTCACGCCCGGCGGGGTTCCGGTATGTGGGACGGTGTCCGCGTTCACACCGGCGAAGGAGGCCCCTTGAGCACATCCGTCGTCCGCGCGATGCGGATCCTCGACCTGCTGGCGCACAGCGACGAGGCCCTGACGCTGACCGAGATCGCCGAACGCCTCTCCATCCCGAAGAGCACCGCGCACGGCATCCTGCGCGACCTGGTGAGCGAGTCGTTCGTCGCGGTGTCCAAGCCCACGGCGTACGGGATCGGGCTCAAGGCGTTCGAGGTCGGGTCCGCGCACCTGCGGCGGGTCGGGGTCGCGGGGATCGTCGGCCCCGAGCTCGGACGGCTCACGCGGACGCTCGGCGTCACCTCGCACTACGCGATCCTCGACCGGACGGACGCGGTCTACCTGTGCAAGGAGGACCCGCCGGGGCTCGGCGTCCGGCTGGCGAGCTCGGTCGGGGCGCGCCTGCCGTCCCACCTGACCGCCGTCGGCAAGGCCTGCCTGGCATGGGTCGACCCGCTCCTGCTCCCCGAGTACGTCGCGGCCGGGCCCGAACCGTCCACGGCCACCGAGCTGGCCACAAAGCTGGCCGCCGAGCTGGCCGGGATCCGCGCGTGCGGCCACGCCACCGACGCCGGACGGGTCGCGACCGGGATCACCTGCGTCGCGGCGCCGGTCTTCGACCCGGCCGGGTGCCGGGGCGCGGTCGGCGTGAGCTACCTGCCCGGTCCCGGCTCCGACCTGGAGGCGATCGCCGGGGAGGTCCGCACGGCCGCCGCCCGGACGTCCGCGCTCCTCGGCGGACGGCCCGCCTGACCCGCGTCGCGTCCGCGCTGGGCGATCACCGTTGACATTCCGTTGGAACGCTCCTTAGGGTGCCTCAAATTCGCATAAACGATCAGAGTTCGTATATCCGAAAGCGAGGCACCGTCTCATGTGGGCCACCCCCGCCGCTCCCGCCGTCCCCGGGACGCCGGCATGATCGAGCCGCGCCCCTGGCTGAGCCGCATCCAGCCGTACCGTCCCGGCCGGCACGCGCAGAGTTCGGACGGCTCGCTCGCCTCCAACGAGACGCCGCTCGGCGCGAGCCCGGCGGTCGCCCGGACGCTCGCCGAGGCCGCCGCCGGAGCCCACCACTACCCCGACCCCCTGGCGGGCGACCTGCGCGACGAACTCGCGAAGCTGCACGGCGTCGACCCCGACCAGATCCTGGTCGGGAACGGCTCCGACGAGCTCATCTACCTGCTGGCCTGGGCCTACCTCGCGCACGGCGGACACGCCGTCTGCGCCGACCCCGCCTACCGCATGGACGAGATCAGCAGCCAGGTCGTCAACGCCCGGCTGACCAAGGTCCCCGTCCGCGACTGGACGCACGACCTTCCCGCGATGGCCGAGATCGAGGCCGACGTCGCCTACGTCGTCAACCCGCACAACCCCACCGGGACCGTCCTGCCCCGGACGGCCGTGGAGCGCTTCACCGCCGAGAGCCGCGCGCGCCTGGTCGTCGTGGACGAGGCGTACATCGACTTCACCGACGACCCGGACGGCACGACCGCCATGCCCCTCGCCCGGGACGGCCGCGCCGCGGTGCTCCGCACGTTCTCCAAGGTCCACGGCCTCGCCGGGCTCCGCGTCGGCTACCTGGTCGCGGCCCCGGAGATCATCGCGACGCTGCGCAGCATCCGCGCGCCGTTCTCGGTGAGCGGCCTCGCGCAGGCCGCCGCGCTCGCCGCGCTCCGCGACACCGGCCACCGGCGGGCCGTCCGGGAGCACGCGCGCGAGCAGCGGGACGTCCTGACCGGGCTGCTCACCGGCGCCGGCTACGAGGTGATCCCGTCGCAGGCCAACTTCGTCCTGGTGCGGACGCCGGACGAGGAGCGCATGATCGAGAGACTCGCCGCGCACGGTGTCGCGGTCCGTCCGGGCAGCAGCCTGGGCGTGCCGGGCAGCGTCCGGATGAGCGTCCCGTCCGCCCGGGGCCTGGAACTCCTGGAACAGGCCCTCGCCTAGCCCGAACACCCCCCGCCCCGCTCCCCCGTCCTCGTCCCCCGCCTCCCGACGCTCCCGAACCCCCTCGCTCCCGAACCCCCTCATTCCCGAACCACCCGGGCCACCCCACCTCCCCTGAAGGGACCGGACAGCATGGCACCACAGGATCGGCCGCCCACCTCGGTCGTCGAGAGCCGCACGATCGACGTCGTCCCCGACTCCGAGCGGCACGGCACCCCGTTCAACCAGTTCACGCTGTGGTTCGGCGCGAACATGCAGATCACCGCCGTCGTGGACGGCGCGCTCGCGGTCGTCTTCGGCGCGGACCCGCTCTGGGCCGTCATCGGCCTGCTCCTCGGCAACCTGCTCGGCGGCGTGTTCATGGCGCTGCACTCGGCGCAGGGCCCGCGGCTCGGCCTGCCGCAGATGATCTCCAGCCGGGCGCAGTTCGGCGTGCTCGGCGCGATCGTCCCGATCGTGCTGGTCATCGTCATGTACCTCGGCTTCGCCGCCACCGGGACGGTGCTCGCCGGGCAGGCGGTCAACGAGATCGTCCACACCGACTCACGGCCGGTCGGGATCATCGTCTTCGGCCTCCTGACCGCCGTCGTCGCGGTGCTCGGCTACCGGTACATCCACCGCCTCGGACGCGTCGCCACCGTGCTCGGCGTCGTCGGCTTCACCTACCTGATGATCCGCGTCGTGACCACCCACGACGTCGGCGGGCTGTTCGGCGCCAAGTCGTTCGACGGCGTGACGTTCCTGCTGGCGATCTCGCTCGGCGCGGGCTGGCAGCTGACCTTCGGCCCGTACGTCGCGGACTACTCGCGCTACCTCCCGCGGACGACCTCGCCGCGCACCACGTTCCACTGCACCCTCTGGGGCAGCGTGATCGGCTCGCAGTGGGCGATGACGTTCGGCGTCCTGCTCGCGGCCCTGCCCTCCAAGCCCGGCGAGGGCTTCCTGGACAACCAGGTCGGCTTCATGGGCGACCTCGGCGGCAACGCCGCGATCGCGCTGCTCGTCTACCTCGTCATCATCGTCGGCAAGCTGACCATCAACACGCTGAACGCCTACGGCGGCTTCATGTCGATCCTGACGACGGTGTCGGCGCTCAGCGGCGAGCGCAAGGTGTCGCAGCTGGTGCGCACCCTGTACATCACGGGCTTCCTGGCCCTGTCGATGCTCGTCGCGCTCCTCGCCAGCGCCGACTTCCTGACCAACTTCAAGAACTTCGTGCTGACGCTGCTGATGGTGTTCACCCCGTGGAGCGCCATCAACCTCGTCGACTACTACCTGGTCTCCAAGGAGCGCATCGACATCCCGGCCCTGTACGACCCGAAGGGCCGCTACGGACGCTGGAACCCGATCGCCCTGGCCTGCTACGTCATCGGCGTCGTCGCCCAGATCCCGTTCCTGAGCCAGACCCTGTACACCGGCCCGGTCACCAAGATGCTCGACGGCGCCGACATCTCCTGGATCATCGGCCTGGCCCTCACCGCGGCCCTCTACTACCCCCTGGCGCGCCGCCACTCCCGGGCGCCCGCCGAGTCCATCGAGTTCGACTCCCCGCAGCCGACCCCGGCGTCCTGACCCCGGCGTCCTGACCCCGGATCCGCGTCGGCCGCCGTCCTCAGAGGACGGCGGCCGACGCGCGTTTCCGGCGGCTCAGCGGCCCGGGGCGCGCTGAGTGATCTCCTGGAGGAACCAGGCGTTGCCGTCCGGGTCCTCGAAGGAGGCGAAGGTGCCGTAGCTGGCGCGGTCCGGATGGAGCCCCGGGACCCGCTGGTCGGTGGCGAAGCGGTGGAACACACCGCCGCCCTCCCGGAACGGCGCGCCGACCTGGACGCCCCGCTCCTCCAGCTCCCTCGTCGCCCGCTCGATGTCGCGGACGATCAGGTGCAGCCCCTGGAAGGATCCCGGCTCGGCGGGCGTCAGGCCCGTCCCGAAGATGATCGAGCACTCCGAGCCCGGCGGCGTCACCTGGACGACCCGGTAGGCGTCGTCCACGGGGAGGTCGGCGTCGAGGCGGAACCCGGCCTGCCTGGTGTAGAACCGCTTCGCGCGGTCCACGTCGCTCACCGGGATGACGACGACTTCCAGCCTCATGTCCATGCTTCTGCTTCCTTCCAGCGGGTGGTGGATCAGCGGGTGGCGCGCGCGGCCTGCTCGATGGCCGACGCCACCACGCCCGGGTGCGAGACCGCGACCGCGTGGGACGCGTTCACCTCGGTGACGTGGGCGTGGGCGCGCTGGGCCATGAAGCGCTGGGCCGCGACGGGGATGTTCATGTCCTGCTTGGCGATGACGTCCCAGGAGGGCTTCTCGTGCCATGCGGCGACGGTGGCCTTCTCGGCGAGCGCGGCCTCCGTGATCGGCCGCTGCTCGGCGGCCATCAGGGCGGCCTGGCCCGCGGGAACGTCGGCGGCGAACTGGTGGTGGAACTTGTCCTGCCGGATGTACAGGTCGGTTCCCTCGGCGCCGTCCGGGCCCGTGACCGGGACGGGCTCCACGGCGTCCGGAAGGGTCGAACCGGGGAACAGGCCGGCCAGGTCCTGCGCGCTCTCGCCCGGCTCCGGCAGGAAGGCCGCCACGTAGACCAGGGCCTTGACCTGCGGGTTCTTGGCTCCGGCGGCGCTGATGACCGAGCCGCCGTAGGAGTGCCCGACCAGGATGACCGGGCCCTTGACGTGGCTGATCACGCCGCGCAGCGCGGACGCGTCGGACGCCGGGCTCCGCAGCGGGTTCGCCGCCGCGACGACCGGGAAGCCGTCGTGGCGCAGCTTCTTGATCACGCCGTTCCAGCTCGAGGAGTCCGCGAAGGCGCCGTGCTCGAGGACGATCGTCGGCTTCGGCTTTCGGTCGGCGCGCGGCGTGGCGTTCGCGGCGTCCGCGATGGCGAACGCGCCGAGGGTCCCGGCGGCGATGACGGCGGACGCCGCGATACGGCGTCCATGGGCCTTTCTGATGCTGAACATGACTGATGCCCCCCATTTCATTCAGCGGATGTGCGGATTCCATGGTGTTCCCGGAACGTTCCGGCGGCATCGGTCATTCGACGGATGAATAGCGGATTCCGCGCGGGCAGCCGAATGACTGAACCCGTGACTCAGGCACCGGACGGTTGAGCGTCAGCTGACTGATGTGCGGGGACGGCGCGCAGGTCAGAGTGGTGGCATCCACCCGGCATGCGCCGAGTCGCGCATGCCCGTCCCCCTTGGAGAAATACATGAGAAAACGTTGGCTACTGGCGGTCGCGGCGGCCGGAGTGCCGCTCGCCGGGGCCGCCTTCCTGCCGACGAGCGCTTCGGCGGACGCCACGCGCGCCGCTTCGTCCTCGCCGGGATTCGCCTGTTCGTCCGTCCAGCTGAAGGCGCCGGCCGGGACGTCCGTGGAATCGGTCTCGGCGGTGAGCGTGCCCGCGGGCGCCTACCAGGTCCCGGGTCAGCCGCCGCTGGGCGGGTTCCCGGTGCCGGACGTCCCGGCGCGCTGCGACGTGACGGTCACGCTGACCCACCCGGGCGACAACGACCACGCCAAGGTGAAGGTCTGGCTGCCGCAGAGCGGCTGGAACGGCCGGTTCCAGGCCGTCGGCGGCGCCGCCTACGCCGCCGGGGACTACGCGGACCTCGCCAACGCGGTCAAGCAGGGCTACGCCGCCGCGACCACGGACGCCGGGGTCGGCGGGGGCCTCGACACCAGCTGGGCGCTCAAGGGCGGCAAGCTCGACACCGGCCTGCTGAAGAACTTCGCCGACCGCTCCCAGCACGAGATGGCGCTCGTCGGCAAGCAGGTCGTCGCGGGCGTCTACGGCAGGGCCGCGTCCTACGCCTACTGGAACGGCTGCTCGACCGGCGGACGGCAGGGGTACATGGAGGCCCAGCGCCACCCCACCGACTTCGACGGCGTCCTCGCGAACGCGCCCGGCGTCAACTGGAACCAGTTCGAGGTCGCGACCCTGTGGCCGCAGGTGGTGATGAACGAGGAGGGCGCCTACCCGACGCCCTGCGAGTTCGACGCCTTCAACAAGGCCGCGGTCAAGGCGTGCGACGCGCTGGACGGCGCGAAGGACGGTCTGATCTCCGACCCGGCCCGCTGCGCCTACGACCCGCGCGAGCTGATCGGCGCCAAGCTCGTCTGCGACGGCAGGGACGTCACGATCACGGCCGCCGACGCGAGGGTCGTCCGCAGGATCTGGGACGGCCCGCGCACCCGCTCGGGCGAGCGGCTCTGGTACGGCCTGCCGATCGGCGCGGACTTCCGCTACCTCGCCGCGTCCACGACCGACCCGGCCACCGGGACCGTCCACGGCGCGCCGTTCTTCGTGCCGTCGACCTGGGTGTCGACGTTCGTGAAGAAGCAGCCGTCCTTCGACACGGCCACGCTGACCTATGACGGGTTCACCCGGGTGCTCCAGCAGGCCCGCGCCGAGTTCGACGACGTCATCGGCACCCGCGACGCGGACCTGACGGCGTTCCGCGACGCCGGCGGCAAGCTGCTCACCTGGCACGGCGGCAACGACCAGCTGATCCCGACGGCGGGCACGGTCGACTACCGCGAGCGCGTCGACCGCCGGATGGGCGGGACGGCGCGGGTGGACGGTTTCTACCGGCTGTTCCTCGCGCCCGGCGCCGACCACTGCGGCCTGAAGGGCGGCAATAGCGACGACCTCGCCGCCCTGACCGCCTGGGTCGAGCGCGGCGTCGCCCCGGACACGCTCCCGGCGACGCTGACGACCGCCACCGGCCAGACCGTCAAGCGGGACCTGTGCCGGTACCCGCTGGTCTCCCGCTACACCGGAAAGGGCGACACGGCGTCCGCGGAGAGCTTCCGCTGCATCACCCCCGCACGGCACTGACCAGCCAGAACACCAGAGCCCGCACCTCCCGGGTGCGGGCTCTGCCCTGTTCGGCCCCCGGCCTGTTCGGGCTGTGGCCTGTTCGGGCTGTGGCCTGTTCGGGCTCAGACCCCGAAGTCGGCGGCGAGGCAGGAGAACCTGACTCCCAGGCCGTCGGGGTCGTAGACGTCCGCCATCGGGTTGGGCGAGGCGACCGGTTTCTCCTCGACCGTGTCCTTGAGGGCGACGCGTTCGGGCAGCGCCCCGAACCGGGCGTGCCGAACGGCCGCCGCCGTGCCGGTCTCTGTGCCGGTCTCGTCGTTCATCATGGCCTCCTCACAGATGGTCGGCGTCGACGACGGCCTGCGCGAAGGCCGTCGGGGCCTCCTGCGGCAGGTCATGGCCGACGCCCTTGAGCAGCCGGTGCCGGTACGGGCCGGTGAAGAAGCGCCGGTACCCGCTGCCATCGCCGGGCGGCGGCAGGAACGGGTCCGCCCCGGGATCCAGCGTGATCGTCGGGACGGCGATGGACGGCTGCGCGGCCAGCGCCTTCTCGTACCGGTCGTACCGCCGCTCGCCGTCCGCCAGGCCGAGCCGCCAGCGGTAGTTGTGGACGACGATCGCGGCGTAGTCGGGGTTCCGGAACGCGGCGGCCGTCCGCTCGAACGTCGCGTCGTCGAACCTCCAGGTCGGCGAGACCTCGTCCCACACGAGACGGCACAGGTCGTGGCACTTGCGCTCGTCCTGCATGGCCTTCCGGCCGCGCTCGGTGGCGAAGTAGTACTGGTACCACCAGGTGTGCTCGGCCTTGGGCGCGATCGGTTCCCTCTGCGCCTCGACGTCGGTGATGAGGTAGCCGCTGACCGAGACCAGCGCCTTGACGCGCTCCGGCCACAGCGCCGCGATGATGTCGCCCGTCCGCGATCCCCAGTCGAACCCGGCGAGGACGGCCCGGCGGATCTTCAGGGCGTCCATCAGCGCGACGATGTCGACCGCGACGGCGGCCTGCTGCCCGTTGCGGAAGGTCCGTCCCGACCGGAACCTCGTCGTCCCGTGTCCGCGCAGGTAGGGGACGATCACGCGGTAGCCGAGCCCGGCGAGCAGGGGCGCGACGTCCACGAAGCTGTGGATGTCGTACGGCCATCCGTGCAGGAGCACGACGGCGGGCCCGTTCCGGGGCCCTGCCTCGGCGTACCCGACGTCCAGCACCCCGGCTCTGACCTTCTTCATCGTCGCGAACGACGTGTGCGTCCCCGGCCTGATCACCGGGACGGTCGGAGCGGGACCGCCGCCGCTCACGCGGGGTGTGTCGGCGACGGCCGCGGGGGCGCCGCCCGGCGCCGCGACCGGGACGGCCGCCGCGCCCACGCCCAGGCCGACCGCCTTGGCGAACGTACGTCTGTCGATCATGTTCGACCTCTCGTGGTGGATACCGGCGTGTCCACTCTTCGCCCGGACGGCGGCGGACACATCCGTCACCTGACGCCGGGGCGGCCCGAGGACCGGAGGCCGCGGCGTTCAGTCATCTGACTATTCCCACGAGGCGGCGAGTGGAAGATCCTTGTCCTCCGCCGCGAACCCGGACCTGATGGTCGAAGCGGACGGACAGTCCGTCGGAAGGCCAGGTCGTGACCCCAACACCCGTCGTCCTCGTCCATGGCGCGTGGCTGCACGTGTCGTCCTGGACGCCCTGGGCGGAGCACCTCGCCGGACGGGGCTACGCGGTGACCGTCCCGGCCTGGCCGGACGAGGCGGACACCGTCGCGGACGCCCGCCGCGACCTGTCCCGGCTGAGCGGCCTCGGCCTGGACGCGCTGACCGCGCACGTCGAGACGGTCGTCCGCTAGTTCGACGTGCCGCCGGTCCTGATCGGGCACTCGGTCGGCGGGCTCATCGCGCAGCACCTCCTCGGGAAGGGCCTCGGACGGGCGGCCGTGGCGATCGCGCCCCTGCCCGTGGACGGCGTCGCCCTGCCCGCGTCCCAGACCCGGCTGTGGCCGATGATGTCCGGCGACCCGGCCGACCGGTACGGCGTCGTGCCGCTGCTGCCGCCGCACTTCCAGCACGTCTACGCCAACACCGTCGGCCGGGACGAGGCCGCGAGCCTCTACGACCGCCACGTCGTCCAGGCCCCGGCACGACTGCTGGTCGAGCTCGGCTTCGACTTCCCCGGCGCCGACGAGGTCGACGGCACGGCCTGCGCGTCGGCGTCCGTCGACACGTCCAACGCCGACCGCGGCCCGCTCCTGCTCGTCTCCGGCCAGGAGGACCGGATGGTCGCGGACGAGGTGACCCGGTCGGTCTACAAGCTGTACGGCGACTCCACCGCGGTGACCGACCTGAAGCAGTTCGCCGACCGGGGCCACTCGCTGGTGATCGACTCGGGCGGGCGCGCGGTCGCCGACCACGTCCTCGGCTGGCTCGCCGACCAGGGCCTGGGCCCCCGGACCCGCGACTGACCGTCAGCCCGTCAGCCCGTCTCGGTCGTCCCGTCCGTCTCGCCCGCCCTGCTCAGGGCGTCGCGGAGCGCGGCGCGCGTGGTGATGCCGAGCTTCGGGAAGATCCGGTACAGGTGCGAGCCGACCGTGCGCGGCGACAGGTGCGTCCGCTCGCCGATCTCCTTGTTGGTGAGGCCGCTCGCGGCGAGGTCGGCGATGCGGCGCTCCTGCCAGGTCAGCGAGGCCAGGTTCAGCGTCGAGGCGCGCGGCGGGACGCCCGTGGCGCGCAGTTCGGCGCGCGCCCGCTCCGCCCACTTCACCGCGCCGAGCAGCTCGAACGCGTCGACCGCGCGGGTCAGCAGCGGCCCGGCCGCCGCCCGGCCCCGGACGTGCCGGACCCGGAACCCGTGCGCCAGCCGTATCCGCGCCAACTCGAACGGGAACCGTCCGGCCGCGGGCAGGGCCTCGGCGCGCGCGAACATCTCCTCCGCCTCCGCGTCGTCCTCGGCGGTCATCCCGAGCGCGCCGTAGGTGATCAGGGCGAGGCGCGGCGAGATGCCCGGAAGGCGGGCGTCGCGGGCGGCGAGCGCGTGCCGCCGGGCCTCCTCCGTGCGGCCGGTGTGCAGGGCGGCCTCGACGAGGTCGAGCAGCGACCGCGACGCCTGCTGCGCGTACGGGACGAACGTCCCCGGCGGGGTGACGCCGATGGAGTAGAGGTAGGCGGCCTCGTAGTCGCCGGAGCTCAGCGCGGTGACCGCGCCCGCCGCGTCCGCCATCCGGGTCAGCAGGCCGACCCCGCGCGGACGCGCCCAGGCGTCGAGCATCGCCTGCTGGTCGCGGGCCCGGCCCGTCTGGCCGCGCATCGCCGCGAGCAGGGCCAGGCAGGCGCGCCCCTGGTGGACGAACAGCTCGTAGCCGTGCTCGGACGCGAGGTCCAGGGCGCGCTGCGCGGTCCGTTCGGCGTCGTCCCACTCCCCGGCCGACATCTGGTCGAACGCGATCAGCAGCAGCATGACCATGCCGCTGGCGACCGCGCCGGTCTCCAGCTCACGGTCGACCACGCGCTGGAGATGCGCCCGGTACTCGCTCAGGACGTCGAGGTGGTACGCCGCGACGGCCAGCCGCGTGACCTCCCACGGCTCCAGCTCCGCGAGACCCGCGGCTGCCTCCTCGACCGGCCCGCGCCAGCCCTCGCCATGCCGGACGACGTCGCCGTAGGTGTCGGCGAGCATCCGCGCCCGCCCGGACACCGGGTCGTCCAGCGAGTCGAGGAGCGCCCGGGTGCGTTCCCACAGCTCACGGTCCCCGGCATAGTGGCTGGTCCCGAGCAGGTGGTCGACCAGGCGGGCGCGCACCTCCTCGGGAAGACCCGTCCAGTCGTCGCGCAGGCCCTCGATCGCCGCCGTGAGCTGCCGGTGGCTGGACCGCACGTCGCCGTCCAGGTAGAGCGCCTGGTACGCCGACGCCAGGACGGACGCCGGGGACTGGGCGGACCCCGGCGCGGGATCGGACAGCACGAGCCGCCGGGCCTGGCCGAGCCGCGCGGCGTGCCCGGCGATGAACGCGGCGTCGGCGAGCCGCCGGGACCGGTTCGCGTGGTTCTCGCTCAGCTCGGCGGCGCGGGTCAGCCACGTCACGGCCGCGATCGCGCCGCCGCGCCGGGTCGCGGACTCGGCGGCCGACTCCAGCACCGCCGCGACGTCCTCGTCGGGGTCGACGGTGGCCGCCGCCAGGTGCGCCGCCCGCCGGTCGAGGTTCGCGCGGTGCACCTCCGCGAGCGCGGCGTGCGCGGCGCGCCGCTGGTTGGGTGTGGCCATCTGGACGACGCTCGACCGCACCAGCGGATGCCGGAAGGTGAAGTCGCCGGTCGCCGGGTCGACCTCGAGCAGGCCGACGTCCACGGCCTGGTCGACGTCGCGCATCCGGTAGCGCGGGCCGCCGGACGCCGCGGCCTCGCCCGCCCGCGCCCCGACCCCGTCGAGCGCGCCTTTCAGCAGCTCGGCGCGGACCTCGTCGCCAAGCGCGGCGATGCGCGCGCCGTAAAGGCTCTGCAGCCGCCTCGGCAGCGGGACGCCGAACCCGTCCTCCGGACTGATCGTGGCGACGTGCGAGGGCAGCTCCAGCAGGGCGAGCGGGTTCCCCCGGGCCTGGTCGAGGACGACCCGGCGGAACCGCTCGGGCAGGCCCGGGTGCCGCTCGTCGAGGAGGCGCTCCGAGGCCTCGTCCGCGAGGGTCCCGACCTGCGCCTCGGGCAGCGCGGCGGTGTCGAACCTGGACGCCGCGTCCGCCCGGACGCCCACCAGCAGTTTCACGGGGCACGCGGTGAGGCGGCGTCCCACGAACCCGCAGACGTCGGCGCTCGGGTCGTCCAGCCACTGGCCGTCGTCCAGGACGAGCAGCAGCGGCTGCTTCGCGGCCACCGCCGACAGCAGGCTCAGGACCGCGATGCCGAGCGTCATCACGGACGGCGGCGCGCTCCGGGCCTGCCCGAAGACGGCGTCGAACACGGCGCGCGTGCCGTCGTCCAGGCCGTCCACCTCGGGCAGCAGTAGATAGAGCAGCTGGTGCAGCCCGGCGTAGGGCAGCTCGGACTCGGCCTCGACGCCGGTCGCGCGGATCACCAGGTGGCCGTCCAGGGCGGCGAGGTCGGCCGCGTGGTCGAGCAGGGCGCTCTTGCCCACGCCCGCCTCGCCCCTGAGGACGAGCGCCCGCCCGCCGCCGGACATGACGAACTCCGACAGCCGCGCCTGCTCGTCCTCCCGGCCGATCATCGGCTTCGTGGCTTCCACCACCCCATCCGCTCCCTTCGCCGCAACGGGTTCCATCCTGGACGAACCTGCGCCGTTTCGAGAATTCCGAGGTGATCTGGACCGCATCCGCCCCCTCGGCCCCGCCGTCCGGGAATGCGTCGACCGGACCGTCCGTTAGTATCGGTACGGACCAGCGGCACGATGATCGTGCCGGCGTGCGGTCCGTCCTTCTGGAGGAGTTCCCGACATGGTGAGTGACGACGACATCTCGAGCTGAGATGCCCGGGCGTCCGGGCGCGTTCTGATCAATCTCTGATCCGCGACCGGCTCAGCGTCGTCCCTGTTCACCTTTCCCGTGTTCCAGCCGTTCCGTGCTGCGCGGGTGTTCTCCCAAGGACTCACGCATGTCCGTATCTCCCATCATCGTGTCCGGCCTGTCCTTCACCTGGCCCGACGACGTCCCGGTCTTCCAGAACCTCACCTTCAGCGTCGACGCCGGGCGCGTCGGCCTCGTCGCGCCCAACGGCGCGGGCAAGAGCACGCTGCTGCGCCTGATCAGCGGCGCCCTCACCCCGACCGCCGGGTCCGTCACGGTCGAGGGCGTCCTCGGCTACCTGCCCCAGGACCTCCCGCTGACCGCCGGCCGCACGGTCGCCGACGTCCTCGGGATCGCCGAGGTCATCACCGCGCTGGACGCCATCGAGTCCGGCGACACCGACGAGCGCCATTTCACCGCCATCGGCGACGACTGGGACATCGAGGACCGCGCCCGCGCCGAGCTGGAGCGGCTCGGCCTCGGCCACATGTCCCTGCGCGACCCGCTCGACCGGCTCAGCGGCGGCCAGATCGTGTCGCTCGGCCTCGCCGCGCTCCTGCTGAAGCGTCCCGACGTCCTGCTGCTGGACGAGCCGACCAACAACCTGGACGTCGACGCCCGCCGCAAGCTGTACGACCTGCTCGAAGGCTGGCGCGGCTGCGTCCTGGTCGTCAGCCACGACCGCGAGCTGCTGGACCGCATGGAGCGCATCGCCGAGCTGTCGGACGGCGAGGTCCGCTTCTACGGCGGCAACTACACCGCCTACGAGGAGGCCGTCGCGACCGAGCGCGAGGCGGCCGAGCGCAACCTGCGCAACGCCGAGCAGGAGCTCAAGCGCGAGAAGCGCGAGATGCAGCAGGCCCGCGAGCGCGCCGAACGCCGCGCCAGCAACGCCGCGAAGAACCTCAAGGACGCCGGGCTTCCCAAGCTGTTCGCGGGGAACATGAAGCGCAGCGCCGAGAAGGCCGCGGGCAGCGCCCAGACGATGCACGCGTCCCGGGTCGGCGACGCGAAGGAGCGCGCGGACGAGGCCGCGCGGGCCGTCCGGAACGACCAGAGCATCGCGCTGGAGCTGCCCGGCACCCGCGTCCCGTCCGGACGCACCCTGTTCGTCGGCGAGAACCTGCGCAAGCGCCTCGGCGACACGGACATCTTCGCCGGCGACGGCGCCGACCTGGCGATCCGCGGCCCGGAGCGCATCGCGCTGTCCGGGGCGAACGGCGTCGGCAAGTCGACGCTGCTGCGGCTCGTCCACGGCGACCTCGAACCCGACTCCGGGACCGTCCGGCGCGCGGACGGACGCGTGGCCTACCTCTCCCAGCGCCTGGACCTGCTCGACGACGACCGGACGATCGCGGAGAACTTCGCGGCGACCGCGCCGTCCCTGTCCGACGCGCAGCGCCTCAACATCCTGGCGCGGTTCCTGTTCCGGGGGCAGCGCATCCACCTGCCGGTGCGCGTGCTGTCGGGCGGCGAGCGCCTCCGGGCGACCCTCGCGTGCGTCCTGTACGCCGAGCCCGCCCCGCACCTCCTGCTGCTGGACGAGCCGACCAACAACCTCGACCTCGTGAGCGTCGGCCAGCTCGAGAACGCCCTGAACGCCTACGAGGGCGCGTTCATCGTGATCAGCCACGACCAGCGCTTCCTCGAGCGGATCAAGGTCGCCCGGCGCCTCACCCTCGCGGACGGCCGCCTGACCTCGGTCGAGAACCTCACGCCCTGACCCGGCGAGGAGACGGGCGCCCCGGACCGGCCCTCCCGGCCGGTCACCGTGGGGCGCCCGCCTCACCCGGCGCAAGGCTGATCAAGATCTTGAAGCTCCGCTGAGGAGGGTCCCAGGGCGGGGATCGGGGGGCGGCGCGTTCTCGCGTGGGCGCGCCGACAGGGTGGATTGTAGGGCGGGCGGGACTCGAACCCGCGACCCAGGGATTATGAGTCCCCTGCTCTGACCGGCTGAGCTACCGCCCCTTGAGCGACCCCCGTGATGGTGGTTTCTCTGGGGGCGTGCCGGGGGTCATCTTAGCGGGGGGACGTGGCGGGGGCCACTGTAGTTCTCACGGGTGGGGGCGAATCATACCTGGTGCTGAGTGACGGGCCCGGTGACGGTCGGTAGGGTCCGGGCTATGTCCAAGGTTGTTCGGCGGTTCGTGGTCGTGGTGTTGGCCCTGCTCGTGGTGGGGGGCTGCAAGGGTGGTGGCGGCTCCAAGGAGGCCAGCGCGAATTTCGACGCCGGGCAGGTGGTGAAGCAGTCGGCGGACGCCATGGGGAAGGTGACCAGCGTCGCGGTGACGCTGCGGACCGCGGGCGATCCGGGGCTCCTGATCCACGGCGGCGACCTGAAGCTGCTGAAGAACGGGGACGGTCAGGGCACGGTCCAGCTGTCCAAGTCGGGGTCGACCGGGGAGATGCAACTGGTCGCGGTCGGCGACTCGGTGTACATCAAGGGCGTGACCGGCAAGGACTGGCGGAAGGTGCCGAAGGTCCTCGCGGGGACGATGTACGACACCTCCGCCGTCCTCGATCCGGACCGGGGCGTGGCGAAGATGCTGACCTCGATCACGGACCCGAAGGCGCAGGCCGAGGAGAAGGTCGACGGCAAGGACTGCTACCGCGTCGGCGGGACGCTGTCCAACGCGTCCATCGCGAAGATCGTGCCCGGGGTCGACGGTGACCTGGCCGGGCAGCTGTGGATCGACAAGGCCTCGCACCGGCTCGTCCGGGTGAAGGGGACCATGCCCAAGGGCGGCTCGGCGACGATCGACTTCACCGAGTACGACCAGCCGTACAAGATCAGCGCGCCGAAGTGACCGTGACGGCCGAGGCCCCGGTGCGCGCGGACGGCCGCCGCCGCACCGCGATCGGGGTCGGCGCGACGGTGGTGCTGCTGGCCTCGCTGGACGCCTATGTGATCTCCACCGTGCTGGTGACGATCGTGAACGACCTGGGCGTTCCGGTGAACCGGCTGGAGCGGATCACCCCGGTGATCACCGGGTTCCTGCTCGGGTACGTGGCGGCGATGCCGCTGCTCGGGCAGCTGTCGGACCGGTTCGGACGGCGGGCCGTCCTGCAGGTGTGCCTGGCGCTGTTCGCGGTCGGTTCGCTGGTGACGGCCGTCGCCGGGAAGTGGCCGGCGCATCTGGAGGGCACGGACGCGGTCTGGGCTCTGACGTCCGGACGGGTCGTCCAGGGTGTCGCGGGCGGCGCGCTGCTGCCGGTGACGATGGCGCTCGCCGGGGACCTGTGGCCGGAGCGGAACCGGTCGGTCGTGCTCGGCGCGGTCGGGGCGGCGCAGGAACTCGGGAGCGTCCTCGGGCCGTTGTACGGGGTGGGGATCGCGGCGGCGCTGGGGTGGCGGGCGATCTTCTGGATCAACGTGCCGCTGACCCTGGTGGCGATGGTCGCGGTGCACTTCTCGGTGCCCGGCGGGCGGCCGCGCGAGCGGGCGCAGGGCGTCGACGTGGTGGGCGGCGTCCTGATGGCGCTCGGGCTCGGGCTACTGGTCGTGGGCCTGTACAACCCGGATCCGCAGAAGTCGGCCCTGCCTCCGTGGGGGTGGGCGCTGCTTCCGGCGGGGCTGGTGGCGCTGGTCGTGTTCGTCCTGTGGGAGATCAGGGCGCGGACGCGGCTGTTCGACCTGTCCGGGGTCCGGCGCGGGCCGCTGCTGGCGACGCTGGGCGTGAGCCTGCTGTCCGGGGCCGCGCTGATGGTGACGCTCGTGGACGTCGTCCTGGTGGCGCGCACGCTCCTCGGCAAGGACGACGTCGGCGGCGCACTGCTGCTGACGCGTTTCCTGGTGGCGCTGCCGATCGCGGCCGTGGGCGGCGGATGGCTCGCCCACCGGTTCGGCGAACGCCGGCCGATGGTCGCCGGGATGCTGGTCGCGGCGCTCGGGTTCGCGCTGGTCGCGACCTGGCCGACGAACGCAGCGGACGCGTCGTACGGCCCCCTCCCCCGCGTGGACGTCGACCTGGTCGTGACCGGGCTGGGCCTCGGCCTGGTGATCGCGCCGGTGTCGTCGGCGGTGCTCCGGTTCGTCCCGGCGGCGCGGCACGGTGTGGCGTCGGCGGCCGTGGTCGTGGCGCGGATGATGGGGATGCTGCTCGGCATCGCCGCGCTGTCCGGGTGGGGTTTCTACCGGTTCGGGGTGCTGACCGCGCATCTGGAGATGCCGCTGCCGTTCGACGAGGGCTTCACGAAGAAGTTCGAGGCGTACAAGGTCGCGCTGAAGGACGCCCTGCACACCGAGTACACGGAGATCTTCTGGATCACGGCCGGACTGTGCCTGCTCGGCGCGATCGTCGCCCTCGCCGTCCGCCCGGCACGCGAAGCCGACGGGGCCCCGTCCGAAGCCGAGTGAGCCCACACGAGAACCCGCGCGGCGGATCGATGTGAACTGGAACACAGTCGCGTGCGTCGAATTCCGTAGTCATGTGACAAGGCGCCGCCGAACGTCACGTTCATCGCGTCCGATCCCTTGACATGGTGATCGTCGCGGTGCGAGGTTGACGCCAGGTCGCCCGAGTGACCGCTTGGTCACGACGGCGTCCCCGCCGGCCGTCCGGGCACAGGGCGACCGCGACCGCGCACCGTGGGGAGACGTGATGGACCCTCTCGTGGAGTCCCGGCCCGGCACGACCGTGCGGTCGCGGCTGACGGCGCGCGGGCTGCGGCTGACGGTCGGCCCGCTGCTGTCGGTGTGGCCGCTGTCCCTGCACGGGCTGCGTCCGGCGGTCGCGATCGACCTGGCCGCGCCGCTGGCCCTGCCGACGCCGCGCTGGGCGGACGTCGAGCCCGTGTCGTTCGGCGAGTTCCACGGCGAGTGGGTGCGCGCGCCGCACGCCCCGTCCGACCGTGCGGTCCTCTACTTCCACGGCGGCGGCTTCTTCTCGTGCGGGCTGCGCACGCACCGCCGGATGATCGCGCGCATCGCCGCGGCGGCCGGCGCGCCCGTCCTGTCCGTCGCCTACCGCCAGCTCCCGGACGCGCCGCTCGCCGTGTCGATCGGGGACGCGGTGACGGCCTACCGGTGGCTGCTCGACCAGGGGTATCCGGCCGAGCGGATCGTCATCGCGGGCGACTCGGCGGGCGGGTTCCTCACGTTCGCGGCGACGCTGCGCGCGATGGCGGACGGCCTGCCGCGTCCGGCCGCGCTCGTCGCGCTCGCGCCGCTCACCGACCTGGACGACACCGCGAAGCTCGAGCACGCCAACGCCCAGCTGGACGCCTACCTCCCCGCGCGCCGGGTGCGCCGCCTCGCGTCGCTGCTCACCGAGACCGCCGGTCCGCTCGACCCCGCCGTGTCCCCGGTGAACGGCGAGCTCGGCGGCCTGCCGCCCACGCTGATCCAGGTCAGCTCCAGCGAGATGCTCTTCCCGGACTCCGAACTGATGGCCGAGCGCCTCACGGCCGCCGGCGTCCCGTGCCGCCTCCAGGTCTGGGAGAACCAGGTCCACGTGTTCCAGGTGTTCGCCGACCTCGTCCCGGAGGGCCTGGCCGCGTTGCACGAGGTGGGCGCGTTCGTCCGCGAGCACACCGAGCCCCGTGCCGCCCCTTCGCGGTCCCGCCGCCGTCCCCGCACCGCCGCCGCCTGAGACTGGACGCGGTGTTCGGGGGAAGCCTCGAACGCACCCCTGGCGGCACAACACTGTGAGGCGACGGTGCAGCACATGTCCGGGCTCGACGCCGGGGTCGCCGAGCTGCTCGGCCTGACATGACCCGATCCGGACAGGCCGTAACCCGACGAAGTCGAAATGGATCAACAGCGCCCCGGCCCGCTGGGGAACGGGCGCAGGCTGGGCCGGAGGGGACGTCGTGGCCCTAACGGACCTCCCGAAAACGTTTTGACACTGTGCCCGCGACCGCACTCCGGAATATCCTGGCAAAGGATGGCCAAGGGCCTCTTGCCGGGATCTCCCGGGGAGGTGACGACGATGAGCTGGTTCCGTTCCGGGGCGCGGCGGCACGCCGCCACGGACGGTGACGCGAGGCAGGCGGCCGGTGCGCGGATGCGCCGGTGCGCGCGGAGGGCGGGCCTGGCGCGCAGTGATCTGCGCCGTCCGGTCGACCGTGTCCAGCGCGCCATCGCGTTCGTGCTGCTCGGGCTGGCGCTGATCGCCGTCCCGCTGGCGGCGCTGTCGTGCGCGCGCTGGTCGTACCGGTCCGGGATGAGGGCCGAGAGCGCCGAGCGCTCCGTCCGCGTCCGGACGGTCGCGACGGCGGAGGCGATCGGCGTGGGCGCGTCGGGCGACCGGTACGTCCACGAGACGCTGCGCGCGCACTGGACGGCGCCGGACGGCAGCACCCGCACGGGCATCCTGACCAGCTGGAAGAACGCCAAGCCCGGGTCGCGGCACACGATCTGGGTCGATCCGCGGGGCACGTCCACGACACCGCCGCGTCCGCACGGCCGGACGGTCACCGACGCCGCCTACGCCGCGACCGGCGCGGGGCTGGCCGCCGCCCTGCCGCTCCTCGGGCTCTACCTGGCCGTCCGCCGTCGCTGCGACCGCCACCGCTACGCCCTGTGGGAGGCCGGCTGGGCCCGCATGGACGCCGACGCCGGCCACAACCGCCCGTCCTGACCTGCGCGGCTTCACCGGCGCGGCTTCGCGACGGTCGCCGCCCGATCTCAGAACGCGGCCCCAGAACGAGCGCCCCGGACGCGGTCTCAGGCCGCGGTTTCGGAACACGGCCCCAGGACGCGGTCTCAGAACTCGGCGGACCAGCCGGGTGAGGGCGGCGACGGAGGCTCGTGCCCGCCGCCGGGTTCGGCGAGGATGCGTCCGATGATCCGGTCGAGCGCGGCGAGGTCGTCCGGCGGGA
This sequence comes from Spirillospora sp. NPDC052269, assembly GCF_040679435.1. Taxonomy (NCBI): domain Bacteria; kingdom Bacillati; phylum Actinomycetota; class Actinomycetes; order Streptosporangiales; family Thermomonosporaceae; genus Spirillospora; species Spirillospora sp. NPDC052269. The sequence goes on from NZ_JBFAUU010000006.1 coordinate 249,104, forward strand.
GGTCGTACATCGCGGCGGGCGGGGTGCCGAGGATGTGCTCGGCCTCGGCGGCGGCCGCCAGGCCCGCCTCGGTCGCCCGGACGAGCTTGGACCGCCGGTCCGACGGGTTCGGGATGCGTTCGACGAGGCCGCGCTCGGTCAGGTCGTCCACCACGAGCGTCGTGTAGGGGCGGTCGGTGAGCAACTCGCTCGCCAGGTCGCGCAGGGCGACCGGCCCGCGCACGACGCGGCGCAGCGCCTTGATGCGGAAGAAGCTCATGCCGAGCGCCTCGGTCGCCCGGCGCCGCCGGTCGCCGTGCATGACGAGCAGCTCGTGCATCTTCTTCCAGGTGATCCGCACCGGATCGGCCTCATCGGCCTGCTTGCCGGTCCGGGCGGCGTCCGGGACGGACGGGTCGTCGGTCATGTGCTGGTCACCGGGCTCCTGGGCGTGTCGGTCGCGGCGAGGGCCGCGGCCCGCTCGGCGGTTCGGACGGCGCGGCGTCCGGTGGTGATGGTACCGAGGACCAGGACGGCGACCGCGCATCCCGCCATGATCCAGTAGGCGGGTCGCGCCGCGTCCACGAACGTCGCGCTCGCGACGACCGCGCGTCCGCCCCCGCTCCGGTGCCCCTCGCCGCCGCCGGTGGCGGCGACGCCGACGACCGCGCCGAAGACGGCGACGCCGAGGGCCTGCCCGATCTGGCGGCTGGTGGACGCGACGGCGGCGGCGACCCCGGCCTGGGCGCGCGGCATGCCGGAGACGGCGGTGTTGGTGATCGGCGAGTTCACCATGCCGAACCCGAAGCCGAACAGCGCGTAGGCGGCGAACAGGGTGCCGTCGTGGGTCTCGCCGTCGAACGCGGCGAACAGCAGCGCGCTGGCCAGCATCGTCACCCCGGCGAGCTGGAGCGGCAGGCGCGGCCCGCGGGATCCGGTGAGCCGCCCGGACAGCGGCGCGACCACGCCGGTGACCGCGGCCATCGGCAGCAGGTAGAGCCCGGCGTGCAGCGCGCTCAGCCCCCGGACGCTCTGCAGGTAGATGGAGTTGAGGAAGAGGAACCCCGACAGCGCGGCGAACGCGCTGATCGCGATGAGGGTCGCGCCGGAGAACGGCAGGCTGCGGAAGAACCGGACGTCGATCAGCGGCTCGGCCGCGCGCAGCGCGTGCAGGACGAACAGGACGAGCGCGACGGCGGCGACCGCCGCGCAGCCGATCACGATCCCGGACGTCCAGCCGAGCGCGGCGCCCTCGATGATCGCGTAGGTCAGCGTGCCGAGCGTCACGATCATGAGGAGCTGCCCGACCGGGTCCGGGCGGCGCGGGCGCGGCGCGCGGGACTCCGGCACGAACACCTGGGTGAGGACGAGCGCGGCGATCCCGATCGGCAGGTTCAGCCAGAAGATCGAGCGCCAGCCGACCGAGTCGACCAGGACGCCGCCGACCAGCGGCCCGGCGGCCATGCTGATCCCGACGACGCCGCCCCACACGCCGATCGCGCGGGCCCGCTCGCGCGGCTCGGTGAAGGTGTTGGTGATGATCGACATCGCGACCGGGTTGAGCATGGACCCGCCGACCGCCTGCACCACGCGCGCGGCGATCAGCCAGCCCAGGGTCGGCGCGAGGCTGCACAGCAGCGAGCCGACGGTGAACAGCGCGAGCCCGACCTGGAACACGCGGCGGCGGCCGAGCCGGTCCGCGGTGGAGCCGGAGGTGATCATCAATCCGGCGAGCACGATCAGGTAGGCGTCGATCGTCCACTGCAGGCCGGACATCGAGGCGTGGAGGTCCCGCTGCATGGCCGGGATCGCGACGTTGAGGACGGTGTTGTCGAGGCTGACGATGAGCAGGCTCATGCAGCAGATCGCCAGCACGAGCAGCCGCCGCCGGCGGCCTGTCTCCGGCACCCGGAACCCCCAGGAGATGGTTGTAGGCGTATAACCGTTGTGACGGTACAACCATTTTGGAAGCGGGTCAGGTCAGATCTACGTGACCTTCGCGACATCCCCGGACGATGCGGACACCGCAGAGGCGGCGGGCGCGGCCGGGACGACCAGCGGCGTTCCGGTCTCCGGGTCCTCGATGACGCGGCAGCGCAGGCCGAACACCTCGGCGACGCGCTCGGCGGTGACGACCTCGGCGGGCGGGCCCTCGGTGACGATCCGTCCGTCCCGCATGGCGATGAGGTGGGTCGCGTAGCGGGCGGCCTGGTTCAGGTCGTGCAGGACGGCCACGACCGTGCGGCCCTCGGCGTGCAGGCGCGCGCACAGGTCGAGCACCTCGATCTGGTGCGCGATGTCGAGGAACGTGGTCGGCTCGTCCAGGAGCAGGAGGGACGTCTGCTGGGCGAGCGCCATCGCGATCCAGACGCGCTGCCGCTGGCCGCCCGACAGCTCGTCCACTCCCCTGGACGCGAGCGCCTCCACGCCTGTGGCCCGCATGGACTCGGCGACGACGCGTTCGTCCTCGCGCGTCCACTGGCGCAGGATCCCCTGGTGCGGGTAGCGGCCGCGCGCGACGAGGTCGGAGACGGTGATGCCCTCGGGCGCGACGGACGACTGCGGGAGGAGGCCGAGCGTCCGGGCAAGTCTGCGGGCGGGCCAGGCCGTGATCCGCTCGCCGTCCAGGGTCACGGTCCCCGTGGCCGGGCGCAGCACACGCGCGAGCGCGCGCAGGAGCGTGGACTTCCCGCACGCGTTCGGCCCGACGACCACGGTGAACGAGCGGTCCGGCACGGCGACGTCGAGGTCGCGGGCGATGACGCGCCGGTCGTAGGCGAGCGTCAGTCCGGAGGCGGCGAGCCGGGCGGTGGGCGCCGAGGCGGAGTCGGCGGCGGGGGTGCTCACAGGCGTCCTGCCTTTCGTTCGGTGGTGAGGAGCCAGATGAGGTAGCCGCCGCCGAGGAGGCCGGTGACGACGCCGACGGGGAGCTGGTGGCCGGGGACGAGCCGCTGCCCGGCGAGGTCGGCGGCGGCGAGGAGCGCCGCGCCGAGGCAGGCGGCGGGCAGCGCGTTCGGTCCGGGCGCGCGGGTCAGGTGGCGCGCGAGCTGCGGCGCGGTGAGCGCGACGAACGAGACCGGACCGGCGGCGGCAGCGGCGAGCGACGCGAGCAGGACGGCGACCGCGAGCAGCACGCCACGCACCCGGTCGACGGGGGCGCCGAGAGCGCGCGCGGCCTCGTCCCCGAGTTCGAGCGTCCGCAGCGCGCGCCCGCACGAGGCGGTGGCGACGACCGCGATGGCGAGCATGACCAGCAGGGGCGTGGCCTGTGTCCAGTCGCGCCCGTCCAGGCTGCCGGTCAGCCACAGGACGGCGCGCGCGGCGTCGGTGATCTCCGCCTTCGTCAGCAGGTAGCCGTTCACGCCGGTCAGGATGGCCGCGACCCCGATGCCGACGAGGACGAGCCGCTGCCCGTGCGCGCCGTTCCGTCCGACGAGCAGGACGATCAGCACCCCGGTCAGCACACCGCCGGTCACCGCGCCGACTGCGAGGCCGAGGCCGCTCCCGCCCGCGAGGACGGTCGCGACCAGCACGCCCGTCGCCGATCCCTGCGTGAATCCGAGCAGGTCAGGGCTGCCGAGCGGGTTCCGCGACAGCGACTGGAACAGCGCGCCCGCGAGCCCGAGCGCCGCGCCGACGGCGAGCGCGGTGGCGGCGCGCGGCAGCCGGAGCCCGTTGACGATGAAGTCCGTGGACGCGTCGCCGCGTCCGAGCAGCGCCCGCACGACCTCGCCGAAGCCCATCGGGTAGTCGCCGCCGCCGATCGCGACGACGCTCACGACGACGGCCACCGCCGCGAACACGACCGCGACCAGCACGGCACGCGGGCTGAAGCGCAGCGAGACCGCGCCCGTCCTGATGTGGCTCACAGCGCCGCCACCTTCCGCCGCCGGACGAAGAAGAGGAAGAACGGCCCGCCGAGGACGACGGTCAGCACGCCGACCTGCACCTCGCCCGGACGCGCCACGACGCGTCCGAGGACGTCGGCGACGAGCATCAGCACGGGAGCGGCGAGCGCACTGTACGGAAGGAGAAGCCGCAGGTCAGGGCCGGTGACGGCACGGACGAGATGCGGCACCATCAGCCCGAGGAACACGATCGGCCCGCACGCCGCCGTCGCCGCGCCGCACAGCAGCGTGACCGCGGCGATCCCGGCTCCGCGCACCAGCGCGGGACGCGCGCCGAGGGCCCGCGCCGTGTCGTCCCCCATCGCGAGCGCGTTCAGCGGACGTGCCAGAACCAGCGCGAGCACCACACCTACCAGGACGAACGGTGCGACCTTCTGCACGGTCGACGTCTGCGCGGACGCGAGGCTGCCGACCGTCCAGAAGCGCATGCGGTCCAGGGACGCGGTGTCGAGGAGCTCGACGGCGCTGACGTAGGAGTACAGCGCCGCGTTGACGGCCGCACCGGCGAGCGCGAGCCTCGCCGGGGTCGCTCCGCGTCCGCCGCCGATCCCGTAGAGCAGGACGGCGACGAGCCCCGCCCCCGCGAACGCGAACCACACATATCCGGCGAACGACGTGACCCCGAGGAACGCGATCCCCGTGACGACGGCCGCGGCCGCCCCGACGTTGATGCCGAGCAGTCCCGGATCGGCGAGCGGGTTGCGGGTGAGCGACTGCATGAGCGCGCCCGCGAGGCCGAGCGCCGCGCCCGCGACGAGCCCGAGGAGCGTGCGCGGCAGCCGCATCTGATGGACGACCGTGTACGCCTCCGCCCCCGGATCGGTGAGGCCGCGCCACACCTCGGACGGTCCGAGCGGACGCGCCCCGACGGCCAGGCTGAGCGCGGCGACCGCCGCCAGCAGGGCGGCGACCAGGGCGAACCGCCGCACGAAGGTGAAGGTCACGGGCGACTCCTCGGGGGCCTGGACAAAAACTTAGGTTAGGTTAACCTAAGTTCCACCTATCGGGCCGATGGGCGTCCACGCACCCTGATCTCGGAGAACGCACCAGATGACGAACCTCGCCTCCTCCCGACTCTCCCGGCGCGGCCTGCTGGGCGCCGGCGGCGCGCTCGCCCTCGGAGCCGTCCTCGCCGCCTGCGGCAAGGACGGGAACGGCGCCGCGAAGGCGTCCGACGACGGAGGAGCGTGGTCCTTCACCGACGACCGGGGGCGGACCGCGGAGGCGGCGTCCCGTCCGCGCCGCGTCGTCGCCTACGTCGGGGCCGCCGCCGCGCTCTGGGACTACGGCGTCCGCGACCGCATCGTCGGCGTGTACGGCCCGGCGAAGCTCAAGGACGGCGGCCGCGACCCGCAGGTCGGCGAGGTCGACATCAGCAAGGTCGAGATCATCGGCAACGCCTACGGCGAGTTCAACATCGAGAAGTACGCGGCGCTGCGTCCCGAACTGCTCGTCGACCACATGTTCGTGAAGCCGAACCTCTTCTACGTCCCGGCCGAGAGCAAGGACAAGATCTTCAAGCTGGCCCCGAGCGTCGGCGTCCTCGCCGGTGACACCACGCTCACCACCCCGATCGAGCACTACGCCGCCCTCGCCGTCTCCCTCGGCGCGGACCTGAGGTCCGCCGCCAACACCGCCGCCAGGGACCGCTTCGACAAGGCCGTCACCGCCCTGCGCGAGGCCGCCGCCGCGAACAGGGGCCTGAAGGTGATGGCGGCGTCCGCGAGCCCCGACCTGTTCTACGTGTCCTCTCCGGCGAAGAACGCCGACCTGCGCTTCTTCAAGGAGCAGGGCGTCGAGCTCGTCGTTCCCGGCAAGCTCGACCAGGCCGGCTACTTCGAGTCGCTGAGCTGGGAGAACGCCGACGAGCACCGGGCCGACGTGATCCTCTTGGACGCCCGCACGCAGGCCCTCCAGCCGAAGGACCTCGGATCCAAGCCGTCCTGGGGGAACCTGCCCGCGGTGAGGGCGGACCAGGTGTTCGGCTGGGAGCCGGAGCCGCGGTTCTCCCACGCGGGCTGCGCTCCGATCATCGAGAAGCTCGCCGAGATCGTGAAGAACGCGAAGAAGGTGGCGTGATGTTCCGGTTCTTCGACCTGTCGGTGATCCGCACCGCGCGCCTCGGCCCGACCATGCTGCGGATCACCTTCACCGCCCCCGGCGGCTTCGTCTCCGGCGGACGCGACCAGCGCTTCAAACTGTTCTTCCCGCACCCCCACCAGGACCGTCCCGTCATGCCGGACGTCCCGGACGACGCCTGGTTCGCCGCCTGGCGCGCCCTCGACCCCGCCGAACGCGCCGTCATGCGCACCTTCACCGTCCGCGCGCAGCGGCCCGGCGAGATGGACGTCGACTTCGCCCTGCACGGCGACCTCGGCCCCGCGTCCCGCTGGGCGTCCCGCGCCCTCCCGGGCGACCACGTCCTCGCCCTCGGCCCGACCGCCCCGGGCAGCGGCGGCGTCGAGTTCGCCCCGCCCGCGTCCGCCCGGACGATCCTGATCGCCGGGGACGAGTCCGCCCTCCCCGCGATCGGCGCGAACCTTGCGTCCCTGCCGCCCGGCGCGTCCGCGCACGTCTACGTCCAGATCGCCCACGACGACGACCGCCAGGACGACCTCCCCGAAGGCGTCACCTGGCTCGTCCGGCACCGCGACGAACCACTGCCGGACGCCGTCCAGAACGCCCCGGCCGTCGACTACGCCTGGCTCGCGGGCGAGGCCGCCACCGTCCGCGCCATGCGCCGCCACCTCGTCCGCGACCGCGGCATGCCCCGCACCGCCGTCGAGTTCATGGGCTACTGGCGCCGAGGCTCCTCCGAAGAGACCCTCCTCACCGAAACCCTCGCCGGCGGCAACCCCCACACCGCCGAAGACTGACCCCTCAGCCGTTGGGGGGTTCAGGGGCGAGGGGTCAGGTCCATGATGCGGACGGCGCCGTCCTTGTCGGAGCTGATGACGACCTGGCGGCCGTCCAGCTCGGTGATCCGGAGGGCGGTGACGGCGTGGTCCCCGCGGAACGGCTCGGCGAGGAGCCGGCGCGCCTCGAGGTCCCAGGCGCAGATCGTGCCGTCCTTGGATCCGGTGACGGCGACGGCGCCGCCCTCCACCACGGTCGCGTCCAGGCAGGTCACGGCGTCGCACAGGACGTCGATCGGCTCCTCCCACTCTCCGGTGGCGAGGTCGCCGACCAGGAGCGTCCGCCCACCGGACGCCACGACGCGCGGCACCCCGGCGTCCACCAGGGCGAAGTCGGACAGTTCGAGCTCGATCTCGTCGACCTCGAGGAGCAGCGCGTCGTTCTCGACGTCCCAGACGAACACGCGTCCGTCGCCGCCGGGCCCCACCAGAATGGGCCGGTCCTTCAGCGCTCCGGCCGCGACGGCACTGGACGCGGAGGAGAACGCCTCCAGCGCGTCCACCTCGATCAGATGGTCGTAGGGCGAGGGGGTGTCGTCCGGATCGTCCTCGCCCGGGTCGGCCACCGCCGGGTCCCACAGTTGGACGGGCGGAACCGACGAGACCCCCACCACGAACCAGGTGCGGCCTCCGAGGACGGCCGCGGTCGCGGAGGCCACGCCGCCGTCCTCGGCGAACATGCGGACCGCACCGCTCTCAAGGTCCCACTGCGCGAACCCCTGGTGCTGCCCACCACCGCCGATCACGACCCGGCCGTCCACCACCGCCGCCGCGAGCGCCGTCAGCTCGGTGTAGCCGTCCTCCCCGAACCACGGGTCGCCGAGCTCGTGCTCCGTCCACGCGTCACCGGCCACATCCCAGCTGAAGGCGCGGAGACTCCGGTCGTGCGTCCCGACCAGCAACGTCCGGCCGTCTCGTACGACGACGTCGAAATCCTGGATCTGCCCGTCGAAGGGAAGCCTGCTGACCATCACGATGGGGAGGGGGAACATGCACGGGATCGTAGGCGACCCCCCACCTCGTGATCATCCCTTTCCGGATCTTCACGGCCCCCGGCCGCCCACCCGCCCGCGCCGCACTGCCAGGATCAGTTGATGACCTCCGACGCAGCACTCCCCTCTCCCCTGGTCACCGGCCTGGGACTCCAGTTGCGCCCGTGGTGCGAGGACGACCTGCACACCATGGTCGAGCTGTTCGACAACCCCGATTTCGCCCTCTGGACGCCGCTCGTTTCCCCCTTCGACCTGGACGCCGCGCGCGCCTACCTGGAGAAGAGCCGGACGAACCGCGAGAGCGGCCGGGTCACCCAGCTGGCCGTCACCACCGACGGCCGGACGCCCCTGGGCGAGGTCCTGCTCATCCCCCGGCTCGACGAGCCGACCCCCGCCTTCGAACTCGCCTACGGCATCGGCCCGCAGCATCGAGGCCAAAGCCTCGCCAGCCGCGCCGTCCGCCTCATGACCGAACACGCCCGCAACCAGGACGCGTCCGCACGGATCATCCTGCGAATCGACCCCGACAACACCGGAAGCCAGCGCGTCGCGCAGGCCACCGGCTTCCACCTCACGGACGAGGCCCCGCTCGCCCGCGAACGGCCCGGCCGCACGCCCGTCACCCTGCACACCTGGGCCCACCGGCCAGAAGCCTCATGACGAGTCACCCGGCCTGAGCCCGATGGTCGCCGCGTCCGAGCGGATCAGCTCGATCCGGATGGTCAACATCCTCGAGCCGCTCCCGAACGTGACAGAGCCGTTCGGACCGGCCTCCCCCGCCCCCGTGCCGCCGCCCTCGTACGTCCAGCGCATCAAGACGTGCTCGGGCTCGACGGCGGTGACGACCAGCGGCCCCGCCTCGAAGCGCTCAGCCAGCTCGATCTGGTCCCCGGCCCGAACCCGGACCTCGCACCGCCCCTCCCGGCAGGCGGCCAGGTTCGTCCCGTCCTTCGGAGCGTCCGGCGCCGACGACGCGGCCGAGGGCCTCGACTTCAGCGGAAGCGACGACTGCATGGCCCCGTCGCCGTCACCGTCGCACCCCGCGAGCAGCGCGCCCAAGGCCAGACCGGCGACACCCGTCCCAAGAATCCGTGCCCGCATGCCCGCTTCCTTCTCCCGGCTCCCTGCCGCAATCCCTCCCCACCCGCCCCTGTTCCGACACGCCCCGGAACACTTCGTGAGCGGGATGTGTCCATCGCCCGCCTCCTTGGCCGATCGCAGCGATCAACCGACGAGCCGTCAGCACCCCCGTTCGGCGGGGCGGCTTCCAGGCGCCATTTCTATCGCCCCACGGAGAGTGGTTAATTCGGAACAACAAGTCACCATGGAAGGGCGCTGAGTACTACCGAAGGGCACCGCCATGCACACCTCCCGCGCCCGGTGGGCCGCCGTGATCCTGGCGGTCGCCGCCGCCCTCGCCACCGCCGCGCTGACCGTCGCGGCACTGACCAGCGCGGCACGCACGGGCGCGGCCCTGACCAATGCCGCCCCGGCCGCACCGGAGGCGCCCGCCGATGTCACGGTCGTCGAGCAGTGCGAGGCGGGCGGCGGCACCATGGTGACCGGCGTCGGCGTGTCCCGCTTCTGCGTCGGCGGCGTCTACGACGGCCAGGAGCTCCGCGCTCCCTGGTGAGGGAGGAGTCCGCGGCCGGATGACGCCACCGCGTGTACAACGGCACGGGTCGCGTCGATCCTTGGGAGATGCCGCGAGATCGTGTCGGCCTGCGGGCTTCGAGATGGGTCGTCGCGGGCGTCGGCGTCCTGGTCATCGCCGTGGCGGGCACCGCGCTGGGCGTCGAGATCACGCGCGGGCCTGTGCGGCACCGTGCGGTGGCGTCACCTTCAGGACGGCCGGAGGCGACCGTTCCCGGACGGCGTCCCGCACCCGGTCCGTTGACGTTCGACGGGCGGCGGGTCGCCGAGATGCTCTCGGATCCGCCCGGACGGCTCACCATGACGTCCTTCCGCCTGCCCGGCGAAGCGAACCTGTGGGATCTCTCGGCCTTCGTGCTCGACCCCGCGACCGGGACGTTCGTCGCGACGCCCTACACCGAGGCCGCGGTCTCGCCCGACGGACGCTCGGTCGCGGGCGTCGTGGGTCCGCACGGGAAGCCCAACCAGGTGGCCGTGCGGGATCGTCTCACCAGGGTCGAACACCGCGTCTACCTGCCGTCCCCCTCGGGCTATCTGAGATGGGCGCCGCGCGGACGGCGGGTCCTCAGGCTGCTGCTGGGGTGGTACGACGACTCGCACCTTCTCGCGGTGCGGACGGTCGACCGCGTCCACTGGGAAACCGCACTGACCGACCTGGACGGGACGGTCCGCCAGGTCCTGGTGCGTGACACTCTTCCGCGGGCCGGCCCGGGTGTCATGGGTCAGTACAGCGCGATCCCGCGGTCCTGGGGCCCGATATTGCCTGCCGACCGGTCGGTATGGTGATATCGGGCACACATACCGGCCGGTCGGTCCCACCGGGAGGGTGTTCGTGATCCCCAGCACCATGCAGGACTTCCCGCTCACCATCGCCGCGCTGATGCGGCACGGACGGCTGGTCTACCCGGGCAGCCAGTGCGTGACCTGGACGGGCGGCGGGACGCCGCCGAGGCGGGCGGGGTTCGCGGAGATCGCCGCGAACGCGGAGCGGCTCGCGGCGGCGCTGACCAGGCTGGACGTCCGGGCGGGCGACCGCGTCGCGACGTTCGCGTGGAACAACCAGGAGCATCTCGAGGCGTACCTCGCCGTGCCGTCGATGGGCGCGGTGCTGCACACGCTGAACATCCGGCTGTTCCCCGGGCAGCTCGCGCACATCGTCAACCACGCCGAGGACTCCGTGGTCATCGTGGACGACTCGCTCGTCCCGCTGCTCGCGCGGATCGCCGACCGGATGCCGACCGTCCGGCACGTGATCGTGGTCGGGGACGGCGACGCGTCCGCGCTCGGACGGCCCGTCCTGCGCTACCGGGAGCTCCTAGACGCCGAGGACCCCGGGTTCGCGTGGCCCGAGCTGGACGAGCGGTCGGCGGCGGCGATGTGCTACACGTCCGGGACGACGGGCGATCCGAAGGGCGTCGTGTACTCGCACCGGTCGACGTTCCTGCACGCGCTCGCGGCGAACTCGTCGTCGCTGGTCGGGCCGCGCGAGGACGACCGGGTGCTCGCGATCGTCCCGATGTTCCACGTGAACGCGTGGGGGCTGCCGTACGCGTCGCTGCTGTCCGGCGCGTCCCTGCACATGCCGGACCGGTTCCTCCAGCCCGAGCACCTGACCGCGTTCGTCGCATCCGAGCGGACGACGGTCGCCTCGGCCGTCCCGACGATCTGGAACGCGATCCTCGACCACGGCGAGCGGCACGAGATCGACCTGTCGTCGCTGCGGCTGGCGAACTCCGGCGGGGCCGCCGCGCCGCGCGTCCTGCTGGAACGCGCGCAGGAGCGCCACGGCCTGCGGATCGTCCAGGGGTGGGGCATGACCGAGACCAGCCCGCTCGGCGGCATCGCGTTCCCGCCGCCCGGCGTGGAACCCGGCACGCCCGAGGACACCGACTGGCGGATGAAGTCGGGCCGCGTCGCGCCCGGCGTCCAGATGCGGATCGTCGACGCCGGGGACCGCGAGCTGCCCTGGGACGGCGAGTCGGTCGGCGAGATCGAGGTCCGCGGCCCGTGGATCACCGGCTCCTACCACCGGACGGACGCGCCGGAGAAGTTCCACGACGGCTGGCTCCGCACCGGCGACGTCGGCACGATCGACGGACGCGGCTACTTCCAGATCACCGACCGCGTGAAGGACGTCATCAAGTCGGGCGGCGAGTGGATCTCGTCCGTCGAGCTGGAGGACCACCTCATGGCGCATCCGGCCGTGGCCGAGGCCGCCGTCATCGGCGTCCCGGACCCGCGCTGGGACGAGCGTCCGCTGGCCTGCGTCGTCCTGCGCGAGGACGCCTCGGCGACCGCCGCGGAGCTCGCGGGCTTCCTCCGCGGCCGCATCGCGAAGTGGCAGGTCCCCGAGTACTGGACGTTCCTGGACGAGGTCCCCAAGACGACGGTGGGGAAGTTCGACAAGAAGCCGCTGCGCGCGCGGCACGCCGCGTCCGAGCTGACGGTCGAGCGCCTCTAGGGGCGATGCGCGAGCAGGCCGTCGAGGAGGAGGCCGACGTGGTGCTCGCCGACCTCCTCGGCCTTCAGCCGCCCGCCCGGCCGGTACCACGCGCCGATCTGGTGGACGGTCCCGAAGAGGAAGTTCACGACGATGTCGGCGGGCGTCCCGGCCCGGAATGTCCCCTCATGGCCCTTCTCGGCGAACAGCCGGGTCGCGACGGCGACCAGCCGCTCCTGCAGCGTCACCCGGCCTCGCCCTCCCGGAAGAGCGGCAGCAGCACGTCGTCCACGATCGCCTGGATCTCGGCGTCGGTGCGGCGCGGCTGACCCGCGACGCAGTAGTAGAACAGCAGCGCGGGACCGGCGGACGCGGCGCTCGCGCTCGCCGTCCCGCCGTGCAGGGCGACGAGTTCGGCGATGCGCTCCTCGCAGGGCCGCGTGACGGACTCGTGGAACAGCGTGCGCAGCTCGCCCGTCCCGTCCGCGGCCTCGGCGGCGACGGCCTGGAACGCCGTTCCGCGGGAGTCGTTGAGCGCGTGGTCGAAGTGCCGCAGCAGGACGGTCAGGCCGTCGCGCAGCGGGGTGCCGTCGGGGAGCTCGGGCGGCTTGGGCAGCAGGTCGCGCAGCGCGTCGCGGACCAGCTCCTCCTTGTTGCGCCAGCGCCGGTAGAGGGCCGCCTTGCCGGTGCCGGCCGCCGCGGCGACCTTGTTGGTGCTCAGCTTCGCGTAGCCGACGCTGTCGAGCTGCTCGACGACCGCGTCGAGGATCGCCCGGCGCAGCTCCTCGCCTCGCCGCCGGGACGCCGTGACCGTCACCCGTACCCCTCTCGAACACCGGTCATCGTAGCGCGGGAAATAGTGAACCACCTAGTGCACTAAACGCCGCCTTCTCGTCTACAGTGAACCACCTGGTTTCCTATTTTGGAGGTCCGCGTGTCACGCGCCACGCTCACGCTCGCCGTGATCGTCTCCTGCGAGCTGATGCTCATGCTGGACGGGACGATCACCAACGTCGCGCTGCCCGAGATCCGGGACGGCCTCGGCCTCTCCCCCGGCGGCCTCGCCTGGGTGAGCAACGCCTTCCTGCTCGCCTACGGCGGCCTCATGCTCCTCGGCGGACGCGCCGGGGACGTCCTCGGCCGCCGCCGCGTCTTCGTCGGCGGCATGGTCCTGTTCACGGTCGCGTCCCTGCTCGGCGGCCTCGCCCAGAACCCGGCCTGGCTCATCGCCGCCCGCGCCGCCCAGGGCGTCGGCGCCGCGCTGGCCGCGCCCAGCACGCTCGCCCTGCTCATGACCAACTTCGACGGCCCCGCCCGGACCCGCGCACTGAGCGTCTACTCGTCGGTGACCGCGTCCGCGATGACGCTCGGCCTGGTGCTCGGCGGCGTCATCACGTCCACGCTCTCCTGGCGCTGGGTGCTGCTGGTGAACGTCCCGATCGGCGTCCTGGTCGTCGCGCTCACCCCGCGCGTGGTCGACGAGTCGCCGCGCCTGGGCGGACGCTTCGACCTGGCCGGTGCCCTGACCTCGGCCCTGGGCCTGGCCGCCCTCACCCTCGGCCTCGCGCGGGTCGGGAACTGGCCGATCGCGATCGGCGTCGGCGCGCTCCTGCTGGTGGCGTTCGTGCTGGTCGAGCGGCGGGCCGTCCAGCCGATCACGCCGCTGCGGCTGTTCGCCGACCGCGCCCGCTCGTCCGCGCTCCTGGCCCTGCTCCTCATCCCGATGACGACGATGAGCGCGCAGTTCCTGATCGTCCAGTACCTCCAGGAGGCCCTCGGCTGGGGCGCGCTGCGCGCCGGCCTGGCCTTCCTCCCGATGGCGCTCGGGATGTTCGCCACCGCCCGCTACGCGCCCCGCGTCATGGGCGTCCTGTCGTGGCGCCTCGTCGCCCTGCTGGGCACCGTCCTGATGACCGGCGGACTGGCCTGGCTCGCCTTCCTTCCGGAGACGAACGGCTACACGCTCGGCGTCGCCGGACCGCTCCTGCTCCTCGGCGCGGGGCTGGGGTTCGTGGTCGTCCCGTTCAACATGTCCATCATGTCCACGGTCGCGCCCGCCGACTCGGGGGCCGCGGCGGGCCTGCTGCAGACCGCGATGCTGACCGGCGCGTCGATGGGCATCGCGGTGCTCTCCAGCGTCTACACCTCGTCCGTCGAGGGACACGCGGCGACGGAATCCGTCCGGGCGTCCGTCATCGCGGACGGCATGAGCAGCGCCTTCGCCGTGGCCACCGCCCTCGCCACCGCCGCGCTCCTGGTCGTCCTGGTGGCCTTCCGGACACCCGCCCCCACGGTCTCGGAAGCGCCGCTCGAGCCCGCACCACACGAGCCCGCCCGCGAGGGAGCCCCGGCGGCCTGACCCGTCAGCCGCGGTGCCGAGCGACGACCAGGTTCACCAGTGGTGTGATCAGGACGGCGTTCGGCACCCCGTGGTCGGTGACGATCACCGCGGGACGGCCACCAGGGCCATCGCCAGGGCCCACCCCCGATGGAGGTCGACCAGCGGACGCAGCAGCTGCAGCCGCCCACCGTGGACGGCCATCTCGTACTCGCCGCAGAAGTCACGCCGGTAGGTCCCCGCCGCGACCTTCTGGCAGGCGACCGGCCCGCCGTCCAGGTTCAGCGCGAGCCGCAGGCCGAGCCCTGACCTGGGCAGGAACGCCGCGAGCGAGCGCAGCGAGAAGTAGGCGTCCTTGGTGGTGCCGACGATGACGCGCCCCGTGCCGTCCTGCCCGAGGAAGCTGCGGTTCGCCAGCCAGCGCTCGTCCTGCTGGTCGGCCCGTCCGCGACCGTCCGCGCCGATCAGCATCGGATACGACACCATCGCCTGGTCCGCCCCTTCGAGGGCCTTCCGCCAGTCACCCCCGGCCAGGTCCACCAGCCGGACGCCGTCCGCCCCGGACACGAACGCCCCGTGCGTGGCCTTGTAGGACGCGGGGCCCAGCCGGTGCCCGTCGCTGACCACGGGAGTGTCCGGCTTCCCACGGCGATCGAAGTAGCTGCCGTTGACGACCAGCGCCGCCCCCGTCGCCTTCATCCACCCGCCGACCCCTCGATCACCGGCCGGACGGTTCAGCACCCGGAACCGATACCGCGCCGGGTCGATCCGGGTGAGCAGCAGGGCGTCCACAGGCTTCCCGCCCACCCGGACGGGCAGCTCCGCGACGTCCATCCCCGGCGCCACCTGCCGCCACCGCACCGGCTCCGCCGCGTCGGGCGACCGCCGTCCCGCCAGCGACAACCGGATGCCCTCCGACAACCGCCCATCGTCCGGCCCCACGCTCACCCACGTGCTCGCGCCCCGCCGCAGTAAGACGTTGACCCCGTACGAACGCCCCTGTTCGTAGGCGGCCGCCACCGCGCCCAGCGCCACCACCAGGACGAGCGCCACCGGCGCCCCGGCGCCCCACAGCCACCGCTTCGTCAAGACCATGCCGGTTATGACGCCGACCCATTCCGGACAGTTCGGACCACCGCCGCCCCGGCCCGTGATCCAGGGCGGCACCCGGCCGCGAACCTGATCTTCCCGGCGCCACCCGAACCGCGCCGTTACTCACTTTGCCACCCGATACATGCCTCAGGGCCGCTACCGAGATCGGTAGCGGCCCTGAACTTGGCCTTTGCCGGCCGGTGTGGCTCCCGCGATTGGACTCGAACCAATAACCTGCCGGTTAACAGCCGGCTGCTCTGCCAATTGAGCTACGCGGGATTGTCCCTGGTCTCCGGGGGTTTGGCCCCCTGGCGACAGGAATAGATTAGCGCATCCGAGGAGTGGTTCGCTCACCTGAAACGGGCGCGGGGGTGAGGCGTGCGTGGGCGGGTATGGGTCCGATCACGGTTCGTTGCGTCCTGTGGGGGTGGGATGAAGCACCGGGTTGTGTTCATGGTCGGGGCGGCTTTGGGGTACTTGCTGGGCACCAGGGCCGGGCGCGAGCGGTACGAGCAGATCAAGCAGGCGTCGCGGCAGGTGGCCGGGAGCCCGGCCGTCCAGGGGGCGGCGGGGGCCGTCCGGGAGCGGGCCTCGGACGCCGGGGAGCGGGTCGTGGAGAAGGCCCGCGAGCGCGGCGGCGCCCTGGCGAAGGGCTCCAGGCGCCGCTCGCACCGCGAGAAGGCCAAGGCGGAGAAGGCGTCCGCGGGGCGGGCGGGCACGAAGCACCCGGGCGCCGAGAAGGCGAAGAGCCAGGGGCGGGGGCGCGGCCGGAAGAGCCGGAAGGCCCGCAGGCACGCGACCGTCGCTCCGGACCCCGGGACGCCCGGCATGGAGGCCGGGCGCGAGAACGCGGACTTCTAGAGGCCGGTCTGGCGGCGCAGGTCCTCCAGGAGCTGCTCGGCCTGGGCGCGCACGCCCGGGTCGTCCGGGTCGAGGCCCGGGTCGAAGACGAAGGTCCAGCGGACGGCGCCGCCGCCGGGCGGACGGCGGCCCGCGATGCGGACGCCGCCTCCGTTCGGGAGTTCGGCGTGCTGGGAGACGGCCACGGTCGAGGTGACGCGCTCGCGGACGGTCTCGGGGACCGATCCGGGCTCGGCCAGGCGGACGTGGTGCTCCGGGCCGCCCATGGTCTCGTGGACGTGCAGCCAGCCGTCCTTCCAGGACGCCTGGTCGACCTGCTCCCAGGGGACGCGGGTCAGGCCGTCCTCGGTCGGGACGTAGAGGGCCTGCGCCGTCGCGACGACGTGGGAGCCGCCACGAGTTCCGGCGGAGGACAGCACGCGGTCGCCGCGCGGGAGGTCCAGGGCGGCGCGGACGTCCGCGGGGAGGGCTCGGTTCGACCGGAGCAGGCGCATGATCCCCAGCGTAGTCGGCGAAGCGGCCGGCGGGCCGCCGGTGCGGCGGGCCGCCGGTGCGGCGGGCGCGGCCGCCGGTGCGGCGGGCGGGCCGCCGGTCAGGCCGCCCTGGGGGCGCGGCGGGCGCCGAGGAGGTCCAGGATGAGGGCGGCGGACCAGCTGTAGTCGTGGCTGCCGCGGCCCGTCCCGTCGAAGGGGTCGAAGAACTCACGGAAGCCGGACTGCCGGACGAGCCGGAGCGTGGACCCGTACAGGAGGTCCGCGACGACGGTGTGGCCGTGGGCGAGGGCGCCGTGCCAGACCAGCCAGTTGGTGTTGATCCAGGTGGGGCCGCGCCAGTGGCCGCCGCGGTCGAAGGCGGGGGCCTGGATGTCGCAGGTGGGGACGGGGTATCCGGCCGCCCCGGCGAAGCGGGCCGAGAGCAGCAGGTCGACGAGGTGGCGGACGTTCGCGGCGGGCAGGTCCGGGTCCAGGAGGGGCACGAAGGACGCGATGGTGACGACCGGGAGGAGACGGTCGTCCCGGAGGTCGCGGGCGCGGAAGCAACCCTGGTCGGCGTCCCAGAGGCGGTCCAGGAGGGCCGTGTGGACGCGTTCGGCGCGGTCGCGGTGCTGGGACGGGTCGGCGCCGACGAGCGCGGCGATCTCGGCCAGGGCGTGTTCGGACGCGAGGTAGGCGGCGTTGAAGAGCGGGTCCTCGATGGCGAACGGGTGATCGTCGCGCATGTAGGCGGGGTCGTAGTCACGCGCGCGCAGGAGGGTGACCAGGTGGACGTACCGGTCGTAGTCCTCCCCGGTGGGAAGGTCTCGTGGCGTGTGGCCCGGCGAATAGGCGGCGGGTGGGAGCCGGAGGGCTCCCAGTGGACGATCCCAGGCGGGGCTGTTGTCCAGGCCGGATTCCCAGGGGTGGCATATGGCGGCCAGGCCCGAACCGCTGAGATCGCGGGCCTCGGCCAGGTAGCGGTGCTGGGCGGCCAAGCACGGGTAAAGCCTGCGGAGGAAGTCACGGCTGCGTTCAGCGTCGGGCGCCGGCGCGCTCTCGTGTAGGCGGAGCGCCGCCAGGGCGTGCAGGGGCGGCTGGGTGAGGCCGGACGTCCGGACACCGTGCGGGGCGCGATCCGGGCGCCTGCCGCGGTGCCACAGCCCCGGGTCCGGGAAGTAGGCGTGCCTTGGCAGGGTGTCGTTGAACACCAGGTGCGGGAGCAGGCCGTCCGCCCACTGGCCGCGGAACAGGGACAGCAGCTCGCGCTCGGCGCGGTCGCGACGGTGCCGGGCGAGCCCCATCGCGACGAACGCCGAGTCCAGGCTCCACTGGTGCGGATACAGGCCCGGGGAGGGGACGGTCGCCGTCCCCGTCCAATTGGCGTCCAGGACCCGCGCCGCGGCCTGCCACAGCGCGGTCTCGTCGCCGGTGAGACGGGAGCTCATGAGGTCGCATGTCCTCCCGAGGCGGTGCGGTTACCGCGATTGTGACCGCTGGAGAGCCTCCCGACGACCCCTGGCGGCGCGTAGCTTGTCTTCGCTCGCCCCGCCTCTTTGGTGATTGACCACTGTCAGAGGTCGCCGACGCTCGACCGCGGCGCCATCCGCCCTGGCCGGACGGCCCGCTCGGGGTCCTCGGCGTCCTCGGGCGCGGCGGTCTCCGGCCGCTCGGACGCCTCCGCCTCCCGGTCGGCGGTCTCGGTGACCGCCGCCTCGCCCGTGCTCTCCGCGGCGGCGGCGCGGCGGTTGCGGACGACCGAGGACGCGAACGACACCAGGATCAGGCCCGCGCCGATGCCGCCGGTCACCCAGTCCGGCAGCTCGTGGCCGATGCTGATCATCATGCAGACCGACAGCGCGCCGATCGCCCAGTGCGCGCCGTGCTCCAGGTACACGTACTCGTGCAGGGTCCCCTTGCGGACGAGGTAGACCGTCAGGGACCGGATGTACATCGCGCCGACGCCGAGGCCGAGCGCGATGACGATCGGGTCGGTGCTGATCGCGAACGCGCCGATCACGCCGTCGAACGAGAACGACGCGTCCAGCACCTCCAGGTACAGGAACAGGAAGAACCCGGCCTTGCCGACCGCGAGGGCGGCGCTGCTCGGGCCGCCGCGGCGCGCCGGAGCGGCGTCGGCGTCGGTCTCGGCCATCTCCTCGTCGATCTCGTCCGAGAACACCTCGCCGAGGCCGTCCACCAGGATGTAGGTGATCATGCCGAGCACCCCGGCGATCATCACCTCGGCCGGGTCGTCGGCGACCAGCCCGGACACCAGCGCCAGCACGCCGCCGGTGACCACGACGGGCAGCTGGTCGAGCCGGCCCATCTTGGCCAGGAAGCGCTCGGGCGGCCCGAGCCAGCGCAGCTCGCGCTCCTCGAACACCCAGTTCAGGAACAGCATGAGCAGGAACGCGCCGCCGAACCCGGCGATCATCGGGTACGCGTCCCGCATGATCGTCTCGTACCGGTGCGGCTCCGACAGCGCCAGGTCGAACGCCCGCATCGGGCTCAACTTGGCCGTCAGGGCGACGATGACCAGCGGGAACAGCAGCCGCATGCCGAACACGGCGACCGCGATGCCGACGGTCAGGAAGATCTTCTGCCAGAACGGCGACATGCGGTCGAGCACCTTGGCGTTCACCACGGCGTTGTCGAACGACAGCGAGATCTCCAGAACCGCCAGGATCGCCACCAGGGCGAGCGCCTCGGGCCCCTGGTAGGCCACAGCGGCGAGCATCGCCACCACCGTGAGAGCAGCGGACCAGCCGAACGTGCGAAGGATCATGCGCCCGGTTTCCATGTCGAGGGTCGGTGTGGGGTGGAACGCGAGGTGGTGCGAATGCGGGTCATCGGGCCGGCAGGCCGTGGTCGAGGGCGATCTCGCGCAGTCCGCCGGGGTAGCCCCTGCCGACCGCGCGGAACGTCCAGCCTCCGGCGCCGCGGCCCAGCTCGCCGAGCAGGACGGCCGTGGCGGGGTCGTCGTCGCGCGGGGCGGGCAGGTCGTAGCGGGCCAGCTCGGCCCCGTCCGGCCGCCGGGCGAGCCGGACCGACACCGCCCGGACCTGACCGAGGCGCTGGGCCCGGTTGGCCGCGTCGAAGATCGACAAGGGGAAGGCGATGCGGGCGCAGCGTTCCGGGACGGCGGCGAGGTCCACGTCGATGATCTCGCCGGGGCCGTCCGGGGCGGCTCCGCGGTGCTCGACCGAGCCGTCCGGGCTGCGCGGGTTGTTGAAGTGCACGAAGTGGTCCTCCGAGAGGACGGCTCCCGCCTCGTCCAGCATGAGGGCCGCGGCGTCCACGTCGAAGTCGGCGCGGGGCTCCTCCGGCGGCGTCCAGCCGAAGCCCACCGCCAGGGCGGGCGGGGCGGATCCGGAGAGGGGTACGCCGTCTCCCCCGGTGAGCGGAACAGCCATGACGGACCACTTCCTCGGAGTCGGCGAACCGGCCGCCGGCCGCGACGGTGCTGCCGGACGCCGACGACGGGACGTTCTTCGACGCATGCGCGATGCTATCCGCTCGCGCGGGGATCGGCCCCTCCACTTGATCACCCGAGGCGCGGAACGACCGTGCGGCAAGGGTTTCAGGCGAACAGGCCCTCTCCCCAGTATCCACCCTCGCGGACGCCGGGCGGGCAGGCGTAGACGCCCGACCCGACGTGCTGGACGTACTGGTTCATGGCATCGGTGGCCAGGTTGTTCTGGACCCGGATGAAGCCCGTGCGCGGGTCCCGCTGGAAGGCGATGAAGAACAGGCCCGCGTCGAGGCGTCCGAGGCCGTCCGAGCCGTCGGTGAACGAGTAGCCGCGGCGGAGGATCCGGGTGCCGCCGTTGGAGTCGGGGTGGGCGAGGCGCACGTGCGCGGTCGGCTTCAGCTTCGCGAGGTCGACGGGGTCGTGCTCGCGCCTCTGCCCGATCGGGGCGCCCTCGTTCTTGTCCCGGCCGAAGACGTCCTGCTGCTCGCCGAGGGACGACCGGTCCCAGGTCTCGATGTGCATGCGGATGCGGCGCGCGACGAGGTAGCTGCCGCCCGCCATCCACTCCGCGCCGTCCGGCCCGGCCGCCCAGATGTGCTGGTCGAGCGCGGCCGTCTCGGTGCCCGCGACGTTGCGCGTGCCGTCCTTGAAGCCGAACATGTTGCGCGGGGTCTGGGCGTCCGGGGTCGTGGAGGACGTCTTGCCGAACCCCAGCTGCGACCAGCGGACCGAGACGACGCCGAACCCGATGCGCGCCAGGTTGCGGATCGCGTGCACCGCGACCTGCGGGTCGTCCGCGCACGCCTGGACGACGATGTCGCCGTCGCTGCGGTTCGGGTCGAGGTTGTCGCCGGGGAAGTGCGGCAGGTCGACGAGCGCGGCCGGACGCTTGGCCTTGAGCCCGAAACGGTCCTTGCCGTCCTTCTCGAAGAGGGTCGGGCCGAACCCGACCGTGAGGGTCAGCCGGGACGGCGGGAGGCCGAGCGCCTCGCCCGTGTCGTCCGGCGGGGACACCGCGGGGCCGCCGACCGCGCCGTCGCCGACCGGCTTCCCGGCGGTCATCGCGGCGGCCGCGGCCGTCCAGTCCTTCAGCATCCGGACGAGCTTGGCGCGGTCGCCGGTGACGACGTCGAACGCGGCGAAGTGCAGCCGGTCCTGGACGGGCGTGGCGATGCCCGCCTGGTGCGTCCCGTAGAACGGGACGGCGGACGTGCCATCGGTCCTGGCGCCGTCGTCCTTGGACACGACGCGGTCGATCCCCGCGCCGGCCGCCGCGCCGACGACCAGGCTCGCGCCGCCGAAGCCGAGCATGCGGCGGCGGGACATCCGGCCGGTCACCGGCGTCCGGCTTCCGTCACCGGTCACTTGGCCACCGCGCCCGCGAGCTTCGACAGCGGCTCGGCGAGGGCGTTCACCGCGTCACCGAGGGACTTGCGGTCGGCCTCGCCGACCGTGTCGTAGGAGACGTACCCGTCGCCCTTCTTGTACTTGGCGACCAGGTTCTCGACGGCGGTGAAGTTGTCGTCGAGGTCCTTGGCGAGCTGTGCGTCCTTCTCCTGGACGACCGGACGAAGCAGGTCGAAGACCTTCTTCGCGCCGTCCACGTTGCCCTTGAAGTCCCAGAGGTCGGTGTGGCTGAACGCCTCCTCCTCGCCGGTGACCTTGCCGGTGGCGACCTCGTCCAGCAGCTCCTTGGCGCCGTGCGCCATGTCGTTGACCGGGTCGATCGTGAGGGTCGCCATCTGGCCCTTGAGGTTCTTCAGGTCGGCCATCAGGCGGTCGGCGTACTGCTCCTTGCCCTTGACCGAGCCGTCCTTCCAGAGCGCCTTCTCCAGCAGGTGCCAGCCGGACCAGTTCGTCTTCTCCTCGGGCTTCAGGTCGGCCTCACGAGCGTCGAGCTTCGGGTCGATGTCGCCGAACTTCTCGGCGACCGGCTCGATCGTCTCCCAGCCCATCCGGGACGGCGCGTACAGCTCCTTGGCCTTCGCCACGTCGCCCGCCTTGACCGCGTCCGCGAACTTCTGGGTCTTGGCGATCGTGTCGTCCACCTGCGCGAGCACGAAGGTCTTGTACTCGGACGCTGCGTTCGTCAGGCGCGGATCCGCGGATCCGGCGGCGCCGCCGGACCCGGTGACCTTGATGTCCTGGGTCGGGCCCTTGCCGGTCTGGCCCGCGCTGCACAGCGCCTTGTAGTCGCCGGCGGCCAGGTTGACCACGAAGTTGACCGTGGTCCCCGGGCCGATGTTCTCCCGCTCGGCGATGATCTTTCCGTCCTGGCGGAGGATCTCGAACTCGTTGGCCTGCGAGCCCTTGTTGAACACCTTGAAGGTGATCTTGCCGGCCGGGACGTCCTTCCTGGCGACCTCGCAGGCGCTGTCGGACGCGGTCACCTTGATCGCGTCACCGCCGCCCTTGCCGTCGTCACCCCCGCCGCACGCCGCGAGCAGGGACGCCGAAAGGGCGGTGGCGCCCGCGAGGGCGAGAACGGACGAGGAACGCATGACTGACTCCAGAACGGCATATTTGGTAAGGCTTGCCTAAATTAGCCGAACCTAACCAGATGCCGTCAAGTCGCACCCGGGACAGGTGAGCGAAACCACCCCCGGCCGGGCCGCGCCCCTCCGCCGGTCAGCGACCCGGGTCGCGCAGGCCGATGGTGAGGTTGCGGGCACCCATCGGCGGGGCGCCGGGAGTGGAGTCCGGAGCGAACGGGGGGACCCCGCCGCCCTGCTGGTACTGCTGCGGCTGGTTCTGGACGTTCTGGACGGGCTCGACCCACACGGCCGTCCCGTAGGCGCACACCTCGTGCCCTCCCCCGGCCCCGAGCGCCACGGCGTCCAGGCGCAGGCCGACGATGGCGTTCGCGCCCTTGAGGCGCGCGTCCTCGGCCATCCGCTCGACCGCCTGCCGGCGGGCGGCGGCCAGCCCGGCCCCCGCCTGCTCGCCGGTGTTCATCCGGAACGTCCCACTGGATCCCGCCCCGGGCGCCGCCGCCTGATCGGTCTGGACGGCCACCCCGAGCGCCGCGCCGAGCATCCCGCGGATCGCGTACCCGGCCAGCGCGTCAGTCGTCACGATCAGCATGGAACGCCACGTTACCCGCCCACCCGCGACATGTGCGCCCCATCCCCCCCGACGCGCACGTATCACCTCCACGTCGACCTCACTCGGAAGCACGTCCCGGAGTCAATGCCCACCAAGCGAAACGGCCGTCCGAGCTCCGTGCACCCTGGGTGGAACGGCCGTCCGAGCCCCGCGCACCGGGCGGAGGGGCCGCCCGGGCCGCGTGCGCTGGGCGGACGGACGTCCGGGCCGCGTCCTCGCCGAGGGGCGGGGGCGCGGCCCGGAGCGTCGTGCCGGGCGTCCGGAAGGACGGGCGTCAGTCGAGATATTCGCGGAGCATCTGCGCCCGGGAGGGGTGCCGGAGCTTCGCCAGGGTCTTGGACTCGATCTGCCGGATGCGTTCGCGCGTGACGCCGAACTCCCGGCCGACCTCCTCCAGGGTGCGGGGGTGGCCGTCGGTCAGGCCGAAGCGCAGCTGGATGATGCGCTGCTCCCGCTCCGACAGCGTGCCGAGGATGTCCTCCAGCTGGTCCTGCAGCAGGATGAACGCGGCCGCCTCGATGGGGACGACGGCGTCGGAGTCCTCGATGAAATCGCCGAGATCGGAGTCCTCCTCTCCGATCGGGGACTGGAGCGACACCGGTTCCTGGGCGATCCGCTGGATCTCCACGACCCGGGTGGCGGTCAGTCCCATCTCCCGGCCGATCTCGTCGGGCACCGGTTCCCGGCCGAGGTCCTGGTGGAGCTGGCGCTGCACCCGCACCAGCTTGTTGATGGTCTCCACCATGTGCACCGGGATCCGGATGGTCCGGGCCTGGTCGGCGATCGCCCTCGTGATCGCCTGGCGAATCCACCAGGTGGCGTAGGTCGAGAACTTGAAACCCTTGGTGTAGTCGAATTTCTCGACGGCGCGGATGAGTCCGAGATTTCCCTCCTGGATGAGGTCGAGGAAGAGCATTCCCCGGCCCACGTAGCGTTTGGCGATCGAGACGACCAAGCGCAGGTTCGCCTCGATCAGACGTTGCTTCGCCCGGATGCCTTCCCGGGAGAGCAGTTCGAGGTCGAGTCGCTGCGCCGGGGAGAGAATGGCGGTGTGCGCCACCTTCTCCTCGGCGAAGAGACCCGCCTCGATTGATTTCGCCAGTTCGACTTCATCTTCTGCCGTGAGGAGCGGAACGCGACCGATCTCTCTCAGGTAGATGCGCACCAGGTCGCTCGTCGGCGCCCGCTTGCCGAGATCTGTCTCGTCTGCTCGCGCGACGTCCTCGGTCTCCTGCGGAGACTCGACGACCTCGACCCCCTGTTCCGCGAGCATTCGGACGACCCGTTCGAGGGAGTCGTCCGGCAAGTCCGAGCGGTCGAGTGCGGCAGCGACGTCATCGACGGTCACACCGCCGCGTTCTCTGCCACGTGCGACGAGGTCCGCCACCTGGTCAACCGATGGCGCCTCGCTTGGCAGCACCGAAGGGCCCACGGGGACAGTCTGCGTTATGGAGGGGCTAGATCACAGGACCCATTTTGCGGTCTCTTGACTTACCGCTATCCAAGCCCGCGCTCCCGCAACACCCGTCTCTGCTGCTCAAGCGCGACAAGATCACCGAAG
Organism: Spirillospora sp. NPDC052269; assembly: GCF_040679435.1. Lineage (NCBI taxonomy): Bacteria > Bacillati > Actinomycetota > Actinomycetes > Streptosporangiales > Thermomonosporaceae > Spirillospora > Spirillospora sp. NPDC052269. The sequence goes on from NZ_JBFAUU010000006.1 coordinate 273,896, forward strand.
AGCCGATGGTAGTCCTCAGCCTGCTCGGCCGGATTCAGCCGTCCGAGTTTAGACTTCACGTCCCCGATCTGCCGGGTGAGCAGGCGCTCCTGAATTCTGGCCAGCAATGCCGCGGCATACCGGTCATCCGATTCGGACGCGGACTGTGTCGGCTCGACTCCGAGCATGGTGATCAGGTCTCTGACCTGCGTGTTCGCGGCCTGCTCCAGAAGCCGTGAGATCCACTCGGCCGGGTCCGCCGCCGCCGCGACACCCCCGATCGCGCCGATGACCCCCCGGACGGTCGCGTGCGCGGGCACCAGGAACGCCTCGCCCGGGACGAGGTCGAACTCGGGTCCGACCACGGCGGGACGCTGCACGACCAGCTTCAACAGCTCGCGCTCGAGAACGACGCCGGGATCGTTCGGATCGAAGGCCGGGGTTTCGGACCTCCCCGAATCCGCCATCGGCTCGTCCCGTCCCGGACCGGACGGCCCGTAACCGCCGTTCCCGGACGGCCCATACCCGCCATTGCCGGACGGACCGTTCTGCCTGCCGGACGCGGCGCCACCGCCGTACCCCTGGCGTCCGCCGCCACCCCCGTAGCCGCCCTGGCCGTTGCCGTTGCCGCCGTTGCCGTAGCCGCGTCCGCCCTGACCGCCACGCTGACCGTTGGAACCGTACTGCCCCTGGCCCTGCCCTTGGCCGTTGCCGCCTTGGCGGGACTGCCCTCCCGGGCCGCCCTGGCCGCCGCCGCGCCGGGCCTGGTCGCGCTTGGACAGGTCGCGGACGCGCTGGAGCACGAACCGCTCGTCCATGATCCCGAGCCAGCGGTCCAGGTTGACCGCGTACATCTGGCGGAGCGCGCGGTCCTTGATGCGGGCGACGATCGGGGCGGCGGCGTCGAGCGCGGCGAGCCGTCCCTCGGTGGTGTTCAGGTCGTGCTCGCCGATCTTGGACCGGACGACGAACTCGAACAGCGGGGTGCGCGAGGCGACCAGGTCGCGCACGGCCGCCTCGCCGTGCTGGACGCGCAGGTCGCACGGGTCCAGGCCGTCCGGCTGGACGGCCACGAAGGTCTGCGTGACGAACTTCTGCTCGCCCTCGAACGCGCGCAGCGCCGCCTTCTGCCCGGCCGCGTCGCCGTCGAAGGTGAAGATCACCTCGCCGCGGAACTCGTCCTGGTCCATCAGCAGCCGGCGCAGGATCTTGATGTGCTCGTCCCCGAAGGACGTCCCGCAGGTCGCGACGGCCGTCGGCACGCCGGACAGGTGGCAGGCCATCACGTCGGTGTAGCCCTCGACGACGACCGCCTGCCGGGACCGCGCGATCTCCTTCTTCGCCAGGTCGGCCCCGTACAGGACGTTCGACTTGTGGAAGATCGGCGTCTCGGGGGTGTTCAGGTACTTCGGGCCGTCGTCGTCCTCGTACAGCTTGCGCGCGCCGAACCCGACGACGTCGCCGGACAGGTCCCGGATCGGCCACATCAGCCGCCCGCGGAACCGGTCCATCGGCCCGCGGCGGCCCTCCTTGGCCAGGCCCCCGGCGATCAGCTCGGCGTCGGCGAACCCGCGTCCGCGCAGGTGGCGGACCAGGGCCTCCCACTCGCGCGGCGCGAACCCGACCCCGAACCGCTCGGCGCCCGCCGCCTCGAACCCGCGCCCGGACAGGAACTGGCGGCCGATCATGCCCTCGGGCGAGCGCAGGTTCTCGGCGTAGAACTCGGCGGCGGCCCGGTGCGCCTCGACCAGCCGCGCCCGCTGCCCGGACTCCTGCCGGGGCTGGAACGCGCCGCCCTCCTCGTACCGGAGCTGGATGCCGGCCTTGGCGGCCAGCCGCTCGACGGACTCGGTGAACGTCAGGTGGTCGATCTCCTGGACGAACTTGATCACGTCACCGCCGGCCCCGCAGCCGAAGCAGTAGAAGAGGCCTCGCGAGGGAGTGACGTTGAACGAGGGGGACTTCTCGTCATGGAAGGGGCAGAGCCCCTTCAGGTTGCCGCCGCCCGCGCTTCGCAGCTGAAGGTACTCGCCGATCACGGCGTCGATCGATGACCGCTCGCGTACGAGCGCTATGTCCTCATTGCGAATCCGGCCTGCCACAGCGAACGAGTCTAGGCGCGCCCCCGGACATTCCGCGCCGCTCCGCCCCGATCACGCGCCCCCGCCTCCCGCGCCGCCCTCCCGATGATCACCCCCGTGATCGTCCAGGCCGTCGAGGGCGTGGCGGAGGTGGGTGAGGGCTTGGGGGATGTCGGCGGTGGGGATGGCGCCGTAGCCGAAGACCAGGCCGTTCATGGGGGGCTGGGTGACGGCGAAGTCGGAGAGCGGGAAGAGGGCGACGCCCTCGGCCTCGGCGGCGCGGACGGCCTGGAGGTCGGAGGGGCCGGTCAGGGTGGCGCTCAGGTGGAGGCCTGCGGCGGACGGGACGGGGGTGAGCCGGTCCGCGAAGGCGGTGGCGAGGGAGTCGGCGATGAGCTCGTGGCGCTCCTGGTAGGCACGGCGGGAGCGGCGGACGTGACGGGCGAGCAGGCCCTCGTCGATGAAGCGCGCCAGGGCGGCCTGGACGGGCGGGTCGCCGTGCCAGGACGTGACGTACCGGGCCATCCGGAACGCCTCGTGCAGGGCGGGCGGGGCGACGAGGAAGCCGAGGCGCAGCACCGGGCGCATGAGCTTGGAGAACGTGCCGAGGTAGAGGACGCGGCCGTTCTCGTCCAGGGACTGCAGGGGCTCGATCGGACGGCCGCCGTAGCGGAACTCGGTGTCGTAGTCGTCCTCGATGACGACGACGTCGCGGCGGCGGGCCCAGTCGAGCAGGGCGCGGCGGCGGGGCAGCGACATCGGCATGCCCAGCGGGAACTGGTGGGACGGGGTGAGGTAGACGGCGCGGGCGTCGTCCGGGAGGGCGTCGACGCGCAGGCCCTCGGCGTCCACCGGGACGCCGGTCACGCGCAGGCCCTGGGATCGGAACAGCAGGTGGGCGGGCGGGTAGCCGGGGTCCTCGACGGCGACGTGCGCGCCGGGTTCGAGCAGGACGCGTCCGACCAGGTCGAGCGCCTGCTGGATGCCGGACGTGATGATCACGTCGGAGGCGCTCGCCCGGACCGACCGCGACACCCCGGCGTGCCGGGCGACCGCCTCGCGCAGGACGGGCAGCCCGGCGGGGTCGCCGATGTCGTGGGTCCTGGGGCGGAGTTCGGCCGCCATCAGCCGCCGCCAGGCCTCGTACGGGAACAGGCGCGTGTCCGGGAGGCCCGCGCGCAGGTCATACGGGACGTCCTGGTACCGGTAGGGCCAGGCGCGCAGGCCCGTCCAGGCCGGACGCGGGCGGAGCGGCGACGCGGCGGGCGCGTGCCGCGACGGCGAGGGGACGGCCGACTCGCGGACGAACGTGCCCGCGCCGACGCGGGCCGTCAGGTACCCCTCGGCGGCGAGGCGGTCGTAGACGACCGAGACCGTGCCGCGCGACACCGAGAGGCGGCGGGCCAGCTCACGGGTGGCCGGGAGTGCCTCTCCCGCGCGGAGGCGGCCGTCCAGGACGGCGTCCCTGAGCTGCCGGTACAGGCTTCCGGTGAGGTCGCGGCGGTCGTCCAGGGTGATGTGCGGGTCCACCTCGCGGAGTCTAGATCGGCCTAGTGGGACAGGTCGATATTGGCTCTGTACGTGGTCCATTCGGGGTTCCTAGGGTGAGGCCCATGGACGTGCTCACCGAACTGCTCTCCTCTGACCTCCGCGACCTGGACCGCCGGGCGCTCGACCTCTTCGCCTCCCTGACCACCAAGATCGAGGCGGCCGATCTGGCCCGTCCGACGCCCTGCCCGGACTGGACGCTGCACGGCCTGCTCCGGCACCAGGTCAGCCAGGACGAGGGGTTCGCGGCCGCGGCCCGGGGCGGCGGCGAGGACCTCGCGGCGTGGCGCGGCGGCTCGCTCGGGGACGACCCGCACGCGGCGGTCGTGGCGTCCGGGCGGCTGGTGACCGAGGCGTTCGCCGGCGACGGCGTCCTGACCGGCGAGTTCGTCCTTCCCGAGGTGCGCAGCGGCGGCGGCTTCCCCGGCGCGCTGGCGATCTCGTTCCACGTGGTCGACCTGGTCGTCCACGCCTGGGACGTCGCCGCCACGCTGGACCTGCCCTGGGAGCCGGACGACGAGCTCGTCGAGGCGTCCCTCAAGGTCGCGCGGATCGTGCCGGACGATCCCGAGGCGCGGCGTCCGGGGGCGTCGTTCGCACCGCCGGTCTCCGCGGGCGAGGATGCCCCCCGCGAGCGGCTGCTCGCCCTGCTGGGCCGCGACCCCGCCTGGCGTCCGGCGCGCTGACCCCCGCTCGGCCCGGCGGCCCGTCCGGCCGGGCGCCGACCGCTCGCGTGTCGGCGGCCCGCCCCGCCGGGCGCCGCGGCCGAACGGGTCACCTCGTCCCGCGGCTCCCTCCGCGGGTCACTTCCTTCCGCGGGTCATGCGGACCCCGTGCCGCCGCTGTAGAAGGAGATCTTCCACTGGATCTTCTTCTGCTGGGAGCGCAGCAGGCCGATCTGCTCCTCGACGCGGCGGTCGTGGTCCTGGAGGATCTCGAGGCGCTCGGCGAAGGTCTCCTCGCCGCCGCGCGCGAGTTCGGAGTAGCGGAGCATCTCGGCGATGGGCATGCCGGTCTCGCGGAGGCAGCGCAGCATCCCGAGCCAGCTGAGGTCGTCGTCGCTGAACACCCGCCGACCGGACGCGTTGCGCGCGATCCCGTCCAGCAGGCCGATCTTCTCGTAGTACCTGAGGGTGTCGATGCTGAAGCCGCTCTTCTCGGCGGTCTCGGACGGGGAGTAGGAACTCACACGGCAAGGATTCCACCTGGAGTCCGCTCCAGGTCAACCTCGACGCTTGACGTGGAGTGGACTCCAGGTCGGAGACTCGGTGTCATGCGCATCGGACTTCAGGTACCCAGCTTCACCTTCCCCGGCGGCCCCGAGCGGATCGCGGCGGAGTTCGGCCGGATCGCCCGCGAGGCCGACCAGGGCGGACTCTCCTCGCTCTGGGTGATGGACCACCTCTTCCAGATCGAGTCGGTCGGAGCCGCCCAGGAACCCATGCTCGAGGGCTACTCCGCGCTCGCGTACGCGGCGGCCCTCACCGAGGACATCACGCTCGGCACGATGGTGACCGGCGTGAGCTACCGGTCCCCCGGCCTGCTGGTCAAGACCGTCACGACGCTGGACGTGCTGTCCGGCGGCCGCGCCTGGCTCGGCGTCGGCGCGGCCTGGAACGACGAGGAGGCGCGCGGGCTCGGCCTGAACTTCCCGCCGAGGGCCGAGCGGTTCGAGCTGCTGGAGGACACGCTCCGGCTCGCGCACCAGATGTGGAAGGGGGACGAGAGCGCGTTCGAGGGGACGCGGGTCACGGCGGAGCGTCCGCTGAACGCGCCGCAGCCGGTGCGCCGTCCGCACCCGCCGATCCTGGTCGGCGGCATGGGCGAGAAGAAGACGCTGCGGTTCGTCGCGAAGTACGCGGACGCCTGCAACATCTTCGACGGCGACCAGCTGCCGCACAAGCTCGCGGTGCTGCGCGAGCACTGCGAGCGCGAGGGCCGCGACTGCGCCGACATCGAGAAGACGTCCCTGACGGTCCTGCCCGCCGACGGCTCGGCCGGCCAGGCCGTCGAGACGGCCGGACGGCTCGCCGCGGCCGGGATCGACCACGTGATCTTCTCCCAGAGGCCCGGCCAGGACCTCGCCGGCATCCTCGGCGAGGCGCGCGCCGAGGTCGAGAAGATCGTCCCGGCGGGCCGCTGACCGGCGGGAACGTCCCCTGGAGCGGCACTGTGGGGTGGCGGGCCGGTGACGGCTCCCGCCCCATAGGGTCGGAGCATGGGTTCGTTCCTCCGTGAGCCGGTCCGCCGGCCGTTCCGTCCGTCGTTCCGCCAGACCGGGACCGTCGTCACCGAACACCGCTTCCCAGTCCCGCTCGACCACGACGACCCGGACGGGCCGCGGATCGAGGTGTTCGCCCGCGAGGTCGTCGCGACCGCGCACGCCGGCCGCGACGACCTGCCGTGGCTGCTGTTCCTGCAGGGCGGGCCGGGGTACGGGGCGCAGCGGCCGTCCGGGCGGGAGGGGTGGCTGGACCGGGCGCTGTCAGACTACCGCGTCCTGCTGCTGGACCAGCGCGGCACCGGCCTGTCCACGCCCGTGTCCGCGCGCCGGCTGGCGGAGCTCGGCGGCCCGGCCGAGCAGGCCCGGTACCTGACCCGGTTCCGCGCCGACTCGATCGTGCTGGACGCCGAGCTGATCCGCCGCGAGCTGCTCGGCGGCACCCCGTGGACGATCCTCGGGCAGAGCTACGGCGGGTTCTGCGTGAACACCTACCTGTCGTTCGCGCCGGACGGCGTCCGGGAGGCGCTGGTCACGGGCGGCACGCCCGGCCTGACCGCCACCGCCGAGGACGTGTACCGCCGGACGTACCCGCGCGTCGCCGCCAAGAACGCCGCGTTCTACGAGCGCTACCCGGACGACATCGACCTCGTCCGCGACATCGCGCGCCGTGTCGCGGACCACGACGAGCGGCTGCCGAACGGGCGCCGCCTCACCGTCGAGGGCTTCCAGTCACTCGGCCTCATGCTCGGCATGGGCGACGGCGCCGACCGCATGCACTACCTGCTGGAACTCGCCTTCGCGGACGGCGGACCGGAACTGTCGGAGGTCTTCCTGGAGCAGGTCGGAACGCACCTCAGCCACACCGCCGCGCCGATCCACCTCGTCCTGCACGAGCCGATCTACGCGCAGGGCGCGACCCCGACCGGCTGGGCGGCGCAGCGCCTGCGCGCCGAGTTCCCCGAGTTCGCCCCGGACCCGGACGGCCGCGACCCGCTGCTGTTCACCGGCGAGATGATCTACCCGTGGATGGTCGCGGACGACCCGTCCCTGGCCCCGCTGCGCGAGGCCGCCGACCTGCTCGCCGAGCACGACGACTGGTCCGCGCTGTACGACCCGGCGCGGCTGCGCGGCAACGACGTCCCGGTCAGCGCCGCCGTCTACCACGACGACATGTACGTGGACTTCGAGCTCTCGATGGAGACCGTCCAGTCCGTCGGCAACGCGCGCGCGTGGGTCACCAACGAGTGGGAGCACGACGGGCTGCGCGTGAGCGGCGGACAGGTCCTCGACCGCCTCATCCGCATGTCCCGCGGCGAGGCCTGAGGCCGGGGACGAAAGAACCCCTCCCGGTCTCCGGGAGGGGTTCGATGTCGGAAGGCCGGGTCAGGCGGCCGTGGGGGTGAAGACCCACTTGCGGTAGGACCAGTACCGGAACCACGAGCCGAGGCCGAGCCCGGCGAGCAGGCTGAGGTTGTAGGCGATGCCGCCGTGCAGGTGCAGCGTGTAGTAGACGAAGCCCGTGCACAGCACCTGGATCAACATGCCGATGCCGTTGAGCGTCAGGAAGATGGCGAACTCGCGGCCGGATCCGTCGCTGTCGCGGTGCCGGAACGTCCAGTAGCGGTTCGCCAGGTAGGACGTCCCCGTGGACACCAGCGTCGGGATGACCACGCTCGTCACCGGGGAGCCGCCGAGCCAGGCGCGCATCAGGTTCGCGCCGCCGATGGTGATCACCGTGCCGACGAACCCCACGAAGCCGAAACTGAGCAGTTCGCTCAGGAACGGCCGGAAGGGACGAACAGCCATGGCCACTTTGGTTGGCCTTGACCGCTGCAGGGTGCTCACTTGCCGGAACATTACCCGACAGGTCCGGATAATCGCCGCGAGCCTGATCACAGAAAGGTCAACGATCAGCGGCCCGCGTCGCCCCCGCGAGCAGGACGATCATGCCCGACAGCACCGCCGGGACGGTCAGCGCCCACGGCAGCCCGACCCCCTGCGCGACGAACCCGATCACCGGAGGCCCGCCGAGCAGGCCGAGGTAGCCCGTCGTGGTCACCCGGGCGATCCCGTGCGCCGCCGGAATCCCGGGCAGGTTCCCCGCCGCGCTGAACGTGACCGGCGCCACCACCGCGACACCCAGGCCGAACAGGGTGAATCCGGTTACAGCCGCCCAGGGTTCCCCGATCGCGAGCCCGCCGCCGAGCCCCGAGCACGCCACCAGCGACCCGGCCCGCAGCACCCGGACGGCCCCGAACCGTCCGATGATCCGGTCTCCGGCCAGCCGTCCGAGGGTCATCGCGATCGCGCACCCCGCGTACCCGAGGCCCGCGAGCCCGGCGCCGGCCCCCAGGGACTCCTTCAGGTAGACCGCGCTCCAGTCCGCCATCGCGCCCTCGCCGACGAACGAGCAGAGGCCGATCGCCCCCAGCAGGGCGAGCAGGAAGCCGGTCCTCCTTCCGGTCCCGGTCCCGGTCCCGGTCTCCTGCTGGTGCTCGTCCGGCACGACGTCGTCGGCCAGGGTGTCGGAGAGGGCGGTGGCGGGCTCCTCGTCCAGGTGCGGGTCGGAACGGTCCAGGAGACCGCGCGCGCAGGTGAGCAGCAGGACCGCGTAGAGGACGCCGAGGACGGTCAGGTGGACGCGGACGGGCACGTGCGCGTGGGCCGCGGCGGAACCGACGACGGCCGCGATCAGCGTCCCGACGCTGTAGACGCCGTGGAGGCCCGACATGATCGGACGCCCGTAGCCGCGTTCGATCGCGACGCCCTGGGCGTTCATCGACACGTCCATCAGCCCGAGGGACGCGCCGAGCAGCACCAGCGCGCAGACCAGCATCGGCAGGTTCACCGCGAGGCCGAGCGCCACCGGGGAAAGCGCCGCGGCCGTCCCGGCGGCGAGGATGGTCGTCCGGCTGCCCCAGCGCGCGACCGTCCGGCCCGCGACGCGGGTGGCGAGGACGACGCCGATCGGCGACCCGAGCAGCGCCAGCCCGAGCGTCCCGGCGCTCAGCCCGAGATGCTCCTTGATCTGCGGGATCCGCGCCACCCAGGCGGCGGCGGAGAGCCCGTGCACGAGGAAGGCGACGGTGACCGCGCGGCGCGCGGTGCGGACATCGGGGAGCACCTGGGGGGCGAGAGCGGTCACCTGCACACCATATGACCGCGATCACCCGTTTTCGATCTTCCGGAGCCCTCAGACCAGTTCGCCCATCGGGACCTTCGGATCGGTCAGGCGCGCCCGGTCGGGCGGCGTCTCGCTTCGGATGAGACGGCGGAGGTCGTCGGTGACGTCCCAGACGTTGACGTTCATCGCCGCGACCACCCGTCCGGCCGACAGCCAGAACGCGATGAACTCCAGGGAGCCGGGCTCGCCCCGGTAGACGACCTCGTCGTACTCGCCCGGGGACGCCAGGCCCGACATCTCCATGCCCAGCTCGTACTGGTCGGTGAAGAAGTACGGGAGCGCGTCGTGGACGACGTCCTGGCCGAGCATCGCGCGAGCCGCGACCGGGCCGCCGGAAAGGGCGTTCGCCCAGTGCTCCACCCGGACGCGTCGTCCCAGCACCGGGTGGTAGTGGGACGCCACGTCGCCGGCGACGAAGATGTCCGGATCGGACGTCCGCAGACTCGCGTCCGCATGAACGCCGTCGGAGACCACAAGGCCCGCCTCCTCGGCCAGCGCGATGTTCGGACGGGCGCCGATGCCGACGATGACGACGTCCGCCGGGATCTCCGCGCCGCCGTCCGAGACGACCGCCGACACCTGGCCCGCACCCCAGAACCCGGCCACGCCCTGGTCGAAGCGGAGGTTCACGCCGTGCCGCCGGTGCAGGTCGGCGAAGACCTCGCCGAGCTCCGGACCCAGGTGGCGGTACAAGGGGCCGGGGTCCGGTTCGATGATCGTGACGTCGTTGCCGTAGGAACGGGCCGCGGCGGCGGTCTCCAGGCCGATCCACCCCGCGCCCGCCACCACGACGCGCCGTCCTCCCGGAGACAGCGCCTCGCGTAGCACCGCCGCGTCCGCCAACGTGCGCAGATAGTGGATGCCTTGGAGTTTCGCGCCCGGCACGTCCAGCTTCCGAGGAGACGATCCCGTGGCCAGGAGCAAGCGGTCGTAGCCGAGTCGCTCCCCCGTCGACAGAACGACCACGTGGGCGTCGCGCTTCACGGACGTCGCGGACGTCCCGAAGCGCACCTCTACCCGGTTCTCCTCGTACCACTCCGCCGGGTGGACGTGCGCCGACTCCCGCGTATCCGACCCCAGCAGGAAGCCCTTCGACAGGGGCGGGCGCTCGTACGGGCGCTCGATCTCCTCCCCCACCAGGACGACCCGGCCCTCGAACCCCTCGTGCCGCAGCGTCTCGGCCGCCTTGGCGCCGGCGAGGCTCGCTCCGACGATGACGAAAGTCCCCTCGGGCATGACGTGTCTCCTTAGCGTGGGCTCCCGGACACGGGCTGTCCCTAACTCACTACGCCGACTCCCCACGGGAGACAAGGGCGCGGTGGCGGGCGACCGCCGAGGTGTCGGTGAGGGACGCGATCTGGTCGACGACGGCGCGCAGCCGCCCGGAGTCGCCTCCCGCGGCCTCGAACGCCTCGCGGAAGACCGGGTCCAGGGTGCCCGGGGCCCCGGCGATCACGCGGTCGGCCAGCTCCATGATCAGCTCGCGCTGGCGGGCGCGCTCGGTCTCGTGGCTGATCCAGACGTGGTGCGCGGTGATGCCCTTGAGCACGGCGCACTCCAGCCGCTGCGCGCGCGGGACGAGCAGGTCGGCCGCGTACCGGGTGAGCGGACGGTCCCCATAGGCCGCGCGCGTCTCCTCCTCGGCCGCGACGCAGAACCGTCCGATCAGGGAACTCGTCAGGTTCTTCAGCGCCGCGAGCGCGCGCGTGGAGCCGTCGTAGCGGTCCGGCCAGTACGGCTCGGCGAGCAGGTCGGTGAAGCGCTCCTCGAGTTCCGCGACGTCCGCGACGACCGGCTGCGCCCTCCGCGCGGGCAGCCCGTGCCCCGGCAACGCGCCGGCCTCGGACGGCCCCGGGCTCGCCGAGCAGTACAGCTTCGCGGCCGTCTCGCACACCAGCCGCCGCTCGGCGGGATCGGCGAGCAGCGCGAAGTCGATGTGCCCGGCGACCAGCGCGTCCTCCAGGTCGTGGACGGAGTAGGCGACGTCGTCGCTCCAGTCCATGACCTGGGCCTCGAAACACGCGCGGCCCTCCGGCGCGTCCTCGCGCACCCACCGCGCGTACGCCACGTCGTCCTCGTAGACGCCGTACTTGCCGTTCACCGCGTCGGCCCTCGTCCACGGGTACTTCATCGCGGCGTCCAGGGCGGCGCGGGTCAGGTTCAGGCCGACGCTCTCCCCGTCCGGGGCGAACGACTTCGGCTCGAGCCGGGTCAGGACGCGCAGGCTCTGCGCGTTGCCCTCGAAGCCGCCGCAGTCGCGGGCCACGACGTCCAGGGCGACCTCGCCGTTGTGGCCGAACGGCGGGTGGCCGATGTCGTGCGACAGGCACGCGGTCTCGACGAGGTCCGGATCGCACCCGAGCGACTTGCCGAGCTCACGCCCGACCTGGGCGCACTCGAGGGAGTGGGTGAGCCGGGTGCGCAGGATCTGCAGGTTCCCCAGGGGCTCGGGCTCGCCGGGCGAGGCGACCTGGGTCTTGGCGGCCAGCCGGCGCAGCGCCGCGCTGTGCAGCACCCGCGCCCGGTCGCGTTCGAAGGCGGTTCGGTCGCGGCGCTTGGGCGGCTCGGGAGCCCGGCGCGCGCGGTCAGGGTCGGTGTATACGCTCATCTCCTCCCAGAGTACGCACCGCCCCCTCGATCCCGCCGACGCGACCATCGACCCCCCTCACCACCGAGGCGAGTACACATGACCGCGAGTCTGCCGGGGTACCGCTCATGACCACCACGCTGCGCGCCGTCCTCGCGCTCACCCTCCTCGCCGGCTTCTACGTCCTGGCAGGGCTCGTCCTCGCCGCCGCCGTGATCGCCGACATGGCCGCCGTGGCCGCCCTGAGGAGCCCGTTGCAGGTCGCCTCGCTCCACGGCGTCTTCGTGCTGACCGTCGCGGCGCTGGCGCTGCTGCGCGCGCTGGTCGTGGTCAGCCGCGGGAACGGCGTCGACGCCCCCCGCGGCCGGGCCGTCGGCCCGCGGGACGAACCGGAGCTGTGGCGCGAGGTCACCGCCCTCGCCGCCGCCGCCGGCACCGCGCCGCCGGACGAGATCCGCGTCATCCCGGACGTGAACGCCGCCGTCACGGAGGAGACGTCCTGGCTCGGGCTGCGCGCCAAGAAGCGCCGGATGCTCATCGGGCGGCCGCTGTTCGTGCTGCTCACCCGGGCCGAGCTCGCGGCCGTCCTCGGGCACGAGCTCGGCCACTACAGCGGCTCGCACCTCCGGCTCGGCGAGCCCACCTACCGGGGACACCTCGCGCTCAGCCGGACGATCGGCGGACTCGACGACCACCCCTCCGTCCAGCGGCTGTTCGTCTGGTACGGCAAGCTGTACCTCCGTGTCTCCAAGGCGGTGGCGCGGCGGCAGGAGCTGGAGGCGGACGAGTTCGCCGTGCGGATCGCCGGGCGGCACGCCGCGTCCGAGGCGTTGACCAAGGTGCGCATCGTGGACGTCGCGTGGGAGGCGTACCGGTTGGAGTACCTGCCGTTGATCGGCCCCGCCAAGGCCCGTCCGACCGAGCTGTACGGGGGCCTGCGGCATCTGATGAACGGCCAGCGCCAGCGGTTCCTGGCCGAGGCGAACAGCGCCGAGCCCTCGCCCTACGACTCCCACCCGAGCCTGCCGGACCGGCTCACCGCGATCGCCCGGCTGCCCGAGAGCGCTGTCCATGTGGACGGCCGTCCCGCCGCGACCATCCTGCGCGACCCGGCCGCCGCGGAAGGCTTCATCGAGGCGCACCTCTCGTCCCTCTCGTCGAACGAGGTGTTCGCCCTGCCCTCCGTCCCGTGGGAGGAGGTCGCCGCGCGCGCCCTGTACAACGGAGCGAACGCCGAGGCCGTCAGCGACCTGCTGGTCGCGGCGCAGCGGATCAACGGCGCGCCGGAGCCGACGCTCGGCGGAGCCGTCGCCGCCGTCGCCGCCGGACGGATCCCCGAGCTGGCCGCCGAGCTGCGTGAACTCGGCTGGAAGGGCAAGGGCGGCGACCGCGCGCTGGTCGAGAACGTGCTGGTCCGCGCGGTGCAGGGCGTCCTGGTCGAGACCCGGCGGGCCCGCTGGATCCTGTCCTGGGAGGGCCCGATCGTGCTGCGCGACGCGTCCGGCGCGGAGGTCGACGTCAAGGACGCCGTCGCGCACGTCGTCGCAGACCCCGCCGCGTCCGGGGAACTGCGCGCCCTGCTGGAGCACTACGGCGTCCCGGCCGAGCACCGTCCGGCGTTCCCGGCCCGGCAGCCGTACCCGGCTGGGCAGGACCCGTACCAGCAGGGTCCGCCCAGGTAGGACGGCGGGCGTCAGTGCCCCGGCGAGTGGGACGGGGTGGCCGGGGTGGCGGTGTTGTCCGGGACGACGCCCTTGATCGTCTCGTCCGGCGTGTGGACGCTCCGCCCGAGCAGGACGTAGGACAGGTACCCGCCGGTCTCGCGGACGATGTAGTGGTACTGGGTGTCGCGGGTCTGGACGCTCGGGCCGCTGCGGGTCGGCGAGCCGGCGGGGTCGATCCCGTTGTCGGACGCCATCCGCTTGGCCCGCAGCTCGTGCCACGGGTCGGTGACGATCACGCCGGAGTGCAGGCCGAGGCGGCGGAACTCGGCGCCGACGGCCTTGAAGCTCTGCAGGGTGTCGCGGCCGACCGGGACGGAGATCACCCGGTCGGCGGGCACCCCGCCCGTCCGGACCAGCCACCGGCGGCCGGAGTCGGCCTCGGTGAAGTTGTCGCCGGGCGCCTTGCCGCCGACCGTGACGATGCGCTTCGCGACGCCGTGCTGGTACAGCTCCAGCGCGTGCTGGAGCCGCCACTTCAGGGTCGGCGACGGGACGCCGTTGTACTGCGCCGCGCCCAGCACGATGATCGCGTCCGAGTGGGGCCGCTCGTCCTGCCGGGCCTGGTACCAGACGCGGAGACCGACCGTGAGCGGGGTCACCACGACGACGCCGACCAGCGTCACGATCACACCGACCGTGATCACGAGCCAGCGCGGCCGGGGCTCCCGCCGTTTCTTCCTGCGCCCGCCGCCCCGTTCGTTCGCGCGCTCGCGCCCGGCTCCGTCGTCGCGGGCCGCGGTCTCGGGTTCCGGCTCGTTCTCCGGCACGTGCAGTTCCATCGTCATCGCACCTGACACGCTAGTTAGACGACGCCGGAGACGCGAACGGTTCGCCCGGCCCACCAAGTAATGAAACCGGACGGACCGGACACAAGATCACCCCGGGGCACCATCACCCGAGGCACGGTTCCGCCCCGGCGACTTCCCGCCGGGGCGAGGGGCCGACGTCACCCCGGCGGCCTCCCACCGGGGTGAGGGGTCAGCGGCTGTCGCTGCCCGCCGACCCGATCGCGGCGCGGCCCGCCTCGAGCCGCGCGACGGGCACGCGGAACGGCGAGCAGGACACGTAGTCCAGCCCCACCTCGTGGCAGAAGTGCACCGAGTCCGGGTCGCCGCCGTGCTCGCCGCAGATGCCGAGCTTCAGGTCCGGACGCGTCGCCCGGCCCTCCTCGACGGCGATCCGGACGAGCCGTCCGACGCCCTCGCGGTCCAGCGTCTCGAAGGGCGACACACCGAAGATGCCCAGGTCGAGGTACCGCGAGAAGAACGCGGCCTCCACGTCGTCCCGGGAGAATCCCCAGGTCATCTGGGTGAGGTCGTTGGTGCCGAAGGAGAAGAACTCGGCCGCCTCGGCGATCTGCCCGGCGGTGAGCGCGGCCCGCGGAACCTCGATCATGGTGCCGATCAGGGTGTGGACGGCCACGCCGGTGTGCTCGGCGACCTCCCGCAGGACGCCCTCGGCCTCCAGGCGGACGGTCTCCAGCTCCTGCACCGCGCCGACGAGTGGGATCATGATCTCCGGGCGCGGGTCGCCCCCGGCGGCCTTGCGCGCGACGGCCGCCTCGGCGATCGCCTTCACCTGCATGAGGAAGAGTCCCGGAATGACCAAACCCAGACGCACACCGCGCAGCCCGAGCATAGGGTTCTGCTCGTGCAGCCGGGTGACGGCCTCCAGCAGGCGCCGGTCCTGCGGGTCGGCGTCCGCCCCGGCGAGCGCCACCTTCACCGACAGCTCGGTGAGATCGGGAAGGAACTCGTGCAGCGGGGGGTCGATGAGCCGGATCGTGACCGGCAGCCCGTCCATGGCCTCGAAGATCCCCTCGAAGTCCGCGCGCTGCAGCGGCTCGAGGGCGTCCAGGGCGGTGGCCCGCTCCTCGTCCGTCTCGGCGAGGATCAGCTTCTCGACCAGCTGCCGCCGGTCGCCGAGGAACATGTGCTCGGTCCGGCACAGGCCGATGCCCTGCGCGCCGAACCGCCGGGCGCGGGCGGCGTCCTCGGGGTTGTCGGCGTTCGCCCGGACGCTCATCCGGGCCCTGGCGTCGGCGTGAGCCATGATCCGGTCCACGGCTCCGACCAGCTCGCCGCCGTCCGCGGCGGAGAGCCGTCCCTCGAAGTACTGGACGATCTCGGAGTCCTCGACCGGGACCTCGCCGAGGTAGACCAGGCCGCTGGTGCCGTCGATGGAGATGACGTCGCCCTCGGAGACCACGACGCCGCCGGGCGCGGTGAACCTCCGCGACCTGACGTCGACGTCGAGCTCCTCGGCGCCGCAGACGCAGGTCTTGCCCATGCCGCGGGCGACGACGGCGGCGTGCGAGGTCTTGCCGCCGCGGGAGGTGAGCACGCCGCGCGCGGCGACCATGCCCGCGAGGTCGTCGGGGTTGGTCTCGCGCCGGACGAGGATGACGTCCTCGCCCTTCTCGGCGGCGGCGACGGCGGCGTCGCTGCTGAACACGGCCTTGCCGACGGCCGCGCCCGGGGAGGCGTTCATGCCCTTGGTGAGCCGCGTGGCGTCCACGGCGGCGGAGGTGTCGAACCGGGGGAACATCAGCTGGGCGAGCTGGTCGCCGGTGATGCGGGAGGCGGCCTCGTCGGCGTCGATGAGGCCCTGGTCGAGCAGCTGGCAGGCGATGCGGAACGCCGCGGCGGCGGTCCGCTTGCCTACCCGGGTCTGGAGCATCCACAGCTTGCCGCGCTCGATCGTGAACTCGATGTCGCACATGTCGCGGTAGTGGTTCTCCAGCGTCTCCATGATGTCGAGCAGCTGGTCGTAGGAGCGCTTGTCGATCCGCTCCAGCTCGGTCAGCGGGACGGTGTTGCGGATGCCCGCCACCACGTCCTCGCCCTGCGCGTTCTGGAGGTAGTCGCCGTAGACGCCCTGGTGGCCGGACGCGGGGTCGCGGGTGAACGCGACGCCGGTGCCGGAGTCCATGCCGAGGTTGCCGAACACCATCGAGCAGATGTTGACGGCCGTGCCGAGGTCGACCGGGATCCGCTCCTGCCGCCGGTAGAGGATGGCGCGGGGGGCGTTCCAGGAGTCGAACACCGCGAGCGTGGCGAGCCTCATCTGCTCGCGCGGGTCGGTCGGGAAGTCGTCCCCGGTCTCGTGCTTGACGATCTCCTTGAACGTGCCGACCAGGGCGCGGAAGTCCTCGGCGGCCAGGTCGACGTCGTTGCTGACGCCCTTGGCGCGCTTGGCGTCCTCCAGGGCGTCCTCGAAGCGCTCGCCGTCGATGTCCAGCACGGTCTTGCCGAACATCTGGATCAGCCGCCGGTAGGAGTCCCAGGCGAACCGCTCGTCGCCCGCCTGGGCGGCCAGGCCCGTGACGGAGTCGTCGTTCAGGCCGATGTTGAGGACGGTCTCCATCATGCCCGGCATGGAGAACTTCGCCCCGGACCGGACGCTGACCAGCAGCGGGTCGTCCGGCTGGCCGAGCTTCTTGCCCATCGCCCGCTCCAGCGCGGCGAGGTGCTCGTCGATCTCGTTCTCGAGCCCCTCGGGGAGGGTGCCGTGCTCGAGGTAGTGCCTGCAGGACTCGGTCGTGATCGTGAAGCCGGGCGGGACGGGCAGCCCGAGATTGGTCATCTCGGCCAGGTTGGCGCCCTTGCCTCCCAGCAGATCCTTGAGGTCCTTGTTGCCCTCTGTGAAGTCGTACACGAACTTCGGCACGGGGAGCTCCTTCTCGCTCCGGTGACACCCAACACCAGGGGTCGGTCTCCCGCGCCCGTTCCGCCCGCGATGCCGGTATTGATCGCGTTTGTCCTGGCGCTAGAAGCTTCGCCCTGTTTGCGGGGACTGTACCCATGGAAACGGGACCCGTTCGCCGCCCCTTGCCACCACGCGAGTATTCCCAGGTCAGGAGCATTGTAATGGCCTATACCAATAGCGACACGGCAGACCTCCCCGGTGGGAAACCCCGCCGCCGACCCGCCGTTTCGGGCGGATACGACCCCATGACCGAGTCGGCCCGCCCCATGGCCGGGTCATTGCCCTGGGGAGGGAATGATGGATCACAGAGGAGGTGAGGCCGTGAGGCCGAAGGTCGCCGGAGGGCGAGCGGGAGAGCCGTTCGCCCCGATCGCCGACTACGGGTTCCTGTCCGACTGCGAGACGACCGCGCTGGTCGCGCCCAGCGGGAACATCGAGTGGATGTGCCTGCCGAAGATGGACTCGCCCAGCGTGTTCGGCTCGATCCTGGACAGGGACGCGGGATATTTCCGGCTCGGACCGGCGGGCGTCGAGGTGCCCGCCGCCCAGCGCTACATCCCCGGCACGATGGTGATGGAGACCACGTGGTGGGTGCACGGGGGCTGGCTGGTGGTGACCGACGCCCTGCTCATGGGCCCGTGGCACCACGAGGACGAGCGGTCCCACACCCACCGCCGCGCCCCCACCGACTACGACGCCGACCACGTCCTGCTCCGCATGGTGCGCTGCGTCAACGGGCAGGCCCAGGTCCGGCTCGACTGCATGCCCGTGTTCGACTACGGCCAGTCCCCGGCCCGCTGGGAGCACTCCGGCGTCGGCTACCACGAGGCCGTCGCCCGCGGGAACGGCGTCTCGCTGCGCCTGACCACCGACATGAACGTCGGGTTCGAGGGCTCGCTCGCCACGTCCCGGACGCTGCTGAAGCAGGGCGACGCCCGGTTCGTCGCGCTGTCCTGGAGCGAGCACCAGCCGCCCGCCACCTACGAGGAGGCGCACGAGCGGCTGGTCTGGACCGTCCACCACTGGCAGCACTGGCTGGACCGGGGCCGGTTCCCCGACCACCCCTGGCGCAGCCACCTGCAGCGCAGCGCGCTGACGCTGAAGGGGCTGACGTTCGCGCCGTCCGGGGCGGTCGCGGCGGCGGCGACCACGTCGCTGCCCGAGACGCCTGGCGGCGAGCGGAACTGGGACTACCGCTACACCTGGATCCGCGACTCCACGATGGCCCTGTGGGCGTTCTACACGCTGGGCTACGACTGGGAGGCCAACGACTTCTTCTACTTCATCACCGACGTCGCCGAGGCGGCCGAGGGCAAGCTCCAGATCATGTACGGCCTGGACGGCCGCGAGGAGCTGCCCGAGGCGACGCTCGACCACCTCAGCGGCTACGACGGCGCCCGCCCCGTGCGCATCGGCAACGAGGCCTACGTGCAGAACCAGCACGACGTGTGGGGCGCGATCATCGGGTCGGTCTACATGTTCGTGCGCAAGCGCGACCGGCTGGACGACCGGCTCTGGAAGATCGTCGTCAAGCAGGTCGAGGACGCCCTGGACAACTGGCGCCAGCCGGACGCCGGGATGTGGGAGGTGCGCGGCGAGCCGCAGCATTTCACCTCCTCCAAGCTGTTCTGCTGGGTCGCGGCCGACCGCGGCGCCCGGCTCGCCCGGATCCGCGGCGACCACGAGCGGGCCCGCCGCTGGCAGGAGGCCGCCGACGAGATCCACGCCGACGTCCTCGCGCACGCGCTGGACGACCGGGGCGTGTTCGTCGCGCACTACGGCGCCACCTCGCTCGACGCCTCCTCGCTGCTGATCCCGCTGCTGGGCTTCCTGCCGCCGGACGACAAGCGGGTGCGCGAGACGGTGCTCGCCATCGCCGACGAGCTGTCGGAGGACGACCTGGTGCTGCGATACCGGGCGGCCGAGACCGACGACGGCTTCGACTCGGAGGAGGGCACCTTCACGATCTGCTCGTTCTGGCTGGTCAGCGCGCTGGTGATGATCGGCGAGGTGGAGCGGGCGAAGGCCCTGTGCGAGAAGCTGCTGAGCTACGCCAGCCCGCTGCAGCTGTACGCCGAGGAGATCGACCCGCACACCGGGCGGCACCTGGGCAACTTCCCGCAGGCGTTCACCCACCTGGCGCTGATCAACGCGGTGATGCAGGTGATCCAGGCCGAGCAGCGCGAGCGCGAACCGGGACTCGCCTGACCGGGGTTCACCGACCCGTTGAGGGCCTGACCGGCCGTTGAGGGCCGGGGCGGACGACCACGTCCGCCCCGGCCCTTCGCATGTGGCGCAGGGGCGGACAGCCGCCCAACCCTTCACCGTAACCCGGTTCGGCACGCGGAGGGCTGTCAGGTTTCGGCCATAACAACCTCGGTCACCCACCTAGGCGCGCGCCAGAGATGAAGTTACTTTCGCGTTGCCCACCCCGTAACCGGACAAAGGAGCATCCGGTGGCACAAATCAGGAAGTCCTTCGCCATGGGCGCGGCCGCCGCCGCGCTCGTCGTCGGCTCCGCGACGGCCGCCTCAGCGGCCGGAGTCGGCATCCACGCGGGCTCGGCTACCGGGCCCCTCTTCTCGGGCAACGTCAAGGCGTCGCTGCTCGGGACCGCGTCCGTCACCACCTCGCTCGGCGGCGGTTCCTGCAACCAGTCCACGATGAGCGGCTCGGTGACCTCCGGCGGCAGCGGCTCGATCACCAGCGCCACGTTCACCAACAGCCCCGGCCCCGCCTGCCCGGGCGGCGGCGGCACCGTCGCCGTGACCTCCCAGAGCCTGCCCTGGGCCGCGACCGCCGCCTACGACTCCGCCCACACCGGCGGCCGCGACGGCACCCTGACCATCGCCGGCTTCAAGGTCAAGGCCGTCGCCAGCATCCTCGGCGGCATCACCTGCTACTACGGCGGCACCGTGACCGCCGACGGCTACAACCCCAACAACGCCTCCCGGCCCGACACCACCGTCAACCAGGCCCAGCTCAAGCTGAACAACGTCACGGTGCCCGTGGCGTCCGGCGGCAGCTTCCTCTGCCCGTCCACCGCCACCGTCACCGCCGCCTACCAGCTCCTGGGCGAGAGCTCGCCCGGGTCCGGCTCGTACACCACCCAGCTGTGGATCGAAGCCTCCTGACCGTCCGCGCCTCCTGACCGTCCGCGCGTCCACCCCGCCTGAGCTCCATGCGCGCCGCAGGAAACGAGCAGGGGCCGTCTCCCCGGAGGGAGACGGCCCCTGTCACGTTCGCCCGCGCGGGCGCGGGATGCCGGTCAGCGCGTCAGCGGCGTCAGCAGCCGATGAGCTGGGCGGCGAGGAAGGACTCGACCTGGCTCAGCGAGATGCGCTCCTGGCTCATCGTGTCCCGCTCCCGGACGGTCACCGCGTCGTCCTCGAGGGTGTCGAAGTCGACGGTGACGCAGAACGGGGTGCCGATCTCGTCCTGGCGGCGGTAGCGGCGGCCGATCGCGCCCGCGTCGTCGAAGTCGACGTTCCAGTTCTTGCGGAGCTGGGCGGCCAGGTCACGGGCCTTCGGCGACAGGTCGGCGTTCCGGGACAGCGGCAGGACGGCCACCTTGACCGGGGCGAGCCGCCGGTCGAGGCGCATGACGGTGCGCTTCTCCAGCTTGCCCTTGGCGTTCGGGGCCTCGTCCTCGGCGTAGGCGTCCATCATGAACGTCAGCGTGCAGCGGTCGACGCCGGCCGCGGGCTCGATCACGTACGGGACGAACCGCTCGCCGGCCTCCTGGTCGAAGAACGACAGGTCCTGGCCGGACGCCTTGGCGTGCGTGGACAGGTCGAAGTCGGTGCGGTTCGCGACGCCCTCGAGCTCGCCCCACTCCTTGCCGGAGAAGCCGAACCGGTACTCGATGTCGACGGTCCGCTTGGAGTAGTGGGACAGCTTGTCCTTCGGGTGCTCGAGCAGCCGCAGGTTGTCCTTGCGGATGCCGAGGTCGGTGTACCACTGGAACCGCTCGTCGATCCAGTACTGGTGCCATTCCTCGTCGCTGCCCGGCTTGACGAAGAACTCCATCTCCATCTGCTCGAACTCGCGGGTCCGGAAGATGAAGTTGCCGGGGGTGATCTCGTTGCGGAACGACTTGCCGATCTGGCCGATGCCGAACGGGATCTTGCGCCGGGACGACTGCTGGACGTTCAGGTAGTTGATGAAGATGCCCTGCGCGGTCTCCGGGCGCAGGTAGGCCAGGCCCGACTCGTCCTCGATCGCGCCGAGGTAGGTGCGCAGCATGCCGTTGAACATCTTCGGCTCGGTGAACGCGCCCTTGACGCCGCAGTTCGGGCAGGTGACGTCGGCCAGGCCGTTCGGCGGCTCCTGGCCGTGCTTCTCCTCGTACGCCTCGGTCAGGTGGTCGGCGCGGAACCGCTTGTGGCAGGACTGGCACTCGGTCAGCGGGTCGACGAACTCGCGGACGTGGCCGCTGGCCTCCCAGACCTCGCGGGCCAGGATCACCGAGGAGTCGAGGCCGACGACGTCGTCGCGGCCCTGCACGACCGACTTCCACCACTGGCGCTTGACGTTGTTCTTCAGCTCGACGCCGAGCGGGCCGTAGTCCCAGGAGGCGCGCAGTCCGCCGTAGATCTCGCTGGACGGGAACACCAGGCCCCGACGCTTGCTGAGATTGATGATCGTGTCCATCACGTCGGAACGGCGTGCCATGGCTGTTCTCCATCCAACTGGCGGTCGGCGGGTGAGTTCGTCACGCGCCCTGCCGGTCGGCGGAGGGCGACGCGTGATCCCCGTTGATCGTGCTCGAATTCGTTTCGCTGGGGCTGCCGCGAGGTTTCGCCGAGCGGTGCTCTGGGCAGCCCTCCCCAGCTTAGGGCACCCGCAAGGGCCGCCGAACTCGATATCGGCCCACCGGACGCCGTGCCGCCGCCGGGCCGATATCGGGTCAGTAGACCCGGCCGTCCACCACGTTGCTGTCCACGAAGAGGGTCACTCCGCCGTGCCACTCCTTGTGGTCGCCCCTGAACTGCTTGATACGGCGATGCGGCTGCCACCAGGAGTTGGACAGATATCGGCTTCCATAGACGCGCGCTTTGCCGTCCCAGTGGGCGAACCAGATCAAGGGCGGCTTCACGATGCCTTTGGCCTTGCCCAGATCACGGACTCCGGAACCCGCGCTGCTGTACACACCCGCGACGTATCCGCGAGACCTCAGGGACGTCGTCCAGGACTCGATGAACCGCAGCACGGCCGATCGGCAACCCGGCTTGGCGTCGTACGCCTCCATGTCGTAGTAGATCGGCCTGCTCCTGGGGATGCCCAGCGCGCGCGCACGAGCCGCGGCGTCCGCCGCCGCCGAACGGCCCGCCTGGACGGCCTCCTCGGCCTTGAAGCGCGCCAGGAAGCGGGTGCAGGGCGCCTGCGGCCCGACGTAGGTGGGGATCAGCCGGTACCCCATCTTCCGGACGGCCTTGATCCACCCGGCGTTGAGGTTCGGCTGCGCGCACCCGCGCGCGACCCCTCCGATGTACACGTTGGCCACCGAATACGCCCCGCGCCATGCCTTCATCGCCTTGAGGGACGGCGCGGCGCACGCGTCGAACCCCCGCCCGATCGCCCACGCCGGCGGCGCCTTGCGCTTCGGCCGCTGGTGCCGCTTCTTACCCCTGTGCTTGTGCCCGCCCCCGTGCTTGTGCCCGGAGCCGTGCTTGTGTGGCCCGTTTCCGTGCCTGTGTCCAGCCCAGTGCTTGTGTCCGGCCCAGTGCTTGTGTCCGGCCCAGTGCTTGTGTCCGGCCCAGTGCTTGTGTCCACGTCCGTGCTTGTGCCCGCCTCCACGCTTCGTCCCGCCTGCGTGCCTCTTCTTCCCGCTTCCGCGCTTCTTCTTCCCGTGCCCGTGCTTGCGAGGCCCTCCGGACACCAGCCGCTCGCCCAGCCAGGCGGTCCGGACCGTCCTGGCCGCGGACGGTCCGGACGTCCAGCCGGTGGTGAGGCGGATCGCCCGCAGAGCCTCACGGAGGCGGTCCGGGCGGTCGCCGGAAAAGCCGGTGATCGTGACCCCGGCCTCCGGCAGCGGGACGCGGACGACGCCGTCCCACCGCGCGGGCAGGTCGAGCGAGGCCGGCCGGTCCGGGAGCGCCCGGCCCCGCCGACGCTCCGCCGAGGCTGACGCGGACGCGGGCGCCGGGCCACCCGGCTGGACGATGATCGCCTCGGCTCCGCCGATCACCCGCGCCGGGCAGGACGTCTGCTCCCCCGGCGTCCCGAAATAGATCGCACGCTGGTCGAACCGGACGCAGGCCCCCGGCTCGGCGTCCAGCCGGTGCACCTCCCAACCTCGCGGCACCGGCACGCTCACCCCCCGATAGGCCACCACACGACGTCCGCCGGAGGCGGTCGCCCGCTCCCCGGCGGCCGACGGCGCACGGGGGGTGGCGACGGGTCCCGAGGCGGGGAGGCCGATGACCAGGGATCCGGCGGCCAGGGCCGTGAGGGCCAGGGCGACGATGGGCACGGCGACTGAACGCACGTCGGTCCCCCTCCCGTGCGGGCCCGCGAGACGCGGGCGGTGCGGATCCTCATGATCACGTCGGGGCCCCGACCTGCGACGGGGCGCGCCGGGGGTTTCCCCGATCTTGGCCATGACGGGCTGGGAAGATGGTGCGATGATCGCGATCACCCGGTTCCGGGTCCCCGCCGAGCGCGCCGAGGGCTTCACCGAAGAGATGACGGCCCTGCTGGCCGACCTGGCCGCCGGGCCGGGGCACCGCGCGGGACGGCTCGCCCGCACCGTGGACGACCCGGAGCTGTGGGCGATGATCACCGAGTGGGACGGCGCGGGCTTCTACCGCCGCGCCCTCGGCGCCCCCGCCGTCCGGATGCGCCTCATCCCCCTCGCCACCATGGCCATCGACGAGCCCGGCGCCTACGAGGAGGTCCTCTAGGGACCCTGCGGAACGCCTGCCGCGTCCTCCCGAGGCCCCGCGGGGACGTCTGTTGCGTCCGCCACATCCGCGATGACGGTTTTGACAACCGTTTTCATTTTGTCCAGACTTGGGGCATGCCCTCGATCTGTCCCTCCCGGCGCGCACGGCGGCGTGCGCTGCCCCTCACAGCCGTCGTCCTCGCCGGTGCGCTCGGCCTGTCCGCCTGCGGTTCCGCGGACGGCGGGAGCGGCGGCAGGACGAAGGTCGTCGCGGGCTTCTACCCGATGGCGTGGCTCGCCCAGCGGATCGGCGGCGACACGGTCAAGGTCGAGACGCTGACCAAGCCCGGCGCCGAGCCGCACGACCTGGAGCTCACCCCGCGGCAGATCGCCGACGTGCAGAGCTCCGGCCTCACGCTCTACATCAAGGGCGTCCAGCCCGCGGTGGACGACGCGGTGGCCAAGCGCGCCAAGCACAAGTCGTTCGACGCGGTGACCGCCGTCAAGACCCTCCCCGCCCGCGACCTGGGCGAGGAGGGGGCCCACGCGGACTACGACCCGCACGTGTGGGTCGACCCCGGACGCATGGCCGCCATCGCCAAGGGCGTCGGCGACCGGCTCGCCGCCGCCGTCCCCGAGCACGCGGCCGAGTACCGGACCCGGACGGACGCGCTGGTCGAGCAGATCGGCGCCGTGGACTCGGAGTTCCAGAACGGCCTGAAGACCTGCAAGCGCAGGACGATCGTGACCTCGCACGCCGCGTTCGGCTACCTGGCCGACCACTACGGCCTCACGCAGGTCCCGATCGCGGGCGTCGACCCGGGCGCCGAGCCGTCCCCGAAGCGGCTGGCGCGGCTCACCGACCAGATCCGGTCGACCGGGGCGACGACGGTGTTCACCGAGACGCTGGTCAGCCCGAAGGTCGCCGACGCGCTGGCCCGGGAGGCGGGCGTGAGGACGGCGGTCCTCGACCCGGTCGAGGGCGTGAAGCCCGGATCGTCCGACGACTACCTGTCGGTCATGCGCCGCGACCTCGGCATCCTCCGCACCGCACTGGAGTGCTCGTGACCCCGCCCCCCTTCGCGATGACCGGCGGACGCGTCCGCCTGGACGGCCGGGAGGTGCTCGCCGGCATCGACCTCGTGGTCGGGCCCGGCGACGTGCTGGCCCTCACCGGGCCGAACGGCTCGGGCAAGTCCACCCTGGTCCGGGCCCTGCTCGGGGTGCTGCCGCTCAGCGGCGGACGCACCGAGATCTACGGCCGCGCCCCCGCCCGGTTCCGTGACTGGGGCCGGGTCGGGTACGTCCCGCAGCGGCTCCCGATGGGCGGCGGCGTCCCGGCGACCGTCCGTGAGGTCGTCGCGTCCGGACGCACCGCCCGGCAGTCCCGCTGGCGTCCGGCGTCGGCCGCCGACCGGGCCGCGATCGACCGCGCGCTCGCCGCCGTCGGCCTCACCGACCGCGCCCGCGACTCCGCTCACCTGCTGTCGGGCGGCCAGCAGCAGCGGGTGCTCATCGCCCGCGCGCTGGCGGGCGAACCCGACGTGATCGTCATGGACGAGCCGAACGCCGGGGTCGACGCGGGCAACCAGGAGGCCCTGGCCCGCACCCTCGGCATGCTGACCGGCGAGGGCCGCACGGTCCTGCTCGTCCTGCACGAGCTGGGCCCGCTGGAGCCGCTGATCACCCGGACCGTCCGGCTGGAGAACGGCCGGATCGCCGCCGAGACCCGCCTCCGCACCACGACGACGACCGGCGCGACCGCGTCCGAGCAGACCGCGTCCGAGCAGACCGCGGGGAGCGCGGCATGACCGACGTCCTGTCCTACGACTTCATGCGGATCGCGCTGGTCATGGCGATCCTGATCGGGCTGACCGCGCCCGCGATCGGCACCTTCATCGTCCAGCGCAAGCTGTCGCTGCTCGGCGACGGCATCGGGCACATCGCGCTCACCGGCATCGGGCTCGGCCTGCTCACCGGCACGTCCCCGATCCTGGGCGCGCTGGTGGTGACCGTGCTCGGCGCGCTCGCGATCGAGCTGCTGCGGGCGCGCAGCCGCAGCGGCGGGGACGTGGCGCTCGCGCTGCTGTTCTACGGCGGGCTCGCGGGCGGCGCGCTGCTCACCCAGGCGCAGAGCGGCGGCAGCAGCCTGCAGTCCTACCTGTTCGGCTCGATCAGCAGCGTGACGATGGGCGACCTGTACGTGGTCGCCGGGCTCGCGGTCGCGGTGCTCGCCATCGTGGTCGTCTTCGGCCGCGACCTGTTCCTGCTCTGCCAGGACGAGGAGCTCGCGCGCGCGGCCGGACTGCGGGTCCGGTTCCTGTCGGTGCTGATCGCGGTGACCGCCGCGGTGACCGTGGTCATCGCGATGCGCGCGGTCGGCCTCCTGCTGGTCGGCGCCCTGATGATCATCCCTGTGGCGGCCGCGCAGCAGCTGGCCCGGGGCTTCCGGGCGACGATGCTGAGCGCCATGGTGATCGGTGTACTGTCGGCGGTGTCGGGGCTGTTGAGCTCGTTCCAGTACGATCTTCAGCCGGGCCCGTCGATCGTGCTGCTCGCCCTCGTGGTGTTCCTGGCCGCGGTCGTCGCCGGCGCGGTCCTGCGCCGCCGGAGGGCGTTCGCGACCCGGCCGGCGCCGGGCGGCGGCCCGGAGGCGGCGGTGGAGACCGGCGCGCATGGCACGGCGGCACAGGAGACGGCGGTGGGCGCGGCGGCCCGCGTCCACGCGGAGCACGAGGCGGAGGTGCTCGGAGGATGACCAGGGCAAGCACGACGTCCCGGCGGAACGCGGTGCGCGAGGCGCTCTCGGAGTGCGAGGGGTTCCGCAGCGCGCAGGACATCTACGCCGCTCTGCGCGCCGACGGCTCCAAGATCGGCCTCACCACCGTCTACCGGGCGCTGCAGGCGCTGTGCGACGCCGGCGAGGTGGACGTGCTGCGCACCGACGAGGGCGAGGCCGTCTACCGCGCCTGCCGCACCGAGGAGCACCACCACCACCTGGTCTGCCGCGACTGCGGCCGGACGATCGAGGTGGCGGGCCCCGCGGTCGAGCGCTGGGCGGCGGCCATCGCCGACGAGCACGGCTTCAGCGAGATCACGCACACCGTCGAGATCTTCGGCCGCTGCGCCGACTGCACCGGCGCGGAGTAGCCGCCCGCCGTGAACCGTCCGGCGCGTTCGCGCGTCTTCTCCGGGCGGCGGCATGCCCTCGTTTCCCCCGGGCCGATATTCCTCCGCTTCGGAGTAAAGTCGCGCGCCGGATGGGTAACGGGTGACACCTTGAGAACATTCGTGGCGCTTTTTGACACTTTTCACCAAGTAAACCGAATACCTCTCATGTCATAAATGTCCCCATAGCCAGGGCGGCCCGACGGTCGGGTCCTCGGGGGGGCCGTGGCTCTCGCATGAGAGGGCGTTCATGAGAACCTCCCCCCGCCTGGTGGCCGGCGCCGCACTGCTCGCCGCGCCGGTCACCCTCGTCGTTCCGTCCGCCGCCTCGGCCTCCCCCGCCCCGACCGCTCCCGCTCCCTCGGTCGCCGCCACCCGCGCGCTCGGCGCGGCGGACGCCCACGCGGGCGACCTCAAGGCCGCGACGGACCAGAAGTTCAAGGTCGTCGGCGTGTCCGTGGACCGGGACGGGACGTCCCACACCCGCATGGTCCGGACGGTCCGGAACCTGCCCGTGCTCGGCGGTGACGTGATCGTCCACCAGAGCCGGTCCGGAGCGTACGAGGGGACGAGCCTGACGCTGCGCTCCCAGCCGAACCCGACCGCGCCGAAGGTCTCCGCGGCCGAGGCGAAGAAGGCCGCCGCCGCGAAGCACTACAAGACGCGCGACAACGGCACGCTCGTCGTCGAGGCCCGCACGGCCGACCACCAGCCGCGCCTCGCCTGGCGCTTCAAGACCGAGGGCAGGAAGGCCGACGGCACGCCGAGCCGCGTCTTCACCTCCGTGGACGCGCTGACCGGCAAGGTCCTGTTCCGCGAGGAGACGATCAAGACCGACGCGGGCGACGGCAAGGGCCTCTACTCCGGGACGGTCCCGCTCCAGCTCACCGCGTCCGGGTCGTCCTACCAGATGAAGGACCCGACGCGCGGCGGCACCTACACGGGCGACGCGGAGAACAAGTCGGACTTCTGCATCCTGACCTTCTGCCTCTTCCGCGCGCCCACGACCATCTTCACCTCGACCACGACGCACTTCGGCGACGGGACGAACACCAACCGCGCCTCGGCGGGCGTGGACGCGCAGTACGGCACCGACGAGACCTGGGACTTCTACAAGGAGGTCTTCGGCCGCAACGGCATCAAGAACGACGGCAAGGGCTCGTCCAACCGCGTCCACTACTCCAGCAACTACGCCAACGCGTTCTGGGACGACTCCTGCTTCTGCATGACCTACGGCGATGGTGACGGCCAGCAGCTCGCGCCGCTGACCGCGCTGGACGTCGCGGCGCACGAGATGACCCACGGCGTGACCAGCGCGACCGCGAACCTCACCTACAGCGGGGAGTCCGGCGGGCTGAACGAGGCGACCTCCGACATCATGGCGGCGGCCGTCGAGTTCTATGCCAACAACTCGACCGAGACCGGGAACTACCTGGTCGGCGAGCGGGTCGTGCTGCCCGGCTTCGGCAAGCCGGCGCTGCGGTTCATGGACAAGCCCAGCAAGGACGGCAAGTCCCCCGACAACTGGTCGACCGACCTGAAGAACCTCGACGTGCACTACTCGTCCGGCGTCGCCAACCACTTCTACTACCTGCTGTCCGAGGGCAGCGGCGCGAAGACGATCAACGGCGTCTCCTACGACAGCCCGACCGCCGACGGCAACGCCGTCAGCGGGATCGGCCGGGACGCGGCGACGCGCATCTGGTACCGCGCGCTGACCACGTACATGACGTCCAGCACGGACTACAAGGCCGCACGGACCGCCACGCTGAACGCCGCGAAGGACCTGTTCGGCGCGGGCAGCACGCAGTACAACGCGGTCGCCGCCGCCTGGACGGCCGTGAACGTCAGCTAGCCCCTCCTCGCACGGAGCCCGTCACGCGGCTCCGTGACCACAGAGGCCCCTTGGAAATCGAGGCCCCGTGTCCGCCCCACCGGGACACGGGGCCTCACCCTTTCGCCTGACAAACAACCCTGTCCGGCATGCCCCTGACAACCCGGACGACAGACGTGGTCCACTGGGTAAAACAGAGCATCATGGCCACGGTCCCGAAAGGGGGCCCAGATGATCTTTACTCGACACGCCATTCCGCTGTTCGCGAGCGCCTGCGCGGCCATCCTCGCCACCACCGCCGGTTGCGGCGGCACCAGCTCCGACGCCGGGAAGGCCGGAGCCACTTCGTCCCATGCGCCCGGAAAGTCCGCTTCGGGCATCCCCACGGGCGACCCGAGGGCCCTCGTCCCGACGGACATCCCGACGCACGCGCCCGGCTCGTGCCACGCGACCAGCGTCGATCCGGCCACGACGCGCCCGGACCCGGCGTGCACGCCGGGGGCGACCAACCCGGACGTCACGCAGGACAACATCCACCAGACGGTCTGCGTCGCGGGCTACACCAAGAAGATCCGGCCGCCGGTGTCGTACACCAACGCGCTCAAGAAGCAGCAGATCATCGAGTACGGCTACCAGGACACGAACCCGTCCTCCTACGAGGAGGACCACTTCATCCCGCTCTCGCTCGGCGGCGCCCCGACGGACCCGCGCAACCTCTGGCCGGAGACGGGCCCCAGCCCCAACCCCAAGGACGACGTCGAGTTCAAGCTCTACAAGGCCCTCTGCGCCGACCAGGTCACCCTCGCCGCCGCGCAGCAGGCGATCGTCAAGGACTGGACCACCGCCGGGGACATCGTGCCCTGATCACCTGATCACCCGATCTGCCGATGAGCGCCGCGCGGGCGGTTGGCAGAATCAGTCCCATGGCAACCACACGCATCGCCAACGCACACTGGGAAGGCCCGCTCATGGGCGGCAAGGGGACGGTCTCGCTGGACTCGTCCAAGATCGGCACGTACGAGGTCACCTGGCCGTCCCGGGCCGAGGAGCCGAACGGGCGCACCAGCCCCGAGGAGCTCATCGCGGCCGCGCACTCCACCTGCTACTCGATGGCGCTCTCGCACGGCCTCGCCGGGGCCGGGACGCCGCCGGAGAAGGTGGACACCAAGGCCGAGGTCACCTTCCAGCCCGGTGAGGGCATCACCGGGATCCACCTGACCGTCCGGGCGAGCGTGCCCGGCCTGTCGGCCGCCGACTTCGACAAGGCCGCGCAGGACGCCAAGACCAACTGCCCGGTGAGCAAGGCGCTCGCCGGCACGAAGATCACTCTGGACGCGGCGCTCGCCTAGCCCGGATCCGGCGCGCCGACTCCCGCTCCATCCTCGGGTGGAGCGGGAGCGGGGCGCTTCCGGCGCAGGTCACGAGTCTGAGCCTGCGCCGCCCCGCCGCCCGCTCCGAGGCGTCGAGGACGTCCCGGTGCTGGGTCGCGCGGTTGTCCCAGACCACCACGTCGCCCGGCCGCCACCGCCAGCGGACGGTGTTCTCCAGCGCCGTCACATGGCCCTGGAACAGCCGGATCAGCGCGTCCGCGTCCGCCCTGTCGCTGAGGCCCGCGACGCGCCGCGCGAACGCGCCCAGAAGCAGCACCCGCTCCCCCGTCTCCGGATGGACGGTCACCAGCGGGTGCTCCAGCCCGCCGTCCGGGCCCGCGTGCTCGATCCACAACCGGTCGGCGACCTCGCGCAACTCGACCGGCAGGCCGTCGTAGGCGGTCGCGGTGTTCGCCCACACGGTGTCGCCGCCGACCGGCGGGACGCTCAGCGCGTGCAGCACCGACACGCCCGGCGGACGCATCGTGCCGCTCCCGTCCGTGTGCCAGGCCGCCGGGCAGCCGGAGTGAGCGGGGCGGTCGGAACACTCCAGGCGACCGGATCGCTCGACGGGCGGCGCGGGCTCGCCGAAGAGCGCGGCGAGCGCCGTCTGTTCCGCGACGCCGAAGCCGTTCTGGCTCTGGATGAACAGCACCTTGTGCCGCAGCAGCGCCCGGCGCAGCAAGCGTGCCGTGCCGTCGTCGAACCCATCGGCCAGCCGGACGCCCGTGACCGCCGCGCCGATCCGTCCCGCCACGGGCTCCACGCAGACCGCCTCCGCGCAGGGCGCGGGCGGCAGGTCCAGGAGACGGTACGCCATGCGGACGAAGGTAGGCCGCCCGCGACCAAAAGTCAATCAATCAGGTAGGGATTATCGACTATACGCCGCGGACCGGCCGCGTCACCGGGATGACACGGCCGGACGGAAGGGTCAGGCGGACGGCGCGACCGGCACCGGGTTCGGCTCGGCGCCGCCGTAGCGGCGGTCGCGGCTGGCGTAGACCTCGCAGGCGTGCCAGAAGTGGCGGCGGTCGAAGTCGGGCCAGAGCGTGTCCAGGAACACCATCTCCGCGTACGCCGACTGCCAGATCAGGAAGTTGGACGTCCGCTGCTCCCCGGACGAGCGCAGGAACAGGTCCACGTCCGGAATGCCCGGCTCGTCGAGGTACTTCGCGAACGTCTTCTCGTTGATCTTGTCCGGGTTGACCCGGCCGTCCCGGACGTCCCGGGCGAGCTGCGCGGCGGCGTCCACGATCTCGGCGCGGCCCCCGTAGTTCACGCAGAACTGCAGGGTGAGGACGTCGTTGTCGCGGGTCATGGCCTCGGCGTCCTCCAGCTCCTTGACCACGCTGCGCCAGAGCCGCGGCCGCCGCCCGGCCCAGCGCACCCGGACGCCCATGGAGTTCAGCTGGTCGCGGCGGCGCCGGATCACGTCCCGGTTGAAGCCCATCAGGAAGCGGACCTCGTCCGGCGAGCGGCGCCAGTTCTCGGTCGAGAACGCGTACGCCGACACGTACGGGACGCCCAGCTCGATCGCGCCCATGATCACGTCGAACAGCGCGTCCTCGCCGCGCTTGTGCCCCTCCGTGCGGGGCAGCCCGCGCTGCTTGGCCCAGCGCCCGTTGCCGTCCATCACGATGGCCACGTGCCGCGGCACCAGCTCGCTCGGGATCGCGGGCGGGCGCGCCCCGGTCGGGTGCGGGTACGGCGGCTCAACGGCGGCCCTGCTCAAACTGTCTCCCTGTCGGTCGTCCCGCCGGGACCGGCGGGGTCGTCGGGTCCGGTGTCGCCGTGCTCCGGCATGCCGGTGGCACCGTGCTCCGGCGCGCCGGCGGCACCGTGCTCCAGCACGCTGCTGGCACGGCGTTCCCGCGCGCCGGTGTCGCGCTCGACGTGGCGGAGCGAGCGGATGCCGTGCTCCAGGTGCCACTGCAGGTAGGCGGCCACCAGGCCACTGCACTCCACCCGGTGCCGCTGCTCGGAGTCGTCGGCATAGTCCCACTCGCCGCGCAGCAACGCCAGCATCAGCGCGAACGTCGGCGGCGCGGGCGTCGCCGTGCCCGGCTGGCGGCAGCGGGCGCACATCGCGCCGCCGCCCGCGATGGAGAAGCCGCGCAGCTGCCCCCGGTCGCCGCAGCGGCTGCACTCGTCCAGCGCCGGGGCCCAGCCCGCCACGGACAGCGACCGCAGCAGGAACGCGTCCAGCACCAGCCGCGGGTCGTGCGAGCCGTCCGCCAGCGTGCGCAGCCCGCCGAGCAGCAGCAGGAACTGCCGCAGCGCCGGCTCGCGCTCGCCGGCGGTCAGCTTCTCGGCGGTCTCCAGCATGGCCGTCCCGGCGGTGTAGCGCGGGTAGTCGACGACCAGGCGCTGGCCGTACGGGCGCAGCGTCTCGGCCTGGGTGATCAGGTCGAGCGAGCGCCGCTCGTAGAGCTGCAGGTCCACGTGGGTGAACGGCTCCAGCCGCGCCCCGAACCGGGACTTGGTCTTGCGGACCCCCTTGGCCGCCGCGCGGATCCGGCCGGTGCGCCGGGTCAGCACGGTCACGATGCGGTCGGCCTCGCCCAGTTTCTGTGTGCGCAGGACGACGCCCTCGTCGCGGTACAAGGTCACCCGCCCATTGTCGCCCACGTCCGGGCATGCGCCCGCCCGGGAACACCCGATCTCCACACACTCCGCGCATCCCCGGCATGATCCGGCGCCGCGCGACGAGATCATCACGCTCCGCGACCGGATTCGGCCGCGCGACTGTGCCCGAAGACGTGGTCCGGGTGACCTCGCGGTGGCAGCGTTGTCCCATGAGATGCACCATCGTGCCGCCCCACATCCTGGATCACCTCTCCCGAGAGGCCGACGATCCCGCGCTGCGCGAGTCCGCCCGCCGCAGCCTCGTGATCAGCACCGCCCAGCGCACCGAGCGCCGGGTGCTGCCGGTCGCCGCCCCCACCGCGACCCAGGACTTCACCCCCCACCGGACGATCGACGACGCCCAGCACACCGAGACGCTGCCCGGCAGGACCGTGCGCACCGAGGGCGCCGCCGCCGTCGCCGACCCCGTCGAGAACCAGGCCTACGACTGGCTCGGCGTGGTGTTCGACTTCTACAAGACCGCCTACCAGCGCGACTCCATCGACGGCGCCGGCCTGCCCATGATCTCGACCGTGCACTACGGGCAGGGCTACGACAACGCCTTCTGGAACGGCAAGCAGATGGTCTACGGCGACGGCGACGGGACCCTGTTCACCGAGTTCACCGGCCCGCTCGAGGTCACCGGGCACGAGCTCACCCACGGCGTCACCCAGTACACCGCCGCCCTGGAGTACTACGGCCAGTCCGGCGCGCTCAACGAGTCGATCTCGGACGTGTTCGGCTGCCTGATCAAGCAGTGGCACCTCGGCCAGACCGCCGACCAGGCGGCCTGGCTGATCGGCGAGGGCCTGCTCGCGGCCGGCGTGCACGGCGAGGCGCTGCGGTCCATGAAGGCGCCGGGCACGGCCTACGACGACCCCCAGCTGGGCAAGGACCCCCAGCCCGCCGACATGGCGCACTATGTCAACACGTACCGTGACAACGGCGGGGTACATATCAACTCGGGAATCCCGAACCGGGCGTTCTACCTGGCCGCCGACGCGATCGGCGGCCACGCCTGGGAGCGGGCCGGACGGATCTGGTACGGGACGCTGACGGGCGGCAAGCTGTCGTCCTCGGTGGACTTCGCCGGGTTCGCGGCCGCGACGGTGGACACCGCGGGAACGCTGTACGGGTCGTCCGCCGCCGAGGTGACCGCGGTGCGGCAGGCGTGGACGGGGGTGGGCGTCCACGTGTGATCGTGAGAATCTCACCCCAGGGGCGGATTCCTCACGACCGCGGGAAGAGCGGAGGAGAACGTTGATGAAGGTGACGGTGGTCCGAAGCGGCGGGTTCGCCGGGATCGAGCGGCGCGGTCAGGCCGACAGCTCCGACGACCCCCTGCTGGACGGGCTGGTCGGCCGCGTCGACCTGGGCGCCCTGCCTCCGCCCGGACGCAAACCGGACCAGTTCGTGTACGACATCGATATCGACGGCGACGCCACGTCCGTCGGCGAGGCGCAGCTCACGGGACCGCTGCGCGAACTCGTCCACCACGTGCTCGGCTCCGGCGGCTGACCAGGGCCGGACGCCTCCGGGCGGCCGGGATCGGACCACTCGTGGCGGCCCGGCCCCGGTCACCCCGGTGACCAGGGCGAAGAAAGATTTCCGGGTGCCTCCCCCGCGCGGGAGGCACCCGGAAAGTCCTTGGTCAGGCGAAGATCTGCGTCAGACCCCGCGGGCGACGCGGTTGACGGCCGACAGCATCGCCTTCAGGGACGCGGTGACGATGTTCCCGTCGATCCCGACGCCCCACACGGTCTGCCCGTCCACGTCGCACTCCACGTAGGCCGCGGCGCGCGCGTCGCCGCCCGCGCTCATCGCGTGCTCGGCGTAGTCCAGGACGCGGACGTTCACGCCGACGGTCGCCAGGGCGTCCTCGAACGCCGAGACCGGGCCGTTGCCGATGCCCTCGATCTCGCGGATCTCGCCGTTCACCCGGACGTCGCAGGACAGCCGGTCCTTCTCGTCCACCCGGGAGGCGGCGCGGTGCGCCAGCAGCCCGGCCCGGGGCCCGTTCGCCAGGAACTCGGCCTCGAAGATCTCCCACATGCGCTCGGGCGTGACCTCGCCGCCCTGGTCGTCGGTGTGCTGCTGGACGACCCGGGAGAACTCGATCTGCAGGCGCCGCGGCAGCTCCAGGGAGTGCTCGGTCCGCATCACGTAGGCGACGCCGCCCTTGCCGGACTGGCTGTTGACCCGGATGACCGCCTCGTAGGACCGGCCCACGTCGTGCGGGTCGATCGGCAGGTACGGGACCTCCCAGGTGAACGCCTCCACCGGTACCCCGGCGGCCGCCGCGTCCCGCCGCAGGTGGTCGAAGCCCTTG
The DNA here is from genome assembly GCF_040679435.1 of Spirillospora sp. NPDC052269. Classification (NCBI taxonomy): domain Bacteria; kingdom Bacillati; phylum Actinomycetota; class Actinomycetes; order Streptosporangiales; family Thermomonosporaceae; genus Spirillospora; species Spirillospora sp. NPDC052269. Next base: position 309,143 of record NZ_JBFAUU010000006.1, read on the forward strand.
TTGATCGCGTCCTGGTGGGAGCCGGAGAACGCGGTGTACACCAGGTCGCCGCCGTACGGGTGCCGCTCGTGGACGGGCAGCTGGTTGCAGTACTCGACGGTGCGCCGGATCTCGTCGATGTCGGAGAAGTCGATCATCGGGTCGACGCCCTGGGTGAACATGTTCAGGCCCAGCGTGACCAGGCAGACGTTGCCGGTGCGCTCGCCGTTGCCGAACAGGCAGCCCTCGATGCGGTCGGCCCCGGCCAGGTAGCCCAGCTCGGCGGCGGCGACGGCGGTGCCGCGGTCGTTGTGCGGGTGCAGCGACAGGATGACCGAGTCGCGGAACGCCAGGTTCCGGTTCATCCACTCGATCTGGTCGGCGTAGACGTTCGGGCTCGCCATCTCGACCGTGGCGGGCAGGTTCACGATGACCTTGCGGTCCGGGGTCGGCTGCCACACCTCGTTGACGGCGTTGCAGACCTCGACCGCGTACTCCAGCTCGGTGCCGGTGAACGACTCCGGCGAGTACTGGAAGTGGATCTCGGTGTCGCCCATCTGCTCGGCGAGCTTCTTGCACAGCTTGGCGCCCTCGACCGCGATGGCGGTGATGCCGTCCTTGTCCTGCCCGAACACCACACGCCGCTGCAGCGTGGACGTCGAGTTGTACAGGTGGACGATCGCCCGCTTCGCGCCCCGGACGGCCTCGAAGGTCTTCTCGATCAGTTCCGGCCGGGCCTGCGTCAGTACCTGGATCACGACGTCGTCCGGGATCCGGTCCTCGTCGATGATCTGCCGGACGAAGTCGTAGTCGGTCTGGCTCGCCGCCGGGAACCCGACCTCGATCTCCTTGTAGCCCATCCGGACCAGCAGCTCGAACATCTTGAGCTTGCGGTGGGCGTCCATCGGGTCGATCAGCGCCTGGTTGCCGTCCCGCAGGTCGACCGCGCACCAGCGCGGGGCCTCGGTGATCACCTGGTCGGGCCAGGTGCGGTCGACCAGCTTGACCGGGGCGAACGGCCTGTACCGCTGGAAGGGCATTCCGGAGGTGTTCTGAGGCGGATACATGTGGGTCCTGCTTCCCTCTGCTCAGTCCTTGCGGCCGACGCTCACGTCAGAATCCCGCAGCGAGGGAGCCGACCTGTCTACAGGCCCCCGCTGCGGCCGCTAAGGAGAAGCAGTTCCACGAACACGCTCGTCAAGCTAACAGATCGCATCCGGAAGACGGAAACCGGGTCTCGCCATCTGAGACGCCCGTGTCTCGCGGGCCGTCTACCAGCGCCTTCAGAAACGGCGTGTCGGGACGAGCACGGAGAGACACGTCACACAGCCCTCCAGCGCCTCGAACTCGCCGATGTCCACGACCGTCACGCGGAAGCCCTCGGCGGCGAGCAGGTCGGCGGTGCGCGGCGCGGACGCGGCGAGCAGCAGGTGGTCCGGGCCGAGCACGACCACGTGCGCGCCGGACGGCTCGGGCGCGACCCGCAGGGCCGGCAGCGCCGAGGTGTCCAGCCAGTCCGGGACGCCGATGAGCGAGCCGTCCGGGAGGGCGGTCATCGCCGACTTCAGGTGCAGCGCGCCCCGCACGTCCACCGGGACGACCCGGCGCCCGCCGACGAGCCGGGCGAGCTGGCAGATGCCCTCCTCGTTGGTGCGGTCGCCGCGTCCGACGTAGACGGTGTCGCCCGCCTGGAGCACGTCGCCGCCGTCCAGGGTGCCGGGCGCGGTGATCCGCTCCACGGTCAGCCCGAGGTCGCGGACGACGCCCTCGGTCCCGGCGACCTCGGCGCGGCGCTCCGGCGCGCCCGGCAGGGTCAGCACCGCCGTCTCCCCGCAGACCACGACCGTGTCCTCGACGAACACCGCGTCGGGCGCGTCGTCCGCCTCCGGGACGGCCCGGACGCCCCACCCGGCCGCCCGCAGCGCGCCCGTGTACGCCTCGTGCTGCCGCCGCGCGAGGGCGAGGTCCACCGGCCGCCGCTCGATGTGCGTGACCAGCCCCTCCGCCAGCCGCGACCCCGGCCTCCGCACCAGCGCGATTCCTGCGTCCGCCATGCTCCCGCCCCTTCTGGGTCCTTCCGAGCCGCCGCGGCCTGGGACGGCGTTCTAGAAAGAGATTAGTGCGCCGCGGCCTCGGTCATCGTGATGACGCCGAGGGCGTGGGCCCGGCTCATGCCGAGGAGCTGCGCGACGTGGTGCAGGGTGCGGCGCTCCTGCTCCTCCAGGGGGCCGTCGGCCAGGCCGATCCGGACGCAGCGGGCCAGGAACCACTCCTTCGCCTCGACCGCGAGGCCGGATCCCGCGCGGACGACCTCCTCCTCGAGGAAGGCGTCGCGGAGGTCGAGGTCGGTGTCGATGCACAGGTCGTCGTAGTCGAGCTCGCCGTAGCCCATGACGGCCTCGATGGCGCGCTCGCGGCTGGCCTCGTCGTCGGAGTCGCCGGAGCGCAGGACGAGGCCCGCGGCGGCGCGCATCCCGGCCGGGAGCGCGACGGCGAGTTGCTGCGCGGTGGGCGTGCGCAGGGCGGAGACGGCGAACCGGGTCCGGCACACCCGGCACTCGACGACCTCGCCCAGCCGGCGCAGCGGGACGACCGGGAGGAAGAAGAGGGTGATCCAGCGGCGGGCGGCCCGGCGCCGGTAGGCGCGGTCGCCGCCGCAGCGCGGACAGTGGAAGGTCCCCTCACCCGTGGCGCGGAAGAACACCGAAAGGCTGAAAACGAGCAACACCGGTCTCTCCTCCCAATACGGACCCGTCCAAACTACCGATCCCGGCCGCCTCCCGCGCCCCACGCGATCGAGGTCGTACCGGCCCCTTACGCTTGGCACATGACCGGTGACATGGGACGGCCCCAGTTCCTGCCGCCTGAGGAGCCGCCGCCGGATCCGGCGCCCGAGCCCTCCCCCGAGCCGCCCGTCCCCGTGCCCGCCCGGCCGCGCGCGGCGGCGGTCTGGAGCGCGCTGACGGTCCTCGCCGCGCTGGCACTGCTGGTCTCGGCGTTCCTGCCGTGGGCGCGGCTGGAGCTGATCACCGAGCTGCTCGGCACCTCGCTCAGCGACGATCTCGGCTCGGTCGCGGGCATCGAGGCGGACGGCACCGTCGTGGTGGTGCCGGTGCTGGCGCTCTCGGCGGCCGTGGTCGCGCTGTGGGGGGCGGCCGGCCGGGACTCCCGGATCGCGGCCCTGGCCGCGCTGCCCGGCTCGCTCGCGCTGATCGCCTGCGTCCTGTTCGCGCTGCGGCTGCAGCGGACGGGCGAACGGATCGGCGAGCAGGGCGCGCTGATCGCCTCGCACACCCGCGCGACACTCGACTACGGCTGGTACCTGGGCGTCGGCGCGTCCCTGCTGGTCGTCGGGACCAGCCTGGTCCGCCCGTTCGCGCGGCGGGCGCAGGCCCAGGCCCGGCCGACGGACGTGCCGGCCACCGGATCAGCGGACGAACCGGTGTTCGGGCCGTCGTCGCCGCCCGGGGCCTCGGAGGCCGAGGCCCCGGACCGGCCGTAGCGCGGCGTCCGGATCAGTCGTCGAAGCCGAGGCGGCGCAGGTGCTTGGGGTCGCGCTGCCAGTCCTTGAGGACCTTGATCCGCAGGTCGAGGTAGACCTTGGTGCCGAGCAGGGCCTCGATCTGGTGGCGGGCGTTCCGCCCGACCTCCTTCAGCCGGGCGCCCTTGTGCCCGATGATGATGCCCTTCTGGCTGTCCCGCTCCACGTACAGGTGGGCGTAGATGTCGGTGAAGTCGTCGCGGCCCTCGCGGAGCGCCATCTCGTCGACGGCGACGGCGATCGAGTGGGGCAGCTCGTCCCGGACGCCCTCCAGCGCCGCCTCGCGGATCAGCTCGGCGACCAGGACCTGCTCGGGCTCGTCGGTCAGGTCGCCCTCGGGGTAGAGCGCGAAGCCCTCCGGCAGGTGCTTGATCAGCAGGTCGCCGACCACGTCCACCTGGAAGCCGTTCTCGGACGAGCAGGGCACGATGTCGGCGAACTCGCCCAGCTCCCCGACCGCGAGGAGCTGCTTGGCGATCTGCTCGGGCGTGGCGAGGTCGGTCTTGGTGATGATCGCGACGACCGGCGTCCCCTTGACGTTGGCCAGCTCGCGCGCGATGTACTTGTCACCGGGCCCGACGGGCTGGTCGGCCGGGACGCAGAAGCCGATCACGTCCACCTCGGTGAGCGTGGACCGGACGAGGCTGTCCAGCCGCTCGCCGAGCAGCGTGCGCGGCTTGTGCAGGCCGGGCGTGTCGACCACGACGAGCTGGGCGTCCGGGCGGTGCACGATGCCGCGGATGGCCCGCCGGGTGGTCTGGGGGCGGCTGCTGGTGATCGCCACCTTGGTCCCGACCAGCGCGTTCATCAGCGTGGACTTACCGACGTTGGGCCGTCCGACGAAGCAGGCGAACCCGGACCTGAACGGCTCGGGCTGCGGGGTCTCTGCTGGCGATCCTGGCGATGTCACATCACCAATTGTCGCCGACGCGACGCAGCGCCTCGTCCACCGGCGTGCCGGAGGACCCTCCGGAGGGGCGGACGGCCAGGTCAGGCGGCCGGTGTTCCGAGGGCGCGCAGGGCCTCTGCGGCGGCCCGGGCCCAGTGCTCGACGCCGATCCGCCCGGCGATCTCGATCGCGAGCCGGTAGTGCCCGGCGGCCTCGTCCGGACGGCCCAGGAACGCGGCCAGATCACCGAGGGTCTGCGCGATCGGCCCGATCGTGGCGACCGCGCTCGTTCCCCCGGCGATGTGGTCGGCGAACGGGAGGAGGTCCGCGAGGCAGCGTTCGGCCAGGTCACGGTCGCCGAGGGCGATCGCGCGGCGGGCGCGGATGGCGAGGGCCAGCTCGTAGAAGTAGTCCCGGCGGATCGGGCCCGCGCCCTCGACCGCCCGGCGCGCGTCGTCCAGGCGTCCGGCCGCTGCGAGGGCCAGCGCGAGGAGGTCGGCGGTAGCGCTGACCTGCGGCCACTTCTCGGCCATCCACTCGGCCGGTCCGACCATCTCGGCGACGCGCCCGCGCATGAGCCGAAGGCAGAAGATGCCGAAGAACGTCACGCCCTGCTCGCTGGCCCAGATCCCCGTCCGGGAGATGGCGTCGCCGACCTCACGGTAGGCGCGTTCGGCGTCGTCGTACTCGGCGGAGAAGGCATGGCCGAGAGCCCGGTGCCACTCGCTGATCTGGCGCAGCAGGGGCAGGCCGTACTGCTCGGCCAGCCGCTGGCCTTCGGAGCGGTGGCGGGACGCCTCGTCCAGCCGGAGGAACGCCATGTGCACCTGCTGAAGCTGCAGGTGGGCGAGGACCTGGTAGGACCCCAGCCCGTGCTCGGTCGCGAGCTCCAGCAGTTCGGTCGCGATCTCGTGCCGCCTCTGGCGGTCGCCCGCGCTCCGGTAGGCGTTGATGTAGCGACCGTTCAGGGCGGCGGCCAGGGGCTCCGGACGGCCCAGGCGGCGGGCGAGGACCAGCGCCTGATCGGCCGCCTGCGGGCCCTCGTCTCCGGCCTCGCCCTCCTGCTCGACGGCGATCATGGTGAGCAGCCGGGCGCGCAGCTCGGCGGCGTCGTCCGGCAGTCCCGCGAGGGCCTCGTGCGCCGCGTCCAGCAGCCCGGTGTCGAGGACGCCGTACTCGCGGGCCGTCCACAGCGTCGGCACGTCGAACGCGATGATCGTGCGGGTCAGCAGCTCGACGTCGCCCAGCGCCCGCGCCTCGGCGACGCAGCGGGCGCGCCGCTCCCGGGACGGCACGACCGCCCCGGCCAGCGCGAACGCCCGGATCGCCCGGATCTCCAGCTCCAGCCGCTCCCGGACGCGTCCGGTGTCCAGGGCGGACGCGGCGCGGTCCCAGAGCTCGGCGGCCGAGGCGTAGGCGAACCGGGCTTCCGCGGCGCCCGCCGCGAGCGTCGCGTACCGGACGGCCCGCTCCGGGTCGGTGCCCGCTTCGAGGTAGTGGTGGGCGATCGCGCCGACCTCGCCGGGCGCGTGCGTCTCCATCGCCGCGGCGATCCGGCCGTGCAGGCGGGTGCGGCGGGCCGCCGACAGCCCGGCGGACAGCGTGTCGCGGACCAGGGCGTGCGCGAACCGCATCCGGCCGGGCGCGGGCTCGGTGACCAGCCCGGCGGCGAGGCCCGCCTCCACCGCGTCCAGGACGGCGTCCTCGTCCCCGCCGGACAGCTCGGTCAGCACCCGGACGTCGGTCTCCGCCCCGGCGACGGCCGCGTGCCGCAGGACGGTCAGCGCGTCCCCGGGCAGCCGGGCGAAGCGGCGGCGCAGCACGTCCCCGACGCCCGCGGGCACCCCGCGCGCCGCCGCGTCCGGCCCCTCGGCGTCGAGCAGCCGCGCGGTCTCGCGGGCGAAGAACGGGTTCCCGCCGGTCCGCTCGGCGATCGAGGCCAGCTCCCCGGCGCCGACCTCGGCCGCGCAGGACGCCCTGACCAGCGCGGCGACCTCGGCGTCGGCCAGCCCGGCGAGGTCGATCCGAACCGGCTCGTGCCGGGCCAGTCGCGCGAGGGCGCCCGCCATGCCGTCCGCCTCGGCCGGGCGGAACGTCCCGACCACCATGACGGGCAGCTCGGCCAGCCGCTCCGGCAGCCGGGACAGCAGGACGAGCGTCTCCTCGTCGGCCCAGTGCAGGTCGTCCAGGACGAGCAGCAGCGGCCCGCCGTCCGCGAGACCCGCCAGGTAGTCGCCGACGGCGAGGTGCAGGCGGAACCGCCCGGTCGTGGCGTCGGCGGCGGCCAGGTCGGTGTGCGCGGCGGACGCGTCGTCGAGCAGCGGGGCGAGCCGTCCGGCGAGGGCCGCGTCCGGGACGTTCTCCGCGGCGAGGACGCGCAGGATCTCCACCCACGACCAGGCGGCGGGGGCTCCGTCGGCCTCCTCGGACCGGCCCCACGCGACCCGCCAGCCGTCCGCCGCCGTCCGCTGCGCGAACCGCTCGACCAGCGCCGTCTTGCCGATCCCGGCCTCTCCGCCGACCAGGACGACCTGGAAGCGGCCGTCCCCGGCGCGTTCCGCGGCGCCCGCGAGGCGCGCGGTCTCGGCGTCCCGTCCGACGAAGGCCTCGCCGCCCGGCGGAACGAGGCGCAGCCGCGGCCGCGCGAAGGCCGACGCCGGGGCTGGACGGGCCGTTGCCGGGAGGACTTCCGGCGCGCGCCGGGGCGCCTCCAGGTGCGCGGCCTGCGCGAGGATGTCGGACTCCAGCGCCCGCAGGGCCGGTCCGGGATCCACGCCGAGCTGCTCGGTCAGGCCGTCCCGAGCCCGCCGCAGCGCGCCGAGCGCGTCCCCCTGCCGCCCGGCGCGGTAGAGGGCGAGGGCCAGCAACCGCCAGGCGTCCTCGCGCAGCGGGTTCGCGGCGGTGTGCGTCTCCAGGTCCGGGACGGCCTCGGCCTCCGCTCCCAGCTCGAGCATCGCCTCCGCGCGGCGCTCGGCGGCGAGCCGGTGCAGCTCGTCCAGCCGGGCGGCCTCGGCGGCGGCCCACGGCAGATCGGCGAACTCCGCGTACGCGGGGCCGCGCCACAGGTCCAGCGCCTGTTCGGCGAGTTCGCGCGCCTCGGCGGGGTCGGCGGCCTCGCCGGAGCGCTCCACCAGCTCGTCGAACCGCCATGCGTCCACATCGGACGGCTGGAGCCGCAGGGCGTAGCCGGGCGGGGCCGTCACCAGTACCCGCGCGGGCGTACGAGGCGGACGGTCCGGTTCGAGCGCGCGCCGCAGATGCGACACGAACGACTGGAGACCGGCGGCGGCCCGGGGCGGCGCGCCGTCCGGCCACAGTTCGTCCAGGAGCCGGTCGGCGGGGACGAGGCGTCCGTGCGCGGCGACGAGCCGGGCCAGCACCGACCGCTGGCGGGGTCCGCCTAGCTCGGCCGGCTCCCCGCGCACCACGGCCTCGAAGGCCCCCAGAACCCGCACCGCCACCACCACGGACAAAAGCCTAATAGCCCGGCACTCTGGACGATGAGCTCGCCCCTCGCGCCGGGCTGTTCCAGGCCGTTCCGGACGGTCAGGCGGGTACGGGCGTCCTCTCCTCGCTCTCCTCCACCGAACCGTGCGGGTCGAACGCCGGCAGGACGCGCTCCAGCGGCTTCGGCAGCCACCAGTTCGCCCGTCCGAGCAGCGCCATCGTGGCCGGCACCAGGACGAGCCGGACGAGCGTCGCGTCCAGCGCCACCGCGACGGCCAGCCCCACGCCCATCTGCTTGATCACCAGGCTCGGGTCGGAGGCGAACCCGGCGAACACCGCCACCATGATCAGCGCGGCACTGGAGATCACCCGGCCGGTCGCGGCGAGCCCGGACCCGACCGAACCCCGCGCGTCGCCGGTGCGCAGCCAGTCCTCCCGGACCCGGGAGAGCAGGAACACCTCGTAGTCCATCGAGACGCCGAACAGCACCACGAACATCAGCAGGGTGATGAAGCTCGACACCGGGACGCTGTGCGGCAACCCCAGCAATGTCGCGCCCCACCCCCACTGGAACACCGCGACGAGCACGCCGTACGCCGCGCCGATCGAGAGCATGTTCATCGCGGCGGCCTTCAACGGCGCGACCAGGGACCGGAACACCAGCATGAGCATGATGAACGAGGTCGCGACCACCACGCCGATCACGGGCCAGAGCCGCTCGTCCAGGCGGCGGTTCAGGTCCACGTAGATCGCGGTGAGGCCGGTGATCTCCGCGCCGTCCGGGAGGGCGTGCGCGCGCAGCCGGTCCACGACGGCGGGGCCGCGCTTGTCCTGCGGGCCGTACGCGGGCGTCGCGACCAGCACGGCGGCGCTGCCGTCCAGGGACGTCTGCGGCGGCGCGACGTTCACGACGCCCTCGGTGCGCGCGATGCGCTCCTGGAGCGCGGGCAGCTCGGCGCGGTTCACCTTCCGCAGGTCGACGGCGACGAGCAGCGGACCGTTGGCGCCGGGCCCGTAGCCTTCCGCGAGCAGGTCGTAGGCGCGCCGGACGGTGCTGGACGTCGGCTCGCTGCTGGCGTCGCTCGGCCACGTCCGCATGCCTGCGGCGGGCGCCGCGAGGGTGAGCAGGATCACCAGGCTCGCCAGCAGCCAGGCCCACGGGTGCCGTCCGACATGCCCGGCCCAGCGGCGCACCAGCGGCGCGTCGGTGTGCACGACCGCGTCCGCGGCCCGGTCCCGGCGGCGCAGCACGCGGCGTCCGGCCAGGCCGAGGACGGCGGGCAGCAGCGTGAGCGCGCTCAGCACGGTCGCGGCGACCACCAGGCCGGTCGCGAATCCCATGGTCATGAAGACCGGGATGCCCGACAGCAGCAGCCCGCACAGCGCGAGCAGCACGGTGAACCCGGCGAACAGCACGGACAGGCCCGCCGTCGCCGTCGCGCGTCCGGCCGCCTCCGGCACCGCCAGCCCTTGGGCGAGGCCCTCACGATGCCGGGTCAGGATGAACAGCGCGTAGTCGATGCCGACGCCGAGCCCGACCATCATCGCGAGGGTCGGCGCGGTCGTCGCGATGTCGGTCGCGGCGGCCAGCAGGGTGATCCCCGAGACGCCGACGCCGAGCCCGGCGAGCGCCACCGCGAGCGGCAGCCCGGCCGCGACGACCGACCCGAACGCCAGGAACAGGATGACCAGGGCCGCGACGATGCCGACGCCCTCGCCGACGCCGCCCGGCGAGCTCACGTTCTCCGGCAGCTGCCCGCCGAAGTCGACCTTGTACCCGGCCGCCTTCAGGTCGGCGGTCGCGCCCTTCAGCCGGTCGAGTGACGGCTTGGGCTCGAGGTCGGTCACCTGCACGTCGTACCGGACGGTCAGCAGCGCGGTCGCGCCGCCCTTCCCCGGCGGCGCCTGATCCACCCCCGCCACGTGCGGCAGCGCCTGCAGCCTCGTCCATGCGGCCACCAGCTTGGCCTGGTCCACCTGCCCGGACGGGTTGTGCACGACGACCCGCGCGTCCGCCCCGGACAGCGCCGGGAACCGGTCCGACAGCAGATCGGACGCCTGCTGCGCGCCACTCCCCGAGAGCCGGTAGTTGTCGTGGGTCGCGCCGCCGAACGCGGCGGCCAGGCCGCCGAACGCGCCGATCACGACCAGCCAGACAAGGATCATCCGCCAGGGCCGCAGCGCGGCGGTCTTCCCCAGTCGGTACAGCAAACGGGACATGCTCGGGCCCCCAGAGACGTCGCAAACGGAACGCCGCAAGGCTGCCCCGCCCCTCTTGCCGCCCACTTGGCGGCCGCTTGCGAACGGGCCGTCGGTAGGCTTGCGGGCGTGACCGAGCTGAACGCCGAGGACTCCAAGATCATCACGCTGGCCCGCTCCTCCCGGGCCCGCACCGGCGCCGCCGAGGGCGCGGCCGTGCGCGACGAGACCGGCCGCACCTACGCCGCGACCAGCGTCGACCTGCCGTCGCTCAAGCTGTCGGCGCTCCAGGTCGCGGTCGCCATGGCCGTGTCCAGCGGCGCGGAGGACCTCGAGGCCGCCGCGCTCGTCACCACCGGCACGGCGTCCGACGCGGACGTCGCCGCCGTCCGGGAACTGGGCGCGAAGGCCCCCGTCCTCGTCGCCGCCCCCGACGGCGCCCTCACCGCCACCCTCTGACCTGCCCCTTCACCGGCACCGCCTCCTGGGCACGGCCTTCTACGGCAGCGGCGTCGGCGTCTGCGACTCGGCGGAATCCGGCGTCTCGGTGCGCGTCGGCGTCTCGGTGCGCGTCGGCGTCAGGACGACCTTCTCGTCGTCGTGCGCCTTCACCAGCCTGCGCAGCACCCGCGCCTCCATGGTCCGCAGCCGGCGCTCGCCGCCGCCCGTGAACTCCCCCGGCGCGGCGAGCACCAGCAGGTCGTCGCCCTTCCGCGCGAAGATCACGTCCAGCCCGTACCGCCGGTCGCCGTCCGGATGGCTGTACCGGACGGCCAGCGCGTCGTCCATCCCGCCCGAATGCCTCAGGCGCCTGCGCACGAGGCCCGCCTGGTCGAACCCGCGACCGTCCCAGCCCGCGTCCCCCGACTGGCCGAAATCGATCGCCGGGCAGCCCGCGACCGCCTCCCGCGCCGCGTCCACGCGCTTCGCCGCCTCCCCGGACGGCAGCCGCAGCACGTGCTCCACCAGGCTCGCCGCCGGATCCGCCCGGTAGAACGCCACATGCGTCTGCGGGACGTCCCGGTCCGCGGCGGACGACCTAGCGCTCGCGTCGTCCACCATCTTCAGCAACCGCCCGCAATCCGGATCGGACGGCCGCATCCCCCGGAAGACCTCCTGGTCGTCGGCGGGCAGGAACCCGTCCGGAACGTCCTCCTGGCGTAGCGCCGCAGCCGTCGTCAACCCCGCCGGAACCCGTATCACCGCGACATCCGGGACGGCCGCCCGCCGCACCTCGCCGCACCCGGACGCGGCCGCCGCCGAAAACGCCGAAACGGCCGCGGCGACAAGAACACGGCGACATGCCGAGCACGCCATGGAAACCCCCCGGTTCCCGGACCCCGTGCCGCAGCCCGCCCAGCCGACGTGACGCGCAGGATCATGCCCGTGCGCCCCTCAGGTTTAACCCCGCACGATCACGGGTGAAGGCCCGCCGGAGCTCAGGCGGGCCACACACCAGGGCTCAGGCGGGCCACACGCCGCGGCTCAGGCGGCCCGCACGCGCGGCTCAGGCGCACGCGCGGCTCAGGCGCACGCGCGGCTCAGGCGCACGCGCGGCTCAGGCGCACGCGCGGCTCAGGCGCCGTTCGACCCGGCGTTCTCGCGGTGCACCAGGACGGTCCCGATCCGGTTCCGGCGGCCCGCCCGGGACTCGGCCTTCAGCCGCAGCCCGGCCACGGTCGCCGTCGCCCCCTCGATCGGGACGCGGCCGAGCGCGTACGCCAGCAGCCCGCCGACCGTGTCCACGTCGTCCACGTCGATCTCGACGTCGAACAGCTCGGCCAGGTCCTCCACGGGCAGCCGGGCCATGACCCGCGCGGTGTCGTCGTCCAGCCGGTCCACCGGCGGGATCTCCACGTCGTACTCGTCGGTGATCTCCCCGACGATCTCCTCGAGGACGTCCTCGATGGTGACCAGCCCGGCGGTCCCGCCGTACTCGTCGATCACGATCGCGACGTGGATCCGGCGGGCCTGCATCTCGCGCAGCAGCTCGTCCACCGGCTTGGAATCCGGCACGTACGTCGCGGTCCGCATCACCGACTCCACCGACATGCCGCCGCGCGCCGGGTTCTCGTGCGTGGCCCGGACGATGTCCTTCAGGTAGGCGATCCCGACGACGTCGTCCTCGTTCTCCCCCACCACCGGGATCCGCGAGAACCCCGAGCGCAGCGCCAGCGACATCGCCTGCCGCAGCGACTTGTCCCGCTCGATGAACACCATGTCGGTGCGCGGGACCATCACCTCGCGGACCAGCGTGTCACCCAGCTCGAACACCGAGTGGATCATCTGCCGCTCGTCCGGCTCGATCAGGCTGCGCTGCTCGGCGAGGTCGACCAGGTCGCGCAGCTCCGCCTCGGTCGCGAACGGCCCCTCGCGGAACCCCTTGCCCGGCGTCAGCGCGTTGCCCAGCAGGATCAGCAGCCGCGGCAGCGGCCCGAACACGCGCGCCACCGGCGGGATCACCGTCGCGCCCGCGAGCGCGAACCGCTCCACGTGCTGCAGCCCGAGCGTGCGCGGGCCGACGCCGACCGCCACGAAGCTCACGATGATCATCGCGACCGCGGCGGTGACGTAGGCCTCCCACGTCTCGCCCATCCAGGAGACGCACAGGTCCGCCACGATCACCGTCGCGACCAGCTCGCAGCCGATCCGCAGCAGCAGCACCATGTTCACGTACGGCGCCGGATCGGCCACGATCTCGGCCAGCTTCGCCGCGCCCCGGCGGCCCGCGGCGACCAGCTCGCCGACCCGGTGCCGGGAGATCCGGGCGAGCGCCGTCTCGGTGCCGGCCAGCAGCCCGGCCACGATCACCAGGGCGGCCGCCAGCCCCAGCAGCCACCCTTGCCCTGCCGTCATCGCGCGGAGTTCTTCTCCCGCCAGGACCCGAGGAGCTCGTCCTGGAGCCCGAACATCTCCTTGTGCTCCTCGGGCTCGGCGTGGTCGTACCCGAGCAGGTGCAGGATGCCGTGCGTGGTCAGCAGCTCCAGCTCGGCCTCCGTCGAGTGCCCGGCCTGCTTGGCCTGGCGCTCGGCGACCGTCGGGCACAGCACCACGTCGCCGAGCAGCCCGGGGTCGAGCTCGCCGTCGTCGTTCGCGCCGCCGTCCAGCTGGCCGGGCCGCAGCTCGTCCATCGGGAAGGACAGCACGTCCGTCGGACCCGGCTCGTCCATCCACTTGACGTGCAGCTCGGTCATCGCCTCCTCGTCGACGAGGAGGACCGACAGCTCCGCCAGCGGGTGCACCCGCATCCCGTCCAGCACGTGCCGGGCCAGGTCGGCGATGGCGCGCTCGTCCACGGGCACGCCGGACTCGTTCAGTACCTCGATGCTCACTTCGTCTTACCGTCCCCGTTTGCGCGGCGCGCCCCCGCGCGCCGCCCCCTGCTTCAGTTCCGCCACCTGCGACTCGTCGAACCTGCTGTAGGCGTCCACGATGTCGGTGACCAGCTTGTGCCGGACGACGTCGTGGCTGTTCAGCCTGCAGAAGTGGATGTCGTCGATGCCCTCCAGGATCGACTGGACGACCCGGAGCCCGCTCGCCTGCCCGTTCGGGAGGTCCACCTGCGTCACGTCGCCGGTCACCACGACCTTCGACCCGAACCCGAGCCGGGTCAGGAACATCTTCATCTGCTCGGGCGAGGTGTTCTGCGCCTCGTCCAGGATGATGAACGAGTCGTTGAGCGTGCGGCCGCGCATGTACGCCAGGGGGGCGACCTCGATCGTGCCCGCCGCCATCAGCCGGGGGATCGAGTCGGGGTCGACCATGTCGTGCAGGGCGTCGTACAGCGGACGCAGGTAGGGGTCGATCTTCTCGTAGAGGGTTCCGGGGAGGAAGCCGAGCCGCTCGCCGGCCTCGACGGCCGGGCGGGTGAGGATGATGCGGTTGACCTTCTTGTCCTGGAGCGCCCTGACCGCCTTGGCCATGGCCAGGTAGGTCTTGCCGGTGCCCGCCGGGCCGATGCCGAACACGACCGTGTGCTTGTCGATCGCGTCGACATAGCGCTTCTGGTTCAGCGTCTTCGGGCGGATCGTGCGGCCCCGGCCGGACAGCACGTCCAGGGACAGGACCTCGGCCGGGCGCTCGGCGGTGCCCGTGCGGAGCATGGCCAGGCTGCGCTCGACGGCGTCGGGGGTGAGCTGCGCGCCGCCCTTCAGCAGGTCGATCAGCTCGGCGAACAGGCGGGAGACCAGGTCGGTCTCGGCGGGGGCGCCGGTGACGGTGATCTCGTTGCCGCGGACGTGGATGTCGCTGCGGAACGCCTTCTCGATCACGTGGAGCAACTCGTCCCGGGAGCCCAGGAGGCTCACCATGGAGTGGTCGTCCGGCACCACGATGCGGATCTGGGAGCGGGCGCCGTTCTGCGCGGCGGTCTCGCGCCCCCGGTGTGTTGATTCGACCATCAGCCGGGCCTCGCGGCCTCTCGGACCTGCCTTCTCGTCGCCACGGATATCACGCGGCCGTCGTTGCGGCGGCCACGTCTCCATGGTACCGACCGACGCGTGGCACGGCCTCTCCATTTGATCCGGGCCTGTCCGGCTTTGTTCCGGCCCTGCCGGAGAGGTGCCCCGGGTCTAGCCGGGAGGCCACTCGAGGCCGCGGCCGCCGAGGACGTGGGCGTGCACGTGGAAGACGGTCTGACCGGCGTCCGGGCCGGTGTTGAACACGATCCGGTAGCCCGTCCCGTCGACCCCGTCCTCGGCGGCGACCTCGGCGGCGAGGGTGACCACGTCGGCGAGCAGGGCCGGGGACGCCGCGGCGAGCTCGGCCGCGTTCGGGTGGTGCTCCTTGGGGATCACCAGGACGTGCGTGGGGGCCTGCGGGTTGATGTCGCGGAAGGCCAGCGCCGTCCCGGTCTCCCGGACGATCGTCGCCGGGATCTCCTTGGCGACGATCTTGCAGAACAGGCAGTCGGCCGTGTTCGCGTCCATGCGTCCCTCTTCCTGACCCGCGTCCCGTGACGCGCGTCCCGTGACCCGCTCGTCGCGTGTGTGTCCTAGATCTCGTGAACCGCGTCCGCATCCTAGCGAGCCGGGTTCCGGACCGTCCGACCGGCGCGGCCGGACGACTTTCCCCGCCCCGACCTGCGGCGCCGACTGAGACCGTGACCGGCGGCACGCGCAGCGGGTAAGGTCCTTGATCACCTCGCGGTGGAACCTTCGGTGGAACGGCGCATTCCGGCGTGCCTCTGGATTAGGGTTTCAAGTCAGGCGTTCCCCCCGGCCCGGTGTTCCGAGCCACGCCTGGAGTGGTCGGGTGCGCCTTGTCACGGCCTGCCCCCGCGACCGCCCGAACGGGGGGTGGGGGACGGCAAAGGCGGCGAAATAGGTGACCGAGGCACAGCAGAAGATGCCCTTTCGTAAACCGGACGACGAGGGTGCGCGTCCCACAGACGTGACCGAGACCCTCGTGGCCAGGGGAACGGCGGGGGCAGTCGCCGTCGCCTGGGACGCCGACCAGGCGGTGACCGCGCTCTACAGCGCCAACTACCGCTCCCTGGTGCGGCTCGCCGCCATGCTCGTCCGGGACGCCGGGACGGCCGAAGAGGTCGTCCAGGACGCGTTCGTGGCGATGCACGGCGGCTGGCGCCGGCTCCGTGACCCGGACAAGGCGCTGTCGTACCTGCGGCAGGCGGTGGTCAACCGGTCACGCTCGGTGCTGCGGCACCGCGCGGTGGTGGAGAAGTACGCCCCCAAGGGGCTGCCCGACGCCCCCAGCGCGGAGGCCGGGGCCATCGGCGAGCTGGAGCGCTCGGCGGTGGTGGACGCGCTGCACCGGCTGCCCACGCGCCAGCGTGAGGCCCTGGTGCTGCGCTACTACGCCGATTTGTCCGAAGCGGAGATCGCCGCGACGATGGGCATCTCGAAGGGCGCCGTGAAGAGCCACACGGCGCGCGGGATGACCGCGATGCGCAATGTTCTGGAGCAGTTCTCATGACCACGGGCCCCCACGACGAGCACGGCGAGATCCTGCGCCGTGCCCTGCACGCGGAGGCGGAGCGGGTCACTCCCTCGGCGGACGGCCTGGAGCGCATCCGCGCCCGCGTCGCCGAGCGGGAGCGGCGGAGATTTCCCGGCCGGGCCGGCTGGGACTGGTTCACCGCCAACTGGACGCGTCCGGTCCTGGCGGTGGGCGCGGCCGTGGCCATCGCGGGCCTCGGAGTCTCGGCGCCCCAGACGTTCGACCTGATCCAGTCGCCCATGGGCAACGACGGCCCGTTCTCCAAGGGCCACCACGGCTCCCAGGGCGACAGCGGCGCGGGCTCGATCGACTCCTCCTCGCCGTCGCAGGGCCAGTCCCCCCCGGGGCACGACCCGTCCGGGACGACGCGTCCGACGACCTCCGAGGGGCCGGTGTCGTCGACGGCGTCGCCGACCTGCGAGCCGTCCACGGAGGTGCACTCCTCGGGCGCGCCGTCCCACAGCGCGGCCAGGCACCCGGGGTTCAAGCAGTCCGGCGAGCCGACCTGCCCGACGCACACCTCCACGCCCAGCGGCTCGCCCACGCCGACGCTGCCCCCCAGCCCGACGCCCGACCCGACCGACTCCACCCCGCCGCCGCCCACCACCTCGCCCGAGACCCACGGCAGCGAGGCCCCGGCCTCCACCGGCGAGTAGGCGGGGACGGCCGGTCACCGGCGCGGCGGAGCGGCGCCGGGCGGACTACCAGCGGCCGGTGGCGGCCAGCAGGACGGCCGCGGCGGCGACGCCCGCCGTCGAGGTGCGCAGGACGGTCGGCCCGAGCAGCGCCGGGCGTCCCCCGGCGGCGCCGAGGCGCTCGACCTCGTCCTCGCTGAGGCCGCCCTCGGGGCCGACCACGATGACGATCTCGCCGTCCGCGGGGGGCGCGAGCGCGGTCAGCGGCTCGGCGGCCTCCTCGTGCAGCAGGACGGCCGCGGACGCGGCGGCGACACGCTTCTCGACGTCCGCCGTGGAGGCCAGCTCCGACACGATCGGGAAGTGGGCGCGGCGGGCCTGCTTGGCGGCCTCCCGCGCCGTGTTGCGCCAGCGGCCGAGGGACTTCTCGCGGCGCTCGGGCTTCCACTGCGTGATGCAGCGCGAGGCGGCCCACGGGACGATCTCGTCGACGCCGACCTCGGTCATGGTCTCGACGGCCAGCTCGCCCCGGTCGCCCTTCGGCAGCGCCTGGACGACCACCAGCCGCGGGCTCGGCGCGGGCACCTGCCGCCGGGACAGCACGTCCAGGGTGAGGGACGCCTTGTCGGCGACGGCCACGACGCACTCGGCGACCAGGCCCGCGCCGTCGGTCAGGTCGACGCGCTCACCGGCGCGCAGCCGCCGCACGGCCGCCGCGTGGCGGCCTTCCGGGCCGTCCAGCAGGACGCGCTCGCCCGCGAGGCGGCCCGGCTCGGCGAGGAACACCGGCGCGCTCACCGGCCCCCGCCCTTCGTCGTCACAACGCTCGCGCGCACGGCGTTCGCGCGCACGGCGTTCGCGCGCACGGCGTTCGCGCGCACGGCGTTCGCGCGCACGGCGTTCGCGCGCACGGCGTTCGCGCGCACGGCGTTCGCCGACGCGGTGTTCGCCGACGCGGTGTTCGCCGACGCGGCGGACGACCGCCCGGAGGCCGCCGTCCGCGCCGTTCGCTCAACCGTTCGCCGGAGCGTCATCAGTGCTGGTTGAAGACGTCCCGCAGGCGGGAGAAGACGCCCCGCTGCCCGGGCGCGAACTTGCCGGGCGGGCGCTCCTCGTCGCGGAGCTGGGCGAGCTGGCGCAGCAGGCCCTCCTGCTCCTCGTCCAGCTTCGTCGGGGTCTCGACGTTGACGTGGATGTGCAGGTCGCCGCGGCCGGACTCGTTCAGGTGCCGGACGCCGCGGCCGTAGAGCCGGATCACCTCGCCGGACTGCGTGCCCGGCTTGATGTCGATCTCCTCCGCGCCGTCCAGCGTCTCGACGGTGACGTTGGTGCCGAGCGCGGCGGCGGTCATCGGGATGCCGACCGTGCAGTGCAGGTCGTCGCCCTCCCGCTCGAAGATCGGGTGCGGCTTCTCGACGATCTCCAGGAACAGGTCGCCGGGCGGGCCGCCGCCGGGGCCGACCTCGCCCTCGCCCGCGAGCTGGATGTGGATGCCGTTCTCCACGCCCGCCGGGATCTTGACCTTGACGGTCCGCCGGGTGCGGACCCGGCCGTCGCCGGAGCACTCCGGGCAGGGGTTGCGGATCACCGAGCCGAAGCCGCCGCACTGCGGGCACGGCCGGGACGTCATGACCTGGCCGAGGAAGGACCGCTGCACCTGCTGGACCTCGCCCCGGCCCTGGCACATGTCGCAGGTCTCGGGGTGGGAGCCGGGCGCCGCGCCCTCGCCGTGGCAGGTGTCGCAGACCACGGCGGTGTCGATGGACAGCTCGCGGGTGGTGCCGAACGCGGTCTCGTTCAGGTCGAGCTCGACCCGGAGCGTGGCGTTGCGGCCGCGCCGGGCCCGCGAGCGGGGTCCGCGCGCGGAGGCGGTGCCGAAGAAGGCGTCCATGATGTCGCTGAACGGGAAGCCCGCGCCGAAGCCGCCGGCTCCCGCGCCCGCGCCGCCGCCCGGGGCGAACGGGTCCGCCCCCAGGTCGTACATCTCGCGCTTCTTGGGGTCGGAGAGCACCTCGTAGGCCTGGGTGATCTCCTTGAACTTCTCCTGCGTCTCCGGATCGGGGTTGACGTCGGGGTGCAGCTCGCGGGCGAGCCTCCGGTACGCCTTCTTGATCTCGTCCGGGCCTGCGTCGCGGCGGACGCCGAGGGTCCCGTAGTAGTCGTTTGCCACCTACGACCCCGCCAGGATCTGTCCGACGTAGCGTGCCACTGCCCGTACCGCTCCCATCGTGCCGGGGTAGTCCATCCGAGTAGGCCCGAGTACACCGAGGCGGGCCAGGGTGAGGTCGCCGACCCCGTATCCGGCGGCGACCACGGATGTCGACCGGAGCCCCTCGTCGGGGTTCTCCGTGCCGATCCGAACCGTAACAGTAGAGGAGTCGGCGGACTCCCCGAGCAGCCGCATCAGCACGACCTGCTCTTCCAGCGCCTCCAGGACGTCCCGGAAGCTGCGCGAGAAGTCGACGTGCGCGAGGTTGGCGGCGCCGGCGAAGACGACCTTCTCCTCGTGCTTCTCGACCAGGGTCTCCAGCAGGACCGACAGCACCGCCGCGGCGGCGGGCCGCTCCTCCGGGGAGACCTTCTCGGGCAGGTCGGAGACCGCGCCCGGGACGTCGCCGAACGCCAGGCCCGACAGGCAGGTGTTCAGCAGCGCGCGCAGGTGGCCGACCGACTCCTCCGAGAGTTCGTGGAAGGTCTCGATGAGGCGCTGCTCGACCCGTCCTGTGTCGGTGATCAGGACGAGCAGCACCCGCCCGGTCGCGACCGGGACGAGCTCCACGTGCCGGACGTAGGAGCGGGTCAGCGACGGGTACTGGACCACGGCGACCTGCCGGGTCAGCTGGGCGAGCAGCCGGACGGTGCGGCCGACCACGTCGTCCAGGTCGTAGGCCCCGGACAGGAACGTCTCGATGGCCCGCTTCTCCGCCTTGGAGAGGGGCTTGATCGTCGACAGCCGGTCGACGAACAGCCGGTACCCCTTGTCGGTGGGGATGCGGCCGGCGCTGGTGTGCGGCTGCTGGATGTAGCCCTGCTCCTCCAGGACGGCCATGTCGTTGCGGATGGTCGCGGGCGACACGCCGAGATTGTGCCGATCCACCAGAGCCTTGGAGCCGACCGGCTCGTTGGTGGAGACATAGTCCTCGACTATGGCGCGCAGGACCGCGAGTTTCCGGTCGTCGAGCACGTCGTCACCTCCCCTGCCCCCGCTACTGGCACTCCATACTTCCGAGTGCCAAGTGTACGACCCTGAGGGGACATCCCGGATCCGCCCGAAGCATGGTTCGGTCTGTGAGCCCTCTCGGTGAGTCGTTATTGTCATCCCCCGTGCGGAGCAAGGACTACGGTGACGACGTTCTGGCGGGCGACTGGCGGCGGCCCCTGAAGGGCACGATCCCGGACGTCCCGGCCGATCCCGGCCTGGTCGCCGAGGACCCGGCCAGCGGGTTCTGCGGCGCGGTCGTCGGCTGCGACAAGTTCGGCGTGACGCTGGAGGACCGGCACGGCAGGCGCCGGATCTTCCCGCTGGCCAAGGCGGGCTTCCTGATCGACGGGAAGCCGGTGACGCTCGTCCGGCCGGGGCCGTCCGCGCCGCCCGGGCCGCTGCGCTCGGCGTCCGGGTCGGTCGCGGTCCAGGGGCTGCGCGCGCAGGTCGCCAAGGAGTCGCGGATCTACGTCGAGGGCGCCCACGACGCCGAGCTGGTCGAGAAGATCTGGGGCCACGACCTGCGCGTCGAGGGCGTCGTCGTGGAGTTCCTGGAGGGCGTGGACGATCTTCCCGCGATCGTCGAGGAGTTCGCGCCGGACGAGGGCCGGAGGCTGGGCGTCCTGGTCGACCACCTGGTGGAGGGCTCCAAGGAGAGCCGGATCGCCGCGCGGGTCACGTCCCCGTACGTGCTGGTCACCGGGCACCCGTTCATCGACATCTGGGAAGCGGTCAAGCCGTCCGCGGTCGGCATCCGCGCGTGGCCCCGCGTCCCGCGCGGCCTTCCCTGGAAGGAGGGCGTGCTGGAGGCGCTGGGCTGGCGGATGGAGACCGGCGAGGCGTGGAGGCGCATCCTCGGGCGGGTGAACACCTACGCCGACCTCGAGCCGGAGCTCCTGGGACGGGTCGAGGAGCTCATCGACTTCGTGACCGTCCCGTGACTCTGCGTAACTTTACCATTACCCTCTGCATTTACCCCTGATCTGGCGGAATATCGGACAGCGATCGGTTCGTTACCCGTTGCGAGAGACGTGTTGTGTTCTCACGCCAGAGGGGGGCCGAAAATGACCAGCCGAGGCAGAACACCCACGCAGGGCCATGGGTCCGTCCTCATCGACTCCGCGCGCGCCCACGAGGCGCGTGACCACGAGTCGCGCACACACGAGCCACACGTGGACGAACCGCTCGGGCATGAACGGCGCGAGCACCGGGCGGACGACCCGGCGCCCGGCGTGTACCTGTCCGGCCACTACGTGCCGCCGACGTTCGTCCCCAGCTCCGACTGGACTCAGGTCGAGCTGGGAATGCCGCTGCCGCCGCCCGTCACGCCGTGGGAGCGCGACAAGGCCGGCTGGGCCGAGCTGAGCGGACTGATCGGCATGTCCGCCGCGGCCGTGTTCTCCGCGTTCACGCTGGGGCTGCTGGTCCTGGCCACGTGGATCGCGCCGTTCGTGTTCTTCACGATCTACAAGAACCGTTCGCCGTTCGTCCGCTACCACGCGGCGCAGGCCCTGAACGTCCAGCTCACGGGCATGGTCGTCGGCGTGGGCGCGGTGGCGCTGTCGGCGGCCACGCTCGGCCTCGGCGCCGTGCTCGCGGTCCCGATCACGCTGGTCTTCTGGCTCGTCCAGTTCATCTTCATGATCATCGCGACCTCGCGGGCCGAGGCGGGCGGCTGGTACGCGATCCCGGCCTTCCTGGCCTGGCCGATCGTGCGCTGATCAGACCGGACACCCGGCGGTCCGCGCACTTGAGGCCCGGTCCGCTCGGGTGAGTCCGCTCAGGTGAGGTCGCGGACGACGGCGTCCGCGAGGAGTCGGCCGCGCAGGGTGAGAACCGCGCGGCCGTCGCCCACCGGCTCGAGCAGGCCGTCCGCGACCAGGTCGCGGACGGCTCGCTCGTCCAGCAGGTCGACCGGGCAGCCGTCCGCGAGCCGCAGTTCCAGCATGATCCGCTCGATGTGCCTGTCCTCGTCGGTGAGGAGCTCGCGCGCGTGCGCGGGGGTGACCCCCTCGGCGAGGCGGGACGCGTAGGCGGCCGGGTGCTTGACGTTCCACCAGCGGGTTCCGCCGACGTGGCTGTGCGCGCCCGGGCCGACGCCCCACCAGTCCGCGCCCGTCCAGTACAGGAGGTTGTGGCGGCAGGCGGCGTCGGCGTCCCTGGCCCAGTTGGAGATCTCGTACCAGCGCAGGCCGTGCGCCGACAGCATCTCGTCGGCCATCAGGTAGCGATCGGCCATCGCGTCGTCGTCCGGAGCGGCCAGCTCACCGCGCCTGACCTGCGCGGCGAGGCGCGTGCCGTCCTCCACGATCAGGGCGTAGGCCGAGACGTGATCCGGTTCACACGCGAGCGCCGCCTCCAGGGACGCCCGCCAGTCGTCGTCGCTCTCCCCCGGCGTCCCGTAGATCAGGTCCAGGTTGACGTGCTCGAACCCGGCGGCGCGCGTCCAGTCGACCACCTGCGGGACGCGGCCGGGCGTGTGCGTGCGGTCGAGCACCTTCAGGACGTGCTCGCGCGCGCTCTGCATGCCGTACGAGACGCGCGTGAAGCCGACCTCGCGCAGGCGCGCGAGATACGCCTCGTCGACCGACTCGGGATTGGCCTCGGTCGTGACCTCGGCGCCCGGGGCCAGGCCGAACTCCTTGTCGATCGCGTCCAGGACGCGGCCCAGGTCGTCCGGGGAGAGCAGGGTCGGCGTGCCGCCGCCAACGAAGACCGTCTCGACCGGGAGATCCACGTCTCCCAGCACGCGGCGGGCCATCCGGACCTCGGCGACCGCGGTCTCCGCGTAGGAGTCGCGGCTCGCGCCGGGGCCGAGCTCGGTGGCCGTGTAGGTGTTGAAGTCGCAGTAGCCGCAGCGCGTCACACAGAACGGCACATGGACGTAGAACGCGAACGGGCGCGCACCCAGCCCCGCGAGGGCGCTGCCGGGCAGCGCCCCGTCGGCGGGGACGGGATCTCCGTCGGGAAGGATCGAGGGCACCCTTCAAGTCTGCCCCGCCCCGCCCCCTGCTCGGACCGTCCGGCCCGGGCGCGGCGCCCCCGGTGGGCGGTCAGCGGCCGGAGGAGAGCCCGGACGCGCGGAGCTTGGCCCGCAGCCACCCTGGGATGTGCTCGTCCGCGCGCGGGAAACGATCAAGATCCTGCCGGTAGGCGGACGGCCCGAGCGGCGGGGTGAAGTCGGGCTCGCCGTCGTAGTCGAACTCGGCGCTGAACCGGCCGGACCGCTCGACCGACAGCCGCGCGGTGAACCAGGCGCCCTTGTCGCGCCGGTACATGGCGCGGCGCAGCTCGTCCATCCGGCCGACGGCCTGGCCGGGCGGCATCGCGGTGCGGGTCCGGCCGTCCGGCTCGACGATCTCGAAGGTGGCGCTGTCGATGCCGACCGTCGCGCGGAACTCCAGCCCGAGCCGCTCCCAGTCCTCCGGGGCCGCCGACCGCAGCGCGCGGACGGCGCCGTTCACCGCCTCCCGCTCGCGCGGACTGCGGAGAACCTGCTCGGAGTGGGTCACGGTGGAACCTCCGGACATTGCGGAAGCTGCGGGAACGGCGGACGCGAACCGGCGCCCCGTGGCGTCCCGGGCCTGGCGGCCGGGCCGTCCTGACGACGGTACCGACATCGCGGCGCGGGCCAAGCTCGGCCCGCCGTGTCGCGCCCAACCCGCTCCGTCCGGGCGGGGGACACCTCGGACATCCCGCCGTGATCATCACGAAGGCCCTCCCCCGCGAGGCGCCGTCCGCCGCCTGATCGCCGGGATCGCCCGGCCGTCCGGGGCGGATAGGGTCGCGGAGTGGGATGGGAACGGGGTCTGGTGCCCGCGCGGGTGATGCTGCGCGGCGGCGACGAAGGCTGGGAGTACACGGTCGTCTCCGAGTGCGGACGGTCCAGCGACGAACCGCTGGCCGGGGCCGGCGCGACCTGGCGGACCGGCATCCGCGCCCGGGACCCCCATCCGCCCGCGTGGTGGGCCGGGCATCTGGCCACCATGGCCGAGGGCATACGCATGGTGGTCGAGCGGGAGCTCACCGACCGGACCTTCGCCGAGCTGGGCGTGGAGACCGAGATCTCCTGGTTCGCCGTCCGCGACCCGGTCGAGTGGGAGGGCCTGGTCACGCTCCGCGACCCCGACCCGGCGCGGTTCCCCGGCGAGGTCCCGCCGTTCGTGGTCACCCTCCAGCCGGGCCGCGGCGCCGTGCTCCCGGACGACCACCTGCTGTTCTTCACCGAGGCCGCCGACGCCTGGACGACCCTCGCCGCCATCGCCGAACGCTGTGGCACCGCCGCGCCGCGCGCGTCCTTCCTGTGCGGCTGGGACGGGCACCGCACCATCCACATCGGCCGCGGTGCCCTCTCGGTTTCGACCATCAAGGGCCCGGACGGCGTGGAGCGGATCGGCCAGGTCTTCGCCAGCCGCGTGCCCGGCTGGGGCGGCAATCCCGAGCTGCGTCCCCGGCTGGAGGGCATCGATCTGCTCGACGAGCCCGCCGCCGACGTCACCGGCCTGTTCCGCGAGCTCGGGCACGAGGTCCTCGAGCACGGAGGGTCCACCTCGGTGCCCGCGATGGGCCTCTACCTCACCCGCCCGCACGACGCCCCGGAATCGCCGGTGTTCGGCGGCGCGTCCCTGGAGTTCCCGGGCCTCAGCAGCAGGTACGAGTAGCCGAAGGACGGCGACGGCGCCTCCGGTTCGCCGCTTCCCCACGAAGCCGACACACACCGGGGATCTTCCTTTCACCGGCCCGCAACCAAGCGGGCCTACCTTCCGGGCTCATGGACATTCGCCTGCGCCACCTCACCCTCGGCCTCGCGGCCGGCCTCGCCGCCGTCCCCCTCGTCACCGCTC
The DNA here is from genome assembly GCF_040679435.1 of Spirillospora sp. NPDC052269. Taxonomy (NCBI): domain Bacteria; kingdom Bacillati; phylum Actinomycetota; class Actinomycetes; order Streptosporangiales; family Thermomonosporaceae; genus Spirillospora; species Spirillospora sp. NPDC052269. The sequence goes on from NZ_JBFAUU010000006.1 coordinate 333,837, forward strand.
CCCCCGCGTCCGCCGCGTCCGGGCTGGTCGTGGAACGGTCCGGCCCGGCCCGCTCGCTCTCGTTCACCGCCGCCCGCGACGGCGAGGCGGTGATCGGCTTCACGGTCGCGGCGCCCGGCGTGTCCTGGGCGCGCAAGGGCGCGGAGGCCGCGCTCCTCGCGGTCGAGGTGGACGGACGCCACGTCACCGACCTGCTCGTCCCGTCCGCCGACCCGACGCCCCGGACGCTCGGCCTAGGCGGTGTCAGGCACGGACGACACAAGGTCACCTTCCGGTGGGCCAAGGGCTCCGCGGCGGACGCGAAGCGCGTCGTGCTGTCCAAGCCGAAGGTGCGGCAGCCCAAGGACGACCAGCTCGTCCTGCGGCACGCGCCGGTCGTGGTGGGACGCACGCTCGACACGTCCGGCAAGCCCGGCGGCGACCCCTACCAGAACGGCTACACCGACGCCCCGCTCATCGCCTGGCACGAGACGCTGCCCGCCGCGACGCCCGGCCACAAGGTCCTCGAGTACTCGGTGATCTGGAGCAACGAGGACGGCGGCACCGACACGCCCGCGCTGATGGCCCGCTGGGGCCGCACCACCGACATCGAGTGGGTGTACCGCGTCGAGGTGGACGCGGCCGGGAACCGCGTCCGCGACACCGGCGTCTACCAGGCCCCCGAGCACCAGACGCTCAGGTTCACCGGCCGCTACGAGGGCGACCACCCGGTCATGCAGACCTGCACGCTGAACAACAACATGTGCGACGCGGTCACCCCGGACGCCGAGCTCCGGTTCCTGCTGGACACGACCGAGACGCGTCCGGCCGACCGCGCCCGCGAGTACCTCATGGACCAGAACCCCTGGACGTACCGGATCACCGCCCAGGAGATGGACCGCGAGGGCAAGATCGAGAAGCCGTCGTCCCCGGACACCCAGGCGGTCGGCGACCTCCGCACCTACCTCTACCTGGAGTTCAGCAAGACCACGGGCGCGGCCTCCGGCGCCGGGTCGGCCCCGGGCGTCAGCCTCGGCGTCCGGCTGAAGAGCGACCCGTCCCGCCTCTACCGCTCGGACCACTCCGTGCCCTCGTGGTCGGTCAGCCGGGACGGTTCGCCCGCCACGACCGTCGAGCTCCCGACGGGGACGACCCTCGCCGACGTCGTGTCCGTCGAGGCCGTCCGGCAGCCGACCGGCGACGGCGACAACGGCGCGTCCGCGACCGTGACCTCGATCCGCCGCGGCTTCTTCCTCGACCAGGACTACCTGCCGCAGGCCGGCTCCGGCATCAGCTGGACGGGTTCGGTGACGGTGTCGCCGTCCGCCCCGTCCGCCGTCCTCTGGCATTCCTGATCCCACGGACGGCCCCCCGAGCAGCCTGCTCGGGGGGCCGTCCCATGCCGGAGGTGGAACGCGCGGAACCGCCGAGGTCGTGACCGGGCCGAGACGCCGAGGCCCGGAACCTCGGCGCCTTCGGCGGCGTCGAAAGGGTCGTTACACTTCTCGCTCACCCTTCGCCGCACCCCGGAGAGGAAGCACCGCATGGCCTACGGGCCTCCTCCGCAGCAACCCGGCGCCTGGCAGCAGCCGCAGAACCAGCCGCAGAACCAGCAGTGGCAGCAAGGCGGACGGGACTGGCAGCAGCCGTCCCCCCAGAGCTGGCAGCAGCCCCAGGGCGGACAGCAATCCGCCGGCCAGAACTGGCAGCAACCCCAGGGCGGGCAGCAGCCCGCCGGCCAGGGCTGGCAGCAGCCGCCCGCCGGGGCCGTCCAGGGCGGTCCGCAGGGCGGCTGGCAGGGCGCGCCGCCCGCCGCGGCGCCCGAGCCCGAGCACTACGGCGAGATCGGCTACGACGAGACGACGTGGGCGCTGATGGCCTACATCGGGCAGTTCCTCGTCGCCGTCGTCGCCCCTGCCGTCGTCTACCTCGGCAAGGCCCGGCACCCGTTCGTCCGGCGGCACGCCGCACAGGGCCTCAACATGGGCATCGCGGGCGCCGCGGTGTGGGCCGTCGGCGGCCTGATCTCCCTCGTGTTCCCGGCGATCCTGTGGCTGCTGGTGCTGTTCTCGGCGGTCGTGATGGTCTTCCTGGTCTACGCCGCGCGCGCCGCCAACCGGGGCGAGTTCCGCCAGGTTCCGGCGGTCATCGCCTGGCCGCTCATCAAGTAGCCGCCGCTCAGGCGGCCGCCTCCCCTTCCCCGGGATCCGAGCCCGGGCCCGCCTTGGGCTCGGACCCGGACTTGGACTCGGACTTGGGGTCAGACTCGGGCTTGGGCTTGGCCCCGGGCTCGGGCTCGGCGTCCGGCTCGGATTCGGACGGGCCGGGCAGGACGGTCATCGTGCCCGGCTCGCCGGGCTCCTGGTCCAGCCGGACGACGCGTCCCGGGTAGGCGCGGCTGGCGATGTCGACGTCGCGGTCGTCCCACTCTCCGTAGAAGACGGGACAGCCGTCCCACAGCTCGACCTTCTCCGCGCCCGTCGGCCAGCGCCGTCCGAACGCGTCGATGAGGATCGGGTCCTCACCGTGCGGCAGGTCGGGCCCGACGCGGCGGGCGAGGGAGTCGTCGGGGGCGGTCACCGGGTCGGGCACGGCGGGGCTCCTTCGGGGGGAGGTGCGGCGGGGCTGCCGATCGAAGATCTGGTCGGGGGCCAGCTCGATGTCGAACGGGACGGTCAGCTTGGCGGAGCGTCCCCAGGTGACGAGCGCGCGCTCGGCGTACCGGCCCGTGTCGTCCAGCTCGAAGACCTGGAAGCACGGCTCGTCGCCGCGCAGGTCCACGATCCAGTAGGCGCCGACGCCGGCGCGCTCGAACAGGGCGCGCCTGGGTCCGAGGTCGGCCGCGCGGGACGCGTCGGAGACGACCTCGACGGCCAGCAGCGGCGCGCCTCGGATGAAGCACCGGTCGCCGTCGGCCTGCTCCTTGCGGAAGACCATGAGGTCGCAGCGCAGCCAGGTGTCGTCGGTCAGGCGCGCGCCGAGGCCGGTCCGGGACTCCTGGCCGCCCTGCTGGGCGAGGCCGACCGGAATGACCAGATCGGACACCAGGACCTGGTGCAGGAGGGTATGTGTCACGACGGACAGTGTTGCTCTCGCGGCGTGGCGTCACCACCGCTTTGGACAAAGCCGCATGGCCTGCGGGGAAGGTTCACCGGCCCGAGCGGACACGCTCCGTCCGCGCCGACACGACCCGTTCCCCCTCGAACAGGGACGGCCTGCCCGGCCCGGCATTCTGACCAGGCCAGACAGGCCGCTCCACATGAACAGGGCGGCCCCGCCAAGCGGGACCGCCCTGAAATCAGCGCCGGGAGGCTACTTCTTGCCGCCCTTGTCGGCGGGCGACGAGGACTCGCCGGTGGACAGCGCGGCGACGAAGGCCTCCTGCGGGACGTCCACCCGGCCGATCGTCTTCATCCGCTTCTTGCCCTCCTTCTGCTTCTCCAGCAGCTTCCGCTTACGGGAGATGTCGCCGCCGTAGCACTTGGCGAGGACGTCCTTGCGGATGGCGCGGATGTTCTCGCGCGCGATGATGCGCGCGCCGACCGCGGCCTGGATGGGCACCTCGTACTGCTGCCGCGGGATGAGCTCCTTCAGCTTGGAGGTCATCATCAGGCCGTAGTCGCGGGCCTTGTCCTTGTGCACGATCTGGCTGAACGCGTCGACCGACTCGCCCTGCAGCAGGATGTCGACCTTGACCAGGTCCGACTCCTGCTCGCCCGCGGGCTCGTAGTCGAGCGAGGCGTAGCCGCGGGTCTTGGACTTCAGCTGGTCGAAGAAGTCGAAGATGATCTCGGCGAGCGGCATCGTGTACCGGATCTCGACCCGGTCCTCCGACAGGTAGTCCATGCCGAGCAGCACGCCGCGCCGGGTCTGGCACAGCTCCATGATCGCGCCGATGTGGTCGGACGGGGTGAGGATGGTCGCCTTCACCACCGGCTCGTAGACCCCGCCGATCTTGCCCTCGGGGAACTCGCTGGGGTTGGTGACGACGTGCTCGGTGCCGTCCTCCATGACCACCCGGTAGACCACGTTCGGGGCGGTGGAGATCAGCGTGAGGTTGAACTCGCGCTCCAGCCGCTCCCGGACGATCTCCATGTGCAGCAGGCCGAGGAAGCCGCAGCGGAACCCGAACCCGAGCGCCGCCGACGTCTCCGGCTCGTAGACCAGCGCGGCGTCGTTCAGCCGCAGCTTGTCGAGCGCGTCCCGCAGGTCGGGGTACTGGTCGCCGTCCATCGGGTAGAGGCCCGAGAACACCATGGGCTTGGGGTCCTGGTAGCCGCCGAGCGCCTCGGCCGCGGCCCGGGTCGCGCCGGTGACGGTGTCGCCGACCCGCGCCTGCCGGACGTCCTTCACGCCGGTGATCAGGTAGCCGACCTCGCCGACGCCGAGCCCGGCGACCGGCTTCGGCTCGGGCGAGATGACCCCGACCTCGAGCGTCTCGTGCGCCGCGCCGGTCGACATCATCAGCGACTTCTCGCGCCGCGACAGGTGGCCGTCCACGATCCGGACGTAGGTGACCACGCCGCGGTAGGTGTCGTACACCGAGTCGAAGATCAGCGCGCGGGCCGGGCCGTCCGGGTCGCCGACCGGCGCCGGGACGGTCTCGACCACGCGGTTCAGCAGCTCCTTGACGCCCTCGCCGGTCTTGCCGGACACCTTGAGCACGTCGGACGGGTCGCAGCCGATGATCCCGGCGAGCTCCTCGGCGTACTTCTCCGGCTGCGCGGCGGGCAGGTCGATCTTGTTCAGCACCGGGATGAGGTGCAGGTCGGCGTCCAGCGCCAGGTACAGGTTGGCGAGCGTCTGCGCCTCGATGCCCTGCGCCGCGTCCACCAGCAGGATCGCGCCCTCGCAGGCCGCCAGCGACCGGGACACCTCGTAGGAGAAGTCCACGTGGCCGGGCGTGTCGATCAGGTTCAGGACGTAGTCGGTGCCGTCCTCGCCGCGCCAGGGCAGCCGCACCGCCTGCGACTTGATCGTGATGCCGCGCTCGCGCTCGATGTCCATCCGGTCGAGGTACTGGGCGCGCATCGAGCGGTCGTCGACGACCCCGGTGAGCTGCAGCATGCGGTCGGCCAGGGTCGACTTGCCGTGGTCGATGTGCGCGATGATGCAGAAGTTGCGGATGATCGCGGGGTCGGTCTTGTTGGGCTCAGGCGCAGGCACCGGGATCCGTTCGCAAACTCACAGGTGGACAGGACATGGCAGACTTCCACTACCGTTCTCCATGGTCCCATGTCCAGGGGGATGCTCGGTGCACCGCCCCGGAGCCCCCGCTCCGGCGGGTCCGAGCGGCCCGGAGCCCCGGTCCCACCGCCCCTGGAGACCTGGTTCGACCGGCCGGGTTTTGGGTGGGGGCGGCGGATTGGTAAGCTGTGCGACTGCGTGTGGCGTAGCGTCGTGCCGAGGGGCACCCTCCGCCCCGTTCAACCTTCGTACAATCCCGGGCGCGCGGCCGTCGCACGCCGGGAACCAGGATCGCAACCAAGGCTGAGGCACTACGACGTGGCTAACATCAAGTCCCAGATCAAGCGGAACAAGCAGAACGAGAAGGCTCGCCTGCGGAACAAGGCCGTCAAGTCGGAGCTGAAGACGGCGATCCGCAAGTTCCGCGAGGCCGCCGAGGCCGGCAACGCCGAGGCCGCGGTCGCCGCGCAGCGTGACGCCGCCCGCAAGCTCGACAAGGCCGTCAGCAAGGGCGTCATCCACAAGAACCAGGCCGCCAACCGCAAGTCGGCCATCGCCAAGCGCGCCGCCGAGCTGGCCAAGTAAGGCCGCTCTCCAGGCTTTTCACGACGAGGCCGTCGTCCCTGTGGCTGGGACGACGGCCTCGTCGTTGTGCGTGGACATGCCGGATAGCGTGGCAATCATGGACGAGCGCCGCCTGGTGAAGATCTCGAAGTATCTCGCCAAGCACCTGCGGCACCGTCCGGAACGGATCGGGCTGACCCTGACCGCGGACGGCTGGGCCGACGTGGACGAGCTGCTCGCGGCCGCCCGGCGGCACGGCTTCCCGATCACCCGCGACGAGCTGGAGCACGTCGTCGCGGCCAACGACAAGCGGCGCTACGCCTACGACGGCCGCCGCATCCGCGCCAGCCAGGGGCACTCGGTCCCGGTGGAGCTGGGGCTGCCCAGCGTCCCGCCGCCTCCCGTCCTCTTCCACGGGACGGTCCGGACGGCCCTTCCCGCGATCATGACCGAGGGGCTGCTGCCGATGCGGCGGCACGCCGTCCACCTGTCCCCGGACCGCGCCACCGCCGAACGCGTGGGCGCCCGCCGCGGCGTCCCGGTCGTCCTGGCCGTGGCGGCCGCCGAGATGGCCGCGGACGGCCACGAGTTCCGCCTGAGCGAGAACGGCGTCTGGCTCGTCGCCCGCGTCCCGCCGCGCTACCTGACCCTCTAGACCGCCAGGTCAGCGCGGATCATCGTGACCGCCTCCGGCCAGGTCAGCGGATTGGGCAGCCACTCGGGGACGAGCCCGCCCTGCGGCCCGAACAGGTACCGGCGCCGCACGACCCCGGCCAGCGCGCGATGCACGTCCACCCGGTCGTCGATCATGTGGGTGATGCCCAGCTGGGCGCAGTGGTCCGCCTTCTGCGCCCGCTTGAGGCAGAACCGGATGTTGCGACGCGGCAGCCCGGTCCGTCCGGCGACATCGTGGTGGTCGAGCCACGCGAGGGTCTTCCGCTGGACGCGTTCACCGCACTTGGAGATGATCCACACCTGTCCGCCGAACAGCCCGACCAGCTCCTCCAGCGCCTCGAACGCCCCCTCGGTGGCCGGGGAGGCGAGGGCGTCGCGCATCGTCCCGCCGAGGAACGCCGTGTCCGCGTTCCCCGGCGCCAGCGGGCCGCCCTGAATGACGCGTCCGAAATCGACGCCGAGTCTGGGTTCCATGCCTCAAGCGTCGCGACCCCAGGACTCGAGCAGAACTATCTATCGAGCCGCCACCTATAGTTTCTCGCTATGGAACGCCTGTCGACGGACGCGCTCGCCGCCTTCGCCGTGTTCGCCGCCCACCTCAACTTCACGCGCGCCGCCGAGGACCTGCACATCTCGCAGCCCGCCCTGCACACCAAGATCCGCAAGCTCGCGGACGACCTGGGCCGCCCCCTCTACCTCCGCCGCGGCCGAACCCTCGTCCTCACCCCGGACGGCGAACGCCTCGCCCGCTTCGCCCGCGAACTGGACGACCGGATGTCCGCCTTCCTGTCCGACCTCAACGGGACGTCCCGGACCCGCGTCCCGGTCCTGGCCGCGGGCGAGGGCGCCTACCTGTACCTGCTCGGCCCCGCCATCCGCCGCCTCCACGCCGACACCGGCGTCCGCCTCGTCAACGGCGACCGCGCACGCGTCCTCACCGCCGTCCGAAGCGGCGCCGCCGACGTCGGGGTCGCGGTCCTGGACGTCCTGCCCGCCGACCTCACCGCGACGCCCCTGGCGTCCTTCCCCCAGGTCCTCTCCATGCCCGCCGACCACCCCCTGGCGTCCCGTCCGGCCCTCACCCTGGCCGACCTCGCCGGAACGTCCCTGATCGTCCCGCCCCCGCACGGCCCCCACCGCGCCTCCCTGGAACGCGCCCTCCGAGCCGCAGACGTCCCCTGGACCGTCGCGGTCGAGGCGTCCGGCTGGCCCCTGATCGTCCACCTCGTCACCCTCGGCGCCGGCCTCGCCGTCGTGAACGGCTGCGTCCCCGCCCCGCCCAACCTCGTCCACCGCGAGATCACCGACCTCCCACCCGTCGCCTACCACACCGTCCACCACCCCGACCGAACCCCCGACCCAGCCGTGACCACCCTCCTCACCGCCGTCCACACCCCCAAAGCCACCTGACCCACCACGGCCCTATCCGCGCCCCGCCAACCATCACGAGCCACACCCCACAAACCAGCCACACTCACCCAGGCGGGCTCCAGAACGCGATACGCGGCCCCACCCAAACACGCGGTCGCCACCACACGAAGCGGGCAGGCTCCAGAACGCGATACGCGGCGACCCGGCCACGCTCACCAGTGATCTCACCGACGCCGCACCCAGAACCCCGTACGGGCTACCACCCGAGCACGCAGACCCCGGCACGCGTGGTGTGGACGTCACCACGCCAGGCGCCGTTCCAGCACACGATGCGCGAGCCTCGCCGCACGGAAACGCGCAGACCCCACCAGAACGCGAGGCCTCGCCACGCGAGGCAAGCACGCTCCAGCCCACGAGCCCGGTCTCACCCCGCGCGAGCACGCATTGACGACCTCAGCCCACGAAACACGCGAGCGTCACTGCTCCAGCGCGAGGCCGGCACGCGAACCGGCGGGCATCAGCGCCCGCCACGCACGGACGTCGGTATCGGCACCGCAGCCGCCGCGCTCGCCGTATCAACGGCCGCGCGCAGAACGAGCAGCCGTCAACACACGACATGCATGGGGCGCCAGCGCCCGGAACGAGCGAGCTCAGCCCACGCCACGCACAGGACGTCAGGCCGGAACGGGCGGGCGTCAGCGCCCGGAACGGGCGGGTGTCAGCGTCCCGAACGGGCAGGTGTCAGCGTCCCGAACGGGCAGGTGTCAGCGCGCGGAACGGGCCGCGACGATGTCGGAAACCGCCTTCTCCAGGGCGTATGCCGGATCGGCCGCGCCTCCCTTGACCTGGGCGTCGGCCTCGGCGACCACGGTGAGGGCCCGCGCGACGCCGTCCCCCGACCAGCCGCGCAGCTGGCGCTGCACCCGGTCGATCTTCCATGGGGGCATGCCCAGCTCCTTCGCCAGCGACGCGCCGCGAGCTCCCCGAGGAGCGCCCCCGACCTTCGCCAGCCCGCGCACACCCTGCGCCAGGGCACTCACGATCAGGACGGGCGCGACTCCGGTCGCGAGCGCCCACCGGAGCTGTTCCAGCGCGTCCGCGAGCTGCCCCTCGATCGCCTTGTCCGCGACGGCGAACCCGCTGACCTCGGCCCGCCCCCGGTAGTACCGCGCGATCGCCGCGTCATCGACCTTGCCGCCGGTGTCGGCGACCAGCTGACTGGCCGCGGCGGCGAGTTCCCGCAGGTCGTTCCCGACCGCGTCCACGAGCGTCCGCGCGCCGTCGGCGGAGATCTTCCCCCCGTGCCGCCGGATCTCGGCGCGCACGAAGTCGATCCGCTCCCCGACCTTGGTGATCTTCGGGCACGCGATCTTCCGCGCCCCCGCCTTGGTCAGCCCGTCGGCCAGGGCCTTCCCCTTGGCTCCGCCCGCGTGCACCGCGACGAGGGCCACATCGGGCGCGGGGTTCTTCACATAACCGAGCACTTCGGCCGCGAGATCCTTGTTCAGATCCTGCGACGACCGCAGCACCAGCACCTTCCCGCCGCCGAACAGCGAGGGCGAGGTCATCTCGGCCAGCCGTCCCGGTTCCATCCCCCCGGGCACGAGGTCGATGACCTCGGTCTCCGGATCCTCCGCCCGGGCCACGGCGACCACGTCCCCGACCGCCCGCTCAACGAGCAGCTCCTCGTCTCCGACGATCAAGGTGATGGCGTCCACTGGCACCCCCCAACAATGCCACACCCCTCCCCCCACCCCGACCCAACAGCCCAAACACCCACCGCCCCAACAAGCCTCGCCCTTCCGCTTCCTCCTCCAGCCCAGCCGCCCCGCCCCAGCCGCTCACCCTCAGCCCTCGCCCCCCACCGTTCGCCCCCGATCCCGCCCCCCAACCATTCGCCCTCAGCCCTCGCCCCACCATTCGCCCTCGTCCCCGCTCCCGCCTTCGCCTTCGCCCTCGCCCTCGCCTTCGCCTTCGCCCTCGCCTTCGCCTTCGCCCTCGCCCTCGCCTTCGCCCTCGCCCTCGCCCTCGCCCTCGCCCAGGAGCATCACAGCCAACAGTCACGGACCGGTGGCCGCGCGAAGCGGACGCGAGCCGCCGTCCACGCCAGGAGAGCAGCAATGCCTTGAGTTCGGGGTCGACGCGTGCCTGGACACGGTCGATGACCGCCTGGACGTCGCCGCGAGCCCCCCAGACGTACGCCACCAGCCACGGATCGGTGGAATGGCCCCTTTGGGGACGGAGAGGACGGAGGCCACGCGCGAGCCGAACGCGTCGTCGCCAGGATCAGTGGCGGGCGACCGTGGCTATGCCTGTGCGGGTTCGGACGACGGCGATGTCTCCTTGTTGATCAGTGCGCAACACCCGAATGCCCAGGTGCTGGAGCAGGCCGACGGTGCGAGGGGACGGATGCCCGTAGTCGTTGTGCTCCCCCACGGAGACCAGGCCGATCGAGGCGTGGGCCGCGGCCAGGAAGGGGCGGTGTTGGCTGCGGGAGCCGTGATGGGGAATCTTCAGGACCTGGACGTGAGGCACGGCCGACACCAGGGCTTGCTGCGCCTCGGTTTCGACGTCGCCTGGTAGCAGGGCGCTGAAGCCTGGCCGGGTCGCGACCAGGACGACGCTGGCGTTGTTCATGACCGTGCCGTCGTCATGCTCGGTGAGACGGGGGTTGGACGCGGCGGGAGCCAGAACGTTCAAAGCAAGGTCTCCGATCCGCCAGGTCTCGCCGGGTAGGGCGGGGCGGATGGGAACGCCCGCCGTGAAGCGGGCCTCGCGGCCAAACCCCAGCGGTGTGACCAGCGCCAACCCGACCCGTCGGCCATGGCGGACACCCGGGATCCCACCAATGTGATCGGCATGTGGATGTGTCAGGACCAGCAGCGGCACCTCGCGCACACGCAGACGGCGGAGGCAGCCGTCTATCGCGGCCGGTTCCGGTCCCGCGTCCACGACGACCGCACGTCCCGGGCCTGCTGACAGAACGAGGCCATCACCCTGACCCACGTCACATGCGACGAGCTGCCAGCCCGGCGGAGGCCAGCCTGGGGCGAGGACGTGCATGCACACCACACCCGCCAGAACTCCTGCGATCGCGGCGGCGAACAGGAGTCGCAGGCGTCGTGAGCGCAGCATCCCAATGGTGATGGCGCCCGCGATGAGCAGGCCGGCCGCGCCCAGCGCGCCGCTCGCCCAGGGGAGGGTGGCGTAGGGCAGGGTCGAAGCCGTCCTGGCGACCCAGATGATCCAGCGGACGGGATACTCCGCAGGCCAGAGGATCAGGCCGGCGAGCGACGGGGAGACCGGCGCCGTCACTGCGGCCGCGGCGCCCAGCAACGTCGCCGGGGCGACCGCCGGATCGGCGAGCAGGTTGGCGGCCACCGAGACGACGCCCAGTTCGCCCGACATCATCACCAGGATCGGCGCCACCGCGAGTTCGGCGGCCACCGCCACGGCCAAGGCGTCCGCCACAAGGTCGGGCAGGCGCCGTCGCAGGCGCTCGCGCCAGGCCGGTGCGAGCACGAGCAGCCCCGCCGTCGCCGCGGCTGAGAGCGCGAACCCGTACGACCGGCTCAGCTCCGGATCGACGAGGACGAGCAGGAGCACGGCCCCGGCGAGCGCCGGCACACCCTGACGTGGACGGCCCGTGAACAGGGCCAGGAGGCCGACGGTCGCCATGACCGCGGCCCGGAGCACGCTCGGATCCGGACGCGCGATCACGACGAACCCGACGATCGCGAGCCCCGCGATCAGTGGCGCGCCCCGTCTGCCGAGCCCGACCACCCGGCACAGTGCCAGGACCGCTCCGACGACGATCGCCAGGTTCGCCCCGGAGACCACGAGGAGATGGCTCAGTCCGGCCGTGGTGAAGTCCTCGGCAAGTGTCGGGTCGAGGCGGGAGGTGTCGCCGACGACCATGGCGGGCAGTACTCCGCGCGCGTCCGGATGCAGGATGTTCGCCGCCTGTCTCAGCTTCGCGCGGACGGCCCCGGCGACCCGCTGAATCTTCGACGGCCCGCCGACCACCGAGGGCGGCCCGCGCACAAGCACCACCGCCGCCAGCAACTCCGCCCGCTTGGGCGGCGCGAGCCGTCCCACGTATCGGACCTTCACACTCGGAACCAGTCCACTCCACTTCCGTCCAGAAGCGAGCAGCAGGACCGGAACCCTCGTCCGCACCCACGTCCCATGCCCCTCGAAGCGCTCCACCCGCGCACGAACGATCACCAGATCCCGCCCGCCGACCTGCTTGGTCTTCGGATCGCCCGTGATGACGGCCACCATCGCCGCACCGTGATGCGCCCGCGCCGCGGCGAACACCGGCCCTGACCGCACCGCCGACGTCCGAAGCCCGACTCCGGCCGCGGAAGCCGCCGCACATAGCGACACGACTCCCCCGACCACCAGCCAGACCTCAACCGCCCCGCCGCCCCGGCTACCCAGCCCGCGCAGGCCGACCAACCTTCCAAGAACGCCCGGTCTGCCCGGCCCCTCCAGCCCGCTCGAACCACCCGCCCGGCCAGGGCCCGGAGGTGTCCCTGGATGGCCCGCCTGTCGATGGGCTTCAAACGAAGCGCGAACTCGCCCACGACGCACACGCAGAAAGCACACGCACGCCGCGAGCACACAGGCCCCCGCCAGGAAGTAGCACGTCCAGGCGGCCCGCCCGAGGCAAACAAAGGCCCCAGCCCAGGCGCCCAGAGCGGGACCGATCAACCGCAAGTCATGCTCGACGACCGTCCGCTCCCCCTCCTCAGAGGAAGAAACTCGTGCAGCCGCCGACCCTCGCGTGGCCTCAGACACAGGCACCGCCCCACCTGCCGACGCGGACCTGCACAGCCGCTGCCCCGCCCGCACTTGCCTGCCCTCCCACGGACGCGAATGCCCGTCCAGACACGGCTCCTCCTTCGAATGCAGACCCTCGCGCAGGCTCAGGCAGCGGTGCCGACACAGGTGCCCGGATGCGCAAGACCCCCCTCACGGACTCAGTCCCTCTCGCGAACGCACCCCTCTCACAGGCACGGCCCCGCGGGCAGGCAGGGCCCCTCTTGTCAGCACCAGGCACCACACGAACGCAAAGGTCCACGCGAACGCGAAGGTCCACGCGAACGCAAAGGTCCACGCGAACGCGAAGGTCCACGCGAACGCGAAGGTCCACGCGAACGCGGAGCATTCTGCGGACACGGGCTGTGCACCCGCGGGCCCCTGCACAGACGCAGACTCCTGCGCAAACGCAGGCACTTCAGCGAAGGCGGGCCCCTGCTCGGCCCCGGACCCTAGTGCGGGCGCGGGGGCCTCTACAGACGCAGGGGCTTGCACAGACGCGGAGCTCCGCCGGGACACTGGGGCCTGCGCGGGTGCGAGGGACCGTGCAGGCGGCAGGTCCCCCTCGGATGGCCTCATTCCAACCTTCACGGTTCGTCTTCCTCGGTGGGTGGTTCGGGTTCTCAGTGGTTGGGCCAGAAGCCTCGTTGGTGGCGGAGTGAAGCTGTGTGGCGGAACGCGTGACAGCCCCTTCGTGGTGGGGCTGACCTCGTTCGTGCGGTCAGGTGTGCGCAATGGGTCGAGCTGGGTTCATACGCGATCGGGCTTGGCTCAAGCGCGTGATCAGACCCGAGCCTGGGCGATCAGCACCCGAGCGTGAGCCCCATCGAGGCAGACAGGTGGCTCTGCCTGGACGTGGCCGGCTTGCCGGTCACAGATGCCCAGCTGCCCCCACCACAGCCCGCCAGGCTGGCAGGGGCACCCACGATTGACCGGCCGGTCCTCCAGGGCGAGGCCGAGGTCATCCTGCGTCCAAGCCCGAAGCCGCCCTGCCGGTCCGATCGGGATCACCCCGTCCTCCACGAACAGGGACAGCTCGTTGGCCTGGCCGAAGACGACGTATCGATCAGCGACGAAGTCATCCTGCTGGTCTGCTCCGTCGGCCTGGACGAGGTGTTCTGGCTCTCTTGGTCGGGAGCGTGACGGGCCTACAGCGGGTGGGTGTGGTCGGTTGTGGGCGGGGTCGGTCGTGGTCAGCCGGGGGCGTTGAGCAGGGGTTTGAGGTCTGTCAGGCGGCGGGCTCCTATGCCGGGGACCTCCTGGAGTTGGTCGACGCTGCGGAACGGGCCGTGCTGGGTGCGGTAGTCGATGATGCGGCGGGCCAGGACGGGGCCCACTCCAGGGAGTTGGTCGAGTTGTTCGGCCGTCGCGGTGTTCAGGTCGAGCGGGGCTCCGGGGGACGTGCCGGACGGCGAGCCCGGCATGGTTCCGCCGGGTGGGGCCGGGCCCTGGCCGGGTGGGGGCGCGGGTGGGTGGATCCCGACGGCGATCTGCTCGCCGTCCATGAGCTTGCGGGCGAGGTTCAGTGCGCCGGTGTCGGTGCCGGGGCGGACGCCTCCGGCGGCGTTGAGGGCGTCCGCCACGCGTGATCCTGTGGCGAGGGTCAGGACGCCCGGGCGGCGGACCTTGCCGATCACTTGGACGACCAGTTGCGGCCCGCCACTGGGCCCGGCGGAGGCGTGGCTGCTCGTGTCACTCGCCGACACCGACAAGGACGGGGAAGCTCCGGCGGATGCCGTCACAGGCTCGGGACGTGGGCGTGCCATCCAGAGGTAGCCGACCGCGACCAGCACCGCGACGGCCCCAACGATCATCAGGGCACGGACCCCGCCCATGCCGGGATCCAGGCGATCACGTTCGAGCAGGCCCCGGACGCGCCCCAGAAGTCGCGTGCCGAGGGGCTCGGCGCGTTGGTCAGGGCCCTGGTGATCATGCTGCGGCGTCCGTGGGGCGGACGGTGAATCCGTTCCGGACAGGCGCCGCTTCGGCTTCCTCGGTGCCGCGTCCGGAGGTAGGGCGATGTCCAGTGGGCGTTCGAGGCGAGGCGCCGGTCTCGTGTCGCGTTCCTGCTGCACGCCGGCTTCTGGGTGCGCCCAGCTCTCGAAGCGGGCGGTCGCTTCGGCATCCACCCGCGCGGAGGGGCGTCTCCCCTCGCCGACATGAGCCTGCGCAGCGAAACGCGATCCCTCACCGGTATGAGCCTGCGCGGCGAAACGCGATCCCTCGCCAAGGTACGTCTGCGCTGCGGGACGCGCCCGTTCGTCGCCGTGGGGCCCTGTGGTGGGTTGCGAACGGCGTTCCGGACGAAGACTCGCCTCGCGCTCGGCGCTCGCATCCAGTAAGGAGGCGGCCTCGGGCCCTGCCAGGCCGTTCGAAGGCCCGGCGTCCGGCATGGAAAAGACGGGACGGGCGGGGGCCGAGCGAAAGTGGGCGGCCGGTGGGGCCGTTGAGTTGAGAATGTCCATGCATAGGACGCTAGAAGACCCGAAGCACCGGTTGAAAGCGCAGCGGCCAACTGTGGATAACTTCCGTTCTCGCAGGTGAGAGAGTCGATTCCGAGCCGCAAATCGAGATCACCGGTAACTGTGGGCGGTGATCGGTAGATTGCCGGGCGTGATCCGGACGGCGGAGATTGTCGCGATCGTTCTCGTCGGCATACCGTCGGCGGATTCCAGGCGAAGCGAGGTGATCAACCAGGGAACTCCAGCATGGCGTGCGGGTTTCTCCGGCGCCGCCACCGAGATCACCGCCCCTCCACCCCGCCGGGAAGGAGGGATCGTTCTCGCCTTCTTCTCGTTCTCCGGGCCTCGGAACCCCTATGCGCGATGCAGCGCATTGTTCGAGGTCAAGCACGTCGAGAAGGGCGATATTCCGGCTTGGCCGATGCCCGCCCCCATTCGCCCCGGCACCAAGACCGGCCTCGAATACAAGGCAGGATGGATCGAGCGCTGCCTCCGGGACCGGCCCAGGTAGCGCCTGCCTCAGGGCAGCGGCGCGACCACCACACCCAGCATCCCCGGGCCGACGTGCGCGCCGATGACCGGGCCGACTTCTCCGATGTGGACGTCCGCGACCTTCGGGACGCGCTTCCGGAGATCGGCGGCGAGCGTCTCGGCCCGGGCGGGCGCGTCGAGGTGCTGGATCCCCAGGTCCACGGGGCGGTCGGCGGCTTCGGCCACGGCGAGGTCGGCCAGCCGGGCCAGTGCCCGCGAGGTCGTGCGCACCTTCTCCAGCGGCGTGACGCGTCCCGACGAGATGTCCAGCAGGGGTTTCACCATGAGCGCCGAGCCCAGCAGGTTCGCGGCGGCGCCGATGCGTCCGCCGCGCCTCAGGTGTTCCAGGTTGTCGACGTAGAAGAGTGACCGCGTCAGCGCGGCACGGCGTTCGGCGGCCGCCACGACCTCGGCGGGTGTGCCGCCGCCCAGTGCCCTGGAGACCGCGGACAGGACCGCGAACCCCAGCCCCATGCCGATGGTGCCCGAGTCGACCACGTGGACGGGCACCGGCGAGCCCGCGGCGGCGAGGCGCGCGGCCTCGACCGTCCCCGACATCGAGGCCGACAAATGCACCGAGACGACGGCGGACGCGCCGGCCTCCGCGGCGGACGCGTACGCCGCGGCGAAGCGTTCCGGGGACGGCCTGGACGTCGTGACCGGGTGCCGTTCGCGCAGCGCACGCGCGGTTTCGGCGGCCGTGGTCGCGTCCTCGTCACGGACGTCTCCGCCGACCGCGAGCCGCAGCGGGACGACCGTGATCGCGCGCGGGTCGGCGAGGTCCGGGGGGAGGAAGGACGAGGAGTCCGTGACGACCGCTACCGCACTGCCCATGGGTGAGGCTACTCCCGGGTGACCAAGACGGGTGACCGAGTTGTATCGGTCTGTGACGGTCCCGTGAACCAAAGAGCATCACGCCCGAAGGGGCGACATCCCCGAGTGCGGTCCACGTCCGGGCCGGCCGGAGACGGTGGGCCGCCCCGGGGTCGGCCCGGGACGGCGTCAGGGCTGGACGGGAACGCCGCCGCGCCAGACGCGGAGCGCGCGGAGGCCGAAGGCCCAGGCGAAGGCGCCCTCGTGGTCGGCGTCCCAGAGGACGAGGTCGGCGAGCATGCCAGGGGCGAGGGAACCGCGGTCGCCGACGCGGAGCGCGGCGGCCCCGCCGAGGGTGGCGGCGCGGAGGGCCTCGGTGACCGACAGGCCGTACATGGCGACGGCGAGGCCGATGACCAGCGGCATGGACGTGATACCGCACTGCCCGGGGTTGTGGTCGGTGCCGAGCGCGACGGTGACGCCGCGGTCGAGCATCGAGCGCACGGGGGCGGCCGGACGGGACGAGTTCAGCGCGCTGCCGGGGCAGACCGTCGCGGTCACGCCCGCGTGCGCGAGGGCCTTCACGTCGTCGTCGTTGGCCTGGGTGAGCAGGTCGGCGGACGCGCAGCCGACCTCGGCGGCGACCTGCGCCGCGCCGACGCGCTCGTTGGCGCAGGCGTGCATGCGCGCCTTGAGGCCGTTGCGCTTGCCGGTCAGCAGCAGGATGCGGGCCTCTTCGGCGGTGAAGTGGCCCTCGTCGCAGTAGACGTCGATGGAGTCGGCGCCCGCGACGGCGGCGTCGCCGGCCCACTGCCGGACGGCCTCGATGTAGTCGCGGCGACGGCCGAAGTACTCGGGCGGCAGGATGTGCGCGGCGAGGAAGGTCGCGTGGATGCGCGGCATGGACGGCTCGGACTCCAGCGACCGCAGCATCCGGATGTCGGCGAGCTCGCCGTCGCGGGTGAGGTGGTAGCCGGTCTTGGCCTCGACGGTCGTGGTGCCGGCGAGGATCCACTGGCGCAACCGCTCGCGGACGCCGTTGCACAGCGTCCAGGGGTCGGTGCCGCGGGTCACGGTGACGGTGGAGTTGACGCCGCCGCCGGCCGCCGCGATGGCCGAGTGGGACGAGCCGCTGGTGCGCATCGCGAGCTCGGCCCAGCGGTTGCCCGCGTAGACCGGGTGCGCGTGGGCGTCGATGAGGCCGGGCGTGACCAGGCCGCCGCCGAGGTTCTCGACGTGGTCGACGTCGACGATGTCGTCGATGATGCCGGGCACGCTCTGCGGCAGATCGGAGGCCGGACCCGCCCACACGATGCGGTCGTCGTGGATCAGGACGGCGGCGTTGCTGCAGACGTCGGTGCCCGTCCAGAGACGTCCGATGTTGGTGAGCAGCCTGACCGTCACGGGGTCACCGCCCGGTGGGGGTGGGAACGCCGCGCGGCGTGGGGTATGACGCCATGGACTGGGCCACCTGCTCTCGATACGGAACGCCGACTGGGTGCCGGCGGTTCACCACTGGGGGAATGGGTGATCGAATGATCACCTTGAGCAACGAGACCGGAGATATCGGTTTCGTCACGGTAGTGCACTGAAGGCCCGGCGGACAACCTTCGCCCGGCCAACGCCGCGCGCCGCCGGAAAGTTCCCGGACGGTGAAGGCGTCCCTGGGCGTCGGACCAGGCAGAACACGACCGACATCCGGCCATAACCCGCCCAACGTCCAATAAACCGCCAAATACCGGGACACACCGCATCGACGCCATCACCCCACCCTTAGTCCTACGACCGTACGGATTCCGGCAGACCCGTCAAGCGGAATGGAGAAGCTGTCACCTTACGGCGACGACCGCACGTCCGGAAACGATCAGAGAACGGGTGCGGCCGCACGATCGTGCGGCCGCACCCGTTCTCTTCGCGTCTGTGCTCCCCGCAGCTTTCCCTGAACGCATGCCGGGTCGCAATTACACGCGCCCGCGCGTCGCCGCACGTCCCCTGGACCTGCCGGAGAACCTTCGCGACGTCCAGGAAACGTTCAGCTACTCCAGGCAACATTCAGGAAACCGAGCGGAAACGCGTGCCAACCTGAGCGGGCTCAGGACGTCGCGGTGACCGGATCCTCATACCGGGCGAGTTCGCCGGCCAGGTCCTCCGGGACGCGGGCCAGCATGACGGTGCCCGCGGCCTCGTGCTCCTGCTTGAGGACCTCGCCGCGGTCGTGGATCGCGGCCACCAGGTCGCCCCGCTCGTACGGGAGCAGGACGCGGACCTCGTGCGCGAGCATGGGGAGGGCGGCCTCGATCGCGGCCCGCAGGTCGTCGATGCCCTGGCCGGTGCGGGCCGAGACGACGACGCTGTGCGGCTCGCGCCGGCGCAGCCGGGCGATGGCGAGCGGGTCGGCCGCGTCCGCCTTGTTGATCACGATGAGCTCGGGCAGCGAGTCGGCGCCGATCTCGCGGAAGACCTCGCGGACGGAGTCGATCTGCCGCTCGGGGTCCGGGTCGGAGCCGTCCACGACGTGCACGACCAGGTGCGCGTCGGTGACCTCCTCCAGGGTGGACCGGAACGCCTCGACGAGCTGGTGCGGCAGGTGCCGGACGAACCCGACGGTGTCGGCCAGCGTGTGCGCGCGTCCGGACGGCGTGGTGGCGCGCCGGACGGTCGGGTCCAGGGTGGCGAACAGCGCGTCCTCCACCAGCACGCCCGCGCCGGTGAGCCGGTTCAGCAGGGAGGACTTGCCCGCGTTGGTGTAGCCGGCGATGGCGACGGCGGGCACCATGTTGCGGCGGCGCTCGCCGCGCTTGGTGTCACGGGCCTTGCCCATCTCGGCGATCTGGCGGCGCAGCTTGGCCATCCGGGTGCGGATCCGGCGCCGGTCCAGCTCGATCTTGGTCTCACCGGGGCCGCGGCCGCCGATGCCGACGCCGCCCGCGGCGCGCCCGCCGACCTGCCGGGACAGGTTGCCGCCCCAGCCGCGCAGGCGCGGGAGCAGGTAGTTCAGCTGGGCGAGCTCGACCTGGGCCTTGCCCTCGCGGCTCTTGGCGTGCTGGGCGAAGATGTCGAGGATCAGCGCGGTCCGGTCGATGACCTTGACCTGGACGATCTCCTCCAGGTGCCGCAGCTGGCTCGGCGCGAGCTCGCCGTCGCAGATCACGGTGTCGGCGCCGGTGGAGATCACGACGTCGCGCAGCTCCTCGGCCTTGCCGGAGCCGATGTAGGTCGCCGCGTCCGGCCGGGTGCGGCGCTGGGTGAGGCCCTCCAGGACCTGCGACCCGGCGGTCTCGGCGAGCAGCGCGAGCTCGCGGAGCGAGATCTCGGCGTCCTCGGCGGTGCCCTCGGTCCAGACGCCGACCAGGACGACCCGCTCCAGCCGGAGCTGGCGGTACTCGACCTCGGTGACGTCTTCGAGTTCGGTGGACAGTCCTGTGACGCGGCGCAGCGCGCGGCGCTCCTCGAGGTCGAGCTCACCGGTCATGGGCTCGTCCCCGTCGAAGCCGTCGAGGCCGCCGAAGTCGTCCAGGACGTCGTCGGTGCGGTGTTCTGAGAAACGTTGAGTCATATGCCCTCTGTCAAACGCCGTGGGGGCCCGGTCGATTCCCCACGACGGCTCGTACCCGCGCTACACCGTGGCATCCCCGCGATGTCCGCCCCTTCTGGACGGTCCCGAGGTCGCCCGCGGTCGTCCCGGACGGTTCCCCGAGATCGTCCCACGCGCGCCTGGGCAGGTCACCCGATTATCCCGGCCCTTCCGAGGGGAGTTCCCCAGGAACGCCCCCGCTTTGACCCGGATCCGTACCGGCGAGTAGCGTTCTCCACAGAACAGAACCGGAATTTCGCTAGACGAAATTCGCACGCGCACCACGAAGCGGCACAACGAAGGAAGGGCGGGCACATGACCGACGGTGTCGAGGTCCGGGGACCTCTGGGCGAGCGCTACGACGAGATCCTCACCCCCGAGGCGCTCGGCCTGCTCGCCACGCTCCAGCGCGAGTTCGGCGCGCGCCGCAAGGAGCTGCTGCAGGCCCGTGAGGAGCGCCAGGAGCGCCTGTCGGCGGGCGGCACGCTGGACTTCCTGCCGGAGACGGCCGAGGTCCGCACGGACGATTCCTGGCGCGTCGCCGAGCCCGCGCCGGGCCTGCGGGACCGCCGGGTCGAGATCACCGGCCCGACCGACCGGAAGATGACGATCAACGCGCTGAACTCGGGCGCGAAGGTGTGGCTGGCCGACTTCGAGGACGCCAACACGCCGCTGTGGACGAACATGATCGAGGGCCAGCTGAACCTGCGGGACGCCCTCGACCGCACGATCGACTTCACCGACGCCAAGAGCGGCAAGTCCTACGGACTCAAGGACGACGAGGAGCTCGCCACCATCGTCGTGCGCCCGCGCGGGTGGCACATGGAGGAGAAGCATCTGCTGGTGGACGGCGAGCCGATGTCCGGCTCCCTGTTCGACTTCGGCTTGTACTTCTTCCACTGCGCGCGCCGCCAGCTGGCCAAGGGCAAGGGCCCGTACTTCTACCTGCCGAAGATGGAGTCGCACCTGGAGGCGCGCCTCTGGAACGACGTCTTCAACCTGGCCCAGGACACCCTGGAGATCCCGCGGGGCACGATCCGCGCGACCGTCCTGATCGAGACCATCCCGGCCGCGTTCGAGATGGAGGAGATCCTCTACGAGCTGCGCGACCACTCCGCCGGGCTGAACGCGGGCCGCTGGGACTACCTGTTCAGCGTGATCAAGAAGTTCCGGGACCGGGGCGCCGACTACGTCCTGCCGGAGCGGAACGCGATCACGATGACCGCGCCCTTCATGCGCGCGTACACCGAGCAGCTCGTCCGCACGTGCCACAAGCGCGGCGCGCACGCGATCGGCGGTATGGCCGCGTTCATCCCGTCCCGCAAGGACGCCGAGGTCAACAAGGTCGCTCTGGAGAAGGTCCGGGCGGACAAGACGCGCGAGTCGGGCGACGGCTTCGACGGTTCCTGGGTCGCGCACCCGGACCTGGTGCCGGTCTGCCGCGAGGTGTTCGACGGCGTCCTCGGCGACAAGCCGAACCAGCGCGACCGGCTCCGCGAGGACGTCAAGGTCTCGGCGTCCGACCTGCTGAACTTCAAGGCGACGCCGGGCGACATCACCGAGGCGGGCCTGCGCAACAACATCGACGTGGCGCTGCGCTACCTCGCGACCTGGCTGAACGGCTCGGGCGCGGTCGCGATCCACAACCTGATGGAGGACGCGGCGACCGCCGAGATCTCCCGGTCGCAGGTGTGGCAGTGGATCCGCAACGGCGTGATCCTCAAGGACGGCCCGACCGTCACCCGCGAGCTGGTCGAGCGCCTGCTGGACGAGGAGATGGACGGGATCCGCGCCGAACTGGGCGACGCCTTCAACGAGCCCCGTTACAACGAGGCCCTGGCGCTGTTCAAGGAGGTCACCCTCGCGGACGAGTACTCCGAGTTCCTGACCACTCCGGCCTACATCCACTTCCCGTAGGCGTACATCCGCTTCCCGAAAGGGAAGGACTCCCGCAAGATCATGGGCGCGGTGGCCCCGGCTCGTCATGGACGGCCAGGGCCGCCGTGCCCCTCGCCCTAGGGAGACGGCATGGCAGACACTCTGCGGGCCCTGGCCGAACGCTGTACCCGCGTTCTCGGTCCTGAGTCGGTCATCACCGATCCCGTGCGATTGCGCACGTACGAGTGCGACGGGCTGACGTCCCACCGTGCCTCTCCCGGGCTGGTCGTCCTGCCTGAGACGGCCGAGCAGATAGCCGCCATCGTGCGCGCGTGCGCTGAGGCGGGCATCCCCTACGTGGCCCGGGGCTCGGGGACGGGCCTGTCCGGTGGGGCGCTCCCCAGGACGGACGGCGTTCTCATCGTGACGGCGAGAATGCGCCGCATCCTCGATATCGACGTGGCGAACCAGCGCGCGACGGTCGAGCCAGGCGTGATCAACCTGGACGTGACCCGAGCCGCGCGCCCGCACGGCTATTACTTCGCGCCCGACCCGTCCAGCCAGCAGATCTGCTCGGTCGGCGGGAACGTGGCGGAGAACTCGGGCGGCGCGCACTGCCTGAAGTACGGGTTCACCGCGCACCACATCCTGGCCTGCGAGATCGTCACCCCGGACGGCGAGATCGTGGAGCTGTCCCGGGACGATCCGGGCTTCGACCTGCTGGGCGTGTTCGTCGGCTCGGAGGGCACGCTCGGCATCACCACCAAGATCACCGTGCGGCTGACCCGGCTGCCGGAGGCCGTCCAGACGCTGCTGGCCGCGTTCGACACGATCGAGCAGGGCGGCGAGGCGGTGTCGGCGATCATCGCGGCCGGGGTCGTGCCCGCGGCGATCGAGATGATGGACGCGCTGTCCATCGAGGCCGCGGAGGCGGCCGTGGCCTGCGGCTATCCGGACGGCGCGGGCGCGGTGCTGGTGGTCGAGCTGGACGGCCCGGAGGCGACCGTCGCGCACCAGTTCGCCGAGGTCGGGCGGCTGTGCCGGGACGCGGGCGCGTTCGAGATCCGGGTCGCGGCCGACGACACCGAGCGGGCGCTGATCTGGAAGGGCCGCAAGTCCGCGTTCGCCGCGATGGGCCGGATCAGCCCCGCCTACATCGTCCAGGACGGTGTGATCCCGCGGACGGCGCTCGGCGAGGTGCTGGGACGCATCGACGCGCTGAGCCGGGAGTCCGGCGTGCGTGTGGCGAACGTTTTCCACGCCGGGGACGGCAATCTGCATCCGCTCGTGCTCTTCGACGACGCCGTACCGGGCGCGCAGGAGCGGGCCGAGAAGGTCTCCGGCGCGATCCTCGATCTCTGTATCGAGCATGGGGGCTCCATCACGGGCGAGCACGGCGTGGGTGTGGACAAGGCCCGCTACATGCCGCGCATGTTCAGCGACGAGGACCTCGACACGATGCAGATGGTCCGGTGCGGATTCGACCCGGCGGGGCTGTGCAACCCGGGCAAGGTCTTCCCGACGCCGCGCCTGTGCGGGGAGGTTCCGGGCGTCCGGAAAGGCCCGCACCCGCTGGTCGCCGAGGGAAAGGCGGACCTGTTCTGATGTCGGTTCTGGATGCGTTCGCCAAGGTCTGCCCCGACCTTCGGCCTGGTGAGGTCGCCGATCGGGTCGACGGTCTGGTTCCGGGGGTCGTCGCAGCCCCCGCCAGCCTGAATGAGGCTTCTGCGGTGATGCGGACGGCCGCCGAGCACGGTCTGTCCGTCGTCCCGTCCGGCACCGGGACCAAGCTCGACCACGGCCGTCCGGTCGAACGCTGCGACGTGCTCGTCACCACCCGCAACCTCGACCGGATCATCAGGCACTCCCCCGGCGACCTGACGCTGCACGTCGAGGCCGGATTGACGTTCGAGGCCCTGCGCGCGGCCGAGGCCGGCGGCTGGGGACAGCACCTCGCGCTCGCCCCGCCCGTGAACGGGACGATCGGCGGCGCGATCGCCACGGATGTCGCGGGTCCGGGCCGGTTGCTGCACGGATCCGCCCGCGACCTGCTGATCGGGATCACGGTCGTCCGGGCGGACGGCACGGTCACGCGCTCCGGCGGCAAGGTCGTCAAGAACGTCGCCGGATACGACCTCGGCAAGCTCTACACGGGCTCTCTCGGCACGCTCGGCCTCATCGTGGACGCGACGTTCCGCATGCACCCGGCCGCGCGCGTCGTGCGCGTCGCGGCCACGGTGAAGGATCCAGGACGGGCCGTCCAGGCGGTTCTGCACTCCCAAGTGGTCCCGCGCGCGCTCGAGATCGACCGTCCGGCCGGTTCGGACGAGACGACGGTCGTTGTGGAGGCCGAGACCGAGACCCCTGACGAGACGTCCGCGCGCCTGCGCGAGCTGCTCGGTGGTTCGCCCGCTCCCGAGCCGGACTGGTGGAACAGGCTTCCTGAGGGCGAGCTCCTCGCGGAGATCCGCAGCCTCCCAGCCCAGTTGCCGAACGTCATGGACGCCGCCAAGGGGCTGCCTTTGCGCGGCTCTGCCGGTGCCGGACGCCTCTACACGGCACCCAACGACCTGGAAGCACTGCGTGAAGCGTTGAAACCGGCCGGAGCCCGGGTCGTCCTCGTGCGCGCGGGGCAGGCCGTCCGTGAGTCCGTCGACGTTTGGGGGCCGATGCCGACTCTCCCCCTCATGCGACGAGTGAAGGACCAGTTCGATCCCGATCACCGGCTCTCGCCCGGTCGATTCGCCGAAGGAGTGTGACCCGTGACCCGGCCGGACGAACTCCCAGACTTGCTGAACGACTGCGTCCACTGCGGTTTCTGCCTGCCGACCTGCCCTACCTACGTGCTGTGGGGAGAGGAGATGGACTCGCCTCGCGGGCGCATCCACCTCATGCAGCAGCACGAGGAGGGCGCGCCCCTGGACGACGCCATGGTGCAGCACTTCGACGCGTGCCTGGGGTGCATGGCGTGCGTGACGGCGTGCCCGTCCGGTGTCCAGTACGACCGGCTCATCGAGGTCACCCGGGCCCGGGTCGAGACCGAGCATCCTCGCTCGCGGAGCGAACGAGCGGTCCGTGAGGCGATTTTCCGGCTGTTCCCGTACCCGAATCGACTACGAGCACTCCGAGGCCCGCTACGGGCCTATCAGCGCTCCGGGCTGCCCACCCTGATCAGGCGTAGCGGCGTCCTGGAGCGTCTTTCCCCGACCCTCGCGGCGATGGAACGGCTCGCGCCGCCATCGCAGAAGGCCCCCAGGCTGCCCGAACGGGTGTCCGCGCGCGGCGGGCACCGGGCTACGGTCGGGATGCTCACCGGCTGCGTCCAGCGCGAGTTCTTCCCCGGCGTGAACGCGGCGACCGCACGCGTACTGGCTCTGGAAGGCTGCGACGTGCTCATCCCGCGTCACCAGGGGTGCTGCGGGGCGTTGTCACTGCATTCGGGACGCGACGAGGAGGCCCGCGCGTTCGCGCGTAAGACGGTCGAGACGTTCGAGGGTGTGGACGTCATCGTGGTCAACTCGGCGGGCTGCGGCTCGGCGATGAAGGAGTACGAGACCCTGCTCGCGGACGATCCCGCTTGGTCCGCTCGTGCGCGCGCTCTCTCGGAGAAGACCCGTGACCTGGCCGAATTCCTGGTCGAGCTCGGACCGCGCGCGGAGCGGCACCCCCTGCCGGTGGCCGTCGCCTATCACGACGCCTGTCACCTCGCGCACGCACAGGGGGTGCGGTCGCAGCCGCGTGCGCTGCTGGCGGGCATCCCCGAGCTGACCGTGAAGGAGATCGCGGATCCGGAGATCTGCTGTGGCTCGGCCGGCACCTACAACCTGCTCCAGCCGGACGCGGCGGCGGAACTGGGCGATCGCAAGGCGGCGAACGTCGCCGCCGCCGGCGCGGAGCTCCTCGTCGCCGCGAACCCCGGATGCTCGCTCCAGATCGCCCAGGCCCTGGAACGGCAGGGCACGCCGCTCCCGGTCGCGCACACCGCCCAGGTGCTGGACGCGTCTCTCCGCGGGCACTCCGCCGCAACGTTGCTCACCCGCTGAAACGCGATCACGCTCACCCGGATCCCGGCGTCACCCCCCGCCGGGCCCGGACGCCCCCGGCTCGCCCTCGATGACCGGGACGGGCCGCGACGCCTCGCAGCGGGGGCCTGCCCCCAGCGGCGTCCCGTCCGGTGGCCCCACCCCTGCGGCCGCGCCCAAGGCTGGGCGTGAGCTCAGCTTCACCACGCCCGAGGGCTACGCGGCTACACGCTCGCCGCCATCCGCTCAGGGACCGACAAGCAGCCCCTGCCGGCCGGTCAGCCGCCCAAGGAAGGCGAGACGTACGCCTACGCGGACTACGTCCTGACCAACAGCCAGCGCCGTCCCATACCGCTCGACTTCCCCGCCGACCTGTTCATGCCGCGCGACTCGGTCCCCTCGTCCGCGCGCGAACGGTGCATGCCCCAGCCCGGCGTGCCCGAGAGCATGTGCACTCTGCCGAACCACAGTGAGGTCACCGCCCGCATCGGCGACGCCAAGGCGCCCTTCGTCCAGGACGGCGACACCGTCCTGCCCGCAGGCGGCTCCTACGTCGTGCGGGTCGCGTCCGACCTGCCCGTAAGCGCCGACACCTCGTCGCGCGACCTGCGCCTCTACGTGTGGGACGTCCGGTTCACCAGTGACCGCAAGGGCGTTCAGATCCCGCTCCCCTAGCTCCTGCCGCTGAACCCGATGTCCTCGAAGGCCGGCTCCCAGAATCCGCACGCGCCCAGGTTAGCGAGCCCCGACTTCACAGCGACGACCTGCGGACGCTGGTAGAGGGGCAACACCGTCGCCTCCTGCCAGACCAGCTTGTCGGCCGCGTTGATCAGCCTGCGCGCACGAGCCGTGTCCACCTCGCCTATCGCCCGGTCCATGGCCGAGTCGATCTCGGGCGACCCCACGCGCGCGTAGTTCTGCTGGATGTGGTCGCCCTGCGGACGAGCGAAAACCGACCGCAGCGGAGACAACGGGAAGGCCGTGCCGAGCCAGGAGAACGGCACAATGTCGAAGTTGCCGGGTGCGACGTACTGGTCGAACAGGTCGTCCGTGGGGACGGGCACGATGTCCACGCGCACACCCACGCGCGCGAGCAGCGCACGGGTCAACTCACCCTCGCGCCTACTGACCGCCACACCGGACGGGACGACGAAGCGCAGCGCAAGCGTCCGGCCGTCCTTCACCCGGTGCGCGCCGTGCCGGATCCAGCCGGCCTCGTCCAGAAGCCGCCCGGCACGGTCCGGATCGTAGCGGCCGAGGTCACCCGAGTCGTCCCGATATCCAGCCTGAGTGTTGACGTAGAAGTGGTTCCCCAGCGGACGCGGCGGACGGCCCAGCCCCGCCAGATCGGACCGGACGATCACGTCGCGGTCCACGGCCATGAACAGCGCACGCCGAACCCGCACGTCGGACAGCATCGGCGAGGCCGCGTTGAACGTCAGGTGCCGCCAGTCGGGGCCGCCCGCGCGGCGGATCCGCGCGCCCCTGAGCTCGGCGGCGCGGCGCAGCCCGGCAGGGTCGGTGCCGACGTCCATCAGGTCCACCTCTCCGTTGGCGAACGCGCCCGGCATCGCGCCAGGGTCCAGAGCGCGGAAGACGATCCCGTCCAGCTTGGCGGGCCGCCCCCACCAGCCCGGATCCCGGACGAGCTCGACGGTCTTGGAGGTCTCGTCGATCCGGCGGACGCGGAACGGCCCGGCGGTCACCGGCACGCGGTTCACCCAGCCGTCGTTGAACACGCGCGGGTTCCTGCTGGTCGCGGCCGGATAGAGCGGGCTGAACAGGCTGCGCCAGTCCGCGTAGGGACGGTCGAAGGCGACCTTGACCTCCCGGTCGCTCGAGCCGCGCTGGACCTTCACGATCTCCTTGTAGCCGGTGACGGTCGCGACCTGGAAGCGCGGGTCGCGTCCCGAGAGCGCCCGGGCCTGTGCGGCGAAGTCCGCGTATCCGATGGGCCTGCCGTTCGACCAGTGCGCGCGCGGGTTGATCCGGTAGGTGACGACCTGGCGCGGCTTGGTCGAGGTGACACGCGCCGATTCCAGAAACTCGGGCACGAGATGCGGGACGGCCTTCTCGTCCGCGCGCATGAGGAACGGCATGACGCCCTGCAGGACGAGGGCCACCGTCCCCTTCCCGCCGTTGACGTGGTGAAAGTTGAACTGCGCGGGGAACTCGGGCAACGGCCAACGCAGCGTCCCACCGAAGCGGATGTGGTCGCGCGGCTGGCGGTTCACGTCGTAGGCGGGCGGCTGGCCGTCACCCGCCGACGCCATCGAGGACGAGTAACCCGGCGCGCTGCACCCTGCCGCCACGCACGCCGAAGCGACGACGAGGGTGTTCCAAGGCCGCACGATCATGCGCTGACGCCCAGCGCATAGTGGCAGGCGACCATCCGGTCCGGTTCCCCGTCGACGGCTCGGGACTCGGGATCCTCCTTGTCACAACGCGTCCGCGACTCTTCGGACAGTGCCAGATAGCGCGGGCAACGCTGCCGGAAGCGGCATCCTCGTTCCAAGCGTGGCGCGTCGGGCGGAACGTCCGGCAGCCGAACGCGTCCGCGCTTGCGTTCCAGCACTGGATCGGGGATCGGGACGGCGTCCAGCAGCGCGCAGGTGTACGGGTGCGCAGGAGTTTCGTAGACGTGCTCGACGTCGCCGATCTCTACGATCCGTCCCCGATGCATCACGGCTATCCGGTCGGCCACGCGCCGCACCACAGCCAGGTCGTGCGCGACGAACAGGTACGCCAGCCCTAGCCGGGCCCTCAGCTCCTCAAGCAGATCGATGATTCCGGCCTGCACGGACACATCCAGTGCGGCGACGGGCTCGTCCAACAGGACCAGGCCCGGTTCCAACGCCAGCGCACGAGCGATCGCCACGCGCTGCCTCTGTCCTCCAGAGAGACCATGCGGATGACGGCCTGCGTGCGATGGCTCTAGGCCGACGAGCTTGAGCAGCTCCTGGACGCGATCGGGAATGTGTTCGGTAGGAAAGCCATGGGTGCTCAGCGGTTCGGCGAGGATTCCTGAGACCCGCATCCTGGGATCGAGCGAACTGAACGGGTCCTGGAACACGACCTGGACGTTGCGACGCAGGGCCTTACGTCCCGCGCCGTTCAAACTGGCGGTGTCCTCGCCGAAAACCTCGATCCGACCACCGTGCCGGGTCCGCGCCATCGCGAGGACCTCCATCAGGACGGTCGTCTTGCCGCACCCCGATTCCCCGACCAGCCCCAGCGTCTCGCCCGCGCGGATGTCGAAGGTGACGCCGTCCACCGCTCGTAGGACTCCCGTCCCGCGTCCGAACGGACTCCTGTGCTCGACGTGGAAGCGGTGGAGATCCTTGACGTCCAGGACCGCCTCACGGCTCGTACGTGCGCGCGTGGCGTCGTGCGGGCCGTCCGGTGGGAAGAGCTCAGTGGACGTCAGCGGGAACACGGCGTCCGGGTCGCGCGTCGCGGGGGTGTTGACGCACGCGGCGGCATGTCCGGGACGCCCGACCGGGAGCAGCAGCGGCTCCTCGTCCCTGCAGGCCGAGATGGCGATGGGGCAGCGCGGGGCGAACGGGCAGCCGGGTGGGAGCGCGTTGAGCGGCGGCGGCGCACCGTCGATCGGGACCGGGCGGCCGCCCACGCCGTCCAGGCGGGGCAGCGAGCGCAGCAGCCCGATCGTGTACGGCATCCGGGGCCGCCGGTAGATGTCCTCGACCGGGCCGCTCTCCACCGCCCGGCCCGCGTACATCACCAGCACCCGGTCGGCGAACCCGGCGATCATGCCGAGGTCGTGGGTGATCATCAGGATCGCCGCGCCGGCCGCCTCGCCCGCCGTCCGCAGCACGTCCAGCACCTGCGCCTGGAGCGTCACGTCCAGGGCGGTCGTGGGCTCGTCGGCGACGATCGCGAGCGGGTCGTTGGCGACCGCCATCGCGATCATGACGCGCTGGCGCATGCCGCCGGAGAACTCGTGCGGATGCGCGCGGCAGCGGCGCGCGGCGTCGGGGATGCCGACCAGGTCCAGCAGTTCCACCGCGCGCGCACGAGCCGCGCCCCTGGTCGCCCCAGAATGGATGCGGATCGCCTCCGCGATCTGGTCCCCCACCGCATGCACGGGGGTGAGCGAGGACAGCGGGTCCTGGAACACCATCGCCAGGTCCTTGCCACGGATACGGGACATCTCGCCGTCCGACAGTCCGAGCAGCTCGCGCCCGCGCAGGCGCACCGACCCGGTGACCTTCGTCCGCTCCGGCAGAAGCCCGAGGACGGCCAGGGCGACCGCCGTCTTGCCCGAGCCCGACTCGCCGACCACGCCGAGCACCTGGCCTCGCCCGACCGAGAGGCTCACCCCGCGGACGGCCCGGACGTCCGGCCGGTAGGTGACGCTGAGGTCCCGGACCTCCAGCACGTTCATCCCGATCCCATGCGGGTTCATCCGGCGCTCCCTTCCACGGCGGGTTCCCCTGCGCCGGCCCGCGTGCCGTCCGCCGCGTCCGCACGGCGGGACGGCCCCGAACCGGACGGCTCGGACGCGTCGGACACCGGGCTCAGCTGCGGGTCGAGCACGTCGCGCAGCCCGTCCGCGAGGAGGTTCACCGCCAGCACGATCAGCACGAGCAGCCCGGCGGCGAACCCGAACAGCCACGGGAAGACCGTCGCCGAGCCGCGGCTCTCCGCGATCACCGTGCCGAGCGAGGTGTCCGGCGGCCGCACCCCGAACCCGAAATAGGACAGTCCGGACTCGGCGAGGATCGCGACGCTCACGTTCACCGCCGCGTCCACCAGCAGCAGCGACGCCAGGTGCGGCAGGACGTGCCGGACGATCGTGCGCCCCGCGCCGACGCCCAGGAACCGCGCCGCGAGCACCCACTCGCGCTCGCGCAGCGACACGGTCATGCCGCGCACCATCCGCGCCGTCACCATCCACAGGAACGCTGCGAGCAGCCCCACCAGCGCCTGCCAGCTGCCGCCCAGCGCGGGCGACAGGACCGCCACGACCAGGAAGGACGGCAGGACGAGCAGCAGGTCCACGCCCCACATGAGCGCCCGGTCCGCCCAGCCGCCGAGGTATCCCGCGACGGTCCCGACGACCGCCGCGAGGCCGGTCGACAGCACGGCGACCGACAGGCCGATGATCAGTGACTTCTGCATCCCGCGGAGGGTCAGCGCGAACACGTCCCGGCCGCTCTGCGTGGTCCCGAACCAGTGCTGCGCGGACGGTGGGCTCAGGAACGCCGTGAAGTCGATGTCGTCCCAGCCCCATGGCGACACCAGCGGCCCCGCGAACGCGAGCAGGAACAGCAGGAACAACAGGACCGCCCCCGCGATCGCCCGCCCCCGCCCCGGACGCCCCCGCATCGCGCCCGTCACCTCGCCCTCGTGCGCACGCGGGGGTCGAGGATCCCGTACAGGACGTCCGAGCACACCCCGGCGAGCAGGACGGTCACGGCGGCGAAGCAGGCCGTCGCGGCGACCACGTTGACATCCCCGCGCGAGATCGAGTCCACGAGCCACTCGCCCATCCCGTGCCAGCCGAAGATCTTCTCGGTGAACATCGAGCCGAGCAGCAGCATCCCGAACGTGTAGGAGAAGTACGTGGTCATCGGGATCAGCGCGGTGCGCAGCCCGTGCCGCAGCAGCGCGGCCCGGCGTGTCAGGCCCTTCGCGCGCGCCGTCCGGACGAAGTCGGCGCCCAGCACGTCCAGCATCAGCCCGCGCTGGTAGCGCGCGTACAGGGCCGCCTGCCCGAACGCGATCGTGAGCATCGGCAACAGCAGGTGCCGCACCCGGTCGGCGAACGCGTCGAGCCCGCCGAACGTGCCGTCGCCCGCGCCCGGTGTGGACTCCCCCACCCACGCGAACAACTGCGTGCCGGTCATCGCGTTCACCCGCTCGGCCGCGTACTGGAGCAGGACGGCCAGCACGAACACCGGCACCGACAGCAGCAGGTACGAACCGTAGGTGGCGGCCCTGTCGGGGAACCGGTCGCGGCGCATCGCGCCGAACGCGCCGAACAGCACGCCGAGCACCCCGCCCAGCACGGCGCCGCCGAGCAGCAGCCGCAGGCTCACCCACGCGCGCCGCCACATCTCGCCGTCGACGGACTCGCCCTCCCACGTGTGCCCGAAGTCGCCGTGGAGCACACCGTCCCCCCAGGTCAGGTAGCGATGCGCGAGCGGCGTGCGGTCGTTGAGGTTCAGCCGGGTCAGCTCGGCGTCCACCACGGACGCGGACGGACGGGGACTGCGGTCCATGAGGTTCGCGCGCGGATTCAGGGCGCAGGCGGCGAGGACGTAGGCGAGGCTCGCGGCCAGGACCACGAGGACCGCGTAGTTGGCCAGACGCCGTAGCAGAAAGCCCGCCATCCTCTCCTCTCCACACGCTAGGTGGTCACGGAATGCTACTTATCGCTCACGTCCCGCGCAGGGATTCAACCGAAGAATTCGGAGCCCACGCGATCACGCGCGCACGAGCCCGTCCCCCGCGCGCGCACGAGCCCGTCCCCCGCGCGCGCACGAGCCCGTCCCCCGCGCGCGCACGAGCCCGATCCCCGCGCGCGCACACGAGGCGGGGCCCGCGCGTGCATGAGCGTCCGTGCATGCGGCCTGCATGGCGAAGGCGCACGTTGCCCGGTGGGGGGCATCGTGCGCCTTGGGGAGGTGCGGTACGGGCGTGTCAGGCCAGGGCGAGCTCGGACTCGGGAGCGGGCGCGGGCACCGCGCGCCCGCGGTTGCGGAGGCCGCCGAGGGCCAGCAGGAGGAGGCCACCGAGTGCCCAGGCGCCCAGGACCGTGAGCGGGGTCGTGATGCTCGCGCCGTCGAAGAAGGCCGTCGTGCGGATCAGCGTGGCCGCGGCGCCGGGCGGGAGGTACTGGCCGATCTCGCCCCACGGGCGGGGCAGCATCTCGGGGGCGGAGGTCGCCGCCGACAGCGGGTTGCCGATCAGCAGGAGGGTCAGGCCGCCGAGCCCGAGCCCGGGCCGTCCGAGGAGGGCGGCCAGGCCCGCGACCGTCGCGGCGCACGCCAGGATCGACAGGCCCGTCACGCCCGCGATCTCGAGGTACGAACCGGGCAGCAGGGACAGTCCGTACCGGGCCAGCCAGGCGGAACCGAACCCGCCGGCGATCGCGAAGAGCAGCACTCCGGCGAACCGCCACGCGACGGACCGGACGGCCAGGGTGAGCAGGACGGCGCCGGCGATTCCGGACATGATCAGCGGCAGCACCATGGCGCCGAACCCGATGCCGCGCGGGTCGCCGGCCGCGGCCGGCACCACGTCCTGGACGGCGGGGGCCGCGCGGCCCGCGTCGGCGGAACGGCCGGGCGGGGGAAGCTGCGCGGCCATCTGGCCGAGCTGCTGCGCGATCACCGGCGACGCGGCGGACGCCACCAGGACGCGGGGGCCGGTCGGTGCGACCACGATCGCGCCATAGGCGTCCCGGTCGAGGAGGGCCCGACGGGCGGACGCCTCGTCCGGACGGATCTTCAGGTCGAACATGCCGGGCCGCTCCTGGTCGAGGCGGGTGGCGACCGCCTCGGCGCCGGGGCCGGCGACGACGATCGGCACCTCGCGCGGCGCGACCTTCGCCGACGGCCAGGCGAAGGCGGTGATCATCACCAGCTGGAGCAGCGCCACGCCGAGCGCGATCACCAGGGCTCGGCGGGCGGACGCGCCGGAACCGGCGCGGCGAGCGGTGCCCGAGGGGAGGTCTGCGGTCATGGCCGCCTCCAATAAAAGCGGACGTTCGTTCTCTTTAAGTTCCCCGTCACCGTCCCATCGCCCCGGCGACTTGTCAAGAACGAACGTTCGTTTTAGTTTGGGGTCATGCCCCGAGTCAGCGAAGAGCACCTGGAACGCCGCCGCCGCCAGATCATCGACGCGGCCCGCGTCTGCTTCATCCGCAACGGCCTGTACGAGACGTCGATGCAGGACATCTTCGCTGAGGCGGGTCTGTCGGCCGGAGCCGTCTACCGGTACTTCAAGAGCAAGAGCGAGATCGTGGACGAGATCGTCGCGACGGGCGGCGGTGAGCTGCAGAAGGTGCTGTCCGCGCTGGTGGACACCGATCCACTGCCCGCCCCGGACCGGCTCTGCCTGGCGATGTGCGAGCGGATCGTCGAGCTCGCGAGCGACGACGGGCCCGCGCGACTCGCCATCCAGGCCTGGGCGATGGCCGCGCACGACGGGCAGATCAGCGCGAAGGTGCGGCAGACCATGCACACCTCGCGCGATCACTGGGTGACCTACGTCCGGCGGCTCGCCGACGCCGGGCGGCTGCCCGCCGACATCGACGCGAACGCGGCCGGCCGGGTGCTGTTCGGCCTGTTCCCGGGGTTCATCCTTCAGCACCTGCTGCTCGACGACGTGACACCCGAGGAGTTCGCGGCGGGCGTCCGGGCCCTGTTCCCCATGACCGCCCTCAAGGACGCGCCTGCGGCCGGCCCCGTGACCGCCTGAACCACCGCCTCTGTGACGTCGTCCTGACCCCTGCTCTCGCCCGCGCGCGGCAAAAGCGCTAGAAAACTCCTCACACGCCCAACCTCGTCCATCACCGGACGAGGTGCGATGGCGTGGCCATCACCTCAGCGTTTTAACATCTCATTACCTGGGGCGCGGGAGAGGCAGTGGGCAGGGTGAGGATCGGCCGGAGCACCGGAGGGGCGGCGCTGGCGGGCGCGGCGGCGGCAGTGCTGCTGGTCGCGACCTCGCTCGTGCTCGGCCAATGGCTGCCGGACGACCGGCGGATGGTGTGGTGGCACCCGGAGGTGTTCGTCGCGCTGGCCTGGACGCCGGTCGGCGCGCTGCTCGCGACGCACCGGACCGGACGGCGGGTCGGGCTGCTGATGCTCGGGGCCGGGATCAGCGCGGCGGTCTACGTCCTGTCGCTGAACCTCGCGCCGCTCGCGCAGCTCCACCACTGGCCCGGCGCGTGGCTGCCCGTCTGGCTGAGCCACTGGCTGTGGGCGGTCGACACCTACACGCTCACCCTCGTCCTTCCCCAGGTGTTCCCGGACGGACGGCTCGTGTCCACGCGGTTCCGCCCGCTCCTCGTGCTGGCCTGCCTCGTTCCGGTGGTGGTGGCCGTCCACCTGACGATCGATCCGGGTGTGCGGCGGTTCCACAACGGCGTCTCGGTCTACCCGCTGCAGTCGATCCCGCCGGTGATCGCGATGCTGACCGTGGCGACGCTGGTCCTCTCGCTGGCGTCGCTGGCGGTCCGGTTCCGGCGGGCCTCGCCCGACGTGCGGCGGCAGATCGCGTGGGTCGTCTACCCGGGCCTGCTCACCGAGGTGATCATCTACGTCGGGGAGAGCACCCGCGTCGGGGACCTCGTCCGGGACACCGCGATCGTCACCATCCCGATCTGCGTCGCCATCGCGATCACCCGGTACCGGCTGTACGACATCGACGTCGTGATCAACCGGACCCTGGTGTACGCCGGGCTGGTCGGCGTGATCACCGGCGTGTACTTCACGCTCGTCGGCACGGTCAGCCTGTTCGCGTCCGACCACGGCGGGATGGCGGGCCTCGCGGGCGCGGTCGCGGCGGGCGTGGTGTTCGAGCCCACCCGGCGGCAGCTGCAGCGCGGCGTGGACCGGATGCTGCACCGCGAACGCGACCCCTACCGGCTCGCCGACCGGCTGCAACGGCGCCTGCAGACCGCGTCCGACCCGTCCGCGGCACTCGCGACCGCCGCCTCGGCCGTCCGGGAGGCGCTGCACGCGTCCGGCGTCGCGATCGAGGTGCTGGACCGGGACGGCAACCTCGCCGCGCTGGTCGAGGACGGCGCGCCGGACGCGCGCTCGCAGCGGGTCCCGCTGGTCTGGCACGGCGAGCCGGTCGGCCGGATGATCTTCAGCGGCGTCCGCGTCCCGGACGCCCGGCTCGCCGGGATCCTCGCCCGCAACCTGGCCGAGCTCGCCAACGCCGCCCGGCTCGCGATGGACGTGCAGCGCTCGCGCGAGCGGATCCTGCGCACCCGCGAGGAGGAGCGCCGCCGCCTCCGCCGCGACCTGCACGACGGGCTCGGCCCGACCCTGGCCAGCCTCGCCATGACCGTGGACGCGGCGCGGATCACGATGCGCAGCGACCCGGAGGCCGCCGACGGGATGCTGGAGCGGCTGCGCAGCACCATGGGCCGGACGATCGGCGAGCTGCGGGACCTGGTCTACGGGCTGCGTCCGCCCGCCCTGGACGACCTCGGCCTCGCCGGGGCGATCCGCGCGCTCGGCGGCGTGGTCGGCAGCGGCGGGCACGGGCCGCGGGTGGACGTGGAGGTCGAGGGCGACCTGGCCGCGCTCCCGGCGGCGGCCGAGGTCGCGGCGTACCGGATCGTCCAGGAGGCCCTGACCAACGTGTACCGGCACGCGAAGGCCGCCCGGGCGGTCGTCCGGCTGGACCTGAGCGGCGACCTGGACGTGACCGTCCGGGACGACGGGGTGGGGCTGCCGAAGGACGTCCGGGCCGGGGTCGGGATGTCGTCGATGCGGGAGCGGGCCGCCGAACTGGGCGGATCCTGCACCGTCAGCCGCCGTCCGGAGGGCGGGACGCTGGTCCGCGCGCGGCTGCCGCTGTCCGGGGCTCCGCCGGGCCCGTCGCTCGGGAGTCCGCCGGCCGAGTCGGACGGTGTGCCCGGACCACATGAGAACGGGCGGCTCGCCCCCGAAAGCGCCTCGCGGGCTCACGCGCCCGCCGAACGCCGCTGATCGGACCGACGGCGGACATGGTGAGGGCCGGTGACCGCCCCCCGCCAAGAAGGTCGCCACCGGCCCTCGAACACCGCTGCGGTTCCGAGGCTCCCATCCCGGCCCGCGCGGCCTGCACCTTGAGGTGTGCTCGCCACCCGAGGTGTGCACCCAGAAAGTAGGCGACGGAGAGGCCCTGGCGTCAGGGACGGGAGTCCCGAGTCACCCGGGACGAAAAATAGTCATATTTGACTACAGCCAATCGGGCCGGGTCTCCCCTTCGGCCACCAGGACGGCCGGACCGGCCAGGAAGCTGGTCCCGGCCTCCAGAGACACCGTAACCCGGCCGCCCGGGACGTCCACGGTCCACTCCCCGGCCGGCAGGTCCGAGGGCCCGGACGGGACGGATCCGCCGAGCGCGGCGGCCACGGCGACGGCCACCGTGCCCGTGCCGCACGAACGGGTCTCACCCGAACCGCGTTCGTAGACTCGCATCTCGACGTGACGTTCGCCCAAAAGACGGAAGAATTCGATGTTCACGCCCTCGGGGAACGCGGACGGGTCGAACCCGGGCGCATGGCACAGATCCAGCTCCGCGAGGGGGCGGTCCACAAGGCAGGCCAGGTGCGGGTTGCCCATGGAGACACGGACGCCGCCGAACGTCTCGCCCGCCACGGTCGCCTCGGACTCCCCCAGGTAGACCGGCTGGTTCATCTCGACCCGGACGTCCCCGGACGTCCCGAGCCTGACCCGGCGCAGCCCGGCGCGGGTCGCGATGTCCCACTCGCCCGGCTCGGCGAGCCCGGCGTCCACGAGGTACCGGGCGAACACCCGGATGCCGTTCCCGCACATCTCGGCGATGCTGCCGTCGGCGTTGCGGTAGTCCATGAACCACTCGGCGGCCAGGCCCTCGACGGCCGGCTCCCCGGCGACCTTGGTGCGGACGACCCGCAGGACCCCGTCCCCGCCGATCCCCGCGTGCCGGTCGCACAGGCGGGCGACCGCTTCGGCGGTCAGGTCAAGGGCCCCTTCCGGGTCGGGAAGGATGACGAAGTCGTTCTCGGTGCCGTGGCCCTTGATGAAACGCATGCGTTCGATCGTATTACCCCGCCGGAGCGCCCCCTCGAGAGCGGGCCGAGAGCGCCCTCACAGCAGGCTCAGGGCGCGTTCCACGAGGTCGGGGGCGTCGTAGGGCAGCCAGACGACGCGCGGGTCGCGCCGGAACCAGGACTCCTGCCGCCGCGCGAACCGGCGGGTCGCCCGGACCGTCTCGTCCTTGGCCTCGGCCTCGGTCCACTCCCCCGCCAGGAACCGCAGGACCTGGGCGTACCCGAGGGCGCGGCCGGCGGTCAGGCCGTCCCGCAGGCCCTGCTTCTCCAGGGCGCGGACCTCGTCCACGAGCCCGGCCTCCCACATGCGGTCGACCCGGAGCGCGATCCGCTCGTCCAGCTCGGGACGCGGCACCTCCAGGCCGATCTGCACGACCGAGCCGTACCGGTAGCGGTGCTCGGGCAGGGTCGCGGTGAAGGCCCGTCCGGTGATCTCGATGACCTCCAGCGCCCGGACGATCCGCCGCCCGTTGCTGGGCAGGATCGCGTCGGCGGCCTTGGGGTCGAGCTCGCGCAGGCGCGCGTGGAGCACCCCCGAACCGACCTCGGCCAGTTCGTCCTCCAACCGCGCCCGGACGGACGGATCGGTGCCGGGGAACTCCATCTCGTCCAGCGCCGCGCGCACGTATAGGCCGGACCCGCCGACCAGCACCGGCACCCGCCCACGCCCGCGCACCTCGGCGAACGCCTCGGCGCTGAGCCGCTGGAACTCGGCGACGCTCGCGGTGACCGTGACGTCCCAGATGTCGAGCAGGTGGTGCGGAACGCCGCGCATCTCGTCCGCCGACAGCTTCGCGGTGCCGACGTCCATGCCCCGGTAGAACTGCATGGAGTCGGCGTTCACCGCCTCGCCGGGCAGCCGCAGCGCCAGTTCGACGGCCAGATCGGACTTCCCGGCGGCGGTCGGGCCGACCACGGCGATCACATCAGGAGAGCTCACGGGCTAATTCTGGCAACTCAGTGGGTATGGATCGGACTGTACGGGCGCCGCAGGCCGCCTCCCACCACTTGGGGGCCGCGACGCCGGACGACCTCGGGGGAGGATTCCCATGTCGATCATCGACAAGGTGAAGGAGATGCTCGGCCAGCATCCCGACCAGGCCAAGAAGGGCGTGGACAAGGCCGGGGACACGGTCGACGAGAAGACCGGCGGCAAGTACGCCGACAAGGTCGACAAGGGCCAGGAGAAGGCGGGCCAGTACATCGACCACTCGTCCGGTCAGGGCCAGCAGGGCCAGCGCCAGGACGGCGCGCAGGGCGACCAGGGCGGCCAGCAGGGGTCCTGACGCGCCACGCGGCCTTCCCGGCCGTCCAGAGGCGTTTCAAGGGCGTCCCGGTGAACCTGGGACGCCCTTGACGCACGCCTCAGACGAGGAGGGGGCTCACGGGCAGGTGGAGCAGCCCGTGGACGCCTCTGCCGGAGCCGCGGGACGCCCGATGGACGGCATGCCCAGCGCGACGCCCTTGGCGCCCTCCGGCTGGGCCTGACGGGCCTCCCAGGCGTCGCCCGCGCGCGTGCGGCGCACGGAGAACGACTTGTCGGCCACCAGGTGGTGCGGCGCGGCGTAGGTGACCTCGACGGTCACCATGTCGCCCGGGCGGACGGCCTCGTCCGGCACGGCGAAGTGGACGAGCCGGTTGTCGGCGGCCCGGCCGGACAGCCGCCGGGTCGCGTCGTCCTTGCGGCCCTCGCCTTCGGCGACCAGGACCTCCAGGGTGCGGCCGAGCTGCTTCTTGTTCTCCGCCCAGGAGATCTCCTCCTGGAGCGCGACCAGCCGCTCGTACCGCTCCTGGACGACCTCCTTGGGGATCTGGCCGTCCATGGTCGCGGCCGGGGTGCCGGGCCGCTTGGAGTACTGGAAGGTGAACGCCGAGGCGAACCGGGCCTCGCGGACGACGTGCAGGGTCTGCTCGAAGTCCTCCTCGGTCTCGCCGGGGAAGCCCACGATGATGTCGGTGGTGATCGCCGCCTCCGGCATCGCCGCCCGGACCTTCTCGATGATCCCGAGGAAGCGCTCCTGCCGGTAGGACCGGCGCATCGCCTTCAGGACGGCGTCCGAGCCGGACTGGAGCGGCATGTGCAGGGACGGAACGACGTTCGGCGTCTCGGCCATGGCCGCGATCACGTCGTCGGTGAAGTCCTTCGGGTGGGGCGAGGTGAAGCGGACGCGCTCCAGGCCCTCGATCCCCCCGCACGCGCGCAGGAGGCCGGCGAAGGCGCTCTGCCCGCCCTCGGTCATCGCCTTGACCTCGTCCGGGGCGGACGCGAGCGACCCGAAGCCCGAGCCGTAGGCGTTGACGTTCTGCCCGAGGAGGGTGACCTCGGTGACGCCCTCGGCGACCAGCGCCTCGATCTCGGCGAGGATCTCGCCGGGACGGCGGTCCTTCTCCTTGCCGCGCAGGGACGGGACGATGCAGAAGGTGCAGGTGTTGTTGCAGCCGACGGAGATCGACACCCACGCCGCGTAGGGGGACTCGCGCCGGGTCGGCAGCGTCGAGGGGAAGGTCACCAGGGACTCTTCGATCTCGACCTGCGCCTCCTCCTGGACCCGGGACCGCTCGAGCAGCACCGGCAGGGCGCCCAGGTTGTGGGTGCCGAACACCACGTCCACCCAGGGGGCGCGCTTGACGATGGTGTCGCGGTCCTTCTGGGCGAGGCAGCCGCCGACGGCGATCTGCATGCCCGGATGGGCGTCCTTGACC
Source organism: Spirillospora sp. NPDC052269 (assembly GCF_040679435.1). Lineage (NCBI taxonomy): Bacteria > Bacillati > Actinomycetota > Actinomycetes > Streptosporangiales > Thermomonosporaceae > Spirillospora > Spirillospora sp. NPDC052269. The sequence continues at coordinate 374,205 of NZ_JBFAUU010000006.1, forward strand.
GGGCGCAGGTGGCCGAGATTGCCGTACAGGCGGTTGTCGGCGTTCTCCCGGACGGCGCAGGTGTTGAACACCACGACATCGGGCTCCACACCGTCCGCGCGGACGTATCCGGCATCCTCCAGCAGGCCGGACAGGCGCTCGGAGTCGTGGACGTTCATCTGGCACCCGTAGGTACGAATCTCGTACGTGCGGGAACCGCTCTCAGTAGGCGCACTCATGACGGTCCAAGGGTAATAGGCGGGAGGGGGCGCCCGGCGCGTCCCGAGTCGATCACCATCTGGTTACCGGCCGGTCACATTACAGCCGACACACCAGCTCCCACCAGCCTCGACGAACAGCCTGAGAACCCGCCATCCACGCGGTTACGTGGGCATTCGTGACCGGATCGGTACCGCCCACGTGCTTCTCCGCCGATAAGCATCACGTAAAGTCCGGGCTCATGGTGGACATCGGCAAGGGAGCTGGTGACAAGGGGACCTCTGACAACCCGCCCCTCGTCGTGCTCGAGAACGTCAACAAGCACTTCGGTGAACTGCACGTCCTGAAGGACATCAACCTCACCATCGACCAGGGTGAGGTCGTCGTCATCATCGGCCCGTCCGGCGGCGGAAAGTCGACCCTGTGCCGGTCGATCAACCGGCTCGAGCCGATCGACGGCGGAACGATCCTCATCGACGGAAAGAAACTCCCCGCGGAGGGCCGCGACCTCGCGCGGCTTCGCGCCGACGTCGGCATGGTCTTCCAGTCCTTCAACCTCTTCGCCCACAAGACGATCCTCGAGAACGTCACGCTCGGGCCGATGAAGGTCCGCAAGGTGAGCAAGGCGGACGCCGAGCGGACCGCGATGGAATTGCTGGAGCGGGTCGGCATCGGCGCCCAGGCCGGCAAGTACCCGGCGCAGCTCTCCGGCGGCCAGCAGCAGCGCGCGGCGATCGCCCGGGCCCTGGCGATGAAGCCGAAGGTGATGCTGTTCGACGAGCCGACCTCCGCGCTGGACCCCGAGATGGTCAAGGAGGTCCTGGACGTCATGACCGACCTCGCGCACGAGGGCATGACCATGATCGTGGTGACCCACGAGATGGGCTTCGCCCGCCGCGCCGCGCAGAAGGTCGTGTTCATGGCCGAAGGGCAGATCGTCGAGGAGAGCACTCCCGACGAGTTCTTCACCAACGCGCGCACCGACCGCGCCAGGGACTTCCTGTCCAAGATCCTCACGCACTGACGCACGGATCCGCGCCCGCCGGTCCGCTCCGCGCGACCGGCCACAGGCGCACCGACACGACGTAGCAAGATCCCCGTACGAGATCCGCGTACGCGGAACGACGCGCCGGCGGCGCACCCCCTTGGGCTTACCCAAAGGCGCACTAGGGGACGCACCAAAGGACAACGCGACAGAGTTTGAGTTGCGGGCCTTCCGCACCGGGCAACGCATGAAAGAAGAGGGACGACAAATGCGAGCACGTCAGATCGTGGCCGCCCTGGCCGCCGCCTCCCTGGCGCTCACCATGAGCGCCTGCGGCAGCGACTCCTCCAAGAAGAAGGCCGAGTCGACGAGTGTCGCGGACAAGGCCAAGAACGACAAGAAGCTGGTCATCGGCGTCAAGTTCGACCAGCCGTCGCTCGGCCTGAAGAAGCCCGACGGCTCCATCGACGGATTCGACGTCTCCGTCGCCAAGTACATCGCGCAGCAGCTCGGTGTGCCGGAGAGCGGGATCACCTTCAAGGAGGCCCGTTCGGAGAACCGCGAGACCTTCCTGCAGACCGGTCAGGTCGACCTGGTCGTCGCGACCTACTCCATCACCGACTCGCGCAAGCCCAAGGTGACCTTCGGCGGCCCGTACTACGTGGCCCACCAGGACACCATGGTCAAGGCCAGCAACACCGACATCAAGAAGGCCGCCGACCTCAAGGGCAAGAAGATCTGCAAGGCGGCCGGCTCCAACTCCTGGAAGCGCGTCGTGCAGGGCCCGCCGGACGGCAAGCTGAACATCAAGGCCACCACCGTGGACGCCACCGGCTACGCCGACTGCGTCGCCAAGCTGTCGGCCGGCGCGGTGGACGCGGTCTCCACCGACGACCTGATCCTGGCCGGGTTCGCCGCCCAGCAGCCGGGCAAGTTCAAGGTGATCAACGACCCCTTCACCGACGAGAAGTACGGCGTCGGCATCAAGAAGGGCGACACCAAGGGCTGCGAGGCGGTCAACGCCGCCATCACCAAGATGTACTCGGACGGCACCGCCAAGACGCTGCTGGAGAAGTACTTCAACGGCACCGGTCTGAAGCCGACCACGACCGTTCCGCAGTTCGAGGGCTGCTCCTGATCGTCTGACGCCGCCGGCCGCGCCGCGCCCCCTGCCGAGGGGGCGTCGGCGCGGCCTCCTACAGGTGGGAATCCATGGGCCAACTCTTCGACTTCACCGAGGTCATCAAGAACCTCGACAAGATCGCCATCAGCTTCTGGGCGACGATCCGGCTGGCCGCCGTGACCGCGGTCCTGTCCATGATCCTCGGCACGGTGTGGGCGAGCTTCCGGGTGTCGCCGACACCGGTGCTGCGGGGCGTCGGCACGTTCGTGGTGAACCTGCTGCGCAACACCCCGCTCACCCTGCTGGCGGCGTTCTGCATCTCCGCGCTGAGCGACATCCTGAAGCTCCACTTCTCGGAGACGCCGACCGTCAACGGCTACTGGTGGGCCGTGACGGCGCTGTCGGTGTACACCTCGGCCTTCGTCGCCGAGGCGCTGCGGTCCGGCATCAACACGGTCCCGCTCGGCCAGGCCGAGGCGGCCCGCTCCATCGGGCTGACCTTCACCCAGTCGCTGCGCATGATCATCCTCCCGCAGGCGATCCGGTCGGTGATCGGGCCGCTGGGCAGCGTGCTGATCGCCATGATCAAGAACACGACGGTCGTGGCAGCGGTCGCCTACGGCGTCGACGCCGTCTCGGAGATGAAGCAGCTGTTCTTCGACCTGGGCGCCACGCTGCCGATGTTCATCGGCTTCGCCATCGGCTACCTGGTCCTGACCCTCCCGACCGGCTTCTTCTTCGGCTGGCTCTCCAAGCGAATGGCGGTGGCGCGATGAGCCGCGAGGCGACCGTCCTGTTCGACGCGCCCGGGCCGCGCGCCCGGCGGCGCAACCTGGTCCTGACCGTGATCGCCGCGCTGGTGATCCTCGGGATCATCGCGTGGATCGTCTACGCGCTCGCCGACAAGGGTCAGTTCGACAAGGTTCTGTGGCACCCGTTCACGCAGTGGGACGTCTGGCGGACCTACTTCATCCAGGGCACCATCAACACCCTGAAGGCCGCGGCCGTCGGCACCGTCCTCGCGCTGGTCTTCGGCGCGATCTTCGGCCTCGCCCGCCTGTCGGACCACTGGTGGATCCGGGTCCCGGCGGGGGCGGTCGTGGAGTTCTTCCGCGCCATGCCGCTGCTGATCCTGATCTTCCTGGCGTTCTTCGTGCCGGCCACGGTCAGCCCGATCATCGCCGACGGCCCGCTCGGCAACTTCCAGCGGGTCATGGTGGAGAACGTCTTCTCGATCTTCGGGGTGACGATCAACAACGGCACGGTGACCGTGCCCGCGTTCGCCGCGGTGGTCTTCGGCCTCACCCTGTACAACGGCTCGGTGCTCGCCGAGATCGTCCGGGCGGGCGTGCAGTCGATCCCGCGCGGGCAGTCGGAGGCGGCGTTCGCGCTCGGCATGCGCAAGAACTCGGTGATGCGGCTGGTGCTGCTGCCGCAGGCCGTCACCGCGATGCTGCCCGTGATCGTCAGCCAGATCGTGGTCCTGCTGAAGGACACCTCGCTCGGCTTCATCATCGGCTACGAGGACCTCACGTCCTACGGGTTCAAGATCGAGCCGGCGAACTTCTCCAACCTGCTGCAGGCGGCGATCGTCTGCGCGGTCATCTACATCACGATCAACCTCATCGTGAGCCGGATCGCGACCATGCTGGAGGCGCGCATCAGCCGCAGCAAGAAGTCGATCACGACGATGAGTGCCGGGTCCAGCCTCCCGGCCGCAGGCATGGCCTCCGGCGGCGCGGACGCCGCCTGACGGCCGTCCCGCCCTGTGGTGAGGGGCGTCTCCGGGGAATCCGGGGGCGCCCTTCCGGGTTTTCGGGGACGTGACGAACGACGGGATTCCAGCGGGCGTGACCGCCGTGGACGTGGCGGTCGTGGGGGCCGGGCAGGCGGGGCTGTCGGCCGGGTACCAGTTGCGGCGGGACGGGCTGGACTTCGTGATCCTCGATCACGCGCCGCGTCCGGGCGGGGCCTGGCAGTACCGGTGGCCGACGCTGACGCTGGGGAGGGCGCACCGGATCGCCGATCTTCCGGGGATGCCGCTGGGGACGCCCGATCCGGCTCGTCCGGCGTCCGAGGTCGTTTCGGAGTACTTCGACCGCTATGAGCGGGAGTTCGGGCTCGACGTGCGCCGTCCGGTGGACGTGACGTCCGTGCGGGACCTGCCGGACGGACGGCTGCTGCTCTCGACCTCCGAGGGCGACTACGCGGCCCGGTACCTGATCAACGCGTCCGGGACGTGGGAGAAGCCGTTCTGGCCGCGCTATGCCGGAATGGAGACGTTCCGGGGGCGTCATCTACACACGCACGACTACCGGGGGCCGGACGAGTTCGCCGGGAAGCGGGTCGTGGTCGTCGGCGGCGGGGCCTCGGGCGTCCAGGCACTCCTGGAGATCGCTGAGGTGGCCGCTGGGACGCGCTGGGTGACCCGGCGTCCCCCTGAGTGGGTCGAGGGGCCGTTCGACGAGGAGCTGGGACGTGCGGCCGTCGCGAAGGTGGACGAAAGGGTCCGGCGCGGACTGCCGCCCGCCAGCGTCGTCTCGGTCACCGGACTGATGCTGACCGACGAGGTGAAGGCCGCGCGCGCGTCGGGGGTCCTGCACCGGCTGCCGATGTTCGAGCGGATCACCCCGGACGGCGTGGAGTGGGCGGACGGCTCGTCCTTCGACGCGGACGTCATCCTGTGGGCGACGGGCTTCCGCGCGTCGCTGGCGCACCTCACGCCGCTGGGCCTGCGGGGGCCGGGCGGGGGCATCGTGATGGACGGGACCGTGGTCGCCGCCGATCCTCGCGTGCATCTGCTGGGGTACGGGCCGTCCGCGAGCACGATCGGGGCGAACCGGGCGGGCCGCAGCGCCGCCCGGGCCGTCCGCCGTGCGCTCCGGGGAACGGGACAGCCCCAGGGAGATACCGGACGGACCACCACAAATCCACCCAGTGAACGCCCGGAATCTCCGCGTGACGACCGACATGCGTCGATCGCCCCCGTCGCCTGAGTTCTCCCCGCTGAGCGGCTCGTATCTTTCCGGCGGCAACTGCCCCGTCATGGCCCCAACCGATCCTCCGATGCGGGACGATTCGCATATGACCGCTCGTGCGACCCTTCCCTACGGCTCCTGGCCGTCACCCATCTCCGCCGCCGATGTCGCCCGCGCGCGGCTGCGGATCGGCTTTCCCACCGTGGCGGGCGACGACGTGTGGTGGCAGGAGACCCGGCCGGAGGAGGGCGGCCGGACGACGGTCGTCCACCTGGCCGAGGGCCACCGCACCGAGCTGCTCCAGGCCCCCTACGACGCCCGGACGCGCGTGCACGAGTACGGCGGGCGGTCATATCTGCCGGTGCCGTCCGGCGAGGGCCACGCGATCGTGTTCTCCAACTACGAGGACCAGCGGCTCTACCGGCTCGACCCGGGTGAACCCAAGCCGTACGCGCTGACGCCCGAACCGGCCCAGCCGGGTGGGCTGCGCTACGCCGACTACGTGCTCTCCCCCGACGGCACGCAGGTGTGGTGCGTCTGCGAGGGGCACACCCCGGACGGCATCCGGCGCGCGATCGTCGGCGTCCCGCTCGACGCGTCCGCCGCCGGGGACGCCTCGGCGATCCAGGAGCTGGTCAGCGGCGCCGACTTCTACGCCTCCCCCACGCCGTCGCCGAGCGGCGGACACCTCGCGTGGGTGCAGTGGAACCACCCCCGGATGCCCTGGGACGGCACCGAGCTGCGCGTCGCCGCCCTCGAGGGCGGCACGGCCGTCGCGCCGCGCACGCTCAAGGGCGGGCTCACCGAGTCCGCGCTCGCGCCGCTCTGGCGGGACGACGAGACCCTGTACGTGATCTCCGACTGGCCGGGCTGGTGGAACATCTACCAGGTCGGGCTGCACGGCGAGTCGGCGCAGGCGCTCTACCCGGCCGAGGAGGAGTTCGCCGGCCCGCTGTGGACGCTCGGCGGCAAGCCCTACGCGCTCCTCGAGGACGGGCGGCTGGCCGTCCTACACGGTGAGGGCGACCTGCGACTCGGCGTGTACGACCCGGAGACCCTGGAACTGACCGACCTGGACCTGCCGTACGCGGACTGGCGTCCGGCGCTGTCGGCGGACGGGTCGACGGTGCTGGGCATCGCGGGCGCGCCCGAGGTGCCGACCTCGGTCGTCCGGGTGGACATGGGCACCGGGCGGGCCGAGAGCCTGCGGCGCGAGCTGGCCGAGCCGCCGAACGCCGCCTACCTGTCGATGCCGCGCGCCGAGCGCCTGGAGGGTCCGTTCGGGCGTCCGGTGCACGCGCTGGTGTACCCGCCGTCCAGCCCGGACGCCGAGGGCCCGGCGGGCGAGAGGCCCCCGTACGTCGTGTTCGTCCACGGTGGCCCGACCGGACGCACGTCCAGCACGCTCGACCTTGAGCACGCCTACTTCACCAGCCGTGGCATCGGCGTCGTCGAGGTCAACTACGGCGGGTCGTCCGGATACGGGCGCGCGTACCGCGAGCGGCTGCGGCGCCAGTGGGGCGTCGTGGACGTCGAGGACGCCGTCGCCGCCGCGCGGGCCCTGGTCGACCTCGGCGTCGCGGACGCGAAGCGGCTGGCGATCCGGGGCGGCAGCGCGGGCGGCTGGACGACCCTCGCCGCGATCACCACGACCGACCTGTTCGCCGCCGGGACGTCCTACTTCGGCATCAGCGACCTGGCGTCGTTCGCCGCCGCCACGCACGACTTCGAGTCGCACTACCTGTTCGGGCTGATCGGGCCGCTGCCGGGATTCGAGCGCGCGTACGAGGAGCGCTCCCCGCTCGGGCACGCGAACCAGGCGTCCTGCCCGGTGCTGCTGCTCCAGGGCCTGGACGACCCGATCGTCCCGGCCGACCAGTCCGAGCGGTTCGCCGAGGCGCTGGCGGAACGGGAGGTTCCGCACGCGTACCTGACGTTCGAGGGCGAGTCCCACGGTTTCCGGCGAGCCGAAACGGTCATCACCTGCCTGGAGTCGGAGCTCGCCTTCTACGGCCGCACGCTCGGATTCGAGCCGGTCGGGGTCCCGAGCATCGAGCTGTCCTGACGCTGCTGGGATATGAGAACTGCGGCGTGCCGAAGGGCACGCCGCAGTTCTCGTTCTCGTAGGGATCGGCGTCAGGCGCGACTGTCAGCGGCCTTCCGCAGGTTGTAGACGTCCCCGTCGAAGTACGGCGAGTAGGAACGCCAGGAAACGTTGCCGCCCTCCTGGTAACCGCCGATGACACCGTTGACGTAGCCGGTGTGCGACTTGGTGTTGTACCAGAGCAGCCAGGGGCTTCCGCTGGTGCCGCCGTAGAACCCGCTGCAGTCCATCCGGATCTGGTACTTGAACGCCTTGACCGTCTTGGTCTTGCAGTAGATCGGACGGTTGCTGCGGCTCGGGTAGCCCGAGACGTTCACGTACTTGCCCGCGCCCTGGTTGATGGCGAGCTTGTTGTAACCGACCACCTGCTCGATCTTCCGGCCGCTGTGCGAGTTGACCGCGATGAAGCCGTAGTCGAGGTCGGGGTCGCTCTTGGACACCCAGCGGTTGTCCACCAGCAGCATCTTGGCGGTCCAGATGCCGTAGGGACGCTTGCCGTTGTCGAACTTCGGCACGAACGCCACGTTGCGCGCGTAGTGCCCGCCCTTGCCACCGTGAATGCAGTGCGCCGCCGTCAGCAGCAGGCTCTTGGAGTAGCTGTGGACGACGCTGGCCGTGCAGTAGTGGTTGCCCTGGCCGTTGTTGAAGAATACCGCCCCGAGCGTCGGGATCCCGCCGAACGCGGCCGACTTCGGGACGCTCTGCGCCGTCACGCTCTGCTTTCCCATCTGGGGGGCCCCAGAGGGGCTCGCCGAGGGCCCCGTCGTGGGGGCGGCCGCCTTCGGGCCGCCCACCGGGGTCGCCGAGGCGAGCCGCTGCGGGGTCCAGTACTTCTCGGCGTCCTGCGCCTCCACCGAGCTGATCTGCTGGCTCGTGGAGGTGTCGACCACCGTGTGCGTCTTCGCGTGGCCCTGGCTGACCAGCACCCCGCCGGTGGCGACCGCCGCGGTCCCGGTGACCGCCACGACCGCATAGGTAACCCGCATCCGACCCTTTCGCATTCGCCCGAAAATACCGACTCTTCCGTCACGCCACAACGCGAATGATCAGTCTGGTCCGGAAATCTGACCAGCCGATCAGGATCGGCTGGGCGGGGGCACCGGATGGTGACCCGCTCCATGCCCGCCCTTGGTGGCACGTCGTGCCAGGGTGCCGGGACGCCCGGCCGTTCGGTACGGCCGAAACCCTTCCGGCATGGACGAGCGCCGTGCCGGGCGTGCCGGCCGGCCCCGGTCCGGACGGTCACGGACGTCCGGACCGGGGTCCGCCACACGGTCGCGCGGCTTGTCGCCGAGGCCCACGTGCGCCCTGGCCTGCGGTTCTCTCACGGAGTGGAGGCCGTAGGTCAGCGGGCGAACTCGGTGGCCCGGGACTCGCGGACGACCGTGACCCGGATCTGGCCGGGATAGGTCAGCTCGTCCTCCACCTGCTTGGCGATGTCGCGCGCGATCACCTGCGCCTGGATGTCGTCCACGGAGTCCGGGCGCACCATCACGCGGATCTCGCGGCCCGCCTGCATGGCGAACACCTTGTCCACGCCCTCGTGCTTCTCCCGGGCGATCTGCTCCAGCCGCTCCAGCCGCTTGACGTACGCCTCCAGCGACTCGCGGCGCGCGCCCGGCCGGCCGCCGCTGATGGCGTCCGCCGCCTGGGTGATGACGGCCTCGACCGTCCGCACCTCGACCTCGTTGTGGTGCGCCTCGATGGCGTGCACGACGTCCTCGTGCTCGCCGTAGCGGCGGGCGATCTCCGCGCCGATCAGCGCGTGGCTGCCCTCCACCTCGTGCGTGAGCGCCTTGCCGATGTCGTGCAGCAGCGTCCCGCGCTTCACCACGTCCGCCGGGAGCCGCAGCTCGTGCGCCATGATCCCGGCGAGGTGCGCCGACTCGACCAGGTGCTTCAGCACGTTCTGCCCGTAGGACGTCCGGTACCGCAGCTGCCCGAGCAGCGCGATCAGCTCCGGGTGCATCTCGGTGATGCCCAGCTCGACCAGCGCGTCCTCGCCGGACCGCACGCACAGCTGCTCGACGTCGGACCGGCTGCGCTCGTAGACCTCCTCGATGCGGGACGGGTGGATGCGGCCGTCCAGCACCAGCTTCTCCAGCGTCAGCCGCGCCACCTCGCGCCGCACCGGGTCGAAGCAGCTCAGCAGCACCGCCTCGGGCGTGTCGTCGATGATCAGGTTGACCCCGGTCGTGGACTCGAAGGCGCGGATGTTGCGGCCCTCGCGACCGATGATCCGGCCCTTCATCTCGTCCCCGGGCAGGTGCAGGACGCTGACCACCGACTCGGCGGTCTGCTCGCTGGCGACCCGCTGGATGGCCAGCGTGACGATCTTGCGGGCGCGCTTGTCGCCCTCCGCCCGGGCGGCGTTCTCGATCTCCCGGGTGATGGGCACGGCCTCCCGCTTGGCCTGGTTCTCGATCGCCGCGACCAGCTCCGACTTGGCCTGCTCGGAGGTGAGCCCGGCGGTCCGCTCCAGGACGGCCTGGCGCTCGTCGTCCAGCTTCGTGAGCTCCCGCCGGCGGGTCTCCAGCGACTTCTTGGTCTCGTTCAGGCGGCCGGACCACTCCTCCAGCCGCCGCACCTCGCCGTCGAGCCGCTGCTCGCGCTCGGCGAGCCGCGCCTCGCGGCGCTCCAGGTCCTCGCGGAACGTCCGGAGGTCCTCGCGCAGCTTCCCGGCCTCCTCCTCGAGCTCGGCGCGCGCCGAGCTCGCCTGCTTCTCGGCCTGCGCCTCGGCCTTCGCGACGATGCCGCGCGCCTCGTCCCGGGCCGTCCGGCGGATCTCCTCCGCGCCCTCGCGGGCCGTCCGGCGGATCTCGTCCGCCTCCTCGCGGGCCGTCCGGCGGATCTCCTCCGCCCCGTCCCGGGCGCGCTCGGCCTCCTCCGGGTCCGGGCCGGGCGGCGGGCCCGGCCGCCGCACCACCATGACCACGAGGACGACCAGGGCCGCGACCGCGATCAGGGCCACCAGGAGCGCCGCGACCGTCAGTCCCGTCCCGCCCATCAGCGCCTCCCCTCAGGGGAGGCCGTACGGATCGCCGGGCGGTCCGTTCGGCGATCCGGGTGGTCCGCGGAGGCGTGGCGTCCCGGCGGGGCCGCCGCGTGTCGTCCGGTCCTCATCGCCGCACCCCGCGTCCCGCGTCAGCGGCTCCGCCCGACATGGCGGCTCCGCGCGCGTCCGCAGGACGCCTCCGTCCATGCTCTGTCCCGCTTCCGCGGACGCGTGGCGAACGCATGACTATCGACAAACTCACGGCACGCATAGGGATCACCGCTATCTGTTCGTGAAATACCGGCACCCCGGCGCGGGCCCGTGCCGGGGTGGGCGGCCTTGGCCGTCCGGGCGCGGGTGGCGTCGGGGTGCGCGAGGGGAAACGGGGCCGGAGCGTCGTCCGTCCGGTCCCGGTGACAAGGAGTGGCCCGGCTCTCCGGGCGAAGGGCCGTCCGGCCGGTGGGGTGAGGCGGCGCCTGCCGGCCGGGTGGACGGGTGGCCGTCCGTCGTGGGGGCGTCCAGGCGCGGGGGTGGGCGGACGGGTGCTCGGCGTGACCACTGGCGGGTGGAGTCACGAGGCCGATCCTTCCTCGCCCGCGGGCCCCTGACGGGGTTCTGGAGCCCTGCCTTGCGAGGACCTACCCGCACCCGAGCGAACCGTCGGGTACGCGACATCGCCCGGCCGCCGTCGTGACGGCACCGGGCCGGCCGATCCGCTCCGGACCGGTTCCGGTCGCTGCCCCTCCCGCCTCTCGCCTCTCGCCTGCTAGAACACGCTCAGTCGTATGGCAATCCGCTGGTGCGCGGAGTAACTCCTCACTGCCGTAACGGTAAGCGGCATCCAGGTGATGAGCAAGCAAAGCCAGGGCATTCCGGACAGCCATCAGAGCCGTTTCGCTGCCGTCCACCCCGCTCACCTGCCGCGACGCTGACCGTCGCTCAAGTGCCGGCGAGACGGCCCGGCGTGTCGTCCGGTGCGGCCCGTTTCGACGTCTTGGACCGCCCTGCGGCACGGCTCTTCGCCCTCGCGACGCGCGGACCTCCGCCGCCCGCGGCGCCGGGCCGGATGGACGCGCTCGCCTCTGGGGGCGATCAGTGGCTGAGGCCGCGTTCGCCCATGTCGATGTCCCAGGCGTCGGCGAGGACGATGTCGATCTCGGCGCCCTCGAACGCGCCCGACCCGTACCTGCGGTAGGCGTCCTCAAGGGACTCGGCCTCGACGTTGTCGTAGTAGGTCCGGCCGTCGGCCGTCCGCGTCCGCATGGAGTAGGTCTTCAGCCGCGCCTTCTCACCGCCCATCGCCTCAAACTAGCGCGGGTCGCCGCCGTCCAGGAGGAGACGGAGGGAACGGACGAAACGCTCGCCCTCGGCGTCCCCGAGCGGGGCCAGGAAGTCGCCCTCCATGCGGCGGCGCGCGTCCTCCGCGCGGCGGAGCAGGTCCTCGCCCTCCCCGGTCAGCGCGACGACGTTCTTGCGGCGGTCCTGCTCGCTGCGGCGGCGCTCGACGAGGCCGCGGTGTTCGAGCCGGTCGACGAGCCCGACCATGGTCGTCCGGTCGACGCCCAGCCGGCCCGCGCCCTCGAGCTGCGAGATCGGCCGGCTCTCCCCCAGGACGGCGAGGACGGCCAGCTCCCGTCCGGTGATCCCGAACGGCTCCAGCGCACGCGCAGACTCCTCGGCCAGCCGCGCCTGGACGTGTTTCAGCAGGTAGCCCAGGCGATCGGTGAGGACGTCCGCCTCAGCCCGCGATCCCGATTCCGCCATGTCGGAGAATCTACCCTCCTCCAGATCGTCAGCAAGACTGATGATCATCTACTCTGACGCCTCGTTCGTCACCGAGACACGGAGCGACCCATGACCGAGATCAGGTTCGGCCTCAAGACCAGCCCGGCCCATGTCGGCTACGACGACATCCTGCGCGTCTGGGAGGAGGCCGACGGCATCCCCGAGATCGACGACTGCTGGCTCTGGGACCACCTGCTCCCCCTCATGGGCCCGCGGGACGGCGCCGCCTTCGAGGGCTGGACGCTGCTCGCGGCCCTCGCCGCCCGCACCGAGCGCGTCGGCCTCGGCATGCTCGTCACCAACAACCGGATGCGGCACCCGGCCGTCCTCGGCAAGATCGCCACGACCGTGGACGTCATCTCGGGCGGACGGCTGGTCATGGGCCTCGGCGTCGGCGGCACCCACCAGCCCGCCGGCGCGGGCGGTGTCCCGGGCCCCAACCCCGCGCTCGCCGAGTACGCCGCCTACGGCCTGTCACTGGTCAGCCCCGGCGAGGGCGTGTCACGGCTGGCCGAGACCATCGACATCCTCACCCGCATGTGGACGGAGGACGTCTTCGACTTCGACGGCCCGCACACCGTCCTGCGCGGCACCCGCAACAACCCGCGCCCCGTCCGCCCGTCCGGCCCGCCCCTCCTGATCGGCGGCTGGGGCGACCGCGTCCTCCGCCTCGTCGCCGCCCACGCCGACATCTGGAACATCCCGGGCCCACCCCACAACCCGGTCCCCCACATCGCCGAGCGGGCCCGCGTCCTCGACGCCCACTGCGCCGCCCTCGGCCGCGACCCCGCCGAGATCACCCGCTCGACCCAGATCGTCGTCTCCTACGACGACCTCCCCGCCGCCCGAGCCACCGTCCGCGACCTGGTGGACATCGGCGTCACCCACATCGTCCTCGGCCTGCGCGCCCCCTACCCCGAGAACGCCGCCCGCCTCCTCACCGACGAGATCATCACCCCCACCCGAGCCACCCTCTGACCCACCCCGCGTGGTGGGTGGGCGGGGCTGGTGGTGTTAGTCGAGGTCCCAGGTGTCGGGGAAGTCCTCGGTGTCGGCGCCTTCGGATTCGAGGGCGTCCTTCACCACGCGGTAGGCCATGCCGGCCGGGTAGCCCTTGCGGGCGAGCATGCCGACGAGTCGCCGGACGCGCTTGGTGCGCTCGACGCCGCGCGTCGAGGAGAGCTTGCGCATGACGAGATCACGCGCGCGGCGCTCCTCCTGTTCGGAGTCCAGCGTTTCCACGGCCTCGCTGACGATCTCGTTGTCGACGCCGCGACGCCGCAGCTCGGCCGCCAGCGCCCGCCGTCCCAGGCCCCGCCCGGTGTGCCGCGACTGAACCCACATCTGCGCGAAGGCCTCGTCGTCGATCAGGCCGACATCGGTGAACCGCCCGAGCACCTGCTCCGCGACGTCGTCCGGGATGTCCTTGCGCCGCAACGCGTCCGCCAACTGCGCCCGGGTGCGCGGCGACCCCGCCAGCAGCCGCAGGCAGATCTCGCGGGCCCGCGCCTCCGGGTCTCCGCCACCCTGCTCTCGCGCACCGTCGTCGTCGCTCCGAGCCCCCGACCCGGATTCCCCGCTCGAACGCTCGCGCCCTTCGCCACCCGGCTCATGGTCGCGTCCGTCCTCGCCCCAGGATCGCCGCCGCGACCCCTTGCGTCCCCGACGGCGGCCCTCGGACGCGTCCTCTTCACCCCAGGACGCCCCCGTGCCGCCGAACGGCTTCTCAGCCTTCCGCTTCCCCGAGTCGCGCCGACCTCGACCACGTCGGCCGCCCGCCGTCGCAGCAGCCCCGTCGGCGGACTGTCCCTCCACGGACGACCTGTCCGCAGAGCCGTTGCGCGCCTGGAATGCCAGGGGCGAGGCGTCTCCCCCCGCGTCCCCCTGGACTGGCGCGCTCTCCGCAGAGGTGTCCCCCGCCCAGGCCCCCTGGGGTGAGGCATCTTCCGCAGGGTCCTCCTGCGCGAACACGCTCTCCGCAGAGATGTCCCGCACGAGCGGGTCATCGGGAGAAACACTTGGTGCTGTGGCCCCTTCTTCGGGAGCCTCGGCAAGGAGCGCGTTCTCGGCGAGCGCTTTGGAAGCGTCCTTCCCGGGGGTGGGCTCGGGACGTGGTGTCCCGTTGGACTCCGCCTCGTTCGGCGCTCTCTCCCCACCGCTGTCAGCCACATGGGCTGGCCGGCTGTTCTTCGTGGCTCCGCGCTGGTCGTCGGCGGCGGCCTTTGGACGCCCGGTCGACGGGCGTGGCCGCACGTCGGAGGCCGTGGCGCGACTCTTGGACGACGCCCTGCGTGGTCTCTTGGTCGTGGCGGCATCCGGGGCGGAGTCGGCCGAGCCGGAATCCGGCCGGGCCGCATCATCCGTTCCCGGAGCCGGGGGCGCTTCGTCCTGCGATGCAGGTGAGGTGCTCAGGGGAGCTGGAGGTCTGCTCGAAGTCCGCGTGCCGCCCTCGCCGGTTCCCTGGCCACGGCCTGTGGACGCGGCGTCGGGTGGGGTGGGGGTCTCAGTCGGGGATACGGGAGTGGCGGTCTCGCCCCACGGGTTGCTGGACGAGCCCGCCCATGGAGCCGGCGCGGGCGTGCTCTGCTGGTTCCAGGGCAGCTCGCTTGCGTCCACCCGCGGGGTGGGGACGTTCCATGGGAGAGGAGCCGCTCCCCCGGTGTCGGTCTCCTGCTCGTCGGCCGTGTTCGGCTCGTCGGGTTCGTCGGACGCGCCCGCGGTGTCGCCGGGAGGCGTCCAGGAGACGGCGGACGAGGTGAGCCAGGGCGGAGCGCCGTCCGGTGGGGTGGTCATGTGAGGCACCCGGGGACGGCGGCGCCGATGGGGAAGAACCGCGCACCGGCGAGCCGGTGACGGTGGAGGCGCCGCCGCCCTGCATACGAGATCATCGCTCAGTCTTCGTCAGGAGTCACCCGATTCGACGGATTCGCCGTCAGGAATCTCCGGCCTTGGCCTTGACCGACTTGCGCGCGGACGCGGTGGCGGTCGCCGTGGTGGCGGGCTTGCCGGCCGCCGCCGCAGCGGGCTTGGCCGGGGCCTCGGCGGGCTTGGCCGCGGTGTCGGCGGCCTCCTTGTCGACGCGCGGCCCGACGCCGAGCTTCTCCTTGATCTTCTTCTCGATCTCGTCGGCGGTGTCGGGGTTGTTCTTGAGGTAGTTGCGGGCGTTCTCCTTGCCCTGGCCGAGCTGGTCGCCCTCGTAGGTGTACCAGGCGCCGGACTTGCGGACGAAGCCGTGCTCGACGCCGAGGTCGATCAGGCCGCCCTCGCGGGAGATGCCCAGGCCGTAGAGCAGGTCGAAGTCGGCGACCCGGAAGGGCGGGGCCATCTTGTTCTTGACGACCTTGACCCGGACGCGGTTGCCGACCGCCTCGGTGCCGTCCTTCAGGGTCTCGATGCGGCGGACGTCGAGCCGGACGGAGGCGTAGAACTTCAGCGCGCGGCCACCGGTGGTGGTCTCCGGCGAGCCGAACATGACGCCGACCTTCTCGCGGAGCTGGTTGATGAACAGGACCGTGGTCTTGGTCTGGTTGATCGCGCCGGTGAGCTTGCGCAGCGCCTGGGACATCAGCCGGGCCTGGAGGCCCACGTGGCTGTCGCCCATCTCACCCTCGATCTCGGCGCGCGGCACGAGCGCGGCGACCGAGTCGATGATCACGATGTCGACCGCGCCGGAGCGGATCAGCATGTCGGTGATCTCCAGCGCCTGCTCGCCGGTGTCGGGCTGGGACACCAGCAGGGCGTCGATGTCGACGCCGAGCTTGGAGGCGTACTCGGGGTCGAGCGCGTGCTCGGCGTCCACGAATGCGGCGATGCCGCCCTGCTTCTGCACGCTGGCCACCGCGTGCAGCGCGATGGAGGTCTTACCGGACCCTTCAGGGCCGTAGACCTCGACGACCCGGCCGCGCGGCAGGCCGCCGATGCCGAGCGCGATGTCGAGGGAGATCGCGCCGGTCGGGATGACCTCGACCGGGGCGCGCGCCTCCTCGCCCATCCGCATGACCGAGCCCTTGCCGAACTGCCGCTCGATCTGGGCGAGCGCGGTCTCGAGAGCCTTCTCCCGGTCGTTCGGTGCCATGTCTGCCCCTTGTCTTGGTTGCGGTCGCCGGGTCTGCCGGCTCTCGGCTTCTCGATGTCGAGGGCGACGTTACGAGGTGCCTCCGACAGTTTTCGAGCCCTCACCGGAACTGTGGATAACGTCGCTCGCCGGGCACAGCCTACCGAACATCCGTTCGATCATGGACGCGCGTCCCGATTCGCCCCGGATTATCCGTGCGCCGAACGCCCTCGACACCGTACGCTGGCGGCCTCGGAGGGTTCCCATCATGACGCTGACCGTCCTCTTCTGCGTCGATCCGCTCCACCCCCGGCGCGTTGATCCCCACTTCGCCCGCGAAGCCGCGGCCGTGCGCGACCACTACGGCGAGATCGGCCTCATCGACCACGACGAGCTGCGGCGCGGCGACGCCGACGCGGCCGCCCAGGGCGTCCCCCGCGACCTCGGGGCCGCCTGGTACCGCGGCTGGATGCTCACCGGCGCCGAATACACCGCCCTGGCCGCCGCGCTGAAACGGCGCGGCACGATCCTGCTCACCCACCCGGACGATTACAGGCGTGCGCACGAGCTGCCGGGATGGCACGACACGTTCGCGGGCCTGACCCCGAACAGCGTGTGGCAGGAGCTCTCCCCAGGGGACGACCCCGGCGACCTGGCCGAGTTGGTGCGTCCCCTGCGCGGCGGGCCGGGCGTCGTGAAGGACTACGTCAAGTCCCGCAAGCACGAGTGGGACGAGGCGTGCTTCGTCCCGGACGTCCACGACCTCGCGCGCCTGCGCGCCGTCGCCACCAAGATGATCGCCCTGCAGGAGGAGTTCCTGGCAGGCGGCCTGGTCGTGCGCGAGTACGAGCAGCTCGACGGGGACGGCGAGGCGCGCGTGTGGTGGGTGGACGGCGAGCCGGCGCTCGTGGGCCCGCATCCCGACACCCCCGAGACCGAGCCCGAGCCCGACCTCTCCGGGGTGGCCCCGGCCGTCCGGGCGCTGGGCTGCAGGTTCATCACCACCGACCTCGCGCGCCGCGCGGACGGCGCCTGGCGCGTGGTGGAGGTCGGCGACGGACAGGTGAGCGATCTTCCGGCGACGGTCGACCCGATGGATCTGTACGCTCACCTGCCGGTTCCTGATTGACGGCGGCGAAACCGTATTCGATACGGTTTCGTCTCAGAAACGACCGTGAACGTCGTCTTATAAGGACGTGTCCTCGTTGCCCCCTCAGGAACCCGCACGCCGCCTCAGCTCCCGTGCCGTGAAGATCGGCGTGGTGAGCATGCTCTCCATCGCCGTGACCTCCGCCTGCGGCACCAAGTCCACGACGGCTTGGTGCGTCGACCGGATGGCCCCGCCCACAGGGCAGACCAAGGGCGGTTACAAGGTCGTCCCGGACTCCTACTGCGACACGCGGGAGATCGAGAACGGGACCGTCGGCTACGGACGGTACTTCTGGTACTACGGCGGCAAGCGGGACCGGTACGGGTACGTGCATGGCGGCGGCTACAGCGCCCCGCACAGCCACCGGATCAAGTCGAGCGGCGGTCATTCGCTGATCCGGGGCGGGTTCGGCGGGCACGGACGGAGCGGCGGCTGAGATGCGGCGCGAGTACAGCGACCCGCGTCCGGACTGGGCCGCGCGCGTCGAGGCGCAGGGCCTGGCGTACCACCGGACGGCGCATCCCGAGTACCTGAAGCGGCCCTACTGGGACGAGTCCGTGCACTACGTCTTCGAGATGGACGAGGTGCTGGCCCTGGAGGAGACCGTCGAGGAGCTGCACCGCATGTGCCTCCAGGCGGTGGAGCACGTGGTCACCACGGGCCGCTACAACGTGCTGGGCATCCCCGACTGGGTGGCCCCGCTCATCGAGGCGTCGTGGCGGCGCCGCGACCCGCACCTGTACGGGCGGTTCGACCTGAGCTACGACGGCAAGGGCCCGGCCAAGCTGCTCGAGTACAACGCCGACACCCCCACCTCGCTGGTGGAGAGCTCGATCGTCCAGTGGTACTGGCTGCGGGACGTCTACCCGGACGACGACCAGTGGAACTCGATCCACGAGCGGCTGGTGGCGCGCTGGAAGGACATCGCGGGGACCGTCCCGGGCGGGCGCGCGCACTTCGCCTGGACGAACGAGGACGAGACCGGTGAGGAGGTCATGACGATCGCCTACATGCAGGAGACCGCCGAGGAGGCGGGCCTGCCGGGCGAGGCGATCGCCATGGAGGACATCGGCTGGGACCCCGTGCGCGCGCGGTTCGTGGACCTGAGCGAGCGCGAGATCACCATGGCCTGCAAGCTCTACCCGTGGGAATGGATCGTCGCCGAGCCGTTCGGCCGGAACCTCGCGCACGCGCCCACGAGGTGGATCGAGCCGATCTGGAAGATGATCCTCTCCAACAAGGCGCTCCTGGTGCTGCTCTGGGAGCTGTTCCCCGGCCACCCGAACCTGCTGCCCACCTACCTGAACACCCCGGGAAACCTCACGTCCTACGTGCAGAAGCCCCTGCTGGGACGCGAGGGCGCGAGCATGCGCATCGTCACCCCGGACGGCCCCGAGGTCAGCACCGAGGGCGAGTACGGGCGCGAGGGATTCGTGTTCCAGGAGTTCTGCCCGCTGCCCGACTTCGACGGGGAGCACCCCGTCCTCGGCGCGTGGGTGGTGGAGGACGAGTCCGCCGGGCTCGGCATCCGCGAGACCTCCGGCCTCATCACCGACGACACGTCTTCGTTCGTCCCGCACCGCATCCCGCTGTAACCCTCGAGGAGAACCATGACCCCGCTCGCCGCCGCCTCTGGCGACGACAGCCTCGGCCATGTCCTGCTGCACGGCTCCGGAGCCCTGCTCGCGTACGCGGCCGTGGGCCTGGTCCTGTTCGTCGCCGGTTTCTACATGACCGACCTGGCGACGCCCGGCCGCCTGATCCACGTGATCCGCCGGGACCGCAACCCCAACGCCACGCTGCTGGCCTGCGCCTCCACGGTCGGCGTCGGCCTGATCGTGGCCGTGTCGATCTTCGCGGCGGGCGGGAACCTGCTCGAGGGCCTGACCCGGACGCTGGTGTTCGGCCTGGTCGGGATCGTCGCGCAGACGGCCGCGACGATGGCGTTCAACCGGCTCGTCGGGATCAACGTCCGGGAGATCGCGGACGGCCCGGAGGACAAGCTGGAGCCCGCCGGGATCCTGCTGGCCGTGGCGAACCTGATGATCGGGTTCGTGACCGCCGTCGCGGTCTACTGATCCGCGGATGGGAGTGCCTCCTGGGCACTCCCAGCGTCGCGGGCGCGCGAGAGGCCACCTAGCCGAGACGCGAGGGTGCTTCTAGCGGAGGGTCGAGGGGACGTCGAAGGTGGCGACGACCGCCTGCCAGACCCTTTTGGCCGGTTCGCCGTCTGCCAGAGCCTGCTCGATCGTGCGCCCGCCGAGCTCGGCCAGGACGTAGTCCTTGGCGACGCTCTCGGCGTAGCCCTTGCCGAACTGCTCGGCCATCCGCTGCCAGAACTCTGTGAGACGCACGCCGACACGCTATCCGACGGACTCGTCCACCTCGTCCGGTGTGGGAGGACGCCTTCTCTGGTTGTACTGCCCGTGCAGGTCGGACAGGTGGCGTCCGATGCCTTCGACCACCCGGGCCGTCCGGTAGGACGGGAACACGTCGAAGGCGTGTTGCGCACCCTGCAACTCGGCATACAGGACGGGTGCGTCCGAGGCGTCCCGCAGCTTGTCCACGAAGCGGCGTGCCTCCAGGACGGGGATCAGCGAGTCGTGGCTGCCGTGGATGACGAGGAACGGCGGCGCGTCCGCGCGCAGGTAGGTCACCGGAGACGCCTTGGCGAAAGAGTCCCGGTCCTCGGCGAAGGACCGTTTCAGCACGCGTTTCTGGAGAAGCGCGGTCTTCCCGAAGGGAACCGGCCAGGGGCCGGGTTCCAGGAAGTCGTACACGCCGTAGATGGGCACAGCGCCCTGGACGGAGGTGTCCACGTCCTCGAACCCAGGCTGGAACTCGGGGACGTTCGCCGTGAGCGCGACCATGGCCGCCAGGTGCCCTCCAGCCGATCCTCCTGTCACGCACAGGAAGTCCGGGTCGGCCCCGTACTCCTCAGCGTGCGCGCGGTACCAGCGCAGGAACTGCTTCAGGTCGAGCAGGTGGTCGGGCCATGTGGCGCGTGGGCTCAGCCGGTAGTTCACGTTGAACCCGATCCACCCCTGGAGTGCCATGTGGTTCAGCAGTGGCAGCCCCTGTTCGCGCTTGTCGCCGATGACCCACGCGCCGCCGTGGATCTCCATGAGGCCGGGGCGTAGGCGCCCGTCCGGCTGGGGCTCCTTCGGGCGATACACGTCCAGCTTCAGGCGCAGGCGGCCGTCCTGGCGGAAGACGACGTTGCGGTCCACGTGGACGCCGCGCCTGGGGATCAGGCACAGCGGGGGCAGGACGAGGTGACTCAGCGGATAGCGAGAAGACACCTGCGGGTCCGGATCCGTGGGCACGCCACTCGCACGGAGCGTGGCGGCCGTCCTGCGGGATGCCGTGATCGTGCCGATCGTCCCGGTGAGCCCGGCCAGGCCGAGCGCGAGGCCGATCCAGCCGGCCCAGTCGTCCAGGCCCCCGGCGGCGGCCGCCCAGCCGAGCCCGACGATCTCCAGAACCAGCAGGTGGGGGGCCATCTCGATGCTGAGCCAGCCGGCGAAGAAGCCGGGGACGGCCGACATCGCCCCGCGGGGCGGGCGGCGGGCGTTCACGGCGAGCAGCAGGCTCACCGCGCCCACCGCGAGCAGGACGTGCGGCATCGGGGCTCCCGGGGTCGCGCCTGCCCTCCAGGGTGCCTGGGCAAGCGATCACTTACAACGTGACGCGGACCACCCCCGCGCGGTTTTGTCGGACCCGCGAGGCAGGATGGGACGCATGACCGGACTGCCGCACGACAGCACCGCTGACGTGCTCGAACGCTTCTCCCCGGCCACCCGCGCGTGGTTCACCGGGGCGTTCGCCGCGCCCACCGCCGCGCAGGCGGGCGCGTGGCGGTCCATCGCGGCGGGCGACCCGACGCTCGTGGTCGCGCCCACGGGCTCCGGCAAGACCCTCGCGGCGTTCCTGTGGTCCCTCGACCGGCTGGCCTCCGAACCCCTCCCGGACGACCCGAAGCACCGCTGCCGGGTGCTGTACGTGTCGCCGCTGAAGGCGCTGGCCGTCGACGTCGAGCGCAACCTGCGCGCGCCCCTGACGGGCATCCGGCAGGCGGCCCGCCGCCTCGACCTCCCCGAGCCCGACGTGCGGGTCGGCATCCGCTCCGGCGACACCCCCGCCGACGAGCGGCGGCGGCTGGCCACCAAGCCCCCGGACATCCTCATCACCACGCCCGAGTCGCTGTTCCTGCTGCTCACCTCGCAGGCGCGCGAGGCGCTGCGCGGCGTCGAGAGCGTCATCATCGACGAGGTGCACGCGGTGGCGGGCACCAAGCGCGGCGCGCACCTGGCGCTCTCCCTCGAACGGCTCGACGCGCTGCTCGACCGGCCCGCGCAGCGGATCGGGCTGTCGGCGACGGTCCGTCCCGCGGCGGAGGTCGCGGCGTTCCTGGGCGGCGCGCGACCGGCGGCCGTCGTGCAGCCGCCGTCGGAGAAGGTCTTCGAGCTCGACGTGGTCGTCCCGGTGGAGGATCTGGGGGAGATCGCCCAGTTCGTGGACGGCTCCGGCGACACCGACCCGCGCCAGCGCAGCATCTGGCCCCACGTGGAGGACCGGCTGCTCGACCTCATCGAGGCGCACCGCTCCACACTGGTCTTCGCCAACTCCCGGCGGCTCGCCGAACGCCTCTGCGGCCGCCTCAACGAGCTCGCCTTCGAACGCGCCTCACGCGCGCAGGAGGAACAGGCGGAGCCCGACGAGGGCGACGGGCTCCGCAGGATCAGCCCGGACGACATCGAACGCGCCCTCAACCTCGGTCAGCGGCCCGGGCCCGCGCACGCACGTGAGGAGAGCGCCGTCGCGCGGACCGGCGGGGGGACGCCCGCGCAGATGATGGCGCAGGCGGGGGCGGCCAAGGGCGTCCCGGCGGAGATCGCGCGGGCGCACCACGGGTCGGTGTCCAAGGAGGAGCGGGCCGGCATCGAGAACGCGCTGAAGGAGGGCCGGCTGCCCGCCGTGGTCGCCACGTCCAGCCTGGAGCTGGGCATCGACATGGGCGCGGTCGACCTGGTCGTCCAGGTGGAGTCTCCGCCGTCGGTGGCCAGCGGCCTGCAGCGGGTCGGGCGCGCGGGGCACCAGGTCGGCGCGGTGTCCAAGGGCGTGATCTTCCCCAAGTACCGGGGCGACCTCGTGCAGACGGCCGTGGTGGCCGAGCGGATGCGCGGCGGCGAGATCGAGGAGCTGCGCTACCCGCGCAACCCCCTCGACGTGCTCGCACAGCAGATCGTCGCCATGGTCGCCATGGACGAGTGGACCGTGGACGACCTGGATTCCCTGGTCAAACGGGCCGCGCCCTACGGCACGCTCCCCCGGTCCGCGCTGGAGGCGACGCTCGACATGCTCGCCGGGCGCTACCCCAGCGACGAGTTCGGCGAGCTGCGCCCCCGCCTGGTGTGGGACCGGGTGACCGGCGTCCTGCGCGACCGTCCGGGCGCGCAGCGGCTCGCCGTGACCAGCGGCGGCACCATCCCGGACCGGGGCCTGTTCGGCGTGTTCCTCGTGGGAGAGAAGTCCTCGCGCGTGGGCGAGCTGGACGAGGAGATGGTCTACGAGTCGCGGGTCGGCGACGTGTTCGTCCTGGGCGCGAGCTCCTGGCGCATCGAGGACATCACGCCCGACCGGGTACTCGTCTCCCCCGCGCCCGGGCAGCCGGGCAAGCTACCGTTCTGGCACGGCGACTCGCCGGGCCGTCCGGCCGAGCTGGGCAAAGCACTGGGCGCGTTCACCCGCGAGCTGGCCGCGCTCCCCGAGCAGCGGGCCCGCGCACGCGTGACCGACGCCGGCCTGGACGAGTGGGCCGGCGAGAACCTGGTGTCCTACCTGGGCGAACAGCGCGAGGCGACCCGGCACGTCCCGGACGACCGGACGATCGTGGTCGAGCGCTTCCGCGACGAGCTCGGCGACTGGCGCATGGTCGTCCACTCGCCGCTCGGCGCCCGCGTGCACGGGCCCTGGGCGCTCGCCATCGCGGGCCGCCTCCGCGAGCGCTACGGCGTGGACGCGCAGGCCATGCACGCCGACGACGGCATCGTCATCCGCATCCCGGACATGGACGACCCGCCGAGCATGGACCTGTGCGCCTTCGACGCCGACGAGATCGAGCGCGTCGTCGTCGACGAACTCGGCGGTTCGGCCCTGTTCGCGGCGCGTTTCCGCGAGTGCGCGGCCCGGTCCCTGCTGCTGCCGCGCCGCCGTCCCGACAAGCGCATGCCACTGTGGCAGCAGCGGCAGCGGGCCGCGCAACTGCTGAGCGTGGCCAGCAAGTACCCGTCGTTCCCGATCGTCCTGGAGACGATGCGCGAGTGCCTTCAGGACGTTTTCGACGTCCCGGGGCTCGTCCAGCTCATGCGCGACCTGTCGGGCCGCAAGGTACGCATGGTCGAGGTCGAGACGAACGAGCCGTCCCCCTATGCGCGGTCCCTGCTGTTCCACTATGTGGGCGCGTTCATGTACGAGGGCGACTCGCCGCTTGCGGAGCGTCGCGCCCAGGCGCTCGCGCTCGACACGGCGCTGCTGTCGGAGCTGCTCGGCCAGGCCGACCTGCGCGAACTGCTCGATCCCGAGGTCGTCGCCGACACCGAACGCGAGCTCCAGCGCCTCGCGCCCGAGCGCCGCGCGCACGATCTGGAAGGCGTCGCCGACCTCCTGCGCACGCTCGGGCCCCTCACCACGTCCGAGATCGGGCTCCGCCTCACGCAACCGCACGATGCCGCTCCCTACGCCACCCGGCTCGAGGAGGAACGGCGGGTCATCCGCGTCCGCGTCGCGGGCGAGGAGCGGTGGGCCGCGATCGAAGACGCGGGCCGCCTTCGTGACGCGCTGGGCGTTCCCCTTCCTGTGGGCGTGCCCGAAGCGTTCCTCGAACCGGTGGGCGATCCGCTCGGCGACCTGGTGTCCCGGTACGCGCGCACGCACGGGCCGTTCCGCGCCGACGCCGTGGCGGAGCGGTTCGGGCTCGGCACGGCGGTGGCGACCGAGGCCCTGCGCAGGCTCGCCGCCGACGGACGCGTGGTCGAGGGCGAGTTCCTGCCGGTCGAGGCCGTTTCCGGGCCGCTGACGTCCGAGTGGTGCGACAGCGGCGTGCTGCGCACGCTGCGCCGCCGGTCCCTCGCGCGCCTGCGCGCCGAGGTCGAACCGTCCCCGCCCGAGGCGCTCGGCCGGTTCCTGCCCGCCTGGCACGGCATCACGGGCGGCTCGCGCCTGCGCGGTGTCGACGCGCTGGTGCAGGCGATCGAGCAGCTCCAGGGGTCGGCCGTCCCGGCGTCGGCGCTGGAATCGCTGATCCTGCCGTCCCGCGTGCCCGGCTACTCACCCGCGATGCTGGACGAGCTGACCTCCTCCGGCGAGGTCGTCTGGGCAGGTCAGGGCAGCCTTCCGGGCGGGGACGGCTGGGTCTCGCTCTACCTCGCCGACACCGCGCCGCTGCTCATGCCCGAGCCCGCCGAGATCACCGTCACGCCCGTCCACCAGGCGGTGCTCGACCTCCTCGAAGGCGGCGGCGCGCTGTTCTTCCGGATGCTCTCCGACCGGGTGAACCAGCAGGTCAGCGTCAACGACCCCGACCTGGTCACCGCCCTCTGGGACCTGGTCTGGGCGGGCCTGCTCACCAACGACACCCTCGCCCCGCTGCGCGCCGCGCTCGGATCCGGCCGTCCCGCGCACCGCGCCCGCGCGACCCGCCGGGGCCGTCCCGTCCTGCCGTCCCGCACGGGCCCGCCCACGGTCGCGGGGCGCTGGTGGCCGCTCCCCGAGCGCGAGACCGCGTCCACATTGCGTTCCCACGCCCTGGCCGAGTCCCTGCTCGACCGCTACGGCATCGTCATCCGCGGCGCCGTCGCCGCCGAACGCACCCCGGGCGGCTTCTCGGCCGTCTACCCCGTGCTGCGCGCGTTCGAGGAGTCCGGCCGCTGCCGCCGCGGCTACTTCGTCGAAGGCCTGGGCGCCGCCCAGTTCGCCCTACCCGGCGCCGTCGACCGCCTGCGCGCCCTCCGCCCGTCCCCGCAGCCTGCGCCCGAGCCCCCCGCGTCCCTCTGGGACTCGCGGGGACCTGGCGCTCCCGCCGACCGCTGGGATTCGCCCAGGCAGGAGGCGTCCGGCGAGCATCGGGGTTCGCCTGCAGCAAGTGCATCGGACGCGCGTTGGGAGCCGTCCACGGAAGACACATCGAACGAGCGTCCGGAGCCGTCCACGCAGGACGCATCAAGCGACCGTTGGGGGGCGTCCGCACGGGAGCCTGATCGGTGGGACGAGCCGGACACTTCTCGCGGTCACCGCGAGGTGGCCGGTCGAGGCGGTCCTCCGGGAACGCGGCATGGACGGCCTGCTTCGCTGGGCGGGCCCGTCGCGCCCATGGCGTCCACGCGCGGGCACGAGACGGGCGAGCGTGCGCTCGTCCTCGCAGCGGCGGACCCCGCGAACGTCTACGGGGCCGCGCTCCCCTGGCCCGAGCGTCCGGGGGGCGAGGTGGCGAGCGGGCACAAGCCCGGCCGGAAGGCGGGCGCGCTGGTCGTCCTGATCGGGGGCCGCCTCGTCCTGTACGTCGAACGCGGCGGCAAGACCCTCCTGACCTGGGACGACGATCCGAACGTCCTGCAACCCGCCGTGGACGCGCTCGCCCTCGCCGTCCGGGAGGGCGTGCTCGGCAAACTGACCGTCGAACGCGCCGACGGCGAGTCCATCAACGACTCCCCGCTCGCCGCCGCTCTCGAGGCCGCAGGCTTCCACCCGACTCCGAGAGGCCTCCGCCTCCGCTCCTGACCGCGCCCTCCTCCCACGTGGGGCCGCCCAGGCAGGGCACATCGCGGCCAGGCCGCCGCCGAGCACGCCTGACCCGCCACACCCCCGGCCGTCCGCCCCTCTCAAGGGGCGGACGGCCGGGCCACGCCTGCCCCACAGAGCCGCCCTGCCCAAACCATTCGAGAGCGCGCCCAGCAAGCACGGCCCTTCCCCGGCAGTGCGCCGCAAGGCGCCCTGCCACGCCGTCCGAGAAGGCGTCCAGCGAGCGCGTCCGCCGTCCTGCCCGCCCTCCACCCCGTCCCGGACACCGACGGCGCAGTGCACCGCGATCTCCTCCGGAGGCAGCCACACCGCTTCGGCGCTCTCGCTGTCCTTTTGGCAGGGCGCCGCAGGGTCGCCCGCCCAACCCGTCCCGGGAGGGTGGGCTCGGCCCTTTGGCCGGGGCTGTGGTTCATGCGTTCTGGGACGTTTCGCGGCGGCCGGTCAGGCGCCGCGTTACGCGCCAGGTGGGCCAGAGGGCGCCTGCCACGAGGGAGACGACGGCGACCGGGGCCAGGAAGGCGAAGCGCAGGCCGATGGAGGCGTGCACGTCCACGCTCGGGGCGCCATCGAGGCGCAGGACGGCGACGGACCATGCACCGTGGGTCTTGTCCCAGGTCAGAGTGCGTGGTCCGACACCTGAGGAAGACGCGACCCAGAACGTCTGGCGGGTCGGATCCGCGACGGGACCGGCCCCCGGGACGCGCCGGAAGTGCGCCCGGAGGGGGTTCAGCTCAGCCGAGACGAAGTCGTCGTAGGTGGCGCCTCGGAGGAACGCCTCGACCTCGTCCTTGGGCCCGACGCCCACGAAGACCGGGACGTTCGGATCGACGGCCTCGACCTTGATGCGCACACGCGCCCACTCACCGATGTCCGGATTCGGGTCGGCGGCGTGCGCGGAGGACGAGCCGACGTCGATCTCGTCGGTCTTGAACGCCACGGCCGAGGTGGTGAACCGGTGCCGGCCGGTGGAGAAGTAGCCATCGGTGTCCGCCTGCATTGTGGCGAGGATCCCGGCGGCCGCGCCAAGAAGGAGCAGCAGGGCCGAAGCGATCCAGGCACCCACGCGAGCCGCCGTGGCGGCTGGTCCGATTTTATTTAGCATGACCGTGCGACGAACGGGACCCGCCCATCGGCCTCAAAGGATCAAGACCGGATCCGGCCAGGTCGGAAGAAACGTCGCCGCCCGCCCTCACCGTTCACAGCCTGAGCAGCCCCTGAGCAGCACAACGGGCTTTCCCCCGTGTCCGCCCGAGCCCGCGCAGCGAGTGCGCTACCAAGCGTGTGGGGCGACGCCGGAGGCGAGCCCCGCACGCTTGGTAGCGAAGCGATGCCGCGCTCGCACGAGCTTCCGGGCCGCCAGGCGAGCCCGGCGGAGCCGGAGGCTCAATCAACACAGTGGGCGACGCCGGAGGCGAGCGCCGCAGGCTTGATCGCGAAGCGATGCCGCGCTCGCACGAGCTTCCGGGCCGCCGAGCGAACCGCCAGGCGAGCCCCGGCGGAGCCGGAGGCTCGATCAATGCAGCTCGATCAACTCCGGCGGCCCTTGAAGAGGGCGATGACGCCGCGGAGGGTGCGTTCGTCCAGGGAGCCGAAGGGGTTGTCGTGGACGAGGTAGGTCCAGGTGGCGGAGGGGCGCTGGAGGCCCGCACCGGCCAGGTCCAGGGTGCCGTCGTCGGCGATCTTGAGGTTCTCGAAGGCGGCGACGGCGGCGGTGACGGCGTCCGGGAGGAGGCGCCTGCCCGCTGGGACGGCCTCGCTGTTGAACTCGATGAGCGGGTCGAGGCCGCGGGCGAGGGAGCGCAGGTGGATGCCCTCGCGGACGTCGGTGAGGAAGGCGAGGTGGTCCGACCAGCGGCGGTCGAGGTGGAACAGGAGGAGCTGCCGGGCGGCCTGGGCGACCTCCTCCGCGCCGGCCGCCTCGACCAGCTCGGCGTGCCTGGCGGGGGTCTTGTCGGACATCGCCCGGTCGGCGGTGTCGCCGGTCAGGACGGCGTCGCGTTCGGCCAGGAGCTCGGCGCGCTGGAGGCCGATGAGGTGGTTGTAGCGCCAGGTGTTGCGGTGGAGCTCCAGGTCGACGCCCTCGGCGACGCGCTGGGCGTGGCCGACGATCCAGTGCGCGGCCTTCGCGTCGATCCCGCCGTCGTCGCCGGTCTCGCCCTTGTACTCCTCGTCGGGGGCGTACCGGGTGACCAGGTCGTCCTGGAGGCTGGTGAAGAACACCGACGCGCCCGGGTCGCCCTGGCGTCCGGAGCGTCCGCGGAGCTGGCCGTCCAGGCGGCTGCTGTGGTAGCGGCCGGTGCCGATCACCAGCAGGCCGCCCGCCTCGACGACCTCGTCGTGCGTCCCGGCGGCGGGGTCGTCCAACGGGGCGGTGCCGGGGGTCTTCTCCACCGTGGGGCCGCCGAGCCGGATGTCGGTGCCGCGCCCGGCGATCTGGGTGGACACCGTGATCGCGCCCGGCGCGCCCGCCCGCGCGATGATCGCGGCCTCCTCGGCGTCGTTCTTGGCGTTCAGCACCACCGGCTCGAAACCGGCGCGGGCCAGGCGGCGCGCCAGCCGCTCGGACTCGGCGACGTCGCCGGTGCCGACCAGGACGGGACGCCCGCCCGCGTGCGCGGCGGCGATCTCCTCGATGACCGCGACCTCCTTGTCGGCGGACGTGGCGTACAGCCGGTCGGGACGGTCGTCGCGGACGCACGGGCGGTTCGGCGGGACGACCGTGACGTCCAGGGCGTAGAACTCGCGCAGCTGCCCGGCGACGGCCATGGCGGTGCCGGTCATGCCGCACCGCACCGGGTACCGGCCGATCAGCTCCTGCACGGTGACCGAGTCGAGGATCTCGCCGCTCGGCGACGCGTCCAGGGCCTCCTTGGCCTCGACGGCCGCCTGCAGGCCGTCCGGCCAGCGCTGGAGCAGCGCGACCCGGCCGCGCGACTCGTTGATCAGCTTCACCGCGCCGTCCCGGACGATGTAGTCGACGTCGCGCTGGAGCAGCACCTCGGCGTGCAGGGCGACGTTCACGGCGGTGAGGACGGCCAGGTTGTCGGCCCCGTACAGGTCGATGCCGCCGAGCGCCCGCTCGACCTCGCGCGCGCCCGCGGACGTCAGCTGGACGTTGCGGGCCTCGGTGTCGGTGCCGTAGTCGCGGCCGGGCCGCAGCCGCCGCACCAGGTCGGCGTAGGACGGGTCGGCCCCGGCGGTGTCGGCGGCCCCGGCGAGGACGAGCGGCACCATCGCCTCGTCCACCAGCACCGAGTCGGCCTCGTCGATCAGGGCGACCTCGGGCTCGGGCAGCACCCGGTCGTCCGCCGAGGTCGCCATACGGTCGCGCAGCAGGTCGAAGCCGATCTCGCTGACCGGCGCGTAGGTGACGTCCGCGGCGTAGGCGGCGCGGCGCTCGTCCGGCGTGGAGGTCTGCCCGACCCACCCCACCGACACGCCGAGCAGCTCGTACAGCGGGCCCATCCACTCGGCGTCGCGGCGGGCGAGGTAGTCGTTCACCGACATCACGTGGACGCGCCGTCCGCGCAGCGCGTACCCGGCGGCGGCGATCGCCCCGGCGAGCGTCTTGCCCTCGCCCGTGGCCATCTCGGCGACCTGGCCGCGCAGCAGCGCCAGCGTCCCGACCAGCTGGACGTCGTACGGACGCTCCCCCAGCGTCCGCCGCGCCGCTTCCCGGCCGAGCGCGCACAGCTCCGCGAGGTCGATGTCCGCGGCGGCCTTCTTGGAGGCCCCGCCCTCGGCCGGCTTGGACGGCGAGCGCTTGGCATCCCCCTCCCGCCCACCGCGTTCGGCGGCGGGAAGGCGGAGGGCCTTGGCGGCCGCGGTCAGCTCAGCGTCGCTGAGCGCGCGGACGCGCCGTTCGCGCTCCCCGGCCCCGGCGACCACGTCACGCAGCGGCGCGAGGTCGGCGCTGCCAGGTTTCTGCACCAGCCTCTTCAACCGGTCCCGCAGCGCCATGGCATCCCCCCGAAGTCGGTCACGTGTCTCCAACGGCCCCGTCCCCGGGTCCGTTCCCCATCATGATCCACCCTCGACCTAGGCTGAAGGTCTGACCGGCGTTTCATCCCGTGGGTGGATCCGATTCGGGCTTCCAGGTGACAGCATTGCCGTATATGGGGTTGCGGTGGCTCTGGGGATGCGGGGTCGCCGCGGAACGGGGGTCAGCATGACACCGACGGCACGGTATGCCGCCGCGCAACGGCGGAGGCGGCACGTGATCAATCAGGTCGTCCTCGAGCGCGCGTTGCGCGATCCGCGCAGGCACGAGGAGCCAGAGCCACAGCCCGCGAGCAAATAGGAGCCCTCCTCCCACGCAGGCGCCGCCGCACCCCTCCGCGGCGGCGCCTGCCTTTGCCCGTGCCGACACCGTCCGCCCGTGCTGACACCGTCCGCCCGTGCTGACACCGTCCGTTCGTGCTGACACCGTCCGCCCGCGCCAACGCTTTCCGCCCGTGCTGATGCTTTTCGCCTGTGCCGCCGGGGGGCGGACGGCGGCGGATCAGCTGGAGAAGACCTCGTCGCGGGCCTTCTCCAGGGCGGCGTAGAGGGCGCCCCGCAGGACGGGGTTGCCGTCGATCTCGGTGACGGTCACGGCGGGACGGGTCGGGCTCAGGCGTCCGACGGCGCGTTCGATGCGCTCGGCCAGCGGTCGTCCGCCCGCGCGTCCGAGGTCGCCCGAGAGCACGACCAGGCCCGGGTCGAGGACGATGTTGACCGAGGTCACGCCGTAGGAGATGCGGACGGCCAGCTCGTCCAGGAAGTCGCCGCCGCGGGCCTCGTCGGCGGCGGCCGCGCGGACGCACTCGACGGCGGTGGGCTCGGTGATGCCGTGCCGGTGGGCCAGGTCGCGGACGGCGTCCGCGCCGACCAGTGAGCCGTAGCCGCCGGCGAGGGCGGGGATGCCCCAGGACGTCGACTCGGTGACGCCCTCCTCGCCGTCCATGGGGGCGCGGCGGGCGGTGCCGAGGGCCAGCGGCGCGCCGGGGACGGGCAGGTAGCCGATCTCGCCCGCGCCGCCGAACCGGCCGCGGATCAGGCGTCCGCCGAGCATGACCGACAGGCCGATGCCGCGGTCGAGCCACATGAGGGCGAAGTCCTCGTGCTCGCGGGCTCCGCCGTAGGCGCGTTCGGCGAGGGCGGCGAGGTTGACGTCGTTCTCGATGACGACCGGGCGGCGCAGGTCGTGGCGGAGGGCCGAGAGGACGCCCTCGTGCCAGTGCGGCAGGTCGAAGGCGAACTGGACGTCGCCGGTCTCGGGGTCGACGACGCCGGGCGTCCCTATCACCAGGACGGTCAGCTTCTTCAGCGCGACGCGGGCGGACCGGGCGGCCTTCACCACGGCGTTGTGGACGGACTTGACCGGATCGCCGCCGTTGTTCGGGTCGACGGTAACCTGGGCCGCGATACTCCCGGTGATGTCGGCGACGCCCGCCGTGACACCCTCCGGGCCGACCGACAGGCCCGCGACGTAGGCGGCCCCGGCCACGACGGAGTAGAGGGCGGCGTTGGGTCCGCGTCCGCCCGCCTGCTCCCCCACGACCTCGACGAGCCCGCGCTCCTCCAGCCGGGCCAGCAGCTGGGAGGCGGTGACCTTGGACAACCCCGTGTGCGCGCCGATCTGGGCGCGGGTCAGCGGACCGCGCGCGACCAGCAGGTCCAGGGCGGCCCGGTCGTTCAGCTCGCGCAGCAGGCGCGGCGTCCCGGGGCGGCTCTCCATGCTCGTGTCGTCCCCTCGAAGTCTCAATCCGCTAACGGGCGGTTTTGTTTAGGAAAGTTTCTTGTTAGTTTACGCGCAAGCGTCCCACCGCCCCAGGCGAACGGAGCAGGACGCGAGCGTTGCACCGACTCGCGGACCACCCCCCGCGGCCGGTGCGCGGAACACCGGGCATGGCTGGACCCTAAACGGTCCGGCACCGGTTTCCCGCATCGCGCCGTGAAGTCCCGCCCGCGAGGGGCGGCCGGAAGAAGGAGAACCCCTTGAAGATCGCGAAAATCGCGGCCGTGAGCGCCGCACTGGCGATCGGGCTGACCGCCTGTGGCGGCGGCGGCGACAAGAAGGACAAGGACTCGGGAGCCGAGCCCGCGAAGCTGACCGCCTGGTTCATGGGCGCGGCCAACAAGGAGGAGGACGGCGTCCTCGCCCAGGCCAAGGCCGACTTCCAGCAGAAGCACCCCAAGACCCAGGTCGAGGTCGTCTACGTCCCGTGGCCGGACGCGACCAAGAAGCTCCAGGACGCGCTGAACACCGGCCAGGGCCCGGACGTCGTCGAGATCGGCAACGACCAGGCCGTGACCTGGGCCGGGCAGAGCGCGCTCGCCGACATCACCGAGAACGTGAACGGCTGGTCGGAGGGCAAGGACCTGGTCAAGGGCTCCCTGGACCTCGGCCAGCTGGACGGCAAGACCTACGCCGTGCCGTGGTACGCCGGCGTCCGGGTCGTCTGGTACCGCAAGGACCTGTTCCAGAAGGACGGCGTCCAGGTCCCCAAGACCTGGGACGAGCTGAAGGCCGCCGCCAAGACGATCCAGGACAAGGAGGGCGGCAAGGTCGACGGCATCGCCGCCCCGTCCGACTTCACCAACGGGTTCGCCAGCTTCCTGTTCGGCGCGGGCGGCGACATCGCCGCCAAGGAGAACGGCAAGTGGGCCGGCAAGCTCGACACCCCCGAGGCCAAGAAGGCCGTCGAGTTCTACACCGGCCTGGTCAAGGACGGCGTCGCCCCCAAGAAGTACATCGGGGTGAACGAACTGGCCGGTCCGCAGAAGGACTTCGCCAACGGCAGGCTCGGCATGTACATCGACGGCGCCTGGACGCTGCCGCAGATCGAGAAGATCAGCGCGAAGCACACCAAGGAGATGGGCGCGTTCACCATCCCGACGCCGACCGGGCAGGTCGGCCCGGCGTTCTCGGGCGGCTCGCACCTGGCGGTCTGGCGTGACTCCAAGGCCAAGGGCGTCGCGTTCGACTACCTGGCCTCGGTGGCCGGCAAGAAGAACGCCAAGGCGTTCGCCGACCAGCTGAAGTTCTTCCCGCAGTTCACCGACCTGCTGAAGGACGACTCCTACGCCAAGGACCCGATCCAGGGCCCGGCCTCGCAGCAGATGGCCAACGTCAAGGGCGCGCCGAAGACCCCGAACTGGACCGAGGCGGACCAGAACAAGAAGATCATCCCCACCCTCCTCAAGGAGGTCATGAACGGGGGCTCGATCGACTCCGCGATCGCCAAGGCCAACAAGGACATGACCGACACGCTCAACCAGAGCTGACCCGAGCCAGGCGGGCCGGGACCGCTGCCCGGCCCGCCGCCGACGTCCCGGCCGGCGACGCGTCCGCACACGCGTCGCCGGCCGGGGCCTCCAGCTCTTTGTGGACCGGGCCCCAGAGCCCGCCCGCGACCAGTTCCCCCGCCCGCAGAGTCCCCGAGGGATAGGCCAGCCCCATGGCGAACACCGCCTCCACGGCGAACACGGCGGCCCCGCGCGCTCCCGGCAAGGCCGCCGAGCAGCCCGGTGCGCGCGGCGAGCCCGGCGCCCCGCGCGCGCGCCGCCGTCGCCCCGTCCGGTTCCGGCCGGGCCCGTACCTGCTGATCGCGCCGACCGTCGCGACCATCGCGGTGCTCATCCTCTACCCGATCGGCCAGCTCGTCTGGATGTCGTTCCACAAGATCGGCACCCGCGAGGTCCGCGGCCTCGACCCGGCCGAGAACGTCGGGTTCAAGAACTTCAGCACGGTCCTCAAGGACGACTTCTTCTGGAAGGTCTTCCTCAACACCGTGCTGTCGGCCGCCGCGATGGTCGTCCTCACGATGATCTTCGGCACCCTGGTCGGGCTGCTGCTGAACCGGCTCGGCAAGAAGATGTCGCTGCTGGTGTCGACCGGCGCGCTGCTCGCGTGGGCGACCCCGGCGATCTCGTCCGCGATCGTCTACAAGTGGCTGTTCACGCCCGGCGGCGGCCTGGTCCCCTGGTTCCTGGACCTGCTGCCGGACTGGCTCGTCGGCGGCGGCTGGAACGACTACAACTGGTTCTCCGAGCCGCTGACCACCTACGTGGTGCTGGTCCTCTGCGTCGTCTGGCAGTCGTTCCCGTTCATCGCGGTGTCCGTCCTCGCCGGGCTGAAGAGCGTGCCCAGCGAGCTGTACGAGGCCGCGCGGGTGGACGGCTCGTCCGCCTGGACGACGTTCTGGCAGATCACCTTCCCGCTGCTGAAGCCGGTGTTCCTGGTGCTCACCGTGCTGTCGATCATCTGGGACTTCAAGGTGTTCACCCAGCTGTACTTCCTGTCCGGCGGCACCGCCAACCGGGACTCGTTCAACCTCGCCATGTACGCCTACTCCGAGGCCGTGGCGTTCCCGGCCAAGTACGGGCTGGGCGGCGCGATCGCGCTGGTCCTCACCGCCATCCTGCTGGTCTTCACCGGCTTCTACGTGCGGGTCATGGTCAAGCAGGGGGAGGTCGCGTGAGCGCGACGGGCTCGGGCGGGCGCGGCACGCGCATCGCCCTGAACACCGCGGGGGTCCTGGTCTTCCTGTTCGCCGTCTTCCCCGTCTTCTGGATGGTGTCGTCGGCGTTCAAGACCGACGAGGACATCAACTCCGAGACGCCGCTGCCGGTGCCGGTGCACTGGACGCTGCACCACTTCAAGGCCGTGATCAACGGCCAGGGCCTGGAGTACGGCCTGTTCCACTTCTTCCTGAACAGCCTGATCGTCGCGGTCGTCACGGTCGTGGCGGGGAGCGTGGTGTCGGTCCTGGCCGCCTACGCGGTCGCCCGCACCCGGTTCCGGGGACGGGTCGCGTTCCTGCTGATGCTGATCGTCGTGCAGATGGTGCCGCTGGAGGCGCTGATGCTGCCGCTGATGCTGAACGCGCAGCGGCTGCACCTGCTGAACAGCCTGGCCGGCGTGATCATCGTGTACGTCGGGTCGATGCTGGCGTTCTCCGTGCTGATGCTGCGCGGGTTCGTCGCGGCCGTCCCGAAGGACCTGGAGGACGCCGCGTCCATCGACGGCGCGTCCCAGTTCACCACCTTCTGGCGGATCACCTTCCCGCTGGTCGCGCCCGGCCTGGTCGCCACCAGCATCTTCTCCTTCGTGAACGCGTGGAACGAGTTCGTCATCGCCTTCGCGTTCCTGAAGGACCAGGACAAGTACATGCTGCCGCTGACGCTGTCCTACAGCTTCGGACGGACGCAGGTGGAGTGGGGCTCGATCATGGCGTCCTCCACCCTGTTCACCATCCCGGTGATGGTCTTCTTCCTGATCGTGCAACGCCGGATGGTGTCCGGCCTGGTAGCGGGGGCGGTCAAGGGATGAGCATGGGAAACGACGAGGTCGGACGGCTCGCCCGGAGCGCCCTGCTGCCGTCCTTCGACGGCGCCACGGCACCCCGCTGGGTCCTGGACGAGCTGGAGCGCGGCCTCGGCGGCGTGACGCTGTTCGCGCTGAACGGGAACGTCCCCGGCACGGAGGAGCTGGCGGCGCTGACCGCCCGGATGCGCGACGCCGGGACGCCCCTGGTGACCATCGACGAGGAGGGCGGCGACGTCACCCGCCTCGGCGGGCACAAGGAGGCCAGCCCGTACCCGGGGAACGCGGCGCTCGGCGCCGTGGACGACGTGGCGCTGACCCGCCGCGTCTACCGGTCGCTCGGCGCGGAGCTGGGCGCGGTCGGCGTGAACCTGAACTTCGCGCCGTCGGTGGACGTCAACACCGCCGCCGACAACCCGGTGATCGGCACCCGCTCGTTCGGGCCCGACCCGGAGCTGGTGGCGCGGCACGCGGCGGCGGCCGTCGCGGGCATCCAGGAGGCGGGGGTCGCGGCCTGCGCGAAGCACTTCCCCGGTCACGGGGCCACCGTGGAGGACTCGCACCTGGGCGTGCCCGTCGTCGACGCCGACCTGGAGCTGCTGGACCGGCGCGAGCTGGTGCCGTTCCGGGCGGCGATCGAGGCCGGGACCCGGGCGGTGATGACGGCGCATCTCGACCTGCCGAAGATCACCGCCGGGGTCCCGGCGACCCTCTCGCACGCCGTGATCACCGGGCTGCT
Organism: Spirillospora sp. NPDC052269; assembly: GCF_040679435.1. Lineage (NCBI taxonomy): Bacteria > Bacillati > Actinomycetota > Actinomycetes > Streptosporangiales > Thermomonosporaceae > Spirillospora > Spirillospora sp. NPDC052269. The sequence continues at coordinate 410,425 of NZ_JBFAUU010000006.1, forward strand.
CCGCGAGCACCTGGGGTACCGGGGCGTGATCGTGACGGACGCGCTGGACATGAAGGGCGCGAGCGGCGCGATCGGCATCCCGGAGGCGGCCGTCCGGGCCCTGCTCGCGGGCGCCGACCTGCTCTGCCTCGGCCCGCGCGAGCACCACGGGTCGCTGCTGGCCGTGCTGGCCGCGATCGAGGGCGCGGTCGCGTCCGGACGGCTGCCGATCGAGCGGCTCGCGGACGCCGCCGCCCGCACCGGCGCGCTGAAGGACTGGCTGGACGGGAACGCTCCCGTCGCGGTGGACCGGGCCGCCGGCCTGGACGCCGCGCGCCGCGCCGTGCGGATCACCGGCGACCTGCCCGTCTTCCCCGCCGCGCCGCTGGTGGTGGAGCTGGCCTCGGACGGCAACATCGCGGTCGGCCCGACGCCGTGGGGCCTGTCCCCGTGGGCCGCCGACGCCGTCCGGGCCGAGGGGACCCTGGACGAGGCGGCCGACGTGCTGGAACGTGCCACCGGACGCGGCCTGGTCGTGGTCCTGCGGGACGCGCACCGGCACGCCGGGCAGCGCGTGCTGGCGTCCGCGCTGCTGGCGGCCCGTCCGGACGCGGTGCTGGTCGAGATGGGCCTGCCGGTGTGGCGGCCGGAGGGCGCGGTCCACGTCGCGACCTACGGCGCGGCGCAGGCCAACGCCCGCGCGGCGGCCGAGGTCCTCGGCCTCGCGAACTGAATCCGTAAGCGAGGTCTTACACGCCGGGGTCCCGCGAGGCGGGATCCCGGGCCGAGACCCTCGTGTGCCGGGGCCCTCGTGAACTGAGGCCCCGTGGACCGAGTGGGGTGGCAAGAGGGGCGGGCGTCGTGATCCGGCGTCCGCCCTTCTCCCTGTTCCCCCTGGTACGCGAGCCGGTCCAGGGACGAATGGGGGGCGAAAGCCCAACCAGTCCTATCGGCAAGGGATAATACGTTCATGCGATTGTCCGCCCGGGTCGACTACGCGTTGCGAGCCGCCGCGGAGCTGGCGGTGGCGGCGGGGAACCACCCCGTGACCGCCGTCCAGCTCGCGGAAGCGCAGCAGATCCCTCCCAAGTTCCTCGAGAACATCCTCGGCCAGCTGCGCCGGTCGGGCCTGGTGCGCAGCCAGCGCGGGCCCGAGGGCGGCTATTGGCTGGCGCGTCCGGCCGACCAGATCGCCCTGGCCGACCTGATCCGCGCCATCGACGGCCCGCTGCTCGGCGTCCGGGGCGAACGCCCCGAGCACGTCGGCTACGAGGGCCCGGCGGCGTCGCTCCAGGACGTCTGGATCGCGCTGCGGGCCAGCGAGCGCGCCATCCTGGAGCAGGTGACGCTGGCGCACATCGCGTCCGGTGACCTGCCCGAGCAGGTCCGCAAGCTCACCGAGGATCCGGCCGCCTGGGAGAGCCCCTCCCTGATCTAGGCCATGCCCGAGGGCGACACGATCTTCCTGGCCGCCCGGCGACTGCGCGACGCGCTCGCCGGGCGGCCTCTCACGCTCTCGGACTTCCGCGTCCCCCGCTACGCCACGCTCGACCTGCGCGGGCGGACGGTCGACGACGTGGTGCCGCGCGGCAAGCACCTGCTGACCAGGGTCGAGGGCGGGCTGACCGTCCACACGCACCTGAGGATGGACGGCGAGTGGCGGATCCGCCCGGCCGGGGCGCCTCCGCGCGACCACCGGGTGCGGCTGGTGCTGGCGAACGCCGAGTGGATGGCGGCGGGGTACTCGCTCGGCATCGTCGAGGTCCTGCGGACGGACGAGGAGGACCGCGCGGTCGGCGGTCTCGGCCCCGACCTCCTGGGCCCGGACTGGGACGCCGCCGAGGCCGTCCGGCGCCTCGCCCGCGATCCCGGCCGCGCCGTCGGCGAGGCCCTTCTCGACCAGACCCTGCTCGCGGGGATCGGCAACGTCTACAAGTCCGAGATCCTGTTCCTGCGCGGCGTGCACCCGTGGACGCCGGTCGGGGCCGTCCGCGATCCGGACGGGATGGTCGTCCTGGCCCGGCGGCTGCTCGAGGCCAACAGGCTGCGGCACGGCCACGTCACGACCGGCGACCTGCGGCCCGGACGGCGCAACTGGGTGTACGGCCGGGCGGGGCGTCCCTGCCTGCGCTGCGGCACCCGGATCCGGCGCGCCGATCAGGGCCCGGACGCCGGCGAGCGGGTCACCTTCTGGTGTCCCCGCTGCCAGCCCGAGCCCTGATCATCCGCGTCTAGACCGTCGCCGCGGCCTGCCCGTCGGGAACCGCGGGGCTCTCGGTGCGGCCGAGCAGGGCCGTCCCGACGACCATGGCGACCGCGCCGAGGCCCACGATGAGCGCCGCGATCAGCAGCGTGGACGACAGGCCGAGCACGCCGGTCACCGCGCCGAAGGCGAAGGGGGCGATCGCCGCGCCGGTGAACAGGCCGAGCTGGACCTGGCCGCCCGCCCGGGCCCCGTCGCCGGGCAGCACCCGCAGCACGGCCGCGAACATCAGGCCCGTCCAGCCCCAGCCGCCCGCGACGGTCAGCACCGCGCCGACGACGAAGCAGACCGGGTTCCCGGCGGCGGTGATCAGCAGGCCGATCCCACCCGCGAGCATCATGCCCGCGACGATCGCGGGGTTGCGGCGCGGCGCCCGGTCGGCGGCCATGCCCGCGACGAGCCGGACGGCGACGGCGAGCAGGCCCGCGACCGACTGCATGATCCCGGCGAGCCCGGTGGACATGCCCGAGTGCGTCCCGATCTGGATGAAGTACGAGGCCATGGCGTTGGAGCCGATCGTGGCGAGCGCCGCGCCGACCGTCCAGAAGACGAGCACCGCACCGATCCCGCGAACCGGCGCCGCGGCGGGCTTGCCGGCGGGCGCGGCGCCGCCCGGACGGGAGGTGTTCTCGGTCTCCGGGGCGCGGACCAGCGGGGTCACGGCGAGACCGAGCACCGGGCAGACCAGCGCGACCCAGAGCGCGGCGCGCCAGCCGTGCGGCCCGGCGACCAGGCCCGCGAGCAGGCCGGGCAGCAGGGGGCTCACGCCGAGCGCCGCGCTGACCAGCCCGGACGCCAGGGACAGCCGGTTCGCCGGGACGCGGCCCGCGATGAACCGCCCCGCGACCGGCTGGGTGAGCGCGTTGCCGGCGCCCGCGACGGCCAGCGCCGCGCCGAGCACGGCCGCGTTCGGGGCCAGCGCCGCGAGGACGAGCCCGACCGCGGCCAGGACGTTGACCAGCGCGAGCACCGTCGTCACCGGCAGTTTCGCGACGACGCGGCGGGCGAGCGGCGCGCCGAGGGCGCTCACCGCGAAGAAGCCGCTCAGGACGAGGCCGAACACGGTCCCGGAGACCGGAAGCCCGTGCTCGACGGGGGTGGCGAGCGCCGCGACGCCGAAGACCGGCGTCATCGCGGCGACGATGCTGAGGACGACGGCGGCCAAGCCCTTCCAAGTGTTCATACCGGGATGATCCGCCAGGCCGACGCCCCGCCGCCAAGACCCATGGTGATGCCCGATCGGCATGACCGTTCAGGCATCACCACTCAGACCGAAGGATTACCCCTTCCGGTCGCCCATCCACCACCGAGCCGGGCATTACCGTTCCAGCATGGACGTTTCGACGCGCTCGCTACGGTACTTCGTCGCCGTGGCGGAAGAGCTGCACTTCACCCGCGCGGCGGAGCGGCTGTACGTGGCGCAGCCCGCGCTCTCCAAGGCCGTCCGGCGGCTGGAGGAGGAGCTGGGCGAGGCGCTGTTCGTCCGCAGCCGGCACTCGGTGGCGCTGACCGAAGCCGGCCGTTCCCTGCTGCCGGTCGCCCGCACCGCCGTCGAGGCCCTGGACGACTGGGAGCGGCAGGCCCGGGCCGATCGGGACGCCGCCGCCCGGATGCTGCAGATCGGCTACCACACCGCGGTCTCTCCGGCGCTGCTGCACGACGTCACCGAGCGGTTCGCCGCGCTCCGCCCCGATCTGCGGGTCGAGCTGCGGCTGAACGACTGGAACGACCCGGCGGGCACCGTCCTGTCCGGGCGCGACCGCGCGGCGCTCCTGCGCCTCCCCGTCCCAGGGGCGAACCTGCTGGACCACGAGGTCCTCCTCCGGGAAGGACGCTGCGTCGCCCTGCCGGAGGGGCACCGGCTGGCCGAACGCGCGTCCGTCCGCCTCGCCGACCTGCGGGACGAGACGTTCGTGGCGCTGCCCGCGTCCTCCGGGCCGTTGCGCCAGTACTGGCTGGCCCTGGACGGCCTCGGAACGCTGCCGAAGATCGGCGCGGAGGTGCACAACTCCGAGGACTACTTCCTCGCCATCCAGTCCGGACACGGGATCGCGATGCTCGCGGAGATGTCGGCGCGCGTCTACCAGCGTCCGGGCGTCGTCTACCGGCCCGTCGAGGACGCGCCGGAGAGCGAACTCGCCGTCGTCTGGCCGCGCGGCGACACCGACCCGGTGCTGCGCGACTTCGTCCGCGCCTGCCTGGAGGCGTCCGAGAACCACTGAGCGCCCGGCGCCTACTGGTCGGCCGCCCCTGACCGGGCGTCCGAGACCCGGGCGGTGAGCCGTGCCCCGATGCCGTCCAGGATGACCGCGAGGCCCTGGTGGAAGCTCTCGTCCACCAGCATCTCCAGGTACGGCCCGTCGTGCTCGGGCGGCGGGGCGTCGCGGGACTCCAGCCAGGCCATGTCCGGGACGGCGTCGAGGAAGTCCGGCGCGATCTCCTCCAGCGCGGCGGCGCGGGCGTTCCACCACTCCTCGTCCGCGACGCCGGTCGTCCGGGCCGCCTGGCGCGCCTCGTTCACCGCGCGCACCGCGCCCTCCACATACCGGACGAGGACGGGCACGGTCGCGCGCGCCTCGTCCGGCCGCAGCCCCGCCCGGCGCAGGACCCCGGCCAGCGCGTTGTACGCGAGGTACTCGTTCGGCCCCAGGACGGGACGGGCCTGCGACACCTGCGACACCCACGGATGCCGCAGATGGAAGGCGCGCGTGGCCTCGGCCCAGGCGGCCAGCGCGTCCCGCCACCCGTCCTGCGGGAAGGACACGGGCAGCTCGCCGAGGACCTGGTCGTACATCAGGTCGAGCAGCTCGGCCTTGCCCTGGACGTAGGTGTAGAGCGCCATCGCGGTCCGGCCGAGCCGCTCCCCCACCAGCCGCATCGACAGCGCCACCGTGCCGACCTCGTCGGCGACCGCGACCGCCGCGTCCACCACGGCGTCCACCGACAGGGCGGGTTTCGGGCCGGGCGTGCCCGGCCTGGACGCCGGGGGCCGCGCCGTCCCGCGCCAGAGCAGCTCCATCGAGCGGCGCGGGTCACCCTGTCCCACGAAGACGGCCATACCCGGACTCCTTATGGCATAAGCTAATCGATCGGATCTCTTTATGCCCTAAAGATACCAATGGGAGGACGCCCATGACCCGGCACACCGCCGACAGCCACGACGTCATCGAGGTCCGCGGGGCGCGCGAGAACAACCTCGCGGACGTGTCGCTCGACCTGCCCAAGCGCCGCCTCACGGTGTTCACCGGGGTCTCGGGCTCGGGCAAGTCCTCGCTGGTCTTCGGCACGATCGCGGCCGAGTCGCAGCGGCTCATCAACGAGACCTACACGGCGTTCGTCCAGTCGTTCATGCCCAACGTCCCCCGCCCGGACGTGGACGGCCTGCGCAACCTGTCCGCCGCGATCGTCGTGGACCAGGAGCGGATGGGCGCGAACGCGCGCTCCACGGTCGGCACCGCCACCGACGCGTCCGCCATGCTCCGGATCGTGTTCAGCCGCCTCGGCGAACCGCACGTCGGGACGTCCAGCGCGTTCAGCTTCAACACCGCCGAGGGCATGTGCCCGCGCTGCGAGGGCCTCGGCAAGGTCTCCGACATCGACGTCGACCAGCTCATCGACCGGGACAAGTCGCTCAACGAGGGCGCCATCACCGTCCCGACCTTCGCCGTCGACTCCTGGTACTGGAAGAACTTCGCCGAGTCCGGCTTCGTCGACCCGGACGTCAAGCTGCGCGACTTCACCCCACAGCAGTGGGACGACCTCATGCACAAGCCCGCCACGAAGATCAAGCTCAACGGGCTGAACACCAACTACGAGGGCCTGGTCGTGAAGGTCCGGCGGCTCTTCCTGTCCAAGGACAAGGAGGCCACGCAGCCGCACATCCGCGCGTTCGTCGAGCGGGCCGTCACCTTCACCGCCTGCCCCGACTGCGGCGGCACGCGGCTGAACTCGGCGGCGCTCTCGTCCAAGATCGACGGTATGAGCATCGCGGACTGCTCGGCCCTGCAGATCAGCGACCTCGCCGCGTTCGTCCGCAAGCTGGACGAGCCGTCCGTCGCGCCGCTGCTCATCACCCTGCGCGAGACGCTGGAATCGCTGGTCGAGGTCGGGCTCGGCTACCTCAGCCTGGACCGCGGGTCCGGCAGCCTGTCCGGCGGCGAGGCCCAGCGCGTCAAGATGGTCCGCCACCTCGGCTCGTCACTCACCGACGTCACCTACATCTTCGACGAGCCGACGGTCGGCCTGCACCCGCACGACATCCGCCGCATGAACGACCTGCTGCTGCGGCTCCGCGACAAGGGCAACACCGTCCTGGTCGTCGAGCACAAGCCCGAGACCATCGAGATCGCCGACCACGTCGTCGACCTCGGCCCCGGCGCGGGCACGGCGGGCGGCCGCATCTGCTTCACCGGCGACCTCGCGGGCCTCCGCGCGTCCGGCACCCTCACCGGACGCCACCTGGACCACCGCGTCCGGCTCCGCGAGACCGTCCGCACGCCGACCGGACACGCGTCCATCACGAACGCGACCCGGCACAACCTCAGGAACGTCAGCGTGGACGTCCCGCTCGGCGTCCTCACCGTCGTGACGGGCGTCGCCGGATCCGGGAAGAGCTCGCTGATCCACGGCTACCTGGCCCGGCGCGACGGCGTCGTCTCCGTCGACCAGTCGCCGATCCGCGGCTCGCGGCGGTCCAACCCGGCGACCTACACCGGCCTCCTCGACCCGATCCGGACGGCGTTCGCCAAGGCCAACGGCGTGAAGCCCGCCCTCTTCTCGGCGAACTCCGAAGGCGCCTGCCCCAACTGCAAGGGCCTCGGACTCGTCTACACCGACCTCGCGATGATGGCCGGAGTCGCGACGCCCTGCGAGGAGTGCGAAGGCCGCCGCTTCACTCCCGAGGTGCTCGAATACACCCTCGACGGCCGGAACATCAGCGAGGTCCTCGCCATGTCCGTGGACGAGGCGCGCGGCTTCTTCACCAGAGGCCAGGCCAGGACGATCCTCGGCCGCCTCGGCGACGTCGGCCTGGGCTACCTCGGCCTCGGACAGCCGCTCACCACGCTCTCCGGAGGCGAGCGGCAGCGGCTCAAGCTCGCGATCCACATGGCGGAGAAGGCCTCGACCTACGTCCTGGACGAGCCGACCACCGGCCTCCACCTCGCCGACGTCGACCAGCTCCTCGCCCTCCTGGACCGGCTCGTCGACGCCGGGAACTCGGTGGTCGTCATCGAGCACCACCAGGCCGTGATGGCCCACGCCGACTGGATCATCGACCTCGGCCCCGGCGCCGGGTCGGACGGCGGGGAGGTCGTCTTCACCGGCACGCCCGCCGACCTCGTCGCGCACGGCGACACGCTCACCGCCGTCCACCTGCGGGAATACGTCGCCTGATCCCCGCACCGCGATGCGAGGCGGCGATGCCCGGATGCGACAGTGGAGGCATGAGCGGTACCGATGATCCGGCCGGTGACCTGGGCGTGACCGGCAGGATCGACCGGCTGGCGGACGATCTGACCGCGCTCGGCAGGATCGCCGACCAGCGCTGGCGGACGGCGCTGCACGCCGTGCCCCGGCACCGGTTCGTCCCGCCGGCCGCCTGGGCGGTGCCGGACCGGCCCGGCGGGACCGGCTTCCGCGTCGACCGCGACGCCGACCCCGCCGCCTGGTGGGACGCGGTGTACGCCGACACCGCGATCGCGATACAGGTGGACGAGGGCGCGGGCGACCCGGCGGCGCCCACCGCGCCCTGGACGTCGTCCTGCTCGGCACCCGGCGTCGTGTTCACGTTCCTGGAGGCGCTGCGCCCGCTGAACCACCACCGCGTCCTGGAGATCGGCACCGGCACCGGCTGGACGGCGGGCCTGCTCACCTCGCGCCTCGGGCCGGGCCTGGTGACGTCCGTGGAGATCGACGAGGCGCTCGCCGCCGGCGCCGCCCGCAACCTCGCCTCGCTGGGCCTCTCGCCCCGCCTGGTCGTCGGCGACGGGGCGGAGGGCGACCCGTCCGGCGCGCCCTACGACCGCGTCCATGTCACCTGCGGCGTCGACCGGGTGCCGCCCGCGTGGGCCGCGCAGACCCGGCCGGGCGGCATGATCGTCCTGCCCTGGTCGCCGGGCTGGGGCATCGGGCACCTCGCCGTCCTCACGGTCACCACGGACGGCGCCGCGCTCGGACGGCTCGCCGGTCCGGCCGGGTTCATGATGCTCCGCTCCCAGCGCCGCCCGGACGGCCCGCCCCGGGCGTCCGCCACCGGCCCGAAGGCCGTCGCGTCCGTCACCCGCACCGACCCGCGCGGCCTGCTCGGAGCGTCCCCCGGCGCGGAGGTCGTGATCGCCGCGCTCGTCCCCGACGTCCGGGCGCACGCCGAGATCGCCGTGGACGGCTCGTGCCGCTTCTGGGCCGTCGAGAACCGCGCCGACGACCCCTCATGGGCGTCCGTGGAGTTCCTTCCGGGCCACGACGACTACCCCGTCCAGCAGTTCGGCGACCGCCGCCTATGGGACGAGGTCGAAACCGCCTACCAGCACTGGATCGCCTGGGGCCGCCCCAATCGCGACCGCTTCGGCCTCACCGCCGCACCATCCGGCCAGCAGATCTGGCTGGATCGCCCCGACCAGCCCCTGACCCTCTGACAGGCTCACGCGCACGCGGTAGTGATACCGCCCAACCACCGGGAGAGCACAGAACCCCGTCCCGGGCATCCGGGGCGGGGTTCGGCACGACGATTTCGTCAGGGATTCGTCAGGCGTCAGGACTGCGCCTGGAACATCCAGTGCTGCTTCTCGAGATCGGCGGTGATGCCGATGAGGAGGTCCTGGGTGACCGGGTCGGGCTCGCCGGTCGCCGCGATGCGCTCGCGGAACCGGCCGATGATCTCGAACAGCGTGTCGGTCACGGCGAGGACGACCTTGTCGTCGGCCAGGTAGCCGGGCTCGAGCTGCTGGATCTCGGTGCGCTGGGCGACGGTGCCGGACCGGCCGTCCGGGTTCACGCCGATCGCGACCGCGCGCTCGGCGACGTCGTCCTGCGCCTGCCGGGCCAGGTCGACGATCTCGTCCAGGTGCTCGTGGACCACCTTGAAGCGCGGCCCGACCAGGTTCCAGTGCGCCTGCTTGGCGTACAGGGAGAGGTCGACGAGGTCGACCAGCGCGCCCTGCAGGGCCGTGCCGGTCACCTTCTGAGCCGCCTCGGAAAGGGGGCTCTTCACCGCTGCCATTCTGAGCTCCTTCCGCGTCGTACGTCCGATGATCGTTACAACACGGAAACCCGCCCCGAAATGCCATCTCGTGACCGTGACCCGGCGCACACCCCGGGGCCGGAAGGGGCGTGGGCACAGGTGATCGCGGCGGGGCGACCGCGGGGGCGGTCGCCGTTCCGGACCGCCGTCAGGCGGCCACCATGTCGGCCCGGAACTCGCCCGCGATCTCCTCCGGCGAATCCGGCACCGTGTCGGTGCTGATCCGCTCATGCTGCGGCGGCGGGCCGGCCATGACCGGCTCGTGCTGGAGTTCGGCCAGCGCCAGCTGGTCGGCCACCTCACGCAGAACGTGGCTCAGCGGCACCCCGAGGGCCTTGCAGATCGAGGACAGCAGCTCGGAGGACGCCTCCTTCTGCCCACGCTCCACCTCGGACAGGTAGCCCAGCGACACCCGGGCGGCCGCCGACACCTCGCGGAGGGTGCGCCCCTGGCGCAGCCGCAGCGCCCGCAGGACGTCACCGAGCAGGCTGCGAAGCAGGACCATCGTCTCGCTCCCTCCCTCAGTTCGGACCATCTGCCGGTTCCACCGTACCCGCCCGGAGCACGGGCGTGGCAGACCGTCGATTTCGTGTTCGCTCGGAACGTAACGCTGTAATCAGCCCGACTCTTCCCGATCATTCCGAGCGTCCCCGGACACGGGCTCCGCGTCAAGTCCGAGCAGGACGCGTCGCAGCAGGTCAAGGGCGTGGACGACGGTCATGCGGCGCAGCGCGGCCCGGCTCTCGTCACCCGGGCCGGGCACGGGGAGTCGCGGCCTGGTGACACTGAACGTTTTTCCGGGTCCGGCCACCGACACATAGACCGTTCCCACCGGACGGCCATCCTGGGGTTCCGGTCCGGCCACACCGGTCACCGCGACGCCGTACGAGGCCCCCAGCCGATCACGGACGCCCTCGGCCATCTGCCGGGCCACGTCCGGATGGACGGCCCCCTCCGCGGCCAGCAGCGCCTCGTCCACGCCGAGCAGCCGGTGCTTCAACTCGGTCTCGTAGGTGACCACACCGCCCAGATAGGTCGCGGACGATCCGGGCATCTTGGTCAGTTCCGCACCGATCAGCCCGCCCGTCAGCGACTCGGCCGTCGCGACCGTCGCGCCGCGCTCGGCCAGCAGCCGGTGGACGACCCGGTCGAGCGGCTCGCCGTCCATGCCGTAGACCGCGTCGCCGAGCAGCTCGCGCACGCGCGCCTCGGCCTTCTCCAGCAGCTCGGACGGCTTCTCCCCCGCCGCCGTGACGCGCACCCGCACCTCGGACGGGTCGGGCAGGTAGGCGAGCGTCACGCCCGGCATGGCCTCGACCGGGGCGAGCCGCTCGGCGACGACCGACTCCCACAGCCCGGCCGTGCGCAGCGTGCGGCGGGCGACCGCGGGCAGGCCCGCCCGCTCGGCCAGCTCCGGCAGGACCACGTCGTCCATGATCGTGTGCATCTCGAACGGCACGCCGGGCAGCGCGTACACCGGACCGCCCGGCAGCTCGACCCGCAGGCCCGGCGCGCTGCCCGCCGAGTTCGCCAGCGGGAGGGCGCCCTCGGGGAGGTCGGCCATGCGCAGCGCCATCGGCAGGAGCGTGCGCCCGGCCGCCGCCACCCGCTCGCGCAGCCGCCGCTCCAGCTCCGCATCGCGGATGATCTTCACACCGGCGGCCTGCGCCAGCGCCTCGCGGGTCAGGTCGTCCGACGTCGGGCCGAGGCCGCCGGTGGTGATCACCGCGTCCGCGCGCCCCAGGCCCTCCTCGACCGCCTGGACGATCTCGTCCAGCACGTCGCCCACCACGACGCTGCGGGTGAGGTCCACGCCGCGCTCGGCGAGCCTCTGGCCCAGCCAGGCGGCGTTGCCGTTGATGGTGTCGCCGAGCAGCAGCTCGTCCCCGACCGTTACCAGTTCCACTCGCAGCACGGCCCGTCCCCTTCCGTCTGCTGAGCAACCTACCTTCCGGCGCCGACAGTCTCCACGCCGCGGAGAACGCCGCTCACGCCCGCCCACACGCCGCTCAGAGCGCCCAGCACCGCCCAGGAGGCCCGGGGGCGGCTCCAGGACGCCTCAGCCCTTGAGAGCCGATCTCCGCAGCCGCCACGCCTGGAACAGGTAGTCCACGCCGGTCACGACCGTGATGATCAGCGCGGCCGCCATCGCGACCCACGCGACCGGCTGGAGGAACCCCGGCAGGGGCAGGATGTACAGGCCGATCGCGAGGATCTGCAGAGTGGTCTTGAGCTTCCCGCCCTTGCTGGCCGGGATCACCCCGTACCGGATCACCACGAACCGCAGCAGCGTGATCCCGATCTCGCGGACCAGGATCGCGATGGTCACCCACCACCACACCTGCCCGAGCACCGACAGGGTGACCAGTGCCGCGCCGGTCAGCGCCTTGTCCGCGATCGGGTCGGCGATCTTGCCGAAGTCGGTGACCAGGTTCCGCTTGCGGGCCAGATCGCCGTCGATCTTGTCGGTGACGGACGCGGCCGCGAACACCGCGAACGCGGCGAGCCGCCACGCCGTGGTGTCCTTCAGCAGCAGCCACACGAACAGCGGCACCAGCAGGATGCGCACCATCGTGAGCAGGTTGGCGATGTTGTACGGGCTCGCGGCCGGCGGCGGGGGCGGCGGCGGATCCGCCACCGGTCCCGGCGCGCCGGAGGTCATGAGAGTTCCGCCACGAGATCCACGCCGTCGCTGTCCACCACGGTCGCGGTGACGAACTCGCCGATCGTCAGGCCCTCGCCCCGGACGAGCACCATGCCGTCCACCTCGGGCGCCTGGTGCTCCGCGCGGCCCTCGTAGCCGTCGTCGGTCTTCTCCTCGACCAGGACGGAGATCTCGGTGCCGATCCGGTCCTCGGCGCGCTGCGCGGTGAGCTCCTCGGCCAGCGCGGAGACCTCCTCCACGCGGCGGGCGACCTCGGCCGGGTCGACCTTGCCGTCGAAGGTGGCGGCCTCGGTGCCGTCCTCGTCGGAGTAGCCGAACACGCCGATGGCGTCGAGCCGGGCGTCGGTGAGGAAGGCCATCAGCTCTTCCAGGTCGTCCTCGGTCTCACCGGGGAACCCGACGATGAAGTTGGACCGGACGCCCGCCTCGGGGGCCAGCTCGCGCACGCGCGTCAGCAGGTCGAGGAACCGCTCGCGGTCGCCGAACCGGCGCATCGAGCGCAGCACGGACCCGGAGGCGTGTTGGAAGGACAGGTCGAAGTACCGCGCGACGCCCGGCGTCTGGCACAGCACCTCCAGCAGACCCGGACGGAGCTCCGCGGGCTGCAGGTAGGACGCGCGCACCCGCTCGATGCCGTCCACGGCCGCCAGCTCCGGCAGGAGCTTCTCCAGGGCGCGCAGGTCGCCCAGGTCCTTGCCGAAGGACGTGGAGTTCTCCGAGACCAGGACCAGCTCGCGGACGTCGTGCCCGGCGAGCCAGCGGGCCTCCTCGATCACCTCGACCGGGTTCCGGGACACGTAGGCGCCGCGGAAGGCCGGGATCGCGCAGAAGGTGCAGCGGCGGTCGCAGCCGGACGCCAGCTTCAGCGGCGCGACCGGTCCCCCGCCGAGGCGGCGGCGCAGCACGCGCGGCCCGGACGCCGGGGCCAGGCCCTCGGGCAGGTCGGCCGGGGCGTCCTGGCCGGGCTTCGCGCCGTGATCATGCCCGCCGTGTCCGGGGATCGCCACGGATCCGGCGGAACCGGACCGCTCCACCGGCGAGATCGGCAGCAGGGTGCGGCGGTCGCGGGGCTTGTGGGCCTCGTGCCGGCGCCCGGCCATCACGTCGTCCAGCCGGTCGCCGATGCCCGCGTAGTCGTCGAAGCTCAGCACCGCGTCGGTCTCGGGCAGCGCCTCGGCCAGCTCCGCGCCGTACCGCTCGGCCATGCACCCGGCGGCGACGACCTTCGCGCCGGAGTCCTTGGCGGCGAGCAGGGTGTCGATGGAGTCCTTCTTGGCCGCGTCGATGAACCCGCAGGTGTTCACCACGACCACGTCGGCGCCGTCGGCGCTGTCGGACAGGTCCCAGCCCGCGCCCTCGATCCGGGCGGCGAGCTCTTCGGAGTCGACCTCGTTCCGGGCGCAGCCGAGCGTGACGAGCGAGACCTTGCGGCTAGTGGACATGTATCCAAAGGTAATGGGCTCCGGGCCCTCGCCGGACCACCGGGATGCCCGGCCCGGCCTGGTCCGCCCCGGGATGTTCCGGTCCGGCGTCGGACGTCTGCCGAGCGTGGCGTACGCCACTCGGCCCCGCGTGCGCGGGAGGCCGTCAGGTGGGCTTCTCGTCCTTCGGCTTCGGGTCGGACGGGATGAACTTCAGCGTCATCACGTGCCCGTCCGTGCCGGGCGAGCCGATGTCGTGGCCGTTCACGGTCAGCCGGACGCCACCGCCGTTCCCGATCACGATGCTGATCACCTTGTGGGCCGACCAGTGCCGGGCGGCGCCGCGCGACAGGGTGCCGGTGAACAGCGGCCTGCCCTTGTCACCCCGGACGTCCACCCAGGTCGCCCGGCGCGCCGTCAGCTTGACCTGGACGCCCTTGTGCGGCTTCCCGCTCGGCGAGGGCGACGGGGTGGGCGCGGGGGTGCTCGCGGCCGGCTTCGGCGCGGCCGGCGTGCCCGCGACCTGCTGGGCGTCGTGGCGCTCGCCGCCGCCGTGGTTCAGCACCTGGAAGATCCCGTATCCGACGACCAGGACCAGCGCGAGCGCCATCGCGGCCGTCCAGTTCGGGGACCGCCGCCCGCGCAGCGAGACCTGCTGGTCGGGCTCGAAGACCACCACCGCGGACGCCGGCTGCGGCGCCCCGCCGTGCGTCTCGTCGAACTCCTGGACGAGCGGCTCCGGGTCGATGCCGATCACCCGGGCGATGCTCCGGATGTGCCCGCGGGCGTAGAAGTTGCCGCCGCACGGGGAGAAGTCGTCGTGCTCGATCGCGCGGACGACCGATTCGCGGATCCGGGTGCGCAGACTCACCTGGGTCACGCTCAGTCCGGCCCGCTCGCGCTCCCTCGCCAAGGTCTCACCGATGCTCACGCGAGCCTCCCTCAGACCGCACCGTCAGGCGACCGACCCCCCACGCCGGAGATTCCAGTCTAGGAACCGCCATGCCCCTGGGGCGATGGTCAACACTTGGGAAACGAGGCAAGATTTCGCATCAATCCGTCCATGCTCCGGCCATCGGCCGCCGCCGTTCACGGCCCGTACTACCCGCGCGCGAGTGGATCATGCACGGAGAGTGAACCGGACACCAGGCACATCCGTGCCTTTCCGGACGCGCGGATACCGCTCGTCCCGTCGAGCGTCCCGCGTCAGGCCACGCCCCGGATGTCGGCGAGGACCCCGGCCAGATCGTCCGGCTTCACCAGGACGTCGCGCGCCTTGGACCCCTCGCTCGGGCCCACGATGTCGCGGCTCTCCATCAGGTCCATCAGGCGGCCCGCCTTGGCGAACCCGACCCGCAGCTTGCGCTGGAGCATGGACGTCGACCCGAACTGCGTGGTCACGACGAGCTCGACGGCCTGGACGAGCAGGTCCATGTCGTCGCCGATGTCCTCGTCGATCTCCTTCTTCGGGCCCGCCGCGGCGGCGACGTCCTCGCGGTACACCGCCTCCATCTGCGCCTTGCAGTGCTCGACGACCGCGTGGATCTCCTTCTCGGCGACGTACGCGTTCTGCAGCCGCATCGGCTTGCTCGCGCCCATCGGCAGGAACAGCGCGTCGCCCTGGCCGACCAGCTTCTCCGCGCCGGGCTGGTCGAGGATGACCCGGCTGTCGGCGAGGGAGGACGTCGCGAACGCCAGCCGGGACGGCACGTTCGCCTTGATCAGGCCGGTCACCACGTCCACCGAGGGGCGCTGCGTCGCCAGCACCAGGTGGATCCCGGCGGCGCGGGCCAGCTGGGTGATCCGGACGACCGAGTCCTCCACGTCGCGGGGGGCGACCATCATCAGGTCGGCCAGCTCGTCGACGATCACCAGCAGGTACGGGTAGGTCTTGTAGACGCGCTCGCTGCCGGGCGGCGCGGTGAGCTTGCCCGCGCGGACCGCCTTGTTGAAGTCGTCCACGTGCCGGAATCCGGACGCGGCGAGGTCGTCGTAGCGGCGGTCCATCTCGCCGACCACCCAGTCCAGGGCCTCGGCGGCCTTCTTGGGGTTGGTGATGATCGGCGTGATCAGGTGCGGGATGCCCTGGTACATGGTCAGCTCGACCCGCTTGGGGTCGACCAGGATCATCCGGACCTCGTCCGGCGTCGCCCGCATCATCACCGAGGTGATCAGGCCGTTGATGCAGGTGGACTTGCCCGCGCCGGTCGCGCCCGCGATGAGGATGTGCGGCATCTTCGCCAGGTTCGCCACCACCGTGCGGCCCTCGACGTCCTTGCCGAGGCCGACGACCATCGGATGGTGCTCGTTGGTCGCGGCGGGCGAGCGGAGCACGTCGCCGAGGCTGACGATGTCCTTGTCCACGTTCGGGATCTCGACCCCGATCGCCGACTTGCCGGGGATCGGGGAGATGATCCGGACCTCGGCCGACTTGACCGCGTAGGCGATGTTCTTGGTCAGCGCGGTGATCTTCTCGACCTTCACCGCCGGGCCGAGCTCGATCTCGTACCGCGTGATCGTCGGGCCCCGGGTGAACCCGGTGACCTGCGCGTCGATGTTGAACTGCTCGAGCACCTCGGTGAGCGAGGCGACCACCGTGTCGTTGGCCTTGGTGCGCGGCTTGGCGACGCTGCCGGGCCGGAGCGTGGCCGGGTCGGGCAGCTCGTAGATCTCGCCGGACGACGACAGCGGCAGCTGCTCGGTGCGGGACGGGGCGGGCGTCGGGTCCGGGACGTCCCGGTCGTCCGGGGGCGTGTCCTGGTACTCCTCGGGGATGTCGTCCTCGGGGAGCGGCGGGGGCGGGCCGGTGTCCGGGACGCCGTCCGCGCCGAGCGGATCGGGGCCGAACAGGTCGTCGGCCAGGTCCCGGGTCTTGCCGGCCTTGCCCTTCTTGGCGGGCGTGTCCTCCAGGACGGGCGTGTCGTACGGCCGGGAGTGCTCCCCGACCTCGAGCGCCTCGTCCTCTCCCTCGTCCTTCTTCTTGCGGCGGCGCTTGGGCTTGGCGTCCTCGTCGTCGAGCTCGTCCAGGCGCGCCGGACGGCCCTGCAGCGTCGCGAGCGCCCACAGCTCAGCCAGCCGGTCCGGGACGCGGGCGATCGGCGTCGCGGTCACGACCAGCAGCCCGAACGCCGACAGCAGGAGCAGCAGCGGAACCGTGACCCATGCCGACAGCGTCGCCCGCAGCGGAGCGGCGACCAGCCAGCCGACCACGCCGCCCGCGCCGCGCACCCCGGCCATGTCGTGCGCGGGGGCCGGGTGGCCGGACGCGATGTGGACGATGCCGAGCACTCCGACCCCGAGCGCCGTCATGCCGATGACGACGCGTCCGGTCTCCTCGTTGTGCTCGGGGTGCCGCAGCGTCCGCCAGGCGAGCACGGCGAGCACCACGGGAAGCGCCATGGCGAGCACGCCGAGCGCACCGCGCACCACCCGCTCGATCGCGACCGTGACGACGCCCTCGGGCGTCCACCACAGCACGGAGGCGAGCACGATCGCCCCGCCGAGCAGCGCGAGGCCGAGCCCGTCCCGGCGGTGCTGCTCGTCCAAGTCACGCGCTCCGTTCCCGTACGCGCGGAAGACCGACCCGACCGCCACGGCGGCCAGATGGTAGAGCTTGAACAGGAGCTTGAACAGTCCGAGCACGAGCTGGGGGATCGGATCCGGCTGGCTGGGCTGCTGCTTGCGCGACTGGTTGCGCCCCTTGCCGCCGCCCTGCCCGGACTTGCGCGGCGCGGGCGCCTTCCCGCCGGGCCGCCCGCCGCCGGAGGACTTGCCCCCGGACGACCGTCCCGACCCGCCGCCGGATGCGCCGCCGCCCCCGGAACGCGAGGACGACGACGACGCGGTCTTCGCTCCCCCGGACGGACGTGTGGCCATGATGCAGAGATTAACCAAGACCGACCGGTGTTCCCAGGATCGCACCGGCGTGTCAGCGCGACCCACGCAATCCCGATATGTCTGGTCGGCCCCATGTGTCCGGACGGACGCGACCCGAGGGACGCGGGAACGCGACGGCCCCGGACGGGCGTGCCGTCCGGGGCCGTGGCGATCGCGCCGGCGCGTCAGACCTCGACGACGACCGGGATGATCATCGGGCGGCGACGGTAGTTGTCGCTGACCCACTTGCCGACGGTGCGGCGGATGATCTGGTTGATCTGGTGGTGGTCGTTGACGCCGTTGGAGGCGGCGTCGCGCAGGGCGTCCTCGAGGCGATCGATGATCACGTCGAAGTCGGTGTAGACGATCCCCGCGCCGCGCGCGTGGATCTCCGGCCCGGCGACCATCTTGCCGCTGCTGGAGTCGATCCCGACGACGATGGAGACGAAGCCCTCCTCGCCGAGGATCCGGCGGTCCTTCAGCGAGGTCTCGGTGACCTCGCCGACCGACAGCCCGTCCACGTAGACGTACCCGGCCGGGACCGCGCCGACGATCTTGGCCTGGCCGTCCACCAGGTCGACCACCACGCCGTCCTCGGCGATGACGATGTTCTCGTCCGGGACACCGGTCTGCGCGGCGAGCTTGGCGTGCGCCCGCAGGTGCCGCCACTCGCCGTGGATCGGCATGAAGTTGCCCGGCTTGGTCATGTTGAGGACGTACAGCAGCTCACCGGCCGAGGCGTGCCCGGACACGTGCACCAGGGCGTTGCCCTTGTGCACGACGCGGGCGCCCCAGCGGGTCAGTCCGTTGATCACCCGGTTGACCGAGGTCTCGTTGCCGGGGATCAGGGACGAGGCGAGCATGACGGTGTCGCGCTCGGTGATCCGGATCTGCTGGTGGTCGCGGGCGGCCATCCGGGACAGCGCCGACATCGGCTCGCCCTGCGACCCGGTGCAGATCAGCACCAGCTGGTCCGGCGGGACGGTGTCGAGGTCCTTGACGTCCACCATGATCTCTTCGGGGACGTCCAGGTAGCCGAGCTCGCGCGCGACGCCCATGTTGCGGACCATGGAGCGGCCCACGAAGCAGACCTTGCGGCCGTTGGCGACGGCCGCGTCCAGGACCTGCTGGACGCGGTGCACGTGCGAGGCGAAGCAGGCGACGATGAGCCGCTCCTCCGCCGTGCGGAACACCTCGTCCACGACCGGGCCGATGGCCCGCTCGCTGGTGACGAACCCGGGCACCTCGGCGTTGGTCGAGTCGGACATCAGCAGGTCGATGCCCTCGGCGCCCAGCCGGGCGAACCCGGGCAGGTCGGTCAGCCGGCCGTCCAGCGGCAGCTGGTCCATCTTGAAGTCGCCGGTCGCCAGGACGAGCCCGGCGGGCGTCCGGATGGCGAGGGCGAGGGCGTCCGGGATCGAGTGGTTGACGGCGAGGAACTCGACGTCGAACGGCCCGTACCCGTGCCGGTCACCCTCCTTCACCTCCCGGAGCACCGGCCTGATCTTGTGCTCCTGCAGCTTGGCGGCCAGCAGCGCGAGGGTCAGCTTCGAGCCGACCAGCGGGATGTCCGGCCGCTCGCGCAGCAGGTAAGGCACGGCCCCGATGTGGTCCTCGTGGCCGTGCGTGAGCATGATCGCCTCGATGTCGTCCAGGCGATCGCGGATGTAGTCGAAGTCGGGCAGGATCAGGTCGATCCCAGGCTGCTCGGTCTCCGGGAAGAGAACGCCGCAGTCGACGATGAGCAGCCGTCCGGCGTGCTCGAACACCGTCATGTTGCGGCCGATCTCCCCCAGGCCGCCCAGCGCGACGATGCGCAGCCCGTTGGCCGCCGGTGGCGGCGGAGTCGACAGTTCAGGGTGAGGATGGCTCACCTAGTGACCTCCGGCACGTGCACTCCCCCAATCGTGAGGTCCTCTGCGAGGCGCGCTGCGAATTCGGAATCGGCCTCGGCCAACGGGAGCCGCAGCGCGCCACCCCCGGGCAGGCCCAACATCTGCAGGGCGGCCTTGACGGCTATCGCGCCCTGGGTGCGGGTCATGATGGCGGTGATCACGGGCAGCAGGCGCCGGTGGATCTCCAGCGCGCGTCCGTGGTCTCCCGCTCGGTACACGTCGATCATCTCATGCAGGTCGGCGCCCACGACATGCCCGACCACGCTCACGAAGCCGGCCGCGCCCATGGCGAGCCAGGCGAGGTTCAGCGCGTCGTCGCCGGAGTAGAACACCAGGTCGGTGTTCGCCATGACCGTCGAGCCCGCGAACAGGTCGCCCTTGGCGTCCTTCACCGCGACGATCCGCGGGTGGTCGGCGAGCCGGATCAGCGTGTCGGTCGCGATCGGCACCCCGGCCCGGCCGGGGATGTCGTACAGCATCACGGGCAGCCCGGACGTGTCCGCGACCGCCCGGAAGTGCGCCAGCAGGCCCGCCTGCGGCGGCTTGTTGTAGTACGGCGTGACCACGAGCAGCGCGTGGGCCCCGGCGGCCTCGGCCTGCCGGGCCAGGGCGAGGCTGTGCCCGGTGTCGTTGGTGCCGGCACCGGCGACGACGGTGGCGCGGTCGCCCACGGCCTCGACCACGGTCCGCACCAGGCGCTCTTTCTCGGCGTCGCTGGTGGTGGGGGACTCTCCGGTGGTCCCGTTGACGACCAGGCCGTCATGGCGCTGCCGGTCGACCAGGTCGGTCGCCAGGCGGGCGGCGCCGTCGTAGTCGACTCCGCCGTCCGGCAGGAACGGCGTGACCATCGCGGTCAGCATCCGCCCGAACGGCGCGTCACTCGTTGTGCTGGGTGCCATGCACCGAACGGTACCGTTCCGGCCACCCGGCTTTGACCCGCAGGTGGGGAGAAGCCGCCCGCCACACGCTCGGGGGTACATGTGGTGGGCGGCCTCCCCCTCCACATCGCGGCACGCAAATGCCGCGTTACGGGGTCAGTCAGACCAAACGCGTCCTCGTCCGGCGAGTTCGCGCGCGCCGAGTTCCCGCACCCGTCGACGGAGCTCCTCGACGCTCGCCGCCTGGACGAGGTCGTTGCCGCGGACGGCCCACCACCGGCCGGATCCACCCCGGCCGAAGTGCCATCCGTCGAACTCGGAGGTCAACCGGTCCAGCCGGTCGTCGCCGCGCGGGATGTGCTTGTCGCTCATCGGCGCCCCCACTTTCCGTCACCATCCGCCAGTAGGGCGATACGCACGATGACTACCCCGGGGACGCCGCCCTATACAGGGCTTCTGACCTGCGGAAACAGGCGTTTGGGTACGTAGCCCGCGGGGTGGCGGAAGCGTCTACTTTCTCTGTCCCCGGCGTCAGCCAGTTCGCCCTGTAACGCGCCCATTGGGCGGAACTCGTCGTCCAGTCCGCGTAGATCCCGACCCCGAACGGACGGCGCGGGGCCCGGGGCAGGTCCCCCACTCCGCGCCGGACGCCGCGCAGCGCGACCTCCAGGTTCTCCGCCCAGCCGGTCACCGGCCGGTACGTCGGGACGCCCATGAACACGGTCGTCCGGTCGCCGATCAGGCGGAGCACCCGCTCGGTGTGGCGCGCGAAGTGCCATCCGGCGAGGGCCTGGGTGGGCATCTCGGTGTCGTAGGTCATGATCGCGACCTGGTCGGCCAGGTCGGCGACGTCCCGCAGGAACTTCTCGGTCGGACGCGGCGGGTAGTGGCCGAATCCGGTGCGAGGGGCCAGTGCCTTGAAGACGGGCTGGAGACCGTCCGCCAAGGGGGGCTGTTCCAGGGCGGCCGAAACGATCCGTCCGCGGGCGTGGGTCAAATCACGCGTGCGCGCGAGGAGCCGCAGGAACGCGGTGTCGTCCGGGTAGATCGGCTCGAAGTCGTAGTGGATCCCGGCGAATCCGAGGCCGAGGAGCGCGGCGTCCACCTGGAGGATCCGCTCCTGCACGCGCGCGTCGCCGATCTCGATGACGCCGTGCCCCTCGACCATGCGGATCTGCCCCAGGTACGCCTGCGCCCGGACGTCCGGCGCGTACGTCTTCAGGGCCTTGATCAGGGCAGGAGCGTTCTTGTACTTGTCCGGCGGGATCGTCCCGTCGGCCTCGAACGGGCCCGCGTGGAAGTACACGTCGGTGATCCGGTTCTCGTGCAGCAGCCGCGCGAACGCGCGGTACTCGGCGTCGGTGTGCGTCTCCCCGACCCACTGGTGCCGGGCCCACAGGGCGTTGGTCCCCGTGCCGGACGCCTCGGGCTCGCCCTGCCACCAGGCCCAGGCCCCCGCCCCGATCAGCAGGACCAGCCCGAGGGCATAGGCCGCGCACCAACCCGTCCACCGCATGATCCGCCGCATTTCGCCCATCATTCCCGACGGAGGACGACACGGCGCGCCGCTACCACCAAGATCCAGTGACCGGGTGCACACTTCTGGTAGGCGATCGACTCCGCGAAGGAGGCGCAGGTCATGACCACACGATCCACCCGCCGGACCCGCGCCCGCGAGCCCCGCCCCCTGCTCACCACCAGAACCCTGCTCATCCTGGCTCTGGCCGGAGGCGCGGCGGGCATCGCCGCCGCCTTCCCCCACACCGCGGTCCCGCTGACGCTGGCCGCGACGGTCATCACGCTGCTCGCCCAGATCGTCCGCGACTAGCCCGGACGTCCAGGCGCGTGGGACGCCACGGGCCGCCGTCCGACGCGGGCGCGCTGGGTCAGGGCCACACAGACCAGGACGGCGACGGCGGTGAGGCCGGTCAGGGCGTCCACGGACTCGCCGAGAAGCAGGGCCGACCAGGTCAGGTTCAGCAGGGGCTGGGCGAGCTGCACCTGGCTGGCGCGCGCGATCCCGGCGCGGCCGAGGCCCGCGTACCAGGCGAAGAAGGCCAGGTAGGCGGAGAACACCGAGACGTAGGCGAAGCCGCCGATCGTGTCGGTGGTCCAGTGCGGGTGGGTGGTCGCGAGCAGCCAGACGGTCACGGGGACGGAGATGGGCGCGGCGAAGACGAGGCCCCAGGAGATCACGCGCCAGCCCGGCATCTCACGGGCGAGGCGTCCGCCCTCGCAGTATCCGATCGCGGCGGAGACGAGGGCCCCGAACAGCAGAAGGTCGGCGGCGGTGACGCGGCCTCCCGCGCGTTCGAGCGCGAAAGCGGTGATGCACACAAGGCCGGTAGCACTCGCCACCCAGAAGGCCAGAGAGGGTCGCTCCCCCGCTCGCACGACCGCGGCGACGGCGGTCGCGGCCGGCAGCAACCCGATCACCACGGCCGCATGCGACGACGATGCGCCCTGGTGCAGCGCCAACGTGCTCAGCACCGGAAACCCGAAAACGACCCCTGCGGCCACGGCGATCAGCGCGGGAACCTGGCGCGCCGTCGGTAGCCAACGTCCCGAGGTCCGTCCCTTCCTGGTCAGGCGCGGGTGGACGAAGAGGAGGGCGGCGACGGCCAGGACGGTGGCGACGGCGGCGCGGCCGACGCCGAGGAGGTACGGGTCAAGGCCGCGCAGCGCGAATGCCGAACTGGGAAGGGTGAGCGAGAAGCCCAGGACGCCGAGCGCGGCGAGACCGAGGCCTTCGACCGCTATCGACCTGACACTGGTAGCGCTATTCTTATCCTTCATGAATCACGATAGCAGTGCGCTTTCTCTTACCGAAAGGCTGCGGTCCGAGGTGACCGCGCTGCGTCCCGGCCAGCGCCTGCCGTCGAGCCGGAAGCTCGTGGAGAGCCATCGGGTCAGCCCGGTCACGGTGTCGCGGGCGCTCGCGCTCCTGGCGGCGGAAGGGCTGGTCGTCACGCGTCCGGGCAGCGGCGCCTACGTGGCCGAGCGGCCGCAGGCGACGCCCGCGCCCGCCGACTTCGGCTGGCAGGCCGTGGCGCTCGGCGACCGCGCCGTCGACCCGTCCGGGGTGACCTGGCTCCTGAC
Organism: Spirillospora sp. NPDC052269; assembly: GCF_040679435.1. NCBI lineage: Bacteria > Bacillati > Actinomycetota > Actinomycetes > Streptosporangiales > Thermomonosporaceae > Spirillospora > Spirillospora sp. NPDC052269. The sequence continues at coordinate 433,741 of NZ_JBFAUU010000006.1, forward strand.
CCCGCCGCCCGAGGGCGCGATAGCGCTCAGCGGCGGATACCTGCATCCGACGCTGCAACCGCTACGCGCACTGTCCACGGCCGCCGCCCGCGCCGCACGGCGCCCGGACGCCTGGGAGATCCCGCCGATCGGCGGGATCCCGGAGCTGCGCGCCTGGTACGCGCGGACGATCGGCGGCTCGGTCGCGCCGTCCGACGTGTTGATCAGCAATGGCGGGGCGCAGTCGCTCACGACCGTCCTGCGCGCGATCGCGCCGCCCGGATCGCCGATCCTGGTCGAGTCTCCGACGTACCTGGGCCTGCTGGCCGTGGCGCGTGCCAGCGGCCTGCACCCGGTGCCCGTCCCGGCGGACGAACACGGCCTGCGCCCCGACCTGCTGGCCGAGGCGTTCGAGCTGACGGGGGCGCGCGTCCTGTACTTCCAGCCCGCCTACCAGAACCCGAGCGGCGCGACGCTGGTGGCCGAGCGGCGCGCGGCGGTCCTGGCGGCGGCCCGGGCGGCGGGCGCGTTCGTCGTCGAGGACGACTACGCCCGCCACCTGGGATTCGGGGCGCCCGCCCCGGCCCCGCTGGTCTGCGATGACCCGGACGGGCACGTCGTGCACATCGCGTCCCTGACCAAGGCGACCGCGCCGAGTCTGCGGATCGCGGCCGTGGTCGCGCGCGGGCCGGTCGCCGAACGGATCCGCGCCACACAGCTCGTCGCGGAGTTCTTCCCGGCACGTCCGCTCCAGGAGACGCTGCTGGAGCTCGTCACCTCCCCCGGCTGGCCCCGCCACCTGCGGACCGTCCAGGCCGCCCTGCGCTCCCGCCGGGACGCCCTCGCCGCCGCCCTCGCCCGCGACCTCCCGGCCCTGGGCCACTCCCGGCCGGACGGCGGCATGCACCTGTGGGTCCGCCTCCCGGACGGCGCCGACGACGAGGCCCTGGCCCGCGACGCGCTGCGCGCGGGCGTCCTGGTCAGCGCCGGACGCCCGTTCTTCCCCGCCGAGCCGCCAGGGCCGTTCCTCCGCGTCAGCTACGGCGCGGCCTCGTCCGAGGCCGAACTGTCCGAGGGCGTCCGGCGTCTGGCGACCGTCCTGCGCCCCTGATCACGCGGCCCTGAGCGTCGCAACCGGTGATCCCGGGACGGCGGTGTCGGCGCTGGTACTCTGCGTGAGAAGGCAGGAGACCCGATGACCGACACTTCCCGCGACGCGGCCGCGCTCCTGCGGGACTTCGTGAACACGCTGGACGTCGAGACCGGCGCCGACGAGATCGAGACGCCCGGACGGCTCGCCGCCTGGCTGGACGAGAACGGCCTCACGCAGGCCCTCCCGGCGGTCCAGGCCGCGACGGCAACCGGCGACGATCTCGTTCTCGCTCGTGACCTGCGCGAAGGACTGCGCGCGGCGATGCACGACCACCACGGTCCGTCCGATCCGTCCGGTCCCCGGTTCCCGCCGGGGCTCGAGGACGCGCTCACCGCCCTCCCTCTGCGGGTCACCCTGGACGGCGGGCGGCCCCGGCTCGTCCCGCTCGGCTCGACGGCCGTCCGCGAGGGGCTGGCCCGGATCGCCGCGGCGATCATGGACGCCGTCGCGGACGGCTCCTGGCCCCGCCTCAAGGTCTGCCAGGAGAGCACCTGCCGCTGGGCCTTCCTCGACACGTCCAAGAACCGCTCGCGGGCCTGGTGCTCGATGCGGGTCTGCGGGAACCGGACCAAGACCCGCGCCTACCGGGCCCGGCTCCGCACGCCCGACCACGCCGACCCCGGCCACCGCGAAAATGATCAAACCGCCCGGGAGCACTAGGCTGCTGGGCGGAGGTGGCGGATGGCTGACGTCGGGGTACGTCCGGCACGGCGCGCGGACGCCGGGGCCGTGGCCGACATCCAGGTGCGGGCCTGGAGGCGGGGATACGCGGAGCTGCTGCCCGCGCCCGTCCTGGAGCAGGTGACGAGCCCGCAGGCCCTGGACGCCTGGCGGGAGAGCTGGACCCAGGCGGTCGTCTCGCCGCCGAGCCCCCGGCACCGGCTGCTGGTCGCGGTGGCGTCCGACCTGGTCGTCGGGTTCGCGGCGCACGGCCCGGCCGAGGACGGCGACCTCGACACCGCGACGACCGCCGAGTTGCTGACCCTGCTGGTCGATCCCGTCCACGCGCGGGAGGGGCACGGCAGCCGGCTGCTCGCCGCGACCGTCGACCTGCTCCGTGAGGACGGCTTCCAGACCCTGGTGTCCTGGGCGTTCGAGGGCGACGAGGTGCTGCGGCGGTTCCTGGGCTCGGCGGGCTGGGCCCCCGACGGGACGGCCCGGGACCTCGACATGGGCGAGCCGGTCCGCCAGATCCGGCTGCACACCGACATCACGCCCGCCGAGGACGAGGCGTCCACGAGCCGGGGCGGGTGAAGGGCACCCCGGCGGCGGGCATATTTTTGAACCCGTGCCCCGACTCGCCCCCATGACGCCGCCGCTCGCCCCGGCCGCGGACGCCGGAACCGCGCGCCGCGCGATGTTCGCCGCGGTCGTCATCAGCCTCGGCGTCTCGCTGATCGTGGTGGACGCCACGATCGTCGGCGTGCTGCTCCCGCAGCTGGTCGCCGACCTGGGGCTGAGCACCGCGAGCGCGGAGTGGGTGACCTCGGTCTACGCGCTGGTGTTCGCGGCGCTGCTGATCCCGTTCGGGCGCGCGGGCGACCTGTTCGGACGGCGCCGGATGATCGTCCTCGGCGTGGCGGTGTTCACCGTCGCGAGCGTCCTGGCCGCGCTGTCGACCGACTCGACGACGCTGATCGGCGCGCGGGCGCTGCAGGGCGTCGGCGCGTCCATGGTGATGCCCGCCACACTCTCGACGCTGAACGCGATGTTCACCGGCAAGGAGCGCGCCCACGCCTTCGGGATCTGGGGCGCGACGATCGCCGGGATGTCCGCGCTCGGCCCGCTGGTCGGCGGCGCGCTCGCGTCCGGCGGGACGTGGCGCTGGGCGTTCGGCGTGAACCTGTTCTTCGGCGCGGTGCTGATCTGGGGCGTCCTGAAGGTCGTCCCGGAGACCCGCGCGGCGGAGGCGGGCGGGCGGCTCGGCATCGACTGGCCCGGCGCGGCGCTGTCCGCGGCGGCGTTCGGCCTGCTGGTCTGCGGGATCATCGAGGGCCCCACGTTCGGCTGGTGGACGGCCACCCGGCACGTCGCGGTCGGCGGGCTCTCGCCGATCCCGCTCATGATCGCCGCCGGCCTGGCGCTGCTGGTCGCGCTGGCCGTGGTCGAGCGGGCCCGCGCCGCCGCCGGACGGCCCGTCATGCTCGACCTGACGCTGTTCTCCATCCCGAACTTCCGGAACGGCAACCTGTCCTCGGCGCTGATCAACGTCGGTGAGCTGGGGCTGCTGTTCGTCCTGCCGCTGTTCCTGCTCGGAGTGCACGGCAGCGCGCCGCTGGAGATCAGCCTGGCGATCCTGCCTCTGGCCGCCGGGGCGTTCGGCTCCGGGGCGGTCGCGCACGTGCTCGCCAACCGGTACGGGCCGCACCGGGTCGTCCAGGGCGGGATGGTGCTGGAGGTCCTCGCCGTCCTCGCGCTCGCGGCCGCCCTGTCCCCCACGACCGGCGGGCTCGGGCTCGCGCCGTGGATGCTGCTGTACGGCCTCGGCCTCGGCCTGACCTCCGCGCAGCTCACCAACGTCTCCCTCGCCGACGTCCCGCCGGACCGCGCCGGGCAGGCGTCCGGCACCCAGTCGACGGCCCGCCAGATCGGCGCGGCGCTCGGCGTCGCGGTGATCGGGACGGTGTTCGCGACCACGCTCGGGCACGCCATGTCCGGACGCCTCGACGGCGACGGCCTGCCCGCCGCGCAACGCGACGCGATCACCCACGACCTGCGGCACAGCGCCGGGACCTACGCCCGCGACCTGCACCGGACGTCCGGCATGGACGAGGTCGCGCACGCCGCCGACGCGAGCCTCGCCGACGCGTCCCGGGCGGGCGCGCTCGCCACGGCGATCATCCTCGCCGGGGGGCTGCTGCTCTCCCTGCGGCTGCGTCCGGCGGGCGCCTCCCGGACCTCCTCGGACGACGAAACCGCAGCTCAGGAGCCCTTGGCCGGACACGCCCAGGCGGCGGCGCCCGAGCATTGATCTTCATCGGCGAGAATCGACTACCGTCCCCTTGCACCCTCGAGAACTAGCGGTATCACTGTGGCCACGCTCTCCCAATGGGTCGCCGGGTCCCGGCCCCGCACCCTTCCCACCTCGCTCGTGCCCGTCGTCGTCGGAACCGGCGTGGCGATCGGCGCGGGACACGCCGTGTGGTGGCGTGCCCTGCTGGCCGCCGTCGTGGCGCTCGTCCTGCAGATCGGGGTGAACTACTCCAACGACTACAGCGACGGCGTGCGCGGCACCGACGAGGTCCGCGTCGGGCCGCTCCGCCTGGTCGGGTCGAAGGTCGCCAAGCCGAAGCAGGTGCTCGCCGCGGCGCTCGGCAGCTTCGCGGTCGCGGCCGTCGCGGGCCTGGTGCTCGCCGCCGTGTCGTCCTGGTGGCTGCTGCTGGTCGGCGCGTTCGCGATCCTCGCCGCCTGGTTCTACACCGGGGGCAAGAACCCGTACGGGTACCGGGCGCTCGGCGAGATCTCGGTGTTCGTGTTCTTCGGGCTGGTCGCGGTCGTCGGCACCGTGTACGTCCAAACCGAGACGCTGCCCTGGGAGGCGTGGGCGGCCGCCGTCCCGATCGGGCTGCTGGCCTGCGCGCTGCTCGTCGTCAACAACCTGCGGGACCTCCCGAACGACAAGGAGTCCGGCAAGCGGACCCTCGCTGTCGTCCTCGGCGGCCCCTGGACGCGCATCCTCTACGCGGCGTGCTGCGCGGTGCCGTTCATGATGGTCCTCGCTCTCGCGGCCCCGCACCCGTGGGTGCTGATCGCACTGCTGGCCGCGCCGTTCTCGGTGCCGCCGACGCAGAAGGTCGTCCAGGGCGCCAAGGGCAAGGACCTCATCCCGGTGCTGGGCATGACCGCCCGCCTCCAGATCGTCTACGGCGTCCTGCTGGCGGTCGGGCTCGCGCTCTGACCGTCCGCCCCCGCCCCGGCGGCGCGTTCCGCGATCAGGGACGCGCCGGCCAGGGCGATCACCAGGCCACCGAGCAGGCCCGCCAGCGCGTCCAGGTTCTCCAGGGTGGTCGTGTCCGGGTCCACGGCCATCGTGGACGTGAGCAGGCCGTAGCCGAAGCCCGCGCCGCCGCCGATCCACGTCGCGACCAGCGGGACGAGCAGCCGCCCGCGCCGCCGCTGGACGAGCGCCAGCGCCCCTACGGCCCCGGCGAGCGCGATGGCGGCGTCCACGAACTGGATCACCTGCTGCGTGGTGCTGAGGTCGGCCGTGCGGCCGCCGTCGCCGCCGAACGCCCAGTAGAGGTCCACGACCGCGACGAAGGCCATCGGGACCGCCGCCGCCCAGGCGAGGAACCGGCGCATGACGTCGGTCGGCCCCGCCGGGACGTCCCGCGCGGTCAGCCTGAACACCTCGGGCCAGCGTGCCTTCGCGTAGAAGAGGAACGCGACCGTCAGCCCCACGGCCTGCGTGATGAAACCGCCGTAGACCACGACGAACACCCACGGATCAAGGGCGGACGCGCCCGCGCTCGACGTCGGTGAGCCCTCGCCCATCGCGAACTGCACGATCGTGCCCAGCGGAAGGCCCAGCGCGAGCGGGGCCAGCAGCCCCGTTCCGACCCAGATCGGGACCACGACCAGCCAGGACGGCAGACGCCGGCCCCACCCGTAGGTGAACGCGAACGCGATCAGGATGGTCGTGGTGTCCAGCGCGAAGGTGATCGCGTTGACGACCACCACCGCGGTGCTGTGCATTCCCTCGGTGTCGTTGACGCCGAGGTTCCCGCCGAACATCCAGATCGCCTTCAGCACGATGTACGGAACGCACGCCGCGCAGGTCAGGTACGCGATGGCCAGGCGCAGCGCGCCTGGTGACCCGTGCCGTCCCCCCGGGGCGGACGGCACGGGCTGAGCGATGGTCGTCATGGCTCCGAGCATCGCGAAGGCCGCCCTGCCGCACCTCCCGCCCGCAGGGGAACCGCTTCCCCCGGACGGGGGAAACGATCACCCGTCGCCGCCCCGAAGGGGGCACCAAGGCCTCGAGGGGCCGCTCAGGGCGTCAGGAGGCGGAGCCGAGGTCCCAGTCGATCTCGGGCTCGCCCGCGTCCGCGAGGGCCTTGTTGACGGCGCTGAACGGCTTGGTGCCCCAGAACTTCTTGGCGCTGAGCGGGCTCGGGTGCGCCGACTCGATCACGACGTGCTGGTCGCCCGTGACAAGGCGGGCCTTCTTGCGCGCGTACGCGCCCCACAGCACGAACACGACCCGCTCGGACTTGTCGTTCAGCGCGCGGATGGCCGCGTCGGTGAACTCCTCCCAGCCCTTGTTCGCGTGCGACCCGGCGTCCGCGGCGCGGACGGTCAGGACCGCGTTGAGGAGCAGGACGCCCTGGTCGGCCCACGGCGTCAGGTCGCCCTGCGTGTTGACCGGGACGTCGAGGTCGCTCGCCAGCTCCTTGTAGATGTTGCGCAGCGACGGCGGCGGCTTCACGCCCGGCTTCACGCTGAAGGACAGGCCGTGCGCCTGGCCGGGGCCGTGGTACGGGTCCTGCCCGAGGATGAGCACCCGGGCCCGGTCGTACGGGCAGTGCCGGAAGGCGTTGAACAGGTCCTCACGCGGCGGGTAGATCGTCTGCTCCTCGTACTCGCCGGCCACGAACTCGCCGAGCGCGGCGGTCCTGGCCGGGTCGAGCAGGGGGTCGAGGCGCCCCCGCCAGTCGCCGGGCAGCTGCTCCATCAGGTCGAACGTCATCGGGGGACTCTCCAGCCGGGTTTCGCGAGGATCACTGGGCAGAACCCTAGTCCGGGGCACTGACACGCCCGGCGCGAATCACCGGGGCGAAGCGGAACCGACCCTAGGATGACGGCATATGCCCGACTCCCCCCGTTGGCGGAGGCTCCTCGCCGGTCCGTCCCTGATCGCCGCGCTCGCCACCCTCCTGTCGGGTTGCGGCGGCTCGTCCGGCCCGGTGACGCTGACCGTCCTGGCCGCGTCCTCGCTGACCGGCGTGCTGGACGAACTGGGCGGCACCTACCACCAGACGCACCCGTCCGTGCGGTTCCGGACGGCCTACGGCGGCTCCCAGGAGATGACCGCGAAGGTCGCCGACCACCAGCACGCCGACGTCCTGGTCACCGCGGACGAGGCGTCCCTCAAGGACGCGGAGGTCGCGCCGCGGCTGGCGGGCCGTCCGCGGATCGTCGCCGGGAACTCGCTGGCCATCGCCGTCCAGCCCGGGAACCCGAAGAAGCTGCGCTCGCCGTTCGACCTGGTCAGGCCGGGTCTGCGGGTGGTCACGGGCGGGCCGATCGTCCCGGTCGGACGGTACGCGCAGCAGTTGTTCGCGCATGCCGGGCTGACCGTCCGGACGTCGTCGCAGGAGATCAGCTCACGGGCCGTGCTGGACCGGATCCGCACCGGTGAGGCGGACGCGGGCGTGGTGTATGTCACCGATCTCCGTTCCGCCGGCGTGGCGGCCGGGATCGTGCCGATTCCGGCGGCGATGAACGTCACGGCGTCCTATCCGGCGGTGGCGGTGCGCGGTGGACACACGAAGCAGTCGGAGGCGTTCATCACATGGCTGACATCTGCGACCGCTCGTTCGTTGTTCCAGAAGTACGGGTTCGCCGCTCCGGCGGCGAGCGGGTGACATCCCGGCGGACGCCGGTGCGCGCCCGCTCGCGACGGCGCGCCGGGCCCGTTCCGACGGCCTCCGGTCCGGGTTTTCCGGGTCGCTGACCAGGGAAGATCTTGTTCCGCCCCCCGGGTTCGGGGCGCGCTGAGGATGCTAGGGGAGCAAAGGTGCCGTCCAATCCAGCGGAGACGCCGCCGGGCCGGCCGGAGAGGGCTCGTCCGGACGGACGGCCCGAGCGAAGGCAGCCCGACCGGAGGCAGGCCGTTCCGCCCCGCGACAAGCCCGACCAGCCCTGGCGGGCCGAGGGCGTCAAGCACCGGCCCGAGAACAAGAACGGCGACGCCGGGGACGGCAAGGGCGGCGGCGGGGGCGGGGGCGGTTTCCGGCCGGGCCGCAACACGATGATCTTCTGGGGCCTGCTCCTGCTGGTGTTCGCGCTGAGCTACACCTCCATGAACATCGCGGGCCAGAAGGAACGCGCCGACATCCCCTACACCGCGTTCACCCAGCAGGTCGCGTCGGGCAACGTCAAGGACGTCTACACCAAGGGCCTGGAGATCCAGGGCAAGCTGAAGCAGGCCCAGCAGATCCCCGGCCAGGGCGACAAGAGCAAGACCTACTCCGACTTCAAGACGCTCCGCCCCGAGTTCGCCAACGACAACATCTTCGGCGAGATGGTGAGCAAGGGCGTGGTCGTCGAGGCCAAGCCCGTCACCGAGGGCCGCGGGCTCCTGGCGAACCTGCTGCTGTCGCTGCTGCCCACGCTGCTGTTCGTCGGCCTGTGGATCGGCGCGATGATCTGGCTGCAGCGCCGCATGGGCGCCGGCGGACGCGGCGGAGGCATGCTCGGCGGCTTCGGCCGCTCCCCCAAACCCGTCACACCGGACGAGAAGCGCGCCACGTTCGCCGACGTCGCCGGGATCGACGAGGTCGAGGCCGAGCTCGAGGAGATCGTCGACTTCCTCAGGGACCCCGACAAGTACCGCCGGATGGGCGCCCGCGCCCCGCGCGGCGTGCTGCTGACGGGCTCGCCCGGCACCGGCAAGACGCTGCTCGCGCGCGCCGTCGCGGGCGAGGCCGACGTGCCGTTCTACTCGGCGGCGGCGTCGGAGTTCATCGAGATGGTCGTCGGCGTCGGCGCGGCCCGGGTGCGCGAGCTGTTCACCGAGGCCCGCAAGACCGCGCCGTCCATCATCTTCATCGACGAGATCGACACGATCGGCCGCACCCGCAGTTCCAGCGCCAGCATGGGCGGACATGACGAGCGGGAGCAGACCCTCAACCAGATCCTCACCGAGATGGACGGGTTCTCCGGCTCCGAGGGCGTCGTGGTGATCGCCGCGACCAACCGTCCGGACATCCTCGACCCGGCGCTGCTGCGCCCCGGACGGTTCGACCGGCAGATCACCGTGTCCCCGCCCGACCTGGACGGCCGCGTCGCGATCCTCAAGGTGCACACCCGGGACGTCCCGATCGCCGCCGAGGTCGACCTCACCGAGCTCGCCAAGATGACCCCCGGCATGACCGGCGCCGAGCTGGCGAACCTGGTGAACGAGGCGGCCCTGATGGCGGTCAAGCGCGGCCACACCGCCACCGACAACGCCGACTTCCACACCGCGCTGGAGAAGATCCAGCTCGGCACCCGCCGCTCGCTGGTGATGCCCGAGGAGGAGCGCCGCCGCACGTCCTTCCACGAGTCCGGCCACGCGCTGCTCGGCATGCTCTACCCGGGCGCCGACCCCGTCCGCAAGATCACGATCGTCCCGCACGGCCGCGCCCTCGGCGTCACCGTCTCCACCCCGGAGAGCGACCGCTACGCCTACGACGAGCGGTACCTGCGCGGCCGCATCATCGGCGCGCTCGGCGGCATGGCGGCCGAGGAGCTGGTGTTCGGCGTGATCACCACCGGCGCGGAGAGCGACCTCCAGCAGGTCACCCAGATCGCCCGCGGCATGGTCGGCCGCTGGGGCATGTCGAGCCGCATCGGCCCGCTCTCGGTCCTCCCCCCGGACGGCGGCGACCCCATGAACCAGTACGCGTCCCAGGGCACCCTCGACGCCGTCGACGAGGAGGCCCGCCGCATCGTCGACGAGTGCTACCAGGAGGCGCTCCGCACCCTCAGCGACAACCGCGACAAGCTGGACGCCCTGGCGCTCGCCCTCCTCGAGGCCGAGACCCTCGACGAGGCGGGCGCCTACGCCGCCGCGGGCGTCCCGCGCGCCTCCGACCGCCCCGCCCTGTCCGGCGTTGGCACGCCGCCCGGAACCCCGCTCCCCGGCACCAGTGACACCGAGGACCTCGGCCACCCGACCAACTGACCCCACCCGCGCGGCCAACGGAGCTGATCTAGCAAAATGGGTACGCTCGGTGACAACCGCCCCTCCGATGACGGGAGCCCAGCGTGAGGGAGGAAGCACCCCGAGTGAGCGTCATGGCTGTCGTGCACCGTCATCAGCAGTTCCCTGGAGACCCTTACGAACTCTGGCTTCGCGACGAACTCGACGAGCTTCTCGACCTCCCCCACGACGGGACCCGTGTCGAGATCATCGATGGGGAGATCGTCGTGTCACCTGCCCCCTCTTTTCCGCACAACGCGATCATTCGCGACATCCAGGAAGGACTCACGCTCGCCAAGGCCGCCGACTCCGGATTCCCCTGGACCTATATCGCCACGCAGGACCTCAACCTCCGCGAGATCCGCGACGGGTACATCCCCGACCTCTGCGTGTTGGACCGGGAGACCGACAGAAAAGCCCGGGCGGAGCACTACCGAAAGCTGCTTCCGGAACACCTGACCATGGCCGTCGAGGTCACCTCATCCTCGAACGCATCCGACGACCGCCCGCCCGGAGATCGTCGTCGGCTTCCCACGAAGTGGAACGGATACGCCCGCGTCGGCCTCCCCTTCTATCTTCTGATCGATCGCGCCCCGGAAGCCGCGGCCGTCACGCTCTACAGCGATCCGATCAGCAGCGGCGAGGGCAGGTACCGCCGCAACTTCACCTGGGAGTTCGGTGACGTCATCCAACTACCCGAACCACTCGGGTTCTCATTCTCGACCGACGAGTGGGAGCCTTGGGGCTAGAGTTCTGAGGGCAGGAGGGCGTCGCGGATCAGGGCGAGGGCGTCCGAGTCGCTCTGCAGCGCGCTGAGGACGACCTCCGGGGGCGACGCGTAGACCGTCAGATAGTCGAGCTCACCCGCGGCCGAATCCACCTCATAGGCGAGACGGTCATCGGAGGCGGAGAACTCGAGGTCGACCCCGCGCGGGTCGAGGCGAACCCAGCAGTCATCGGCGAGCACAGCGGTCAGCCCGTGAAGGAAGAACCGGTCGCCGTCACGCAGCCGCTGGTAGCACAGCCCCGCCTGGATGCCGCCGGCACGCAGCAGCGCGGTCAGGGCGTGGGCCTGCGCGTAGCAGAAGCCCGTGCCCTGCTCCAGGACGTCCGAGGCCCGCCAGGTGACCCGCGGATCCGGGACGTCGGCAGGGTGGCTCACGTTGTCCCGGACGTACTCGAACGCGAGCCGCGCGTACGTCAGGTCGTCCCCCGTCCTCAGCTCGGACGCGATCGCCTGGACGAGCGGATGCTCGACGTCGACGGCCTCGTCCGCGCCGAGGTACTCCCAGGGTTCGGCCGCGAAGACCGGGGAGAACCTCACAGGCCGAGCAGGGACTCGATGCCGACGGTGAGCCGCTCCGGCAGCCCGCCGACCTTGCGGACGCCCAGCAGGACGCCCGGCATGAACGACTCGCGGTTCATCGAGTCGTGCCGGATCGTGAAGGTCTCGCCGTGCCCGCCGAGCAGCACCTCCTGGTGCGCGATCAGCCCGGACAGCCGGACGGCGTGCACCCGGACGCCCTCGACGTCCGCGCCGCGCGCGCCCGGGATCTCCTGGCTGGTGGCGTCCGGCGAGGGGGCCGCGCCGGCCTCGGCGCGCGCGGCGGCGACCAGCTCGGCGGTGCGGCGCGCGGTGCCGGACGGCGCGTCCGCCTTGTTCGGGTGGTGCAGCTCGACGATCTCGACCGACTCGAAGAACGGCGCGGCCTTGGCCGCGAAGTGCATCATCAGCACCGCGCCGATGCCGAAGTTCGGCGCGATGAGGACCCTGCCGCCGGGCGTCGCCGCCTGCCAGGACCGAACGGTGTCCAGTCGCTCGGCGTCGAACCCGGTCGTGCCGACCACGGCGTGGATGCCGTGCTCGGTCAGGTAGCGGAGGTTGTCCATGACCACGTCGGGGTGGGTGAAGTCGACGACGGCCTCGGCGCCCGCCTTGGCGAGCCCGTCGAGCGCGTCGCCCTGGTCGAGCGCCGCGACCAGTTCCAGGTCGTCCGCGCCCTCGACGGCCCGGCACACCTCGCTGCCCATCCGGCCGCGCGCGCCGAGCACCCCAACCCTGATCACGATGTTCCTCCAGGTCTGCGTAGGTCCGCCCGAGCCTATCGCGGGGCCTGAGCAGCCCGAGCGGGGCCGTTCAGTCGCGCTGCTTGACGACGAACATGTTGAGCAGCCAGCTGACGATCCCGACGACGATCGCGCCCCAGAACGCCGACCAGAAGCCGTCCACGTGGAACGGCAGGCTCAGCTGCTTGGCCAGCCAGCTCGTCAGCATGAACAGCAGCGCGTTCACCACCAGCGCGAACAGGCCGAGGGTCAGCACGTAGAACGCGCAGCCGAGCACCTGGATGACCGGCTTGATGAACGCGTTCACCAGACCGAAGATCACCGCGACGCCCAGCAGGGTGAAGCCCTGCTTGGTGGCGTTGGCCGCGGTCACCTCGATCCCGTGCACCAGCGCGGTCGCGACCCACAGCGCGACCGCGCATATCACGGTCCTGAGCAGAAATCTCATGCCGGGTCTCTACCCGATCATGAACGCAGGGTAACGGGCCACTGCCGCCACGTGACGGCCGTGGGTCAGAGCGTGAAGTCGGCGTTCTCGAACGGGCCGATGACGGTGAGGGCCTGCGGCCGTCCGAGCACCTCCGCCGCGATCTCCCGGATGTCGTCGGGCGTGACCGCCTCGATCCGCGCGAGCACCTCGTCCACCGCCAGCAGCGACTCGTACACCAGCTCGCTCTTGCCGATCCGGGACATCCGGGACCCGGTGTCCTCCAGGCCGAGCACCATGCCGCCGCGCAGCTGGCCCTTGCCGCGCTCCAGCTCCTCGTCGGTGAGCCCGCCGTCCAGCACGCGGGCGATCTCCTCGCGGCAGATCGCCAGCACCTCCTCGGCCTTGCCGGGCTGGCAGCCCGCGTACACGCCGAAGATCCCGCTGTCGGCGTACTGCGAGGTGAAGCTGTACACCGAGTACGCCAGGCCGCGCTTCTCCCGGATCTCCTGGAACAGCCGGGACGACATACCGCCGCCGAGCGCCGCGTTCAGCACGCCGAGCGCGAACCGGCGGTCGTCGGTGCGGCGGACGCCCTCGCAGCCGAGCACGATGTGCGCCTGCTCGGTGTCCTTGTCCAGCACCCGGACGGTCGGGTCGACCGGAACGTCCGGGCCGCCGACGCGCGGCGCGGCCGGCGACGGCGCGCCGATGTCGGACAGGTACGGCGCCCACGCCGACTCGACCAGCCGGACGACCTCGTCGTGGTCGATGTTGCCCGCGACCGACACCACCAGGTCGGACGGCTTGTAGTGCTCGCGGTAGTAGCCGTGGATCCGGTCCCGCGACAGCGCGTTGATCGACTCCTCGGTGCCGAGGATCGGCCGGCCCAGCGGGACGTCGCCGTACAGCGCGAGCGAGAACTCGTCGTGGATCAGGTCACCGGGGTCGTCGTCGCGCATGTGGATCTCTTCGAGGATCACCCCGCGCTCGGCCTCGACGTCCTCGTCCCGGTTCACCGACGCCGCGACCATGTCGGACACCACGTCCACCGCCAGCGGCAGGTCGCTGTCCAGCACCCGCGCGTAGTAGCAGGTGTACTCCTTGGCCGTGAAGGCGTTCAGATCGCCGCCGACCGCGTCCACCGCCGCCGAGATCTCCAGCGCCGAGCGCTTCCGCGTGCCCTTGAACAGCACGTGCTCGAGGTAGTGGCTGGCGCCGGCGTCGGCGACGGCCTCGTCCCTCGAGCCGACCCCGGCCCAGATGCCGAACGCCGCCGAGCGGACCGTCGGCAGCGTCTCGGTGACGACCCGCAGTCCGCCGGGGAGCACGGTGCGCCGGACGGCGCCCTCCCCTTCGGACACGGTGTCGGGCTGGCCGCTCCGGGGGCTGCGGCCGGGCTGCTGCGGGCTGGTCACGGGGTGGATCTCCAGGGGTTGGACGGACCGACGGCCCGTCCCGTCAGCTGACGGGACGGGCCGATCGGAACGGCGGTGATGTGATCAGGAGTTGCGGCTGTCGTCGCCGGCCGGGCGACGGGTGCGGCGGCGGCGCGGAGCGCGCTTCTCGCCGTCCTCGTCGTCGTCGACCGGACGCGCGGCCTCGGCCTCCGGCGCCTGGTGCGCCTCGCCCGCGGCCTCCTTGCCGGCGGCCTCGCGCTCGACGACCTCGACCGGGACCAGCGACAGCTTGCCGCGCTGGTCGATCTCGGTGACCTCGACCTGGATCTTCTCGCCGACCGAGATGACGTCCTCGACGTTCTCGATCCGCTGGCCGCCGTGCAGCTTGCGGATCTGCGAGACGTGCAGCAGGCCGTCCTTGCCGGGCAGCAGCGACACGAACGCGCCGAACGTCGTGGTCTTCACGACCGTGCCGAGGAACCGCTCGCCGACCTCGGGCATGTGCGGGTTGGCGATCGCGTTGATCGCCTGCCGCGCCGCCTCGGCCGACGGGCCGTCGGTCGCGCCGACGTAGATGGTGCCGTCGTCCTCGATCGTGATGTCCGCGCCGGTGTCGTCCTGGATCGAGTTGATCATCTTGCCCTTCGGGCCGATGACCTCGCCGATCTTGTCGACCGGGACCTTGATGGTGATGATCCGCGGAGCGAACGGGGACATCTCGGCCGGACCCTCGATGGCCTCGGCCATGACGTCCAGGATCGCCAGCCGCGCGCCCTTGGCCTGCTTCAGCGCCGCGGCCAGGACCGAGGCGGGGATGCCGTCCAGCTTGGTGTCGAGCTGGAGCGCGGTGATGAGGTCACGGGTGCCGGCGACCTTGAAGTCCATGTCGCCGAACGCGTCCTCGGCGCCGAGGATGTCGGTCAGGGTGACGTACTCGCCGCCCTCGTGGATCAGGCCCATCGCGATGCCCGCGACCATCTGCTTCAGCGGGACGCCCGCGTCGAGCAGCGCCATCGTGGACGCGCAGACCGAGCCCATCGAGGTGGAGCCGTTGGAGCCGAGCGCCTCCGACACCTGCCGGATGGCGTACGGGAACTCCTCGCGCGTCGGCAGCACCGGGAGCAGGGCGCGCTCGGCGAGCGCGCCGTGCCCGATCTCGCGCCGCTTCGGCGAGCCCACCCGGCCGGTCTCACCGGTGGAGTAGGGCGGGAAGTTGTAGTTGTGCATGTAGCGCTTGGTGCGCTCGGGGTTCAGCGTGTCGATCATCTGCTCCATGCGGAGCATGTTCAGCGTGGTCACGCCCAGGATCTGGGTCTCGCCGCGCTCGAACAGCGCCGAGCCGTGCACCCGCGGGATCACGTGCGCCTCGGCCGACAGCTGCCGGATGTCCTTCACGCCACGGCCGTCGATGCGCAGGCCGTCGCTGATGACCCGCTCGCGGACGACCTTCTTGGTGACGGCGCGGAAGGCGGCGGAGATCTCCTTCTCACGGCCCTCGAAGTCGGCGCCGAGCTTCTCGGCGGCGCCCGCCTTGATCTCGTCCAGGCGGGACTCGCGGGTCTGCTTGTCGGCGATCGTCAGCGCCTCGCCCAGCTCCTGGCTGACGGCGGCGGTGACGGCCTCGAGCACGTCGTCCTGGTAGTCCAGGAAGATCGGGTACTCGGCGGTCGGCTTGGCGGCGGTCGCGGCCAGCGCGCTCTGCGCCTCGCACAGGACCTTGATGAACGGCTTGGCGGCCTCGAGGCCCTGCGCCACCGTCTCCTCGGTCGGGGCGGTCGCGCCCTCGCCGACCAGCTTCAGCGTGCCGACGGTGGACTCGGCCTCGACCATCATGATCGCGACGTCGCCGTCCTCCAGCAGCCGGCCCGCGACGACCATGTCGAAGGTCGCGCGCTCGAGCTCGGAGTGCCGCGGGAAGCCGACCCACTGGCCGTCGATCAGCGCGACGCGGACGCCGCCGATCGGGCCCGAGAAGGGCAGCCCGGCGAGCTGGGTGGACAGGGACGCGGCGTTGATCGCGACGACGTCGTACAGGTCGTCGGGGTTCAGCGCGAGGATCGTGCCGACGACCTGGATCTCGTTGCGCAGGCCCTTCTTGAAGGACGGGCGCAGCGGACGGTCGATGAGGCGGCAGGTGAGGATCGCGTCCTCGGACGGCCGGCCCTCGCGGCGGAAGAACGAGCCGGGGATGCGCCCGGCGGCGTACATCCGCTCCTCGATGTCCACGGTGAGCGGGAAGAAGTCCAGGTTGTCCTTGGGCTTCTTCGACGCGGTGGTGGCCGACAGGACCATGGTCTCGTCGTCCAGGTAGGCGACGGCGGTGCCGGCGGCCTGACGGGCCAGCCGGCCCGTCTCGAAGCGGATGGTCCGCTTGCCGAACGAGCCGTTGTCGATCACGGCCTCGGCACTGGTCGCGCCCTCGATGCGCGGAGCTTCGGTCACGGGAAACCTCCTGTTTCCGGTTGACGTCGCCTCGCGGTCGTTTCCCGTTGTGCTGACAGGCGGTGCCGGTCTTCGATCGAAGCGCCCGGATCGGGGCCGTCTTCCGGCGGCGATCCGGAGGCCACTACCGAGGACCGGCCGCAGCAGCGGTGTCCGCGAGGCTTTCTTCGGTGGCCGGCCCTGAGGCCGGCCTGTCCGGCCGGTCGGACGACCGGCCGGGTGCCCCCGGGAACTGTCATGCCCAGGAACCGGGGGTCGTATGGGGGTTGTTCTATGCGAGGAGGGAGTGGCCCGATCCGGACCACTCCCCCTCTGTCACCGCTAGCGGCGAAGGCCGAGTCGCTCGATGAGCGAGCGGTAGCGGCTGATGTCCTTGTTCTGCAGGTACTTCAGCAGACGGCGGCGACGGCCGACCAGGAGCAGCAGACCACGGCGGCTGTGGTGGTCGTGCTTGTGCTCCTTGAGGTGCTCGGTCAGGTCGTTGATCCGCTTGGTCAGCAGCGCGACCTGGACCTCCGGGGAACCGGTGTCACCCTCAGTGGTCGCGTACTCGGAGATGATCTTGTTCTTGGTGGCGGTGTCGAGCGACACGTGGCTCCTTCTGTGTTCTCGTCATCCGCAGGCCCCGGCCGCCCGGGGTCCGCATGATGCGTCAGGGATGCGTTCGCGGGCCGCATGAGGGTGCAGCCCGCCGCGCCGGGACCTCGTCCCGACGACTATCCACCGTACCACGCCCCCTGGACGCGGCTGTCACGGAGCGGCGGCGCACCGTGATCACTCCGCCCGGGCCCCGTCCGCGCACGGAATCCGCCGTCCCCACCGTCCGGGAGGCACGGATTCCGCCGCTCTGGGACCGCACGGACTCCGCCGTTCTCCGGCCCCAGGGCGGGCAGGACTCGGCGGAGGTCAGGACCCAGTGGGGATCAGGAGTCGGTGGAGGTGAGGTCGCGAGCGCGGGCGACGTCGCGGTGCATCTCCTCGATCAGGTCCTCGATCGAGTCGAACTTCAGGGTGTCGCGGATGCGGGCCAGGAAGTCGACGGCCATGTGCTCGCCGTAGAGGTCCAGATCGTCGCGGTCGAGGGCGTAGGCCTCGACGGTGCGCTCGGCGCCCTCGAAGGTCGGGTTGGTGCCGATGGAGATCGCGGCGGGCCACCGGAAGGCGGGGAAGCGGTCGGTGTCGGCGATCAGCCAGCCCGCGTACACGCCGTCCCTGGGGATGGCCGAGTGGGCCGGGGTCTCCAGGTTGGCGGTCGGGAAGCCGAGCGCGCGGCCGCGCTGGTGGCCCCGCACGACGACGCCCTCCACGCGGTGCGGGCGGCCGAGCGCCCGGGCCGCGGCCTCGACGTCCCCGGCGTCCAGGTCGGCACGGACCCGGGTGGAGGTGATGGTGTCGGCGCCTGCGCCCGAGTCGGCCACCAGCGGTATCCCTTCAGCGGTGAAGTCGTATTTGTCGCCCAGTTCGGTGAGCAGCCGGAGATCGCCGCGGGCGCCGTGGCCGAAGCGGAAGTCCGCCCCGACGATCACGTGTTCCGCGTGCAGGGCGTCCACCAGGACCCGGCGGACGAACTCGTCGGCGGGCTCCCGGGACTGCTCGGGGGTGAACGGGATCACCAGGACCGCGTCCGCCCCGAGCTCCTCGAGGAGTTCGGCGCGACGGCGCGCGGTGGTCAGCATCGGCGGGTGGGGCCCCGGCGTGGTGATCTCGTCCGGGTGCGGCTCGAAGGCGACCACGACCGAGCGCAGACCGCGCTCGCGGGCACGGTCGACGACGGCGCGGACGATCCGCGCGTGCCCCCGGTGCACCCCGTCGAACACGCCGACGGTCACCACCGACCGTCCCCGGTCGGCGGGGACCTCGTCGAGGCCCTGCCAGCGCCGCACCATGCACTCCCTGCGTCGGATCCTGCGGCCGTCACGCCGCTTTCCGTCTCCCGCCCAAGGGTGCCATGCGCGGCGGGGTGCGCGGTCCGGCGGGGGCGGCGGAATCCCGGCGTGTGAACGGTCTGCGGCATCTGATCACTCCGGGTAGCGTCTGCAGGGTGAGCGTCCAGAGCCGAAGCGGCACGCGGAACGCCCGGAGCGGGGGCATCTCCCTGTCCGGTACGCGTCCGCGCGGGCCCGTGATCGCGCTGCTCTCGCTGGTGGTGGCCGCGCTGCTGGCGGGGCACCGGGCCGTCCCGGGCGCGGCCGGGACACTCCTCGACACGGCCCTGCCGTGGATCGGGCTGCCGATTCCGCCGCTCCTCGCGTTCGGCCTTTACCGGAAGGCGTGGACGGGCCTGGCCCTCGCGCTCGTCCCGGCGGTCATATGGGCGTTCCAGTTCGGCGGCGCCTTCCTGCCCGGAGCCTCCTCCGCTCGGCACGACCTGCGCGTCGTCAGCCAGAACCTGTACGCCGACAACAAGGACCCGCGCGCCACCGTCGAGCGGCTGATCCGCACGAACGCGGACCTGATCGCGATCCAGGAGTTCCGAGACGGCGCGTTCACCCGCAGGCTGGACGCGCTGTACCCGTTCAGCGCACGGCGCGGAACCGTGGCCCTGTGGGGCAAGTTCCCGCTGCGCGAGAGCCAGGTCGTCGATCTCGGCCTGGGCTGGCCGCGCGCCCTCCGGGTCCGCGCCGAGAGCCCCGGTGGGGAGGTCGCGGTCTATGTGGCGCATGCCGGGTCGGCGCGTCCGGGCGCGACGCACAAGCGGGACATGAGCGTGAACCGGCTCTCCGACGCGATCCGGGCGGACGGGTCGAAACGAATCGTCCTGCTGGGTGATCTCAACACCGCCACCACCGACCGCGAGCTCGGCAAGCTGGTGCCGATGCTGCGTGAGGCCCAGCTCACAGCCGGGAAGGGACTCGGCTTCACCTGGCCGTCCTCCTTCCCGATCACCCGTCCCGACCATGTGCTGTACCGGGGCGTGAAGGCCGAGGCCGCGACGACCCTGCGCACCCCCGGCAGCGACCACAGGGCCGTTCAGGCGGACTTCAGCGTCGGCTCGTGAACGGGCATGGGACGATGAATCCAGCCATGTCCGATTCCACACTGCCTGACCGGCTTATCTCCCGCTCCGCCCGCGCGGTGGTCTTCGCGACGGTCTGCCTGACGCTGACCGCCGCCGGACACGCGTTCTCGGCGGGCGCGGCCGTGCCGGCGGCCGGAATCGGCCTCGGATTCCTCTTCGTCGCCGGGGTCGCCGCACTGCTCGCGGGGACGGAACGGTCGTACCCGACGATCCTCGGCGGGTTGCTGGGGGCGCAGTTCGGGCTGCACGTGCTGTTCGTCCAGATATCGGACGGGACCGTCCACCACGGGCTGCCGCACACCGGCCACGCGCATGGCGGCGCGGTCATGACGCTCGCCCACACGCTGGCCGCGCTGATCGCGGCCTGGTGGCTGCGGCGCGGCGAGGCGGCCGCCTGGTCGCTGGCCCGCCGGATCGCCGCCGCCGCGCGCCCGCCCCGGCCGATGCTGCCGGACGTCACGGTGCCCGCGCGGACGATCGTCCGTCCGGCGGCCCGCATCCTGCCCGCGCGGACGGCTTCGCTCCGCCACTCGGTCTCGCGGCGCGGCCCGCCGCGGGCGCTCTCCCTCGTCTGATCATTCCTTCGTTTCACCAGTTCACGTGGAGAGTTCTCGCATGCGCGCAATCGTTGCGCTCGGGCTGGCCGGGGTCCTGCTGGGCGCGGCCGCCTGTTCCGGCTCCGGCGGATCGGACGCCCCGGCGGCGGCCGAGCGGCCCATGTCCCAGGGCCCGTACAAGTCCACCGCGCTGCCCGCGTCCTACAAGATCCCGGACGTCCGGCTGACCGACCAGAACGGCCGTCCGTACGACCTCGCGGCCCAGGCCGGCGGCAAGGTCACGATGCTGTTCTTCGGCTACACCCACTGCCCCGACATCTGCCCGACCACCATGGCGGACGCGGCGGGCGCGATGAGCCTGCTGTCCCCCGCCGAGAGGGCCCGCACCCGCGTGCTGTTCGTCACCGCCGACCCCGCGCGGGACAAGCCGAGCGCGCTCAAGGGCTTCCTCGGCAGGTTCGATCCGTCGTTCGTCGGCCTGACCGGCCCCTACGCCGAGATCAAGAAGGCCGCCGCGGCCGCCAGGACGTCGATCAGCCCGCCGCCCGCGGACGCCAAGGGCAACTACGCCGTGTCGCACGGCAGCAACGTCATGGTCTACGGACCGAACGGCTCGGGCGCGCTCATGTTCCCGTACCAGTTCGGCAGCGCGGACATGGCGCACGACCTCAAGGCCCTGCTGTCCGCGCCCGCCTCGGCGTCGGCGTCGCCGTCCGCCGGGACGTCCGACTCGATCAAGGTCACCGGCGCGCGGGTGCGGACACCGTCCTCACCGGACGTCACCGCCGGATACATGACGATCACCAACAGCGGGCAGCCCGACACCCTCACCGGCGTGGACTCCCCCGCCGCCGGGACCGTCGAGATGCACCGGATGGTGATGAACGGCGCCAACGGCATGAAGATGGAGCAGATCATGACCGTCCCGATCGGCAAGGGGACGGTCGAGTTCGCCAAGGGCAGCCTGCACCTGATGCTGATGAAGCCGCACGACCTCAAGCTCGGCCAGGACGTCCCGCTGACCCTGCACTTCGCCAAGGCGGGCGACGTCGCCGTGACGGCGAAGGTCGTCCCGGTGAACGGCTAGGACCGCGGGAGCGAACGCGGGCTAGGACGCGAAGACGGCGAGGGGCTTGGCCGCGTGGCCCTGCTCCTCGACCAGCGCCAGAAGGGTCCCGTCGGGTGCGAACACGCCGACGGGGCCCGGCCCGAGACCGGCGGCGGGCAGCTTGCCGCCGTGCGTCACCTTGCGGGCGTCGTCGGCCGACACGTCCCGGCGGGGGAACGCCGCCGCGACCGCGTCGCCGATCGGCAGGATCTCCACGTTCTCGGTGAGCTGCTCGATCGTGCGGGCCATGCTCAGGTCGTACGGGCCGACGCGGGTGCGCCGCAGGTAGGTCAGGTGGCCGCCGCAGCCGAGCGCGGCGCCGAGGTCGCGGGCCAGCGCCCGGATGTAGGTCCCGGACGAGCAGGTCACCGACGCGTCCACGTCGACGAAGTCGCCCTCGCGGCGGATGGCGGTCACCTCGAAGGCGTGCACCGTCACCGGACGCGCCTTGAGCTCGACCTCCTCGCCCTTGCGGGCGATCTTGTACGCCCGCTCCCCGTTCACCTTGATCGCGCTGACCTGCGGCGGGACCTGGCTGATCGGCCCGGTCAGCGGCGCGATCCCCGCCATGACCATGGCGTCGGTCACGTGCCCGGTGGACGCGGACGCGGTGATCTCGCCCTCCGCGTCGTCGGTGTTGGTGGTCTGGCCGAGCCGGATCGTCGCGTCGTACTGCTTCTCGGTCAGCGCGAGGTGGCCGAGCAGCCGGGTCGCCTTCTCCACGCCGACGACCAGCACGCCGGTGGCCATCGGGTCGAGCGTGCCCGCGTGCCCGACGCGGCGGGTCTTGGCGAGCCGCCGCATCTTGCCGACGACGTCGTGCGACGTCCAGTCGGCGGGCTTGTCGACGATGACGAGTCCAGAGGTGGTCACGCGATGCGCTCCGAGTCGGTGGTGAAGCGGGAATCTGTCTCCTCGACCGCGCACAGGGCGTCGCGCAGGCGGTCGATGATCTCGGCGGGCTCGCCCGCCGCGTTGAAGGCGGCGGCCGCGCGGTGCCCGCCGCCGCCGAGCAGCGCGCAGGCCCGGCCCACGTCCACGCCGCCCTTGGAGCGGGTGGAGACGTACCAGTCGCCCGCGTCGGTCTGCTTGCAGACCACCGCGACCTCGGCCTCCTCGGTGCGGCGCAGCTGGTCGATGACCCCTTCGAGCTGCTCGTAGGTGACGCCGCAGACGGACCGGTCACCGGCCTGGACGGTCGTCCAGACCAGGCCGCGGCCACCGGCGGCGGAACGCTCCAGCCGGGCCCGGGCGAGCGCGCCCGACAGCACCTGCAGGTAGCCGAACGGGGCGCGGTCCCACAGCTCGCGGCTGACCTTCTCCGGCCGCACGCCCGCCTCCAGCAGGCGGCGCGCCAGGTCGTGGACCTGCGGGGTCGTGCAGGGGTACTTGAAGGACCCGGTGTCGCTGGCCAGGCCCGCGTAGAGGCCCTGCGCGACGTCCGGGGTGAGCGGGACGCCGAGTCGCCGGATCAGCTCGTCCGCGAGGACGGCCGTCGCGGCGGCCTCGGCGTCGGCCAGCATCACGGTCTCGCCGTCGCGTCCGGCGGCGAAGGACCCGCCGGACGCGTGATGGTCAAGGACGATCAGCGCGTCGGCGCGGGCCGCGGCCGCGGCGAGCGAACCGAGCCGGTCCGGGCCCGCCGCGTCCAGCGTGATCATCAGGGCCGGACGGGCCGGCAGCCCGCCCGGCCCGGTCAGCAGCTCCATGCCGGGCAGGAAGCGCAGGCTCGACGGGACCGTGAACGGCTCGCCGAACGAGGCCGCCACGGACTTGCCGAGCCCCCGCAGCACCTGCGCGACCGCGAGCATCGAGCCCAGGGCGTCGCCGTCCGGCCCGATGTGACACACCAGCGCGACCTCGTCGGCCGCGTCGATCAGCTCGAGGGCCCGGTCCCAGTCGAGTCCGGCCCCGGTGTTCACGAGGAGGCTCTGGCGACGCCGTCGTCGCCGCTGTCGTCGTCCTCGTCCTCGTCCGCGTCCTCCTTGTAGGGGTTCGCGTCACCGGCGTGCGTCGCACCCGCGGCCGCCGCGGCGACCTCGGCGTCCGACCTGCGCGCCTTGGCGAGCAGGTCGTCGATGTGCGCGGCGTTCTCCATGAGGGAGTCGAGCTTGAACGTCAGGCTCGGCGTGTGCCGCACGCCGGTCTGCCGCCCGACCTCCGTCCGGATGGTCCCCTTCGCGCTCTCCAGCGCGGCGGCGGTCCCGGCCCGCTCCTCCTCCGTGCCGTACACCGTGTAGAACACGGTCGCGTCGCGCAGGTCGTTGGTGATCCGGGTGTCGGTCACGGTCACGAAGCCGAGCCGCGGATCCTTGATCCGCCGCTCCAGCATCTCGGCCACGATCTGCTGGATGCGGTCGGCGAGCTTACGCGCCCGGGCTGCGTCCACCATGATCGCACTCCCTTTCCACGGCGCCCCCGGAAGGGCGCCTAGTCCTCGTCGTTGAAGAGCCGCCGTCTGACCGACAGCAGCTCGATCTCGGGGCGACCGGCCACCAGCCGTTCGCACTGTTCCAGCACGTGTGCGCAGTTGTCGGCGGCCCCGGACACCACCGCCACTCCGATCTCCGCCCGGCGGTACAGGTCGTTGTCGCCGGTCTCGGCGACCGCCACCCCGGGGAAGTGCTTGCGCACCTCCGCGATGATCGGACGTACCACCGCCCGTTTCTGCTTCAGCGACCGCACGTCTCCGAGCAGCAGATCGAGCCTCAAAGCGCCTACGTACAGGACGACCACCCCGGTTTCCCTAGTGTGAACGACGGCGGCCTCATCGGCTGTTCCCCTGATCGCGTCCCGCGAACACCGGAACCTCCGAAAGACGACCACCCATGTGGAGAGCGCCAGGCTAGTTGATCAGCCTGACGCTCTCACCTGCTTTAACACACTTCACCCCACCCGGATCGGGCAGGGGTAGGGCGCCCCCCTCACGGAAGGGGGCGCCCAGTGCCTACGGCATCAGTCGCGCGGCTTCTCGCGCATCTCGAAGCACTCGACGACGTCGCCGAGCTTGATGTCGTTGTAGCCGACACCGATACCGCACTCGAAGCCCTCGCGGACCTCGGTGGCGTCGTCCTTGAAGCGGCGCAGCGACGACACCGTGAGGTTGTCGGCGACCACGACGCCGTCGCGGACCAGGCGCGCCTTGGCGTTGCGCTGGATGATGCCCGAGGTGACCATCGAACCACCGATGTTCCCGATCCGCGGGACCTTGAAGATCTCGCGAATCTCGGCGGTGCCGAGCTGGTGCTCCTCGAACTCCGGCTTGAGCATGCCCTTGAGGGCCGCCTCGACTTCCTCGATCGCCTGGTAGATGACCGAGTAGTACCGGATGTCCACGCCCTCGCGGTCGGCCAGATCCTGCGCGTTCCGCTCGGGACGCACGTTGAATCCGATGATGACCGCGCCGTCCGAGGCGAGCGACAGGTTGACGTCGTCCTGGGTGATGGCGCCGACGCCGCGGCGGATGACCCGGAGGGACACCTCGTCGCCGACATCGATCTTGAGGAGCGAGTCCTCCAGAGCCTCCACCGAACCGGACACGTCGCCCTTGAGGATGAGCAGCAGCTCTTCCCGCTCGCCGCGCTCCAGGTCCTTGAACAGCTCCTCGAGGGAGCTGCTCTTGCGGGAGCGCAGGAGCTCGGCGTTGCGCTTGCGCGCGGTGCGCTTGTCGGCGATCTGGCGCGCGACCCGCTCGTCCTCGACGACCAGGAAGTTGTCACCCGCGCCGGGCACGGCGTTGAGGCCGAGCACCATCACCGGACGGGACGGCGTCGCCACTTCGACGGTGTTGCCGTTCTCGTCCAGCATCGCCCGGACGCGGCCGTGGGCCACACCACAGACGATCGAGTCGCCGATCCGCAGCGTGCCGCGCTGGACCAGCACCGTCGCCACCGAACCGCGGCCCTTGTCCAGGTGGGCCTCGATGGCCGTTCCCTGGGCGGGCATGTCCGGGTTGGCGGTGAGCTCCAGCTCGGCGTCCGCGGTCAGCACGACGGCCTCGAGCAGACCCTCGATGTTCGTGCCCTGCTTGGCGGACACGTCCACGAACTGGGTCGAGCCACCGAACTCCTCGGCCACCAGGCCGTACTCGGTGAGCTGCGCCCGGACCTTGGTCGGGTCCGCGCCCTCGACGTCGATCTTGTTGACCGCGACCACGATCGGGACACCCGCCGCGGTGGCGTGGTCGATCGCCTCGGTGGTCTGCGGCTTGACGCCGTCGTCCGCGGCGACCACCAGCACCACCAGGTCGGTGGTGTCGGCGCCACGGGCACGCATGGCGGTGAACGCCTCGTGACCCGGGGTGTCGATGAAGGTGATCTTGCGGTCCTCGCCGTCCACCGTGGTCTGGACCTGGTAGGCGCCGATGTGCTGGGTGATGCCGCCGGCCTCGCCCGCCTGGACGTCGGCGTGCCGGATGGCGTCCAGCAGCTTGGTCTTACCGTGGTCGACGTGACCCATGACGGTCACGACCGGCGGACGCGGCTGCAGGTTCTCCTCGCCGCCCTCGTCCTCGCCGAACTCGATGTCGAACGACTCCAGCAGCGCGCGGTCCTCGTCCTCGGGGGACACGACCTGCACGTCGAAGTCGAGGTCGGCACCGAGCAGCTGCAGGTCCTCGGGGTCGACGGACTGCGTGGCGGTCACCATCTTGCCGAGGTGCATCATGATCTGCACCAGCGACGCCGGGTTCGCGCCGATCTTCTCGGCGAAGTCGGTCAGCGACGCGCCCTGCGGCAGCCGGATGGTCTTGCCGTGGCCGCGCGGGGCCAGCACGCCACCGGTCGACGGGGCCTGCATCGCCTCGAACTCTTGACGACGCGCCCGCTTCGACTTACGGCCGCGCGCCGGGCGTCCGCCCGGACGGCCGAACGCGCCCTGCGTGCCGCCGCGACCGCGACCGCCGCCGCCCGGACGGGGGCCGAAGCCGCCGCCACCGGGACGACCCGGAGCGCCGCCGCCGCCACCGCCGGCGCGGGGGCCACCGAAGCCGCCACCGCCACCGGGACGGCCACCGCCGCCACCGGGACGACCGCCACCGCCACCGGGACGGCCACCGCCGCCACCGGGACGACCGCCGCCGCCACCCGGTCCGCCGCGACCGGGAGCACCGGCCGGACGGGAGGAGGGCATGTTCATCGGGCTCGGACGCGGACCGCCGCCACCGGCCGGACGCGGGGGCATCCCCGTCGGGCTGGGACGCGGACCGCCGGCGCCGGGAGCGCCACCCGGACGACCGCCGCCACCGGGACGCGGGCCGCCGGGACGGTCGCCGCCGCGCGGGCGGTCACCGTCCGGACGCGGTCCGGGACGCGGGCCGGGCTTGGGCGCCTGGCCCATGCCGGAGTTGGTCGAGCTGAACGGGTTGTTGCCCGGACGCGGAGCGCCGGGACGGCCACCGCCGCCGGCTGCACGCGGACCCGGACGCGGACCCGGCTTCGGGCCGGCGCCCTGGCCGCCACCCTGCTGGCGCGGACCCGGACGGGCGCCACCGCGCTCGCCACGGTCGCCGCGCTCGGGACGGTCGCCGCGCTCGGGACGGGCGGGACGCTGCTCGCCACGAACCTGCTCACCACGGACCTGCTCGCCACCGCTCGCCGCGGGGGCGGCGGGCATCGGCGCAGCGGGCGCGGCGGGCGCGGGAGCGGGGGTGCCGCCACCGGGCATGCCGGGAGCGGGCGGAACCGGACCCGGACGCGGGCCCGGCTTCGGCGCGCCGCCACCCTGCTGGCCGCCACCCTGCGGGCGCGGAGCGGGGGCCGGACGCGGACCGGGACGCGGTCCCGGAGCGGGACGGGCCTCACCCGTCGGGGCAGGAGCGCCCGCGCCGTTGCCCGAGGGGCTCGGCTTGGGCGGAGTCGGACGGGGAGCCTGCTTCTTCCCGGCCTTGGGGCCGGGCTTGCCGGACCCCTGATTGAAAGCTTCTGCGAGCCTGCGAACAACCGGCGCCTCAATCGTTGAGGACGCCGACCGTACGAACTCGCCCATCTCCTGGAGCTTGGCCATGACGACCTTGCTCTCTACACCGAACTCCTTGGCGAGTTCGTAAACCCGGACCTTCGCCACTGCACTCCCTACCTCGGTCCGGGGGTGCGGCCTCCGGACCGTCGTTACCTTGCCGTACTCATCGCGGCGTGCTCATCGAGCGCTCATAGCAATCTCGACCTGCTTCCGACTAGACGTCGCCTACCGTTCGGCCATCCTGCTGCTGCGCGGCGTGTGCCGCAAGTGCGGATTCCAGCCCGCTGTGATCGAGCGGCCCCTGGACGCGAAAGGCCCGGGGGAACGCCCGACGCTTGACGGCGAGCTGGAGGCACTTCGGATCAGGGTGCAGGTGAGCACCCCGGCCCGGAAGCCGCCCCTGCGGATCGAGGACGATCACATCGTCCCGGACCACCAGGCGCAACAGGTCGGACTTGGCCGTGCGAACCCGGCAGCCCACGCACGTTCGTGCGGGGACCGCCCGGTCACCACCCATCAGTCTACCGTGCCGAGGCGTCTGCGGGACCTGCGGCCGGGGCCGCGGACGAAGAAGGCCCGTTTTCGCCCGATTCGTCGCCCTGCCGAGGGGTGTCCTCGGAGGGGTTCCGGGACCCGCCGGCCGCACCGGCGCCGCCCTCGGAGCGTCCGCCGGACTGCCCCGCCTGGCCCGCCGGACCGCCCGCCGACTCGGTGTCGGAGCGGATGTCGATCTTCCAGCCGGTCAGCCGCGCGGCGAGCCGGGCGTTCTGCCCCTCCTTGCCGATGGCCAGGGAGAGCTGGTAGTCCGGCACCACCAC
Organism: Spirillospora sp. NPDC052269; assembly: GCF_040679435.1. Lineage (NCBI taxonomy): Bacteria > Bacillati > Actinomycetota > Actinomycetes > Streptosporangiales > Thermomonosporaceae > Spirillospora > Spirillospora sp. NPDC052269. The sequence continues at coordinate 461,577 of NZ_JBFAUU010000006.1, forward strand.
GCGGGCGGTGCGGGCGGCCTCGTCCACCACGGTCACACTGTTGACCCGGGCGGGTGAGAGCGCGTTTCCGACGAACTCGGCCGGGTCGTCCGACCAGTCCACGATGTCGATCTTCTCGCCGTGCAGCTCGGCCATCACATTACGGACACGGCTGCCCAGCGGGCCGATGCAGGCGCCCTTGGCGTTCACGCCGGGCTTGCGCGAGCGCACCGCGATCTTGGTGCGGTGGCCGGCCTCGCGGGCGATCGCGGCGATCTCGACGGTGCCGTCGGCGATCTCCGGGACCTCCAGCGCGAAGAGCTTCTTCACCAGGTTCGGGTGGGTGCGCGACAGCTGCACCGACGGGCCGCGGTGGCCCTTGCGGACCTGCACCACGTAGGCGCGCAGGCGCTCGCCGTGCTCGTACCGCTCACCGGGGACCTGCTCCTGCGGCTGCAGGATCGCCTCGAGCTTGCCGAGGTCGACCAGCACGTTCCGCGGGTCCTTGCCCTGCTGGATGACCCCGGAGACGATGTCGCCCTCGCGCTCGGCGAACTCGCCCAGGGTCAGCTCGTCCTCGGCGTCGCGCAGCTTCTGCAGGATGACCTGCTTGGCCGTCGTCGCCGCGATGCGCGAGAAGTCGTCCGGGGTGTCGTCGAACTCCCGGACGGCCGTGCCCTCCTCGTCGGTCTCGGTCGCCCACACGGTGACGTGCCCGGTCGAGCGGTCGAGCTCGACGCGCGCGCGGGTGGCCGCGTCCTCGCCCCGGTGGTAGGCGATCAGCAGAGCGTCTTCGATCGCCTTGATCGCGACGTCCAGCGAGATGTCCTTCTCGCTCTCCAGCAGCCGCAGGGCTGTCATGTCGATGTCCACGAGGCTCCCCCCTCTATTCCGGCTCGGCCGGAGAACGTGTTTCCTCGGCCTCGCCCGCGAGGTCGTCCACGGGCTCCTCGTCGCCGTGCTCGTCCGCAGCGGCGTCGATCTCGGCTTCACTGTCCTGGTCGGCGTCCAGGTCCGCGTCGTCGTCGGCGGTGTCGGCGTCCGCGCCCTTGCCGGCGGTGATGTCCGCGTCGGAGCGGAACTCGACCTGGACGCGGCCCGGGCCGAGGTCGGCGAGCGCGAACTCGCGCCGCACCGGCTTGACCGGACGGCCCTTGGCGCCCTTCTTGCCCTTGGCGGGCAGGACGTCGATGACGACGGTCTCGTCGTCGGCGGAGACCACGCGGCCCTCGATCTGGCCGGCCTCGTCACCCGCCAGGGGCACCTCGACCAGCCGCCCGGCGGCGCGCCGCCAGTGCCGGGCCTCGGTGAGCGGGCGGTCGACGCCCGGCGAGGTGACCTCCAGCACGTACGGGGCGGCGCCCATCACGTCGGAGGCGTCCAGCAGCTCCGAGGCCGCATGGCTGATGTCGGCGACGTCGTCGAGGCTGACCCCGTCGTCGCCGTCCACGACGATCTTGACGAGCCGGCGGCGTCCGGCCGGACGCACCTCGACCGCCTCCAGATCGAACCCGGCGCCCGCCACCTCGGGCGTGAGCAGCCGGATCAGCTCGGCGGCCGTCTCGTCGCGGGGCCGCTTGGCCCCGGCCTGCGCGGCCGGGCCCCCGGTCGGGGCGGCCTCGTCGGCACGGCCCCGGTGAGCGCTGCCGCCACGGGACTCGACGCTCATGGGACCTCCTCCTGTTGTGCGGTTTCCACCGTGTGTCCGGTGACCCCTCAAGACTATCGACAGCCGGACACCTCAGCGGCCTTTCGGACAGCTCACCGGCGTGCCGCCGGGCCGCCGCCACCGCCGGGATGTGGGATGCTTGGGCACTCCACCCACCATCATGATCCGGTGAGGAGTCGCGCGTGCCCGAGGCCGGGGCCGGGAAGGGCCTGTCCACGCTTCCCGGGGCGCTGTCGCGCCGGTCGCTGCTCGGCGGTTCCGCCGCCCTCACCCTGCCCGCGTTGCCGCTGCTCGGCGGCTGCAGGGCGGTCCGGCCCACGAAGGCCGACACCTCCGCGCTGCCCGTCCTGGTGACGGCGATCACCGCCGAACAGGACCTGGTGGCCCGCTACCAGGCGGCGCGCTCGGCGCACGCCGGTCTGGCCTGGCTGCTCGATCCGGTCCTCGCCCACCACCGCTCGCACCTGGCCGTCCTGCGCCGCCACTACGTCCCGGGGTCGGGACGGCGGGCCGGCGAGGGTGGCAAGATTCCGCCATCTCCGCAGGTCACAGCCCCTTCCGGTGGCGCCGCGGCGGTGCTGGCCGATCTTCGGCGGGCCGAGACGGGAGCGGCGGCGCGGCTGGCGGCGGACGTCGCGAAGGTGGACGCGGGGCTGGCGCAGGTGCTGGCGAGCATCGGCGCGTGTGAGGCCGGGCACGTCGAGGCGCTGGGGAGGGCGTCGTGAGTGAGGTGACGGCGGTCTCGGCGCTCCAGGAGGCGCTGAAGGCCGAGCACGCCGCCGTGTACGGGTACGGGGTGCTCGGGGCCAGGCTTCGCGGGGCCACGCAGGACACCGCCCGCACGATCTGGGACGACCACCGGGCCCAGCGCGACGACCTGATCACGCGACTGGCGGCGCGGGGCGTCCGGGCCGTGGCGGCCTCCCCCGTCTACAAGCTGCCGGTGCGTCCGGTGTCGGGGCGGACGGCGGCGCAGCTCGCGGCGGCGCTGGAGCGCGCTCTGGTGACGGCGTACACGGGGCTGGCGGGGACGCCCGATCCGGCGCTGCGGACGATCGCGGCACGTGAGATGCAGCAGGCCATGGCGCGTTCGGTGCGCTGGCAGGCGATGTCGGGGGCGGGGCGGGTGACCGGGCCGTCCAGCGCGTTCCCGGGGCTGCCGGACTCGGCGCTGGCCCCCGCCCCCGAGCCGGGAGGCTCCGGCGGCTGATCCTTCGGACGGTCCTATTCTGGGAACTGCGAGGCTTTAGTTCTCGTTAGTCCGCTTTGCAGGTACTGGGGCCATCGGGGGAAGGAATCCAGACCGTCATGTCCGGGATGCATGAGAAATCCACGTCCGCGGCGCCGGTGACGGCGTCCTCGTCGGCGAAGTCCTCGCTCGACGAGCTGAAGGCGGCCTACCAGGCGCAGCTGGCGCACCTGGCGTCCGAGCGCGACGAGGCCAGGCGCCAGGCGCGCCGGGCCAAGGCCGAGGCGGACGTGGCGCGCGCGAACCTGGCCAGTCTCCAGGCGCGGGTCGACCGGCTGCTCGGGTCCGTCCGCGACCAGCTCGGCCTCCCGCTCGGGACCGACGCCGACCTCGCCCAGAAGGACGCGGGCAAGGCCACCGGCAAGGCCGGGGACGCCTCGACGGAGGCGGGTGCGGAGCCCTCGACCAAGGCCGAGAAGGCCAAGAAGTCAGAGAAGGGCGAGAAGGCCCGGTAGGGCGTCGGCAGAGTTGTTCGGCCGCTGGGGGGCGGGGCCTTGGGCCCCGCCCCTTCGCGTGTCAGGCGGACCAGTGGTCGATGTGCGGAAGCAGGTCGGCCAGGCCGCCGTGCAGGACGGCGTCCGGCTCGGTCCGCCAGGTCGGGACGGTGCTGTTCGGCATGAGGGCGGCGCGCATCCCGGCCGATTTGGCCCCGTGGATGTCGTCGAAGGGGCGGTCGCCGACGAAAACGCACGTGGACGGGTCGTCCACGTCGATGGCGGTCATCGCGGCGCGGAACGCCTCGGCGTGCGGCTTGGTCCACGGGATCTCGCTGGAGTAGACCGCGCCGTCGAGCAGGCCGAGCACGTCGTCGCGGGCGAAGATGCGCTCGTGCCAGTCGCGCGTCCACATGGTGTTGGACAGCACACCGACCTTCACGCCGCGCGCCCGCAGCTCGCGCAGGAGGCCGGGGGCGGCGGGGTCGATGAGGGTGTGCGGGGCCCACAGCTCGTAGATGGCGGTGAGCAGGGTCTCGCTGGGGTCGACGCCCGCGGTCGCGAAGACCTCGTCCAGGGTGGCGCTGCGGTGCTCGTCCCTGCCGCGCCGCCACAGCTCGTCCTCGGCGGCGTGCAGGCGGGCGGCCGCGTCCGCGGCCAGGTCCGGGTCCAGGCCGGTGGCGCAGACCTCCCGCCACATGCGGGCGATGTCGATGTCGTGCCAGGGGGTCAGCGTGCCGCCCCAGTCGAAGATCACGGCCTTGACGCTCATGTCCGGAATCGTAGCCACGGGCGGTGACGTTCGCCTCCCGGCTCGTGACACGGGTCGGGGGCGCCCCGCATGGCGGAACGCCCCCGGAGGGGGGTGGATCAGCGGTCGCCCTTGGGCTGCAGGTCCTTGCGGTAGGCCCAGTAGACCATCCGCTTGCCGGCGTGCTCGGTGACGCCGTAGATGCGGTCGCCGCCCGCGTAGGGGTCGAAGGCGAAGGACTCGCCGCCGATCACCCCGGTGAGCGTGTACGGGTCGCGGCCCGCGCGGTCACTGATGATCTTGCCGGGACGGGTCGTCCCGCCGCCGCTGACCGAGTAGTAGATCGTCGTGCCCTGCCCCGACTTGTAGAAGGCCGCGGCGCCCTGGATGTTCGGCGTGACCGTCCCGTAGACGGCCTTGGACGTGACCACGCCGCCGCTCGCGGCCAGCATCCCGCTCGAGGCGAGCGGCCACCGGACCATGCGGGCCGGACGGGCCGAGCTGAGCCCGCCGGAGAGCTTGTACTCGGCGGTCACCAGGCTCGGCGTCGGGTAGGTCGGGTCGTAGGAGACCGTGCTGAAGCAGAGCTGCTTGTTCAGCGCGCCCGGCTTCACGGTCCAGGCCGGGCAGCTGCCGAACGCCGTCCGGTCGAACTGGTAGCGGCCGACCTCGAACAGGACGTAGCGCTCCCCGTGCGCGTGGAACTTGCCGTCGGAGCCGACGCCCAAACCGCCGCCCGGCGTCACCTTGTAGGTGCGACGCAGGTCGTAGACCCGCAGGCCGTTGGCGGTGTCGGCGAGGTAGGCGTAGTTCCCGACGATCGACACGCCGCCCGCATGCTGCGGGGCCTCGGCGACGCCCTGGGCGCTCATGCCGCCCCCCGCGCCTCCGAGGTCGACGCTCACGTCCTTGGCCGCGACCTTGCCGGACGCGTCGCGGGTCGGGATGGCGAGCTGGACGGAGTGGTACCCGCCCGTCTTGCTCACCTCGGGACGCCTGCCGACGCTCAGCCGCGCCATGTCGGTGACGGGGCTCGCCGCCTTCGGGTCCTTGACGTGGTACCAGCTGAGCGCGAGGCCGTCGAACTGGCTCGTCCGGCTGGTGGCGACACCCTGCGGGATCCAGTTCGGCGTGCCCTCGTCGTTCTTGCCGGTGCGGAAGTCCGGGCACCACGCGCCGACCTTGACCTTGGCGTTCAGCGCGGAGACGGCCGACTGAGCGGTCTTGCCGCAGCCGGACTTCCAGGTGAGGCGGCGCAGGTCGGTGGTGTCGGCGGCCACGTCGCGGAAGGACACGGCCTTCATCGCGGTGCGCTTGTCGGCGACCACGCGGTCCAGCGCGGTCATCGCCGCCGGATCTGTGGGTTTCCATTTCAGTTGGAACGAGACCCCGGACAGTGTCGACGTCTGGCCCGGTGTCGTGGAGATCGCCGCGCGCGGTGCGGCGGAGACCGTGTCCCCGGAATCGTTCGTGGCGGCGATCCCGGTGGCGACCAGGCCGGTGGCCACGGCGCCGGCGGCGACGCCGAGCACGATCGAGACGCGCCTGGAGGGCAGGCGGAGGCTGGGCATGCTGGGGGGCATGGAGGGTCCTTCCCGGAAGGGTTCGGCCCGCGGTGACCGGGGGGTTGGCCCGATGACGGACCGAAGATCAACAAAAGCGTATGGAATCCGGCAATTCCGTGCAGGATGGACACTCCCAAGCATGGGTCCCGTGTGATGGGACTCACTTTGCGATTTCGTGACCAGTGACGGGGAACACTCTTACTGATCGCGGGGTTGCCCCAGCTGAGCGAGTTTGCGAGGTGACCGTGGGCACGACGCCTTCCGTCGCTGCGCCCGTCTCCGCGGAGGACGACGCGTCCTCCGCCGTCGGCGTTTCGGACGCAACGGAAGTGGCGCGGTCAGCGGGCCCGGAGGGGCCGGATCTGCCGCTCGGCGCGTCGAGGGACCCGCGCTCGCGGCGTGCGCGGCGGATCGGCGCACTGGTGCAGTGGGGGCTCGTCCTGGTGGCGCTCGGCTCGCTGGCCCTGTTCGGCGACAAGCTCCCCGACTTCGGCGCGATGTGGAAGGCCACGCTCGACGCCGACCGCCTGTGGCTGGTGGTCGTCGTCCTCGCCGAGGCGCTGTCGATGGGCGCGTTCGCCCGGCTCCAGCGGCGGCTGCTGCGGATCGGCGGGCACCGGATGCCGGTGCGCCGCGCGTTCGCGATCACCTATGCGGGCAACGCGCTGTCCACCACGCTCCCGGCCGGTCCGGCGGTGAGCGTGGTCTTCACCTTCCAGCAGTTCCGGCGGTCCGGGGCGTCCGCGCGGGTGGCCACGGCGGTGATCGTGGTCGGCGGCGTGATCACGACCGGCACGTACACGCTGATCGGGCTGCTGGCGCTGCTCACCGACCCGATCGCGCGCGGCCCGGCGCTGACCGCGCTGTCCTATCCGGCCGGAGCGGCGCTGGTGCTCGCGCCGATGCTGCTGGTGCGTCCGCTGCGGGTGCGGCTGGCCGTCCCGTTCCGGTGGGCGCACCGCCGGCTGACCGCGCACCCGAAGGTCGCGCCGTGGGCCGACAAGCTGCTGGACGCGGCGCTCCTGCTGCGTCCCCGCGTGCGCGACGTCGGCGTCCTCGCGGTGTTCGCCGTCATGAACTGGGTCTGCGACATCCTCGCGCTGTTCGCGGCGGCCCGCGCTGTCGGCCTCGACCTCGACCCGACCGGCGTGACGCTCGCCTATTTCGCCGCTCAGGCGGCGGGCAGCCTGCTCCCGCTGCTGCCGGGCGGCATCGGCGCGATCGAGTCGAGCATGGCGGCCTCACTGGTCGCGCTCGGCGCGGCCGTCGCCCCGGCGGCCGCCGCCGTGGGCCTCTACCGGCTGGTCTCCTACTGGGGCGTCGTGGGGGTGGGCTGGGTCGCCTGGCTGGCCCTTCAGGAGCGCGCCGGGGCTCGTGCGCGCGCGGTCCTCAAGCGGGCCGGACGTGTCGCCGCCGAAGGATGCGCGAGCTTCGCGCCCCTGACCCCGTACCCGCCCGTCCAGATGCCCCGCTCCGCCGAGCAACCCCGTAGCTGACGTCCGCGTGTGACGCGCTTCCGGGCGCCACCGTGACTAGCGTCCCAAGCGAGCGCTTGGTTATCTTGTCTCTGACAGCACTGCGGAACCGCTCGGAGGCTTCATGACGTCGCTACGGGTCAGCCTTGGTTACGAACTCGAGGTGCGCGGCCGCTCCCGCGAGGTGGAGCGGCAGGCGTTCCACAACGTCATGGAGCAGGTGGTGCTGGCCGACCGGCTCGGCTACGACACCGCGTGGTTCGTCGAGCACCACTTCACCCGGGGCTTCTCCCACTCGTCCGCGCCGGATCTGGTGCTGGCCGGGATCTCGCAGCGGACGGAGCGGATCCACCTGGGGCTGGGCGTGGTGCTCCTGCCGTTCCAGTCGCCCATCCGGACCGCCGAACGGGTCGCCACGCTGGACGTGATCTCGAACGGACGGGTCGAGTTCGGCACGGGGCGCGGCGCGTCCCCGCTGGAGTACCAGGCGTTCCAGCGGCCGTTCGAGCAGTCGCGCAAGCTGTGGGAAGAGCACCTGGAGGCCGTCCTGGCGATCTGGGAGGCGGACGGGCGTCCGGTGAGCCGCAGCGGCGAGTTCTTCGAGATCCCGGACGTGGGGGTCTATCCGCGTCCGGTGCAGGAGCCGCATCCGCCGGTCTGGGTCGCCTCCACGTCCCTGGACGGCTATCTCGCCGCGGCGAAGCAGGGCTACAACCTGCTCGGCATGACGATGCTCAAGGGCCTGGACGACGTCGCCGAGGACATCGCGAAGTACAAGCAATGCCTCGCCGACAACGGCTTCGATCCGGACTCGCGCCGGATCGCGCTGATGATCCCCTGGTACGTCGCGCCGACCCAGCAGGAGGCCGTGGACACCGCCGCGGACGCCGTCCTGTGGTACCTGCGCCGGCAGATCAACCTGGTCGCGCCGCCCGGCTACACCGACGCGCGGCACGCCACCCACCGCGTCCTCGGCCAGCAGGCCGTAGGGATGCCGCCGGACGAGGCGATGGCCGTGCTGCGCGAGCAGACCATGGTCGTCATCGACGACGTCGCGGGCTCGCGGAAGGCCGTCGAGGCGCTCGAGGCGGCCGGCGCCACCGACCTGATCCTGCAGGCGCAGGTCGGCGGGCTCGCGCACGAGCACGTCTGCGACTCGATGAAGCTCTTCATGCAGGAGGTCGCGCAGTGAGCCGCTGGCTGACCAGGCACGGGTTCCCTGCCGGGACGGGCGCGCGGGGGCCGCTCGCGGTCTCCTCCGAGGGCGACCTGGTCGTCCCGCTGCCGGACGACGCGGTCGAGATCGCCGCCGAGACGTTGCGCGCGGCGGGGGTCGGGCCGTCCGACCGGGTGGTGGTCGCGCTGAACGACGACGGCGAGCCGAGCGGATCGCTGATCGCGCGGGCGGCGGCGTCCTTCGCGGCGGCCTCCGTGTCGGTGGGGGCGCGGGGGCGGATGCGGCTGCACTCGGCGCTGGAGGCCGTCGGGGCGACGACGCTGGTCATCACCCCGACGGGCGCGATGGATCTGCTCGCGCGGCTGCATCTGGAGTTCCTGCTCGACCCGCTCGACCTGGAATTGGAACGCGTTCTGCTGGTGGGTGAGATCCCTTCGGCCAATACGGCTGCGCAACTCGCTGCTGAGTTCGAGGCGGAGGTTCTGGAGCTTTATGTCGATCCGTTCCTTGGGGTTCCGATCGCGTGGAAGCGGCCGTCCGATGCGGTGCTGACGGCGGTGCGGGACGGACTGCTCGGGCTCGCGCCCGCGGACAAGGACGCTCTTTTGGAGGCTCCTTTTGATGCGGGGGTCGCCGAGCTGGTCGTGTTCGCCGGTGACGAGGTGCGGCGGACGGGGCATGCGGTGCGGCTCTCGGGCGGGGAGGACGGCGTGCCCTCCCCCGCGCACACGCTGGGTGAACACGTGCTGGTCAGGGGGCGCTGGATCTCCGTCCCGAAGCTGGAGGCGGCGCTGTCGAAGATCGACGGCGTGGCGCACTGGGACCTGCGGATCGCCCGTGAGGGCACCCTCGACGCCGCCGCGCTGCACGTCTGGTTCAACCGCGACACGCTCGTGCGGAACCCCATGTGGAAGGGCCGCATCACGCAGGCCCTGTACGCGCTGACCCCGGTGTCCATCGAGGTCGTGGTGGCGGACGAGGTCGTCGAGTCGCGCCGTCCGGGCACCGTCACCGACACCCGCGGCCACCACCTCGGCCGCGACCGGTCCGCGCTGGGGGTGTGATGGATCTCGAGGCCGTCCCCGCGTGGGGGACGATCCCGCGCATGCTCCGATCCCAGGCGGCCCACCATCCGGACGTCCTGGCCGTCGTCGCCGGGGACGTCCGCCTTTCCCTCGCGGAGTTGGCCTCGCGCGCGTCGGAGGTGGCGCGGTCGCTGATCGCGCTCGGCGTCCAGCCGGGCGACCGGGTGGCCGTCTGGGCCCCGAACCGCCCGGACTGGGTCGTCGCCGCCTACGGCGTCTGGGACGTCGGCGCGATCATCGCGCCGGTGTCCACCCGGTTCAAGGGGCTGGAGGCGGCCGGGCTGCTCGGCAAGGTCGGCGCGTCCGTGCTGCTCGCCGCCGAGGGCTTCATGGGGACGTCCTACCTCGACATGATCGCGGACGCCGACCTGCCCGAGCTGCGGCACCGGGTCGTCCTGGGGACTGGCGCGCCTCCCTCAGGGGCCCTGAGCTGGGATGACTTCCTTGCGCTGGGAGAGAAGACGTCCCCCTCGGAGGCGACGGAGCGGGCGCTCTCGGTCGGCCGGGACGACATCGCCTCGATCATGGCGACGTCCGGCACGACCGGCGCCCCCAAGGGCGTCATGCTGCACCACTCCCAGCTGCTGCGCGGCTACTGGGACTGGGCGGAGATCGTCACCCTGCGCGAGGGCGACCGCTATCCGGTCATCGCACCGTTCTCGCACGGCTTCGGCATCAACGCCGGGCTGCTCGCGTGCGTCCTGCGGGGCGCGACGATGATGCCGATCGCGCGGTTCGACCCGTCCGGCCTGCTCGACCTGATCGAGGAGAACCGGGTCAGCGTCCTGGCGGGCGCGCCGCCGGTGTTCTTCAGGATCCTGGACGAGCTGGACGGCCGCGACGTGTCGTCCCTGCGCGTCCTGATCTGCGGCGCGGCCGCCGTCCCGCCCGAGCTGATCCGCCGCCTGGTGGACCGCGTCGGGATCGAGCGCATGATCAATGCCTATGGCCTGATGGAGGGCACGGTCGTCTCGATGACCCGTCCGGAGGACCCGGTCGAGGTGATCGCCGGCTCGACGGGGCGTCCGGTGCCGGGCGTCTCGGTGCGCGTGGTGGACGACGACAGCCGCGATCTGGCCCCTGGTTCGCCGGGCGAGATCCTGGTCGGCGGCTACGGCGTCATGCGCGGCTACTGGAACGACCCGGAACGCACCGCCGAGGCGGTGGACTCCGAGGGCTGGCTCCACACCGGCGACATCGGTGTCGTGGACGACGCGGGCAACGTCTCGATCGTGGACCGCAAGAAGGAGATGTTCATCGTCTCCGGCTTCAACGCCTATCCGGCCGAGATCGAGGGGCTGTTGCTGGCCTGCCCGGACGTCTCCCAGGTGGCGGTGATCGGCGTCCCGGACGAGCGGCAGGGCGAGGTGGGCTGGGCTTTTGTCGTCCCGCCCCCGGGGCGGGAGGTCGTCCCGGACGCCGTCATCGCGTGGGCCCGGGACAACATGTCGAACTACAAGGTCCCTCGCCGGGTCATCCTGGTGGACGCCTTGCCGGTCAACGCCAACGGCAAAATCGACAAGCCCACCCTGCACGCCCGCGCTGCCGCCGAGCGAGCGAGTTGAGCCCGGCTCAGCGCTGAGGGCGGGGTCCGGCGGCGGTGGGGCAGGTCTGCCGGTAGGGGACGTCCGGGATGAGGCGCTTCCACTCGGCTGGGGTCAGGCCGCCTGCTGCGCGTTGGCAGACAGCGGTCCGGGCGCTTTCAGGATCGATGCGGTAGCGCTCCAGCGGTACCCGTTTGCCCGAGACGTAGAGGGTGTCGCCATCGGCGCTGAACGCCAGAGCCAGTGGGGTATCGCCGGGAACCGGCAGCGGAGAACCGATGGGCCGGTGCGAGCGGGTGTCCCATAGACGAACGGTGCCCGCCCGGGTGGCGACCGCCAACGCCCGGCCGTCCGAGGAGAAGGCCAGGGCCCAGACGCCGCCGGTCTCGGATTCGCCTCCGGCGAGTTCGCCGAGACGCCTGGTGGCGGCACCGTTCCACAGGCCGACCCGGCCCGCCGCGTCGCCGACGGCGAGCATGCCGCCGTCCTGGCTGAAGGCCATGACCAGGACCTCGCCAGGTCCGTCCCCCGAGGGCCGAGGCCGTCCCGAGGGAAGCTCGTACGCCAAGGACCGGTCGGTGACGAGCAGGCGGCCGTCAGGGTGCAGGGCCACGGCCGGCACACCGCCGCCGTCTCCCGTGTCGGGAACCGGCATGGTCGCGACGGTGGCCCGGCGGCGGGAATCCCAGAGCCGGACGACGGCCGTGGCCCCCTTTCCCTCGGTGAGTTCCGAGAGGATCAGCGCCCCGTCCCCCGGGCCGAACGCGACGTTCGCGATGGTCCTGTCACTCAGGCCCGTCAACGGCGTGGCGCTCTGCCGACGCATGTCCCAGAAAGTCAGGTTGTTCCGGCCTGGGCCGCTTCCCAAGCCGCTGGCGCCGAAGAGGAGTGAGTTTCCATCGCCGCTGAAGGCGAGCAGCGGAAGGCACTGCGGTGCGGGTGGCTCTGGGGGAGAGTAACCCGTCCGGCATGGAACCGGCGGCAGCTCACCGAGAGTCCGTCCTGTATCCGGCCGGGAAAGCTGGACCTGGAGGGTATGGCCGTCCGGGCCAGGCCGCATGTCGGCCAGCGCGGTTCCGTTGCGGGCGAAGACCGCCGCAGTGGCGGGGGCCTTCTGCCAGCGGGCTCCGGGGTTCCCGAGGGTGAGGGTGTAGACCGTCCGCTCCGCGTTCGGGGGGCCGCCTATGTACCGGATGCGCCCCGCGCGGGGGTCGACCCGGAGGTCGGTGGCCTGTCGGCCGGTGAGCGAGTACCGGAAGACGGGCGTACCGGGCTGGTCGAGCCTCCACAGCAGGATCTCTGCTCCGTCGGTCGCGACCAGATGAGTGCCGTCCTGGCTGAAGGCCGCTTCTTTCAGTGCGGTGTGGGTGACGCCGGCGGTCTGGCGCCCGGACGCGATGTCCCAAACGCGCATGCCGTCGTCGTCGACGAGAGCGAGTCCCTTGCTGTCAGGGGTGAACAGGACGTGCTCCCTCAAGCACTCGTTACCCGCTGTTCGCGGAGCCCAGGGCGTGGACAGGCGTCGTCCACTCCGAACGTCCCAGATCCGGATCCGTTCGCCCGAGACGCACACCGCGAGGCGGCCGCCGTCGGGGCTGAGCGTCGCGTCCGGGTAGGCGACATCGCTCAAAGAACCGTAGCGGTGATCGCGCATGAGCCGCCGGTCGAGGGAGTACCCCTCGAACGCGTCGCCGGACGGTTCGATGACCTTGTCACGATCGCGCGGGAAGCTCAGCTCGAGCAGCCGACGGCGACCGACCACATCCCACAGCCGGACCACGAACGCGTCGGAGTACCAGGGGTACTCGATGACCCGATCACCGCCCGGCCCCACCTCCACGCCCACACCCGCGTCGCCGGGGAACTCCGCCGTGGCTCGGCCCGTGGCAGGGTCGCGCAGGAAGAACGTGCCGTTGAACCACTTCTTGGTGAACACCGGGACGACCGGGGCGTCCGAGCGCAGGGTCCCCGCCTGTTCGGCGTCCTTCCCCAGACCGGGCCAGAGTCCAACGCGTTGGCCGGTGTCCAGGTCCCATCGGGTCGTCTGGTCGGCGCCGATGCTGGTCAGCGTCCGTCCGTCGGTGCTGAGCCTGCGTATCACCGTGGGGCCGCTGGTGGGATCGGTGAAGGCGGCCTGTTCGGGTTGCCAGGCGGCGGCCAGCAAAGCCGAGCGGGTCTCGGGAAGGTCGGCGATCCCGGCGGCGGCCAGGGACAACCGCATCGCCGTGGTCGGGTTGGAGGAGCGCAGGCTCTCCACGACGTCGGCGGCGCGGCGGGCGGCGGCCTCGGTACGCCGCCGGTCGCCGACCCGGTTCTGTTGCCAGGCCACGAGTGACGCCAGGACGGCGACGGCCAGCAGCGCCGACAGGACGACGGTTCGCGCGCGACGCCGGCGCCGGGTGCTCTCGCGCGCGGCGACGGATCGGTCCAGGAACGTCCGCTCCAGCGGGGTCAGCCCGTCCCGGCCGCCATGGAAGCTCCGCTCGGCCACGGCCAGGTTCACGCCCCGGTAGAGCGCGCCGGGGTCGCGGCTGAGGGCGTCCCAGCCGTCGGCGGCCTCCGTCATCCGCTGCTGGACGCGAATCCGGTCCCGGTCCTGATCGATCCATTCGCGCAGCCGGGGCCAGGCCGTCAGCAGCGCCTCGTGCGCCAGGTCGGCCGTGCCCTCGTCGAGGGTGACCAGCCGGGCGGCGACGAGCCGTTCGAGCACGGCGCCGGCCTCGTCCCCCTCACCGACGTCGAGTTCCGCGACGGCGGTGGGACGGCGCGTGTCCTCGGTCCCCCGGCCCGGGCTGACCAGGCGCAGCAACAGGAGCCGGGCCACCTCCCGTTGCCGGACGGTCAGCTCGTCGTGGAGTTCCTCGGCGGTGCGGGCGATCGAGCCCCGGATGCCGCCCGCCGCCTCGTAGGCGGCCTCGGTCAGCGTCCGGCCGCGGCGCCGCCGCCAGGTCTCCTGCAGGGTGTGCGACATCAGCGGGAGCCCGCCGGGTTCCCGCGCGACCTCGTCGACGATCCGGGCGGTCAGGGACCGTTCCACCACCAGTCCCGTGGTGGCGGCCGGTTTGACGACGGCCTCGCGCAGCTCGTCCGGTCCCATGGGCGGCACCAGGACGGCGCCGTCCCCGATGGCCTCGGCGAGCCCGCGGTGCTGTGCGCAGTGCCCGAGGAAGTCCGCGCGCACGGCGAGGACGACGCGTGCACCGTCGCCCGCGTGGGCGAACTCCAGGAGGGCGTCGATGGAGTGCGCCCGCTCGTCCGGGTCGGCGCAGAGCGTGAAGACCTCCTCGAACTGGTCCACGATGAGGACGCCGTCCGTGCCCGGTGGATCGATGCGATCGCTCCACGGTCCGCGTCCGGGGGTGATGATCCGCACTGCGGAACCCGCGTCCTCCAGAAGCGGTGCCAGCCCGGCCCGCAGCAGGGAGGATTTTCCGCTCCCGGACGGTCCGACCACGACGCTGACCGTCCGGCTCTCGACGAGGGCGGCGAGCTGTTCCACGATCCGGTCACGTCCGAAGAAGCGGTCGCGGTCCGCGGTTTCGAAGCGCGCCAGTCCCGGATAGGGGCAGACGAGCCCGTCGTCGCAGGGCCGCTCCGCGACCTCGTCCGCGACCTCTTCCCAGCGCCCGGCCCACAGCTCGGGGTCGCCCCCGCACGCCGTGACGTAAGCCAAGGCCACCTCGCGGGACGGGAGCCGACGTCCCGCGGCCGCGTCGGCGAGGGTCGCGGTGGAGTAGTGCGCCTGGGCCGCCATAGCCCGGTAGGTGATCCCGCCCGCCTCGTCCCGCAGCTTGCGGAGTTCGAGTGCGAACCGTGCGACAGGTCCGTCCGTTGGATCCAGCGGTTTCTCGCGACGCCCCAATGCCCGTCCCTCGCTTCGTTTCCCCGGTTCGTGCCGCGCCGCCACGCCCTGGCCGCGCGCCCACATCTTGATCAAGACGCGGCGGGGCGTCCATCCGGGAAAACGCCTACTTCGCGATCACGGGGTGCGTCCGCCCAGATTGTCTGGAGTGACAAACGGGGCTCGCCAGACAACCCGGTGGCTGACAGAACTGGGGAAGCCGCAGCTCGGAGGGGAAACGCGCAAAGCGGCGACCGCCTTCACAAGTCAGACCGAACGAAAGGAACACCGGACACCCATGAAACACATCCGCCTTACCGGCGCGGCCTCAGTCGTCGCCGCCATGAGCCTCGGCCTGGCCTCCCTCGCCTCCGTGGCCACCGCGCCGGCCGCGTCCGCCACGGTGGCGGACTGCGCCGACTGGCCGTGGCCGTCCTCCCTGCCGCACGGCAGCGTCGAGCAGCAGCGGACGCTGCCCGGCGGGGACGGCAAGTCCATCAAGCTGGTGGTCGGCACCATCAACGGCCGCCAGGCGGGCTGGGCGGTGATCGGCGGCATCACCACCAGTGATGATCTGTTCTGGCTCGACGTCTCCGACGACGGCGGCAAATCGAACATGCAGTGCGGGCCGTTCTGGAGCGGCGGCCCCAGCCAGCGCTGGTGGACGCCCGCGAACTACAGCAGCTCCCAGGCGAGCCACGTGTTCCGCGCGTGTGGCCGGGTTAAGGGCGTGGGCTTCGACGTCTGCACCAGCTGGTGGTAGGCGATTGACTGGCGCGGTTCCTCTCCGGAACGAGGTGCGGAGCTCGGACGGTCGGAGAGGGGCCGCGCTCAGCGGCGGTCGTGGAGGGGCCGCCAGTTCACGAGGGTCTCGTCGTCGTGGTCGGTGAAGACCGCCTCGACGGCGAGACCGTCGTGCACCTCGGCGGGTTCCGCCAGGTTGCCGTACATGAGGAGGTCTTCGCCTTCGTCCAGGCGGACGGCGAGGATGGTGATCGGGTCCGTCATGGACGGGGCGAAGCGCTGGTGGTTGACGATCCAGGAGTAGACGTGGCCGCGGCCTGAGACGGGGGTCCAGGCCGAGGCGCGGGAGCGGCAGGCGTTGCAGATGGTGCGGGCCGGGAAGCGGAGTCGGCCGCAGTCGGCGCACTGCTGGACGGTCAGTTCGTGGCGGCGGACGGCCTCCCACCAGGGGCGGGAGTCGCGGTCGGGCTCGGGGCGGACGATCACTGGTCGCTCCGGAGGATGAGGGCCGAGGTTCCGGCGAGGACGTAGCCGGGCTGGGCGGTCGAGAGGGCGACTCGGGCACCTTGTACTTGTCTGTCGCCGGCGTCGCCGCGTAGTTGGGAGACCGCTTCGGCGATGTGGTTGATGCCGTGGACGTAGCCCTCGGAGAGGAAGCCTCCGTGGGTGTTGACGGGTGGGCCCTCGTTGGATTCGACGTAGGGGCCGCCTTCGCCCTTGGCGCAGAAGCCGTAGTCCTCCAACTGGACGAGGACCGAGTAGGTGAAGCAGTCGTAGAGCTCGGCCACGTCGATGTCGGACGGGGTGACGTCGGCCATCTTGTAGAGGCGCGGGGCCAGGCGGGCGGCTTCGGTGACCGTCCAGTCGGTGCCGGACGGGGTGGAGCCCGCGCCGGAGAACATGCTGTCGCCTCCGCCCCAGGCCGCGCCTGAGATGAGGACGGGTTCGCGGCGGAGGTCTCGTGCGCGTGCGCGGGAGGTGACGACGATGGCGCAGGCGCCGTCGGTCTCCAGGCAGCAGTCGAGGAGGCGGAGGGGTTCGGCTATCCAGCGGGACGCGAGGTAGTCGTCCAGGGTGATCGGGTCGCGTTTCAGGGCTCGGGGGTTCTTCGCCGCGTTCTCGCGTTGGCGGACGGCGATGCGGCCCAGTTGTTCGTGGGTGGTTCCGTACCGGCTCATGTGCGCGCGTGTGTACATCGCGAACTGCTGCGGTGGGGCGAAGTAGCCATAGGGGGCCTGGTACTGGACGTCGAAGATGGGCGCCGGGGCGCGTCCTGTGCCGCCCATGCGGAACTCTGAGCGGGCGTTGATGGCGCGGTAGCAGACGACGGTCTCGGCCATGCCGGACGCGACGGCCATGGCGGCCTGGGCGACGACGGAGTGGGAGACGCTGCCGCCGCCGAACTGGTCGAGGTACCAGGTGACCTCGGGGACGCCGAGGGCCGGGGCGACGACCCACGGGGGCGTGCTGTCGCCGACGCGGTGGGTGGCGATGCCGTCCACGTCGTCCACGGTGAGGCCGGCGTCGGCGAGGGCGGCGGTGATCGCGTCCACGGCGAGGGTGAGCGTGGAGACGCCGGAGTCCTTGCTGAACGGCGTGTAGCCGACCCCGGCGATCGCGGTCCGGTCACGGAATCCCGGCACGGGCGTCCTCCTCGAGACAGACAAGCAAGCGCTTGTGTGACTTTACCATCCGGTGCGGTTGATCTTTCTGTCCGGAGAGGTCCGGATACGGGAAGAAGGCCGGAAGGGGCGCGCTTGACAGTATCGAGAGGGCCCGCCTATCGTCCAAGCAAGCGCTTGGCTAAGAGAAGGGAACGGGTGTGATGGCCGAACACGCCACCGCGCTCCCGGCGACCGGGTCGGCCGAGCGACGCCACGGACCGGGAGTGGAACGCCGTATGCACGGATCCCCGAACGGGCACACGGCCAACGGTTCGGCGCCCGGAGCGGGCGGGACGGGCGCCGCCCGGCCGGACGGCGCGGTCACCGACATCGACAGCGCCCGGTTCCGCTCCGTCCTGGGACGGTTCGCGACCGGCGTCGTCGCGATCACCGGCATCGACGCGGCGACGGACCGTCCGACCGGCCTGGCCGCCAACTCCTTCACCTCGGTCTCGCTCGACCCGCCGCTGGTGGCGTTCTGCGTCGCCCACACCAGCACGACCTGGCCGCGGCTGCGCGACGCCGAGCGGCTGTGCATCAACATCCTCAGCGAGCCGCAGCTCGAGGTCTGCAAGCGGCTGGCGCTGAAGGGCGGCGACAAGTTCGCCGACATCACCTGGACGGGCTCCCCCGGCGGCAGCCCGGTCATCGAGGGCGCGCTCGCCTGGATCGAGGTCTCGGTCGAGAACGAGCACGTCGCGGGCGACCACGTCATCGTCGTCGCGCGCGTCCACCACCTGGACAAGCACCACGAGGGTGAGCCGCTGCTGTTCTACAAGGGGTCCTACGGCAGCTTCGCCTGACCCCGGGGGCTACGAGCCGACCGGCTCCCCTTCCGGGTCGCGCAGGCGCGCGAGGACGTGCAGGGGGTCGTTCAGGACGTCGGCGAACGCGAACTCGGCGGCGCCGACGAGCGTGGTGTCGTCGCCGAGCTGGGCCGTCCGCAGCCGGACGCTCTCGCGCGGCGCGGCCATCCCCTCCGTCGCCAGGACGCTGCGGACCTGCGCGGCCGAGCCGAGATAGACGTCCCGCAGCGTCCCGCCGAAGACGACCAGGCCCGGGTTGAAGATGTTGACCAGGTTCGCGACGCCGCGGCCGAGCCACGTGCCGACCTGGTGGAGCGCGTCGCGCGCGACGACGTCGCCGCGGTCGGCGGCGTCCACGATGGTGCGGACGGCCTCGCGGCTGGTCATCCCGGTCAGGTCGGCGCGTCCCGCGAGCGTCAGCAGGGTCCGCTCCCCCACCTCCGACTCCAGACAGCCGCGCGCGCCGCACGAGCACGTGCGTCCGCCCGGGTTGACACCCATGTGGCCGACCTCGCCGCCGTAGCCGTCCTGGCCGCCGAGCAGCCGCCCGCCGACGATGATGCCGCCGCCGACGCCGACGTCCCCGTGCAGGTAGACCATGTCGTCGTAGCCGACGCCCGCGCCGCGCTCGTGCTCGGCGAGCGCGCCGAGGTTGGCGTCGTTGGCGACGGCGACCGGGACGCCGAGCGCGAGCCGCCGGGACAGCATCTCGCCGAGCGTCACGTCCCCGACCCGCAGGTTCGGGCCGAACCGGATCACGTCGTCGCCGCGCCGGACGATGCCGGGGAACGCCAGGGCCGCGCCGACGCACACGGCGTCCCGCCCGGCCTTGCGGACGAGCGAGCGGGCCAGCCCCGCGAGCGTTCCGACGAGCTCGGCCGGCTCCACGGGACCGCGTCCCTCGTGCGGTGACTCGCGCCGGTCGAGGATGACCCCGCCGAGTCCGACGCGCGCGACGGCGAGCCGGTCCACGCCGACGTCGAACGCCAGGACGTACACGCGCGTGGACTCGGGACGGACCACGAGCGACGGGCGTCCGGCACGGCGTCCGGGGCTGCGCGGCAGCTCCTCCCGGACGAGCCCGGCCGCGGTGAGGTCCGCGGTCAGCGCCATGATCGTGCTGCGGTTCAGGCCGAGGGACTCGGCGAGCGTCGCCCGCGACGCCGGGCCGCGGACATGGACGTACCGCAGCAGCGTGCCGAGGTTGTGCCGCCGGATGTCCTCCTGTGACGGTCCCGCCTTCATCCGCGGATCCCCAGCGACTCGCTGCGGCCGGCCGTGATCAGCTCGACGACCTGGGCGTGCGTGACGTCGGCGGTGCGCACCTGCGCGACCGTCCGGCCCAGGTAGAGCGCGGCGACCCGGTCCGACACCGCGAACACGTCGTTCATGTTGTGCGAGATCAGCACGACGGCCAGGCCCTGGTCGGCGAGCCGCCGGACGATCTCCAGCACCTGCTGGGTCTGCGCGACGCCGAGCGCGGCGGACGGCTCGTCCAGCACGACCACGCGCGAGTCCCACAGCACCGCGCGGGCTATCGCGACGGTCTGCCGCTGCCCGCCGGACAGTTCCGACACCTTCCGCCGCACGGACCCGATCGTCCGCACCGACAGCTCGGCGAGCGTCTTGCGCGCGAGCTCCTCCATCGCCGGCTCGTCCAGCAGGAGGCCCCGGCGGCGCTCGCGGCCGAGGAACATGTTCTGGACGATGTCCAGGTTGTCGGCGAGCGCGAGGTCCTGGTGGACGACCTCGATGCCGAGCCCGGCGGCCTCGCGCGGGCTGGACGGACGCACCGGACGGCCGTCGAAGAGGTACTCGCCGCCGTCGATCGGGTGAATGCCGCCGATGCACTTCACCAGCGTCGTCTTGCCCGCGCCGTTGTCGCCGACGAGCGCGGTCACCTCACCCGCGTACGCGGTGAAGTCGACCTGCTGAAGGACTCGGACCGGCCCGAAGCTCTTGTCGATGCCGCGCAGGTCCAACACAGGGGTCTGTGACATTCCGGGGGGCTCCCACCAAGCCGCGCCGCCCGCGCGCGTGGAGCGGCCGTGGCCGCTGAGCGTAGCAGCCGCGCCGTCCCGGCCCACAACCGCGTCCGGCCCGTCCCATGGGCCGTTTCCGGCCGCGGTGAGGCCCGCCGGGACGGCCGTGGAGGAGGCCCGTGTGGGGACGGGCGCGCCCCGGGGCCCCGCGTCGGCGGGGTCCCCGGGGCGCGACCGGAAGCGCACCTGACGTCCCGCTATCGCCCGGCGGCCGACCGGCGCCGGCGCGAGAGCGCGTCGATGCCCGCCGCCACCAGCAGGACGCCGCCGGTGATGAGGAAGTTGGCGTAGGCGTCCATGCCGAGCAGGCCGAGGCCGTTGTCGATGGTCGCGATGACCAGGCCGCCGAGGATCGCGTCCCGGGCCCGGCCGCGTCCGCCGAACAGGCTCGTCCCGCCGATGACGGCCGCGCCGACCGCGTACAGCAGCGTGTTGCCCGCGCCGGAGTCCGTCGCGACCGAGTTCAGCCGGGACGCCGCGACGATGCCGGACACCGCGGCCATGCCGGAGGCGATCATGAAGACCGACACCCGGATCCGGGTGACGTTGATGCCCGCGCGGCGGGCCGCCTCGGCGCTGCCGCCGACCGCGTACAGGTGCCGTCCGTAGGCGGTGCGGTCCAGCACGAACGTCGCGATGATGAGCAGGACGGCGACCAGCGGCACGCCCCACGGGATGCCCGCGAGGGTGACCAGCGGGCTCGGCGCGCGGTCCAGGCTGAGCACGAACGTCCCGACCAGCAGGATCGCGGCGACGATCAGCACCCGCGCGGCGACCAGCTGCACGGGCTTGCCGTGCAGGCCGCGGCGCCGCTGCCGGTTCCAGCGCAGCAGCTGGCTGGCGGCGTAGCCGAGCGACACCAGGACGGCGAGCGTCCAGCCGAGCCAGAGCGGCATGTTCTTGTTCGCGAGAGCGACGATGACGTCGTCCCGGACCGGGACGGTGCCGCCCTTGCCGATCAGCTTCAGGGTGATGCCCTGCAGGCCGAGGAACAGCGCGAGCGTCACCACGAACGACGGGATCCGGATGACCGAGACCAGCCATCCGATCGCGGTGCCGATGACGACGCCGGTCGCGATCGCGGCGATGACCGCGACGTACCAGGGCTGCCCGGACTCGACGATGAGCTTGGCCATGACCGCGCCGCAGACGCCGCTCGCCACGCCCGCCGACAGGTCGATCTCGCCCAGGAGCAGGACGAACACCAGCCCCATCGCGAGGATCGTCACCGGCAGCGCCTGGGTGAACAGGTTCGCCACGTTGCCCTTGGACAGGAACGTGTCCGGGCGCAGGCCGGTGAACAGCACGAACAGGAACGCCAGGGCCAGGATCGCCGGGATCGCGCCCAGCTCGCCCGCGCGCACCCGCGCCCAGTAGTCGGAGACCGCGGAGCGCACGTCGAGCTGCCGGCGGTCGGCGGCGAAGTCAGCGTCCGCCAGCCTGGGGATGTCGGTGGACATCGCTTCCCCTATCAGATGGTCTCGGCGGCGGACGCGGGAGCGAGACCGAGGTCGCCGGAGCGGCCCCCGGTGATCAGCTCCACGACCTGGCCGTGGGTGACGTCGGTGCGCTTGACCTCCGCCGCGACCCGGCCGAGGTACAGGGTGGTGATGCGGTCGGCGACCTCGAACACGTCGTTCATGTTGTGCGAGATCAGCACGACCGCGTGGCCGGTGTCGGCGAGCCTGCGGACCAGGTCGAGGACCTGCCGGGTCTGCGCGACGCCGAGCGCGGCGGTCGGCTCGTCCAGCACGACCACCTTGGAGTCCCACAGGGCGGCCTTGGCGATGGCGACGGTCTGCCGCTGCCCGCCGGACAGGCTCGACACCTGCTGCCGGACGGACTTGACGGTGCGGACCGACAGCCGCGCGAGCGTCTCGCGGGCCTTCTGCTCCATCGCGTCCTCGTCGAGGACGATGCCCTTGCGCTGCTCGCGTCCGAGGAACATGTTCTGCACGATGTCGAGATTGTCAGCGAGCGCGAGATCCTGGTAGACGATCTCGATACCGAGATCGGCGGCGTCGCGCGGCCCGGAGACCTTGACCTCGCGGCCCTCGAACTCGATGGCGCCGGAGTCGATCGGGTGGATCCCGGCGATGCACTTGATGAGGGTGGACTTGCCGGCGCCGTTGTCGCCGACCAGGGCCATCACCTCACCCTGGCGGAGCGTGAAGTCCACGTCGTGCAGGACGTGCACCGGGCCGAAGCTCTTGTTGACACCGACCAGGCGCAGGACGGGTTCGCCGTTTTCTGCCACGTCATTCCCTTCGGGTTCGCCGTGCGCTCCGGCGCGCCCGGCCCGGGGCCCGCCGCGTGGCGGATCCGCGGGCCGGGCGCGTGCCGGTGCCGCTCAGCGGTCGGTCGTCACTGGATGCCGGCGGCCGTGCACTTGGCCGCGTAGGCGCCCTTGCACAGCTCGTCCTTCTTGACGAAGCCGTCGGTCACGACCTGCTTGACGTTGTCCTTGGAGATGCCGATCGGGGTCAGCAGCACCGAGGGGACGTCGCGCTTGCCCTGCGCGTCGTTCGTGGTGCCGTTGGTCTCGCCCTTCTGGCCCTTCATGACGTCGATGGCGAGCTTGGCGACCGCGTCGGCCTCCTGCTTCACCGGCTTGTAGACCGTCATGCACTGGGTGCCGTCCAGGATGTTCTGGAGGCCCTGCACCGTCGCGTCCTGGCCGGTCACCGGGACCTTGCCGGCCTGCGAGTTCTTCTTCAGGATCGAGATGGCGGCGTTGCCGACGCCGTCGTTGGCGGCGAGCACGCCGTCGATCTTGCCGCCCTGCTGGGTCAGCATCTGCTCGAAGATCGTGGCGGCCTTCTGGTTGTCCCAGTCCGGGACGGCCTGCTCGGCGACCTTCTTGTAGGTGGCGACCTTGTCCAGGACGCTGTGCGCGCCCTGCGCGAACAGGGTCGCGTTGTTGTCGGTCGGCGCGCCGTTCAGGTAGGCGATGTTGGCCTGCTTGTCCCCCAGGCACTTCTGCAGGCCCTTGCCGAGCTCCTCGCCGACCTTCACGTTGTCGAAGGAGACGTAGTAGTCGGACACGCCGCCGAGGGTGAGGCGGTCGTAGTCGATGGTCTTGACGCCCTGCTGCTGCGCCTTGCGCTGCACGGCGGCGGCCGAGTTGGAGTCCAGGCCGTCCACGATCAGCACGGTCACGCCGCCGGTGATCATCTGGTCGGCGATGGTCTGGAACCGCTGGGTGGAGCCCTCGGCGTTCTGGATGTCGTACTTGACTCCGGCGGCCTTGAACGACTGCTCCAGGAACGGGCGGTCGAAGCTCTCGTACCGGACCGAGGACTTGGTGTCGGGCAGGATCACGCCGATCTTGCCCTTGGCCGCGGCGTCGCCGCCGGACGCGCCGTCCTTCTTGTCGTCCCCGCAGGCGGTGAGGGTGAGGGCCGCCGCGGCGGTGAACGCCGCGAGGCCGATGATCCCCTTGCGCATGTGCCCGGGTCCTTTCTGGGGGCGGCCGCGTCGCTGCGGCCGGTATTCGGGGGTGGGATGCGCGCGGACGGTTGTCCGGGGCTCCCCCCGCCGTCGCGCGAAATGTTGTGCCCCGCAACTTATGTCGGGTTCGACGGTAATGCCACCCCCGGGGCCGGGTGAATTTGTTGTGAGCAGTAACAATCAAGTAACGCCAGCTCAGCGCGGATGAAGCGGCCCCTGCCAGGACGGACTCCGACGCCCCCGCCACCCCATCAAGATCGCGAAATAGTTCGCCGCCCCAACATAAGCCGGGATCCGGCGGCACGGGCGGGCGGGCGCGGACGGCCATGCGGGTCGGCATGGCCGTCGCGCTCGGCGGCTCTCGTGCGCGTGCGGTGGGCTTGGCCCGTGCGCGTTCAGTCCAGCGCGGCGAGGACGCGCTGGACGAGGTCGGCCGCGTCCGCGACCGAACCGGCCGGGGCGAGGCGCTCGCCCCAGGACCACCGGTACCACCAGCCGTCCGCGTCCTCCCCGGCCAGGATGTTCTCCGTCAGGACGGACGCGTCCGGGTTCGTCACGTGCAGGCTGGGCGACTGCTCCTGCGCCATGGTGAGCCGCACCCGCAACCCACGCTTGACCAGCTCGTCGCCGAGCTCCTCCAGATATTCGATCCGCGTCTTGACCAGCGCGGCGGTTCCCGAGTCGTCAGGCGTCATCCTCGTTTCCCCCGTGGAGTCGCGTGGCCCGACGAGCGCCAGACTGGCACGCCGCCGCCCGGGGCGCACGCACCGGCGGCCGTGACGCGCCCGTGTTCGATCGCGCGGCATGTCGTGACCGGTGCGCGCGAACCGATGTGCCCGATCATGTGTCTGATAATCGGGATATCGTGCGCGTGGCAGATGCGAGGAAGGCGGGAAACCGGCATGAGTGGGGCTAATCCGGACTGGCGGCTGACGAGGCCGGACTACCCGCTCCCACAAAGGCCCGGTGACGCCCCGTTCGAGTCCGGACCTCCGCCGGGGGCCGGGCAGGCGGCCGTGTCCGCGTCCGGTCCCGGCCCGGTGACGCCGCCGAAGCCGAAGGGCGCGTCCGCGCACTGGCACCGGCTGCACTACCCGGTCGGCGTCTTCCTGATCGCCTACGGCCTGGCCGGCGCGGTCGCGGCGGCCCTTTCCTGGAGCGACCGGCGCGACCAGGTCGCGTCCTACCTCGACTCCGGCGTCGCGGGCACCGTCCTCGCCGGGGTGAAGGGGCTGGAGCTGCTGCTCGTCGTGCTCACCATCGCCGGGCTGCTGCGCCGCCGCGACGTGTGGTTCCTCCCGCCGCTCGCGGGCTGGATGGCGGGCTTCGGCGTCCTCGCCGTCCTGGACGTCCTGCGCGGTAAGTGGGGCGGCCTCGCCGAGCACGTCGCCTACCTGCTCCTGTTCGGCATCCTGCTGTTCGTCTCCTACGGCCTCGGCGTCAAGGCCCGCCTCAACAGCGGCTCGGGCGGCTCCGCCGACGGCGGAGCCCTCACGCGCACGCAGGAGCTGGCACTGGCGGCGCTGAACCGCATCCCCCGCCCCGCGCCCCCAGCCCGCTGACAGAACCAGGAACCCAGCCGTGCACCGAGCGCCTTGACGGCGCCCAGTGCACGGCGTTTTTCTGCCCGTCCGCAAAAAGGAACGACCGACGCCGAACACGCGGCCCCGACCACCCGGGGGCGTGACACGGGCGTGACGCCGCGACCGCCACGTCACACAGACCGGGTCAGGAATGGGGCGCGACGTGGGTGTGAGGGGGCGGGTGCCGGGTCGTGCGGGGATGGGTCAGGGGCGGACGATGATTTTGGCGTGTTGTTCCGGGTTGGCCAGGTCGGTGAAGGCCTGGGCGACGCCGGAGAGGCCTACCTCGCCGGTGATGATGGAGCCCGCGTCGATGCGGCCGGCGGCGATGTCGTGGAGGGTGGCGCGGTATTCGTCGGGCATCGCACCGAAGGTGCCGCGGACGGTGATCTCCTTGGACGCGGCGACGCCGGGTTCGACGGTGTCGGGTTGCATGCAGACGCCGACGAGCATGACCGTGGCGCCGGCGGGGGCGCCGTCGATGACCTGCTGGAGGATTCCGGGGACGCCGACGCACTCGAAGACGACGGCGCCGGGCGCGGTGGTCCCGAAGAGCTCGGCGGCGATGCGGTCGACGGTGCTGACCGGGACGCCGAGTTCGGCCCAGCGGGTGTGCGGGGACGCGACGGCGGGGTCGATCACCTCGTCCGCGCCCAGGGCCTCGGCGAGGGCGCGGCGGCGCGGGGAGAAGTCCACGGCGATCACGGGGCCGTGTCCGCGCGCCTTGAGCTGGGCGACGACGCCGAGGCCGATCGGGCCGAGGCCGAGCACGACCGCGACGTCGCCCGATTCGATGCCGCTGCGCCGGACGGCGCGGGCGCCGACCGAGAACGGCTCGGTGATCGCGGCGACCCT
The DNA here is from genome assembly GCF_040679435.1 of Spirillospora sp. NPDC052269. Taxonomy (NCBI): domain Bacteria; kingdom Bacillati; phylum Actinomycetota; class Actinomycetes; order Streptosporangiales; family Thermomonosporaceae; genus Spirillospora; species Spirillospora sp. NPDC052269. The sequence goes on from NZ_JBFAUU010000006.1 coordinate 487,490, forward strand.
CGGGTCCAGGCCGTCCGGGACGGGCATCGCCAGGCCCTCGTTGAGGATCATGTACTCGCCGTAGCCGCCGGGGAACATGGGCGCGTAGCCGACGATGCCGGCGCCCTGCGGTCCGAGGGCGATGGGCGGGCCGCAGACGACCGTCCCGACGGGCAGGGTGCGCTCGGTGCCGGGGCCGTGGGCCACGATCTCGGCGGCGAACTCGTGTCCGAAGACGAGGCCCTCACGCGGGTCGTGGGGCGTGCCGCCGGAGCGGCGGGTGGTCTCCATGAAGCCCTCGGGATCGGCGAGGGCGTGCAGGTCGGAACCGCAGATGCCGCAGGCGAGCGTCCGCACCAGGAGCTGCCCGTCGAGGGGCACCGGGTCCGGGACGTCGGTGACGGTGAGGGTGTTGTCCTTGGTCGTCAGCGCGGCGCGCATCGGATCCTCCCAGTATTCGGTGGCGGAATGTCGCTCACCGAACCGAACCACGTTCGCGCCCGGCGCGGTAGCCCTGCCGGGCGGCGGATCTTGGCAGAAGTTGCCATTGGTGCGTTACCGGACATATGTCACGTTCCGAAGGCATGAGAGCCTCACGCCTGGCGGTGTCGCTCATCGCGGCCGCGTCGCTCGCGACGCCGACCGCGGCGGCGACGTCCGCCTCCGCCGCACCGCCCTCGTCCCCCTCCTGTGACCCCACCCGGACGACGCCCGTGTACCGGGGGAAGGTCCCGTCCCCGAAGCAGGTCCTCGGCATCGAGCTGGGCGACCGCGAGGCGACCGCCGCCGAGTCGGACCGCTACCTGGACGCCGTCGCCGCGTCCAGCGAGCGCGTCGTCTCCGGGACGCTCGCCACGACCGCCCAGGGCCGTCCGCTGAAGTACGCCATCGTCGGACGTCCCGAACTGCTCACCCGCGCCGGGCTCGCGCGCGTGCGCGGGGAGGCGGCGACGCTGCGCGACCCGCACACGCCCGCGAAGCTCGCCGAACAGCTCGCAAAGCGCGGCGTCCCGATCCTGTGGGTCAGCGCCAACGTGCACGGCGACGAGCCCAGCGGCACCGACGCGGCGCTGAAGGTGCTGCGCGACCTCGGCGACCGCACCGACTGCGCCGCGCGGACGATCCTCGACAACGCGCTCGTGATCGTCCTGCCCACGCAGAACCCGGACGGCCGGACGCTGAACACGCGCCAGAACGCCTACGGCTTCGACATGAACCGCGACTGGTTCGCGCGCACGCAGCCCGAGGTCGACGGCAAGCTCTCGATGCTGAACCAGTACCCGCCGGCGCTGTACATCGACGCGCACGAGATGGGCGGGACGTCGTTCTTCTTCCCGCCGAACGCCGACCCGATCTACCACGAGACGCCCGAGCAGGCGATCGGCTGGATCAACGACATCTACGGCGCGTCGATGGCGGCCGAGTTCACGCGGCAGGGCATCGACTACTTCAACCGCGACACCTACGACCTCTTCTACCAGGGGTACGGCGACACGGTCCCGATCTCCGGTTTCCTCGCCGCCGGGATGACGCTGGAGAAGGGCGACGAGAGCCCCTACCCCGAACGGGTGAAAGAGCACTACCTGACCCAGTGGGTGTCGCTGTCGCAGGCCGCGCGGAACCGGCAGCGGATCCTGACCGAAGGGCACCAGATGGCCGTGGACGCCTACCAGCAGGGCGTCGCGGGGAGGCTGGAGCCGAACCAGATCTACAACCCGCCGAACCAGATCGACCGGCAGGTCCCGGACCGGCTCGTCCGGACGTACTTCCTGCGTGCGGACGATCCTGCGAAGGGGCCCGAGGTCCGGACGATCGTGCGCCGGCTGCAGCGGATGGGCGTGCGGGTGGACCGGCTCGTCCGGCCGTTGACCGTGCCCGACTTCAAGCCCTACGGACGGGCCGAAACGGCGGCGACACTGCCCGCCGGGACGTACTCGATCAGCATGGCGCAGGGCCAGAAGCACTGGATCCAGGCCATGCTGAACGAGGATTCATATACCCCGTTCCCGTACTTCTACGACGTGACGGCGTGGTCGATGCCGCTGCTGCAGAACGTCGCGGGCGGATCGTCCGGGGCCCTGCTCCGTCCGGTCACCGAGCCGGTGCCGCCGCTGCCCGCGGAGACACCGGGGCATTCCGGAAACGCACCGAAGATCGGGATTCTGCAGCTGTCGGCGACGTCGTCCGGCGCGCGGCAGTCCACGGGCTGGCTGCGGTCCCGGTTCGACCGTGAGTGGAAGCTGCCCTACACGCTGCTCAGCCCGGCGGACGTGGCGTCCGGGAAGCTCGGGGGCGTGCGGGTGCTGGTCGCCCCGGACGGCCCGGCGGAGGCCGCCGACAAGGCCCTCGGCGACGCCGGACGAACCGCCCTCACGGCCTTCGTCCAGAACGGCGGCCGGTACGTCGGCTGGCAGGGCGGAGCGCAGCTCGCCGCGCGCCTGGGCATCACGACCGACACCTTCACCGACCCGACGTCGGACGTCCCGGGCTCGCTGTTCCGGGTGAAGGTGGACGGCCGCAGCCCGCTCGCGCGCGGGGTCGGCGACACGGCCTGGCAGTTCTACGCCTACGACCCGGTGATGCGGCAGAGCGACCCGGCGAAGGTCGCGGTCGGCTACCCGGACACGTCCTCGGCGGACTGGTTCGTCTCAGGCTATGAGCACGGCGCGGCCGAGCTCGGCGGGACCGCCGCCGCAACGGACGAGCCTCTGGGCAAGGGCCGGACGGTCCTGTTCGGCGGCGAACCCAACTTCCGGGCCTTCAGCGATGGCACGGCGAAGCTGCTCTACAACGCTTTGCTCGGGCCTGACCCGAAGGCAGGGGTGTCCGGATTGGCGTCGGCTCGTCCGCGCGCGGTGGCGAACGCCCCGCTCCAGGTCGAATCCCCGATCCGCGTGTCGGTCAAGGTGGGTGACGCCGGCCGGACGGCGGCGATCCTGCGTTCGGTGGGCGCGCACTATGTGGAGCGGCGTTCCGGCGACGTCGTCCACTACGTGATCGACAACCCCGGTGGCCTTCCGACCGACCACCACCCGTTCGCGGGGCGCCTGCCGTCCCTCGTGCGCCAAGCGGGCATCACCCCGGTGGCGCTGGTCCTTCCCTGACGCGCACGCCCCTGGGACGGCCCCCTGTTCAGGGCCGTCCCAGGGGCGTGGGCCGTCAGTCGGCGATCCAGGCGATGGCGGTCATGGTGCCGGGCGGCACCTCGGTGAAACCGCCGTCGCGCACGGCCACGGTGGCACGGTCCACACATTCGCGCCAGGGGACGTCCCGTGCCAGATGCACGCGCAGGCCGTTCTCGAGCCAGCGTTTCCGGTCGCGCGCGCCCAACTGCCTCAGCAGCAGGTGGGCGGCGTGCCCGCACTGGGCCGCCGCCTTACCGGTGGTCATCGTGAAGTCCGGGTTCAGCGCGATCTCGGCGTGCGGGCCGTCCGGCGGCGGAAGGGGCTTCTCGGCGAGCGGCAGGTCCAGGCCGGCCACCTGGAGCTTGGTGATCTGCGAGGGGACCTCGTCCATCGGGCCTGGCGGGAACACGCGCACCTCCGCGCCATAAGCCTCGGCCGTGATGCCCGGAAGCTCCTGGACCTCAGGCCAGCGCACACCGCGCGCACGCCGGGCCACCTTGCGGATGCGCCGCGACTCCCAGCCTTGGACGCAGGCGTGCCACTCGCCCTCGGGCTCGTACGCGCGCGGGTCGGTGAGCAGGCGCACCACAGCCGTCGCGGCCGCGGCACAGACGGCGTCATGGCTCGGTGGATCGGCCTTCTCCACACGGACCACCAGTTGCATCGCCCAGGGCGGATCGTCAAGCGGGTCGTAGTCGGGTCGCACGCCTGGAGTATTCCAGTTCCAATCTCCTGCCCCGGACGCGACTTCACCGACACGCATCGGGGTACGGCACACATATCGCTTCGACGCCGCAGGGGACGTGGCGCGCGGAGCGACCGGAGAGGGAGCCGAGCGGCGCGAGCGGGTCGGAGGTCGCCGTGGCCAGTCGAACCTGGAACGAGTCCATTCCGGGCATCGGGACATTCTTCGTCGGGATCGACATCGCGCCCGGCCGCTACCGGTGCGATGACGGCAAGGGCGGCTGGTGGGTGCGCTTCACCGGTCCGGGCGGCAGCGACCCCGTGGGCTCATGGCCCCTTCCCCCCGGGCCCGCCGAAATCGAGATCCCCGCCACCGACTTCGCGTTCGAGACCCATGTGCGCACGTACTGGAGGCGGGTCTCGGACGTGACGTCGTCCGGGCCGTCCACGAGGATCACCGAGCTCCGTCCGGTGGCCGACCCGACGCTGCGCGCCGAACTCGACCCGCTCGTCCGGCGGCGTCGTCCGCTTGTGGCCCTCGCACCGTTCTCCGTGCTGGGGGCGGGCTTCGCCGGGCTGCCGATGTTCGGGTCGATGTGGCTGCTGGGCATGACGATGCTGGCGGCCCTGGTCGCGATCGGCGCGCCGACGGTCTTCCTCGACCTGACGCGCGCGCACGAGCTGGACAAACGCCGCGACCGCTTCGTCGTGGCGGACGACCTGGACGAGGAGGCGCGCCCCTTGCTCGCGCGCACGCAGACGGCCGTGGACGCCGTCCGGGAGAGCGACGTCAACCAGGAAGGTCTGCTCGAAAGCGCCGAGAACGCGGTGATCCTGCCACGCGAGGAGTGGGAGATCGCGCACGCCCTGGCCCGTCAGTCGCGCCTGCGCGCGGACGAGCCGGACGGCGACGACCTGCCCGAGCTGGAGGCGGCGCTGCGTCCGCTGCGGGAGAAGCTGGACCGCTCGGTGACCGCCGTGACCCGCCGCATCGAGGCCCTGGAACGTTACGCCGAGCACGTCCGCGCCGCCGACGAGGCCCTGCGCGCCCAGCGTCGGTTGGACAACATCACCGGGCGCGCGCACGAGTACGACGAACTGGTCGCCGAGACCGTCCGGGACGACATGGCCCTCCCGGAGATCGAGCGCCTGACCGAGCGCAGCGACGACCTCCTGGCCGTCCTGCGTGAACGCCTGAAGGAGTCCATGCCGGACGAGTGACCGTTTGGGACAGGCCGTTCGGACGGGTCGGCGCATCCGGTGATCAAGGTGGTGCCGGGGCTCGCCACCTGCGTCCGGAGGGCGGAACAAGCGCTGGATCCCCACCTCCGGAAGGGGGGCGCGGCGGATTTGAGCAAGCGGTTGGGCAGAAGCGGCATAATGAGAGCGTGACGACCACGAGCACTAATTCCGGACGACCGAAACCAGGCGGCGGGGAGCCCGCCGGACGACGGCGCGGCAGGGGCTCGTCGGCCGCCGCGTCGGAGCGCCGCGAGCACCTGGTGAAGCTCGCCGCCGAGCTGTTCGCCGAGAAGGGCTTCCAGGCCACGACGGTGCGCAACATCGCCGACGAGGCCGGCATCCTCTCCGGCAGCCTCTACCACCACTTCGACTCCAAGGAGTCGATCGTGGACGAGATCCTGTCCGGGTTCTTCGAAGAGATCATGACCCGGTACCGGGAGGTCATCGACCGGGGCGAGGACCCGCGGACGACCATCGCGGGCCTGGTCCGCATCGCGTTCGGCACCCTGGAGCCGCACCGCGCCGCGATCACGGTCATGCAGAACGACTGGAACTACCTCAAAGGGATGGAGCGGTTCGCCTACCTCACCAAGTCCGAGGACGAGGTGGAGAAGATGTGGGTGGACACCATCAAGGCCGGCCAGGAGCAGGAGCTGTTCCGCCCCGACGTCGACCCCAAGCTGACCTACCGGATGATCCGCGACACCGTCTGGGTCGCGGTCCGCTGGTTCAAGCCGGGCGGACGCCTCGACGCGCAGGGTCTCGCCGACCACTACCTGAAGGTCATGTTCGACGGGATCAACACGCACTGACCGCGCACTGACCACGTCCGACGACGGTTCTCCACGAGCCCGCTCCGCGCGCCGAGCCGCCCGGGGCGGGCTTTCGCGTCCCCGCCCCTCCCCCGAGGGTGACGTGAGCGCCGTCCGAAACGGGCTCGCGACGATGGCCGGAAGGGTGAATTCCGTGAAAATGACTCGTCTTCGCCGGAGGGGTCCGTAGCCTTGCTGCTCCCACGGGCATCGGGCCGCGGCGGCCCGGCACTCCTGGGGGCCCGGTGCTTTTCGTCACACCTTGCCAAGTTAGGGTCACACCCGAAGCAACGGGGTCGTTGTGGACGATGAGACATCCGGGGGGAGGGCGGCATGACGGGAACACCGGGGAACAGGGCCGGGCGGGAGGAACCGCCCCCCGCCGAACTGCGCGACGCGATGGCGCGCGGGCTCCAGGAGCAGTTTCCTGGCGTGCGGGTCTGGTTCGGGCAGGCGACCGGGTCGTGGTGGGCGATGGTCCCGTTGCGCTCCGGGCCGCGCCTGGTCGAGGCCGACACCTTCCAGCAGCTGCGGGACGCCATCATGAGCGCCCGGTCGAGAGGCTGACGCCACACGAATGGAGAGGCCGACGCCACACGGGTCGAGAGGCTGAGGCCGCGTGAACGGCGACGCGCGCCCGCGGGGATCCCGCGGGCGCGCGTCGCCGTTTCCGGCCCTGTCATGAGTCCGCCTCCGTCGCCGTCATGAGTCGACCTCCGGCGCTGTCATGAGTGCGTCGGGACCGGGGCGCGGTCGGCCTCCGAGCGGCGGCGGAGGAACTTCGGGACCCACCAGTTGACCTCGCCGCACAGCTCCATCAGCGCGGGGACGAGCAGCATCCGGACGACCGTGGCGTCGATGAGGATCGCGATGCCCATGCCCAGGCCGACCTGCTTGACCGCGACGTCCGCGCCGAGCAGGACGGACAGGAAGACCATCACCATGATGGCGGCGGCGGCGGTGATGACGCGGGCGGTGCCGGCCAGGCCCCCGGCGACGGCCTGCCGGGTGGGCATGCCGAGCTCGTGGTTCTCCCGGACCCGGGAGACCAGGAAGACCTCGTAGTCCATGGAGAGCCCGAACAGGATCGGGAACATGATCATCGGAACCCAGGTCGCGACCGGCATCGATCCCGGGAAGCCCAGCAGCTTGCCGGCCCAGCCCCACTGGACGACGGCGGTGAGCACGCCGTAGGCGGCGCCGATCGACAGCAGGTTCATCAGCGCGGCCTGCAGGGCGATGACGATCGAGCGGACGAGCGCGACGAGCAGCAGCAGCGACAGCCCGACGACGACCGCGACCAGCCAGGGCAGGCGGCTCTGGACGTTGTCGGCGAAGTCGATCGAACCCGCGTTGGGACCGCCGACGAACACCTTCCCGGCCAGGTCGGTGCCGCGCGTGGCGTCCGGGATGACCGTGTCGCGCAGCCGGTGGACGAGCTTCTGCGTCGCCGCGTCCTGGGCGCCGGTCCGCGGGTAGGCGATGGTCACCGAGGCGGTGCCGTCGGCGCTGGTTCGCGGCGCCTGGACGCTCTCGACGCCCGGAGTGGCGCGGACGGCGTCCGCGACCCGGGACCCGTCGCCGCCGTCGGCGACGATCACGAGCGGAGCCTCGACGCCGGGGCCGAAGCCGCGCGCCAGGATCTCGTGCGCCCCGTACGCGGAGTTGGCGTGCGGCTGCGTGGACGAGTCGGGCAGGCTGAGCCGCATCGACAGGGCCGGGACGGCGAGCGCCAGAAGCAGCCCGGCGGCGATCAGCGCGGCCGGAACGGGAAGCCGCTGGACCAGGCCCGCCCAGCGCTCGGCGAGGGGGCGTCCGGCGCGGCGGCCGAGGCCGGGGACGCGCAGCCGGTCGATGTGGCGGCCGGTGAAGCCGAGCAGCGCGGGCAGCAGGGTGACGGAGGCGAACATGGTCATCAGGACCGTGGTGGACGCGGCGACCGCGACGCCGGCGAGCAGCGGGTCGCCCATGACGAACAGTCCGAGCATGGCCAGGACGACGGTCGACCCGGCGAACAGGACGGCGCGTCCGGCGGTGGACAGGGCGGTGACGGTCGCGCTCTCGGGGTCCTCGCCGTCGTGCAGGGCCTCGCGGTAGCGGGTGACGATGAACAGCGCGTAGTCGATGCCGACGCCGAGGCCGATGAGGGCGGCGACGATCGGGCTGAACGAGGGCGCGGGCAGCAGGTGCCCGATCAGCCCGATGAGCGCGAGCGCGGTGCCGATGCCGAACAGCGCGGTCACGATCGGCAGGCCCATGGCCAGCACGGATCCGAACGCGATCAGCAGGATGACCACGGCGGCCAGGACGCCGATGCCCTCCGTGGGGCCGCCGCCCGGGGTCTCGGCCGCGGCGATCGGGCTGCCGCCGAGTTCGAGCCGGACGCCGTCCTTGGTGCCCCGGACGTCCGAAATCAGCTTGGTGAGGTCGCCCGTGGGCATGGCGTCGGACGTGACGTTCAGCTGCGCGGTGGCGAACGCGATCCGCCCGTCCTTGGAGATCCGCCCGGGGACCTGGTAGGGCGAGAGGACGCCGGTGACGTGCGGGGTCTGGGCGAGTCGCTGGAGCGCGGGCTGCACGCGCGCCTTCACGGCCGGGTCGCGAACGTCCCTGTCGGCCTGGATCGCGAGCGTGACGCTGTCGCCGTTGGCCTGCGGGAAGCGCGAGTCGAGGATCTTCTGCGCCTTCGCCGAGCCGGAGCTGCCCTTGAAGGAGTTGGCCGCACCGGCCGACAGCGTGAAACCGACCGCCATGACGGCGACCGCGCCGAGCACCCAGAGCAGGACGGCGAGCCTGCGCCGCCGGTAGCAGAGCCGGGCGAGGCGGGCGACCGCGCCGTCGGAGGAGATGGTCTTCGTGGTCATGGCAGGAGGTTCCCGCCGCGGCCTGGTCCGGCGCGTCGGGCGTGCGGAGACACCTCGCGGCGCGGCTACTCCCTGCGGAGTACTCCCCCGGGAGTCTCCAGCGGCCCGGAGGGGGTCGCGGGGAGGACGGCCACGACCCGGAATCCGCCGTCCGGCTCGGGGGCGGCGGTCAGGGTCCCGCCGACGGCCTCGGCGCGTTCGCGCATGCCGGTGAGGCCGTGGCCGCCCCCGGAGACGTCGGCGTCCGACCCCTGGGCGCCGCCCGCGGCGTGCTCACCGCCGTCGTCGGCGACCTCCACCCGGACGTCCCGTCCGGTGTGGTCGATGATGATCCGCGCGGTCGCCGCGTCCCCCGCGTGGCGGAGCACGTTGGTGAGCGACTCCTGCAGGATGCGGTAGGCGGCCTCGTCGGTCGCCGCGTCCAGCGGGACGGCCGTCCCGGACACCGCGACCTCGACCGGCAGGCCCGCCGAGCGCACCGCGTCCACGAGGTTCGGCAGGCGGCCGAGGCCGGGGGCGCGCGGGCCGCTCCCGTCCCCGCGGAGCAGGCCGAGCGTGGCGCGCAGCTGCGCGAGCGACTCCTTGCTGCTGGCGCGGATCGCGGCGACGGCCTCGCGGACCGGGTCGTCCGGCGGGCTGCCCGCCAGCCGGCGCAGCGCCGCGCCCGCCTGGACGGTGATGGTCGCCATCCCGTGCGCGACGGTGTCGTGCAGGTCGCGGGCGATCCGGAGGCGTTCCTCGGCGGCGCGCCGGGCGGCCTCGCGCTCCTTCTCCTCGCCCGCCATCCGGAGCCGTTCGCGGGTCTCGGCGGCGAGCGCGCGGCGGCTGCGGATCACCTCGGCGAGCAGGATCACGACCGTGACCAGCACCCACTGCTGGAGGAACGAGGCGAGCGCGCTCGCGGGCGGCTCGCCCTTGCGGAGCACCGCGAGGAAGCCGAAGGTGAAGAAGAACGCGGTGATCCCGATCGTCCAGCGCATGTATCCGGCGACGACGGTGGAGAACGCCGGGACGCCCAGCACCCAGATCGGCGAGAACCCCGGCGCCCCGGACGTGTAGTAGGCGGTCAGCAGGAAGCTCGCGAGCAGCAGCGCCGCCATGGGCCGCCGCCGGTGCACCAGGACGGGCAGCGCCAGGAGCGCGCCGATCACGTAGTCGCGCGGGATGGCGGGCCGTTCGCGCGGATCCTGGCTGACGTACACCATCAGCTCGACGACCCCGCCGACCAGCAGCGTGAGGATCCCGTCCACGACGGCCGCCGGCACGCGGCGCCTCCGGATGCCTGTCACACCGTCAAGGTAACCCCGCACCGACCGTCCGGCGACTTCGGTCCGTGCGGCCTTGGGAGGCTCAGGGGAGGCTCAGGGGCGGGTGAGGATGGCGGCGCTGCCGTAGCTGCCGCCGAACCCGGTGCAGAGCGCGACCCCGGCGTCCTTGACCTGGTTCGTGCCGGTTCCGCGTAGCTGCCGGACGGCCTCGGCGACGTTGTTGAGGCCGTGCACGTACCCCTCGGAGAGCAGGCCGCCGTGCGGGTTCACGGGATGGCGGCCGTTCCACGCGATCTCTCCCGCGGCGAGCATGACGCCGAGGTCGGGGCGTCCGACCAGGCCGAAGTCCTCGAGCTGGCGCGGGATGAGCCAGGAGTAGGCGTCGTAGAGCAGCGCGACGTCGATCTGCTCGGGTTTCATCCCGGCCGCCTCGTAGAGCGGCGCGGCGACGTGCGCCGAGAAGACGCGGGTGACGTCGTCCGTCCGGTCCATCGTGGACGCGCCGGGCCCGCCGCCGCGGACGACCGCGTGCACGCGCGGGGACTCCGGGGCGAGGTCGGCGCGGGTGAGGACGAGCGCGCACGCGCCGTCCGTCTCCTGGCAGCAGTCCACGCGGCGCAGCGGGGACGCGACCATGGGACTGTCCAGGTAGTCGGACAGCGTGAGGCGGCGTCGCTGAAGCGCGCGCGGGTTCCGCACCGCGTGCGCGCGAGACTGGGCCACGACCGAGTGGAGATGCCGGTCGGTGAGGCCGGTGTCGTAGAGGTACCGCTGTCCGGCCAGGGCGAACTGGTGGACGGGCCCGGCCATGCCGTACGGGTGCGTGAACTGCTCTTCCGTGCCTTCGCCGAGTTTGAGGCCGAGCGCGTTCATCCGCTTGCCCGAGCGTCCGTTCAGGGCCCGGTACACCAGGACCGTCCGGGCGAGCCCGGCGTCGATGAGCATCGACGCGTCCGCGAGGATCGACGCGCTCTGCGTCCCGCCGCCGTAGATCTCGTTGTGCCAGCCGATCTCGGTGATGCCGAGCTCACGCGCCAGGTAGAGGACGGGCGCGGAGTCGTTCAGGTGGTAGCTGAGGATCGCGTCGGGCGTGCCCGCGGCTCCGCCGGTCGCCTCGGCGGCGTCCGCGAGCGCGGCGCGCGCGGCCTCGGCGGCGAGCGCCAGCTCACTCCGGCCGGACGCGCGGGACAGCGCGGTCATCCCGATCCCCGCCACCGCCGCGCGTCCTGAGAACCCCTGCCTCATCCGGCCTCCGGCCGCGCCGCGTTCGTCCGGGAACGTCCCGCGGCACGGAGGCGCGCCCGCGGGGACGCCCGCCGGAGACGGGGCGCGATCCGTCCCCGGCGGGCCTCGTGGCCGAACCTAACCCGCCCGGACGGTATAACACAAGCGCTTGCTCGGTTACACTGGCACATGGCCACCGAACACAGGGCCCCGCGTCGTTCAGAGCTCGTGCCGCGCCGTTCAGAGCTCGTACTGAATGGCGGTCCGGGACGCGATGAGCGGCTTCATGCCGTCCACCACGGCCCGGTGCGTCGGATTGTCGCGATAAGTCAGATAGGCGTCGCGGTCGGCGAAGTCGGCCACGATCACGAAGTCGGCGCTTCCGGGGTTGACCCCCGCGTCCGATCCGAGACTGTAGGCGCGAATCTCGGGGATCACCCCGGGAAGATCACGCAGCCGCGTGGCGACCTCCTCGATCTGGGCGGTGGTCGTACCCTCGACCCATGTGAACAGCACCACGTGGCGGAATCCGGTCATGGAAGCACCGTAGCGGTGGGTAGGACCGAACCTGGTGACCTGTCCCCGCGTCAGAGAAACCGAGGCCCAATGCCCCACCAAGGCCGCAAATAAACGTTTCCAGGCGGGAATGAGTTCCCACGGACCGTGGTTGCAGCCGTTCGGAGGTGTCTTCCGTGGACGCAGCGAGGCACGACGCAGCGCAGGACACTGTGGAAGCCGACATGCCGGCGCGCGCGGGGACGCACCCGGGGATGCACGCCGTGCCGACCTGGCCGCACGCCGTCGCCACCCTCGGGGTGGGCGCGATGCTCTCCATCCCCGCGGTGCACGGCACACCGTCCTGGTTGGACCGGTTGTCCCTGCTCACCACCGGACGCCCGCTGGCCCCCGCGCACGCGGTCGTCCTCGCCATCGCCCTGGTCTTCGTCGCCCGCGGGGCGCTGCTGCGCCGCCGCGCCGCCTGGTACGGCCTCATGGTCATGGTCGGGATGGGCTTCGCGGCCGTCGCGGTCGGCGGTGACGCCTACTGGCGGCTGCCGCTGCTCGCCGCCGCCGCGGTCGCGCTGTGGGTCAGCCGCGACACCTTCGTCGTCCGCCCGCACCCCGACCGGATCCGGTCGGCCGTCCGGATCGGCGCGATCCTGGTGGTGCTCGCCGCGGTCCTGACCGTGGTGCTCGGCGGGGTGACGATCAGCTCGGTCGGCCCGGACATCGCGCACGGGCTGTCGGCGACCGGCGGGCCGTCCGGCGGCGAGGCCTGGCTGCCCGGCGCGCTGTCGCTGATCGGCGGGGTCGGCCTGCTGGTGCTGGTCGTCACGCTGCTCGCGCCCGACCCCGCGCCGCCGCCCGGTGACGAGGACCAGCGCCGCCGCGTCGCGGGACTCGTCGCGCACCCCGGCTCCGACACGCTCGCGCCGTTCGCCCTGCGCCGTGACAAGGCGTACGTGTTCAGCCCGGACGGCCGGGCCGCGATCGGCTACCGCGTGCTGTTCGGCGTCGCGGTCGCGGGCGGCGACCCGGTCGGCGCCCCGGACGCCCACGACGCCGCGATCAACGCCTTCCTGGACCTGTGCCGCCGGACCGGCTGGCGTCCGGCGGTGCTGGGCGCGAGCACCGAGCTCGTGTCGTCCTGGGGCGGGCTGCGCTCGTTCGGGTTCGGCGACGAGGTCGTGCTGTTCCCGGAGACGTTCTCCCTGTCCGGACGGCAGATGCGCAACGTCCGGCAGGCGGTGCGGCGCACCCACAACTCCGGCGTGAGGTCCGAGATCGTCTCCGAGCGGGAGATCGGCGACGAGCTGCGCGGGAAGCTGCTGGACGTCGCGAACCGCTCGCTCGGCGGCGCGGCAGAGCGCGGCTTCTCCATGAACCTGGACGAGCTGCTCACCGGCTACCACCCGGGCGCGGTCGTCGCCGTCGCCTACGACGAGCAGGACGCGCCGATCGCCTTCCAGCGGTACGTCTCCGCCGGCCAGGGCCTCAGCCTGGACGCGATGCGGCGGCTCCCGGACGCCCCGAACGGCCTGAACGAGCGCCTGATCGTCGACATCGCCGAGTGGGCGAAGGAGCAGCGGATCGAGGTCGTGTCGCTGAACTTCGCCGCGTTCCGCGAACTGCTCGACGCCGAGGACCGGCGTCCGGTCGAGAAGGCCGGCTACCAGGCCCTCCACCTGCTGGACCCGTGGATCGCGGTCGAGTCGCTCTACCTGTTCGACCGCAAGTTCCGGCCGGGCTACCGGCCGCGCAGCATCGTGTTCCGCTCGTGGGCCGACATCGGCTGGCTCGCCGCCGCGCTGCTCACCCTGGAGTTCGGCCGCGTCGGCGACGTCCCGGCCGCCGACCACGCGCTCGAGCCCGTCGCCGCCGATCCGTCCGCGATGGGACACCCCGGACGCACCCACTGACCCGCTGACGAGAGGAGCTCGCCGCCCGGACGCGTCGTCCGGGCAGCGGGCTCCTTCTCACGCGCGCGGCGCTACTTGATCTTGCTGATGTCGATCGCGTCCGCCGGGGCCTCGACCTGGAGCGGGGCGTCGTACTCGGAGAACTCGAACGTGCCCTCCGGCATCTCGCCGACGGCCTTGGCCGAGGTCATGCGGAGCAGGTGCGGCGTCCCGTTGGCGGCCACGAAGACCGTCGCCTTCCCATCCGGGCCCGTGATGCCGATCGCCGGGGTGCCACCGACGTCCGCGCGGCTCGTCTTGAGCCCCCCGGACGCCCCGGGGAAGGCCTTGCGCAGCGGGGCGAAGACCTCCTTGTCGAACTGCTTGATGCTGAGGAAGGACTTGAACTCCTTGGACTGGCTCGACGGGAACAGGACCCATTTGCTGCCGAGCATCGTCGCGAGCGTCTTGTCCCCGACCGAGTCCTCCCAGAAGGCCGCGTCGGCGCCCATGTAGAGCTTGCCGCCCGTGGTGCGGAGCTTCATGGTGGCGGGGCCCTTCCCGAAGTCGCCCTGCATGCTGCCGTCCGCCTGGCCGTCACCGAGGCGGAAGTCGATGCGCATCGTCTTCCCCTCGTCCTTGAACTCGCCCTTCATGTGCACGGACTTGGCGTTCTTGAAGCCGTCCAGCGCGGCCTTCACGAGCTCGGCCGGGGGCTTGGCGGAGTTGTCGGGACCGGCCGGGGAGGCGGACGACGTGGCCGCGTCCAGGGTGCTCTTCGCCGCGGCGCCGTCGCCCTTGCCGCCGTCACCGCCACAGGCGGACAGGGTGAGCGACGCGGCGAGCAGTGCCGCGCCCGCGGTCAGGATGGTGGTGCGTCCCACGAGTGCCGTTCCTCTTTCGATCTTCGTCAAAACCAGGGATAAAACGCCCAAACCAGCACAGACGTTGACAAGAAGCTACATAACACTCACGCATCCTCGGACCGGCGAACCCCTTCGGCCCCATCCGGCGGCCCGCCGGATGGCCATGACCGAGCGGGCACCTGCTTGAACCGGACCGCGCACACAGAACGAACCC
>NZ_JBFAUU010000007.1:0-17355 GCF_040679435.1 Spirillospora sp. NPDC052269
ATCAGGCCGGGGACACGCGTCTCGGGGGCCGCGTCCTTGTAGAACTCGACACCCTGGACGAGCGAAGAGGCGCAGTTGCCCACACCCACGATGGCCACGCGCACCGAACCCATGCGCCGCTGTCGTTCGCCACTCATGCGCTGCTCCCGTTCGCCGTTGCGAGTGATTTCGCGCTGTCATCAAAGACCAGCGCCGAATCCACTGTCCCCAACCTGTCGGGTACCGGACAGCCCTCAAGAGACGCCCCTCTTCCGCCCATGCCCGCCTGGTCAGACCCTTTCGTGCGCCTCTCCACGGGCCCGCCGCCGGCGGGCCCTGCGGAGGAGGCGGAGGGCGACGTAGGCGAACAGGAGGAGGGCGAGCAGGGCGATGATCGGCGCGAGGGTGGCGAGGAGGCTCAGCCCCAGGGACGCGACGTCCTCGATGACGCTGACCACCGGGGCGCCGGTGCCGAGCGTCCCGGCGTTCACCACCGGGCGGACGCTCGCCTTCGCCGCCCCCCGTGAGTGTGTCCTTACCCGCCGGTGATGTCCGCCGGCCGTGTTCTGATCAGATGTTCCCTGAGCCGCCACCGGTTCCACCTGCCTCCTCACTCCGGATGGCACGGTAAATGATGGGAAAAATCGGATCTACTGCGTAAAGGTGGGAACCCGTGAGCGCCTACGATCGTCAACCATGACGGGACGAGGGACAGGGAGGACGATGGCGGGGCCGGGGACATGGCCGGCGCGGGCGCGAGCCCGTTTCGGTGATCGGGGTCTCGCCGTCGCCCTCCTTCTCGTACTGCTCGCCGCGGCGATCGTGCCGCTGGTGGCGCTGCCGGCCGTCCGGTGCGAGGTGTTCGGCGCCGGCTGCCGCGCGCCGCTCCCGGGCGTCCAGGCGCACACCGCCGCACGCGACCGCGACCAGCCGCCCACTCCCGCCGAGGCCGCCACTCGCGGTGCCTACGTGGCGCTCGGCGACTCCTACTCCGCGGGCGTCGGAGCCGAGGGCGGCATCGCCGACGCGAACCCGCTGAGCAAGTGCGACCGGACGTCCCGGGCGTACTACCACACCGTCGCCAAGACCTTCCGGTTCGCGGGCGGCAGCTCCTTCTGGGCCTGCTCGGGCGCGACCACCGGCGACATCCGCGGTGGCCGGGCGGGCGAGCCGTCCCAGCTGAACCGGCTGACCGCCGGGACCACCCTGGTCACGATCAGCGTCGGCGGCAACGACATCGGCTTCTCCAAGATCATGGCGGGCTGCGTGGTCAAGCTCCCGTGGTCCAAGGGCTGCGAGAAGCAGGGCGGCGACATCGCCGACCGGATGGCCGCGCTGCGCGAATCGCTGCCCCGGCTGATCACGCAGATCACCACGCGCGCGCCGCGTGCCCGGGTGATCATGATGGGCTACCCGCGGCCGTTCTCGGAGATCTCCGCGAACGGCGGCGACAACCTCACGCTGAGCGACCAGCGCTGGCTGAACGGCCGCGCCCGCGACCTGAACGAGCTCATCCGGCAGGCCGTGTCCGAGGCCGACCAGCACGTCGCCGCCACCCGCGGCGAGGGCAGCGTGGAGTTCGTGGACGCCTACAGCGCGTTCTCCGGACACGAGGCGGGCAGCTCCGACCCGTACATGAACGGCCTGTCGGTGGACCTGGGCGCCCTGGCCGCCGAGCCGCGCAGCTACCACCCCACCGCCAAGGGGCAGGACGCCCTGGCCAGGCTCTTCGTCGACCAGATCAACAAGGGCCCCGGCCGCCCCCTCAACCAGCAGGCGTGAACGGGCGCCGCCCCGCCGGGGTCACTCGCCGGCGCCCGTGATGCGGTCGAGGCGCTCGACCGCGTCGGCGAACTCCTCGATCATGTCGTAGACGACCTGCCGGGCGGGCCGGACGGTGTTCATGAGCCCGACGCACTGCCCGACGAAGTAGTTCGCCAGGTCGCGGGCGCCCTCGTTGCCGGACTCGGCGACCTTGGTGATCTGCCGCATCGCGCCCTCGGCGACGATCATCTGGAGCGGCATGCCGAGCGGCCCGGGGCTTGCCGCCGACTCCCACTCGTCGGTCCAGGCGGAGCGGAGCTGCCGGGCGGGCTTGCCGGTGCGGGACCGGGACCGGACGGTGTCGCGGGACGTCGCGGCGAGCATCTTGGCCTTGACGGCGGGGGAGGTCTCGGCCTCCTCGGTGGTGAGCCAGACCGAGCCGCACCAGACCCCGGACGCGCCGAGCGCGAGCGCCGCGGCCATCTGGCGTCCGGTGGCGATGCCGCCCGCGGCGAGGACGGGCAGCGGCGCGACGGCGTCCACGACCTCGGGGACGAGCACCATGGTGGAGATCTCGCCGGTGTGGCCGCCCGCCTCGCCACCCTGGGCGACGATGAGGTCGACCCCGGCGGCGACCTGGCGGCGGGCGTGCTCGACGGTGCCGACGAGCGCGGCGACCGGGACCCCGGCGGCCTTGGCACGGTCGACCATGAGCGGGGGAGGGGTGCCGAGGGCGCTGGCGATGAGCGCGATCGGGTGGCCGAGCGCGACGTCGATCAGCTCGGTCGCGCCGCGCGGGGTGACCTGCGTTCCGCTTCGTCCGCCCGCGCGCTTGGCGGCCTCGAAGTCGGGCAGCGGCACGCCGTACTTCTCGAACAGGCCGAACAGGAACTCCCAGTGTTCCTGGGGGACGGCGGCGAGCATGGTGTCGAGGCCGCCGTCGCCGCGCGAGGCGCGCTCGGCGGATTCGTCGATCTTCGCGGGGACGAGCACGTCGACGCCGTAGGGGCGTCCGCCGACGTGGTCGTCGATCCAGCGCAGTTCCTCCTCGAGCCGTTCGGGCGTGTAGGCGACGGCGCCGAGGACGCCGAGGCCGCCGGCGTTGGTGACGGCGGCGACCACGTCGCGGCAGTGGGAGAAGGCGAAGAGGGGGAACTCGATGCCGAATCGCTCGCAGACGTCGGTGCGCATGCGGCGACGGTACTTCGCCGAACGTCATTCGGTCCAGGGGGCCTCGCGGTATCGGCGGATCAGGTCGTCCTCGCCGTAGCGCCGTGTCGCGACG
Organism: Spirillospora sp. NPDC052269; assembly: GCF_040679435.1. Taxonomy (NCBI): domain Bacteria; kingdom Bacillati; phylum Actinomycetota; class Actinomycetes; order Streptosporangiales; family Thermomonosporaceae; genus Spirillospora; species Spirillospora sp. NPDC052269. The sequence goes on from NZ_JBFAUU010000007.1 coordinate 3,029, forward strand.
TGCCAGTCGAGGATGCCGGCCATCCAGTTCTGCAGGTCACGGACGAGTTCGCCGAGCGCCTCCCGCGCCTCGTTCGGCAGCTCCATGTCGTCGCACAGGACGGGCAGCTCGTGCACGACGACGTGCTGGAACTGCCGCATCCGCGAGTCCATGAGGTCGGCGGCGATCCGCAGCGCGGTCGGGTAGTCGCAGCCGAAGAAGTTCTGCACGACGAGGATCGTGTTGTTGATCTCCCCCTCGAACTCGATCTCCTTCTGGTACGAGTACGCGTCGTTGGCCAGGCCCAGGAAGTCGGACGCCGAGTTCAGCAGCGATCGGACGGGGCCGCTGGCGTACACCTCGTCCGGGAGCGCGGCGTCCGTTCCGAGGCGGCCCAGGCCGACCGTGAGGTCCGTGCCGAAGGCGCTCCGGCGCATCTCGATGTGGTCCACGGGGTCGGGGACGCGGTTCTGGAGCTGGTTGCCGAGTTCCCACAGCCAGCCCTCGAACATCGCGTCGGCGCCCGCGCGGAGGCGGCGGCGCGCCTCGGGGGACAGGGAGCCGACCGTCCGCGGCCACAGGTCCGCGATGCCGCGTTCGAGCGCGTTGGCGGGTGACGGGACGGCGACGCCGTCGTCCACGGGCATGAACAGGCCCATCCGGAGGTTGGCGGCGCGTGCCCCGGCGAAGTCGCGGCCGCGGCCGAACACCGCGGGGTAGTAGTCGTCGGCGTAGGTGCCCCAGGCGAGCCACTGGGCCAGGAGGCTGAGCGCGTCGGGGCCGGCGTCGGGCCTGATCCCGGCGGCGGCCAGCGCGAAGTCGAAGCCGTCGAGCAGCGCCGCGTCCCAGAGGCCCGGGCCGGGGACGCCGGGGTCGGCGCGCAGCAGGCCCATCCGGTCGAACCAGTCGGCGACGGCGGCGCGCGCGGTGTCCAGGTGCGGGTTCGGGCTCACCTCGAACGGCATGGGGATCTCGGGGATGACCGACGGCCCGACCCGGCTCGGCACGTGCGCGTACTTGCGGAGCCGGGCGACGGCGGGCGGGCCGAACAGCGACCGGATGTCCAGGCCGCTCGTCCCGAGCCCGGCGGTGCCCGGGAGGTCGAGCCGGGGCGCCGCGTCGTCCTCGTCCAGCGCGCCCTGGTTCATGTAGCGGGACGAGCGCAGGTGCCACTCCTGCCCGCCGGCCTGCCAGTCCTGGAGGCCCTTGACGTAGGCGCCGACCCGCGCGACCTCGGGCGGGGTGAGGCGCTCCTCGACGCACAGCGCCGGGACCTCGGTGAGGGCGGTGTGCTCGAACTGCTGGATCCGGGACGTGAGGATGTCGTTGACCGCGTCGGCGGCCTCCTGCGTGCCGCAGTCGAAGAACGTCTCCAGGACGAGGACGCCGTTGCTGAGCTCGCCCTCGTCCTCGACCTCGCGCTGGTAGGAGAACAGGTCGTTGCGCAGGTGGACGGCGTCGGAGAACGCGTCGCGCAGCACGCCCATCGGCCGCGACCCGGCGATCCGCGCGGGGAGCTCGGCGTTCGCGGCGTGCTCGACCAGGCACGCCGACCAGGGTGCGCCCCCGACCCGGCGGCGCATCTCGATGTACTCGATCGGGTTGGAGATCCGGTGCGCGTTGATGTTCGACAGTTCCCAGAGCGACTCGTTCAGCAGGTGCCGGGTGTGCTCGGTGAACCGTTCGCGCCACGCCTCGGACATCGCCGGGACGGTCCGGGCCCACAGGTCGACGAGGCCCGCCTCCACCGGGTTGGACGGCTCGGGCACGCCGCCCATGTCGCCGTCCACGGGCATGAACGAGGGCAGCCGCGCCAGATGGTCGCGGCCGCCCTCGCGGTCACCGGTGCGCTTGAAGCGCTCGACGAAGTGGTCGTCGAAGAAGAACACCCACACATACCAGTCGGTGATGAGGGCGAGCTCGCCGGCGTCGCAGTCGGGATGGGTGTAGGCGCACAGGAGCGGGTAGTCGTGCGCCTCCAGGTCGGCCTGCTCCCAGACGTCCGAGCCCTCCAGCATGCCCATCGCCCGCGCCCACGGCACCGAGTGGGCGCGGGCCGCCCCGAGGTTCGGGTTCAGCCGCGCGGGATACGCGGAGTAGAACTTCGGCAGCTGGAACGGCTGTGTCGTGCCGACCACGCCCATGGGCGGACCACCCTCTCGCCTGGTGCCGGAAAAATACGTTCCCGGCGCGCATTCTTACAGAGAGTGACGATTGCCCGGTGGTCAGATCAGCGTGCCCCGCGGTACCGGTCTGTGGCCTCGATGAGGAGGTTGAGCGTGCCGGGCTCGTCGAAGCCGTGGCCCGCGTCCGGGACGATGTGCAGCTCGGAGCCGGGCCAGGCCTTGTTCAGGGCCCACGCGGCGTCCGGCGGGGTGAGCAGGTCGTAGCGACCGTTGACGATGATCCCGGGCAGGCCGTTCAGCCGGGGCGCGTCGCGCAGCAGCTGGCCGGGCTCGAGGAAGCAGCCGTTGCCGAAGTAGCGGTTCTCCAGGCGGGCGACGGCGACGGCCGAGCGGACGTCGTCCTCCTCCTCGCGGGGGACGAGGTAGCAGGTGCCGTCCTCCCACCGCGTCCAGGCGAGCGCGGCCGGGACGTGGACGTCCGGGTCGGGGTCGGCGAGGCGGCGCGCGTAGGCGGCCATGTAGTCGCCGCGCTCGTCCTCGGGGATCGCGTCGCGGAAGCCCTCGAAGGCGTCCGGGAACAGCCGGGACACGCCGCCCTCGGCGAAGCACCACGGCTCGTCCTCGGGCAGGACGAGGTAGACGCCGCGCAGCACCAGCGCGATCACCCGGTCCGCGTGCGCCTGCGCGTAGGCGAGCGACAGCGTGCTGCCCCACGAGCCGCCGAACACGACCCAGCGCTCGATGCCGAGGTGCTCGCGGAGGCGCTCCATGTCGGCGACGAGCGCGGCCGTGGTGTTGGCGGACAGGTCGATGTCCGGCTCGGAGGCGTGCGGGAGGCTGCGTCCGCAGTTGCGCTGGTCGAACAGGACGACCCGGTAGGCCTCCGGGTCGAACAGGCGGCGGCTCGTCGGCGAGCAGCCGCCGCCGGGGCCGCCGTGCACGAACACCGCGGGCGTCCCGTCCGGGGCGCCGCAGGTCTCCCAGTAGATCTCGTCCTGGCCGCCGACGGGCAGCATGCCGACCGCGTACGGCTCGACCGGTGGATAAAGTCCCCTCATGATCACAGTGTCCCGCATGCGCGGAACCGCTGGTCACACGGGGGAGTGCGCCTCACCGGTCACACGGGGACGAAGAGCGGGTAGGACTCGCCCTCGTCCGGGTGGACGAACCGGGCCCGCAGCGGGAGGCCTTCGCGGAGGCCGGCCGCGTCGACGCCGTCCAGGCGGGCGTGGATCCACGGGCCCTCGGCGAGTTCGACGAGTCCGAGCAGCGCGGGCGGGGGAGTGGAGCCGTCCTCCCCCGGACGGCCGTGCAGGACCGTCCAGGTGATGAGGACGGCCTCGCCCGACGCGTCCGCCCACTCCAGGTCCTCGGTGCCGCAGTCCGGGCAGGACGTGGCGTCCGGCGCGAGGAAGGCGTCGCCATCGGCGCCGCAACCGGCGCAGAGCCGGACGGCGAGCCGGTCGCGGGCGGCGGCGTCGAAGAAGCCGTCGGTGCGGCCGTCGCGGCGCAGGATCCCGATGTCCATCAGGCCCCCTTCCGGTGCGGGCTGAGGATCAGCGTCGCGTGGTGGTCGAGGATGCCGCCGTTGCCGCTGACCAGGATCACGTCGCTCGCGGCCTGGCGGTCGCCGCCGTCCCCGCGCGCCTGGATCACGGCCTCCGACACCGGCGTCATGCCCCACATGTAGTACCCGGACAGCTGCCCGCCGCCGGTGTTGGTCGGCAGCGAGCCGTCCAGGCCGAGTGCCCCGGACGCGGCGAACGCGCCGCCCTCGCCCTTGCCGCAGAAGCCGTAGTCCTCCAGTGACACGAGGACGGTGTAGGTGTAGCAGTCGTAGAGCTGGGCCTGCGTGACGTCGTCGGTGGTGATCCCGGCCATCTTCATCGCGATGGGCCCGGAGGTCGCGGCGCCCGTGGAAAGCCCGAACGCGCTGCCGCGCTCCTTGCGGTGCCCCGGGTGCCCCTGCCCCCAGCCCCACAGGTGGACGGGCGGACGGGCCAGGTCCGCGGCGCGGTCGGCGCCGGTCACCACGACCGCGATCGCGCCGTTGGAGACCAGGCAGCAGTCGAGCAGGTGCAGCGGCTCGGCGACCCAGCGGGAGTTCTGGTGGTCCTCGAGGGTGATCGGGTCGCGCATCTGCGCGAGCGGGTTGCGGGACGCCCAGTCGCGCGTGCTCACCGCGATCGCGCCGAGCTGCTCGCCGGTCGTCCCGTAGCGGGCCATGTGGCGCTGCGCGGCGAGCGCGTAGAACGCGTTCACGCTGCGGAAGCCGAGCGCGGCGGTCATCCCGCCGAACCCGTACCACTCGGGGGCGTCGCGGTGGTAGGCCGAGCCCGCCGACTGCTTCGGCTTGAGCGGCGCGTCCGCGAACACGCAGGCCACGGTCGTCGCGGCGCCGGACAGCACCGACATCGCCGCGTACGACAGCATCGCCCCGGCGGTCGCGCCGAAGGAGTTCATCTGGGTCAGCAGCCGCAGGTCGCGCAGGCCGAGGGTGTCGGCCAGCTCGATCCCGGGCGAGCCGCCGAGGCCGTGGCTGACCAGCAGCCCGTCCAGGTCGCCGAGGGCGAGGCCCGCGTCGGCGACCGCCGCGCGCACCGCGTCGGCGGCCAGCCTGCGCGGGCTGCGTCCGTACACCCTGCCGAGCTCGGTCATGCCGAGGCCCGCGATGGCCGCGCCGTCGTTCATGGCGCCCACCGTACCGAACAGCATTCGGTTCTGGCCATGCCGAGGCCCGGTGACCGGGGTCACCGGGCCTCGGCCGGTGCCGTGCGCCGCCCTCAGGTCGCCGGCACCCGCTCCCGGAACCTCCCGCTCTCGGGCCCCCGCGCTCCCGCCCGCGCCTCAGGACGCCAGGACGGCGCGCAGGAACTCGCGGGTGCGCTCCTCGCTCGGGTCCTCGAAGATCGCCTCCGGCGTGCCCTCCTCGACGATGCGGCCCTGGTCGAACATCAGGACGCGGTCGGAGATGTCGCGCGCGAAGCCCATCTCGTGCGTCACGCACAGCATCGTCACGTCCGTGCTGCGGGCGATGTCGCGCAGCAGGTCCTGGACGCCGACGACCAGCTCGGGGTCGAGCGCGGAGGTCACCTCGTCCAGCAGCAGGACGGTCGGCTCCATGGCCAGCGCCCGCGCGATGGCGACGCGCTGCTGCTGGCCGCCCGACAGCTGGGTCGGGTGGGCGTCCTCCTTGTCGGCGAGCCCGACCATCTCCAGCAGGCCGCGCGCCCGCTCGACCGCCTCGTCCTTGCCGAGCCCCAGGACGTGCACGGGCCCCTCGGTGAGGTTGCGCAGCACGTTCATGTTGGGGAACAGGTTGAACTGCTGGAACACCATGCCGATCCGCTTGCGCATCTCGTGCAGGTGCTTCTCGCCGGCCTTGACGAGCTTCCCGCCGCGCTCCATGTGCCACAGCGGTTCGTCCCCGACGCGGATGACGCCGCCGTCCGGCCGCTCCAGGGTCATCAGCAGCCGCAGGATCGTGGTCTTGCCCGAGCCGGACGGCCCGATCAGCGTGACCCGGTCCCCGGCGCCGACGGTGAAGTCGAGGTGGTCCAGCACGACGTTCTCGCCGAACCGCTTGACGACCTGCTCGAACTTGATCCCGCACGGCACCCGCGTCGGGGGCTTGGCGGCGCCTTCCGTGGCATCGGCGGCCTTCTCGGGCACCGGCTCGGCGGGGGAGGAGGTGAGGTCAGTCGGTGGCATAGTGCTTCTCCAGACGTCGCAGGGCGATGGACGACAGGACGCTGACGACGATGAAGAACAGCCCGGCGACGGTGATCGGCTCGAGGTACTTCAGGGTGTGCGCGCCCTGGTCGAACGCCTTGCCCAGCAGTTCGGTCACGGTGATCGCGAGCAGGAACGGCGTGTCCTTGAACATGGCGATCAGGTAGTTGCCCAGGGTCGGGACGACCCGGCGGACCGCCTGCGGCAGCACCACGCCGAACCAGACGCGGCGGCGCGGGAGGTTCAGCGCGGTCGCCGCCTCCCACTGGCCGCGCGGCACGTCCTCGATGCCCGCCCGGTACACCTCGGCGGTGTAGGTGGAGTAGTGCAGGCCGAGGCCCACGATCCCGGCCGTCAGCGGGCCGAGCGTGATGCCCCAGGCGGGCAGCACGTAGAAGATGAAGAACAGCTGGACCAGCAGCGGGGTGCTGCGGATGAACTCGGTCACCCACCGGACGGTCTGGCGGACCACCACGCTCGGCGAGCGCCGCAGCAGCACCCAGACCAGGCCGAGCGCCAGCGCGATCAGGTAGCCGAACAGCGTGGCGGTGACGGTGACCCGCAGGCCGTCCAGAAGGTCCGGAATGATCCTTCCGGTGTAGTTCCAGTCCCAGTTCACGACACCACCGCCCCACCGGCCGAGGCCGCGACGGGGGCCGGACGGGGCGGCAGCCCCCGGCCGAGCATCCGGGCGGTGCGCCGCTCAGCGATCCGCACCAGCACCTGCAGCGCCTGCGCGATCACGAAGTAGATCACCAGGATCACCGCGAACGACGCGGCGGTCTGCCCCGTGGAGGCCTGGATCTGCTTGGCCCGGAACGTCAGGTCGGCGATCGCCACGAGCGACACGCCCGCCGTCGCCTTCATCAGCTCGATGAGCAGGTTGCCGAACGGCGGCAGCATCAGCGCGGTGGCCTGCGGCAGCAGGACCCGGCGCATCCGCTGCCCGGCGGTGAAGTTCAGCGCGCACGCCGCCTCCCACTGGGCGCGCGGGACGGCGTTGATCGCGCCGCGCACGACCTCCGCGCCGTACGCGCCGTAGTTCAGCCCGATGGCGAGGACGGCCGCCGCGATCGGCGTGAACCGCAGCCCCAGCAGCGGAAGCGCGTAGAAGAACCAGTACATCAGCACCAGCGCCGCGACACCCCGGAAGAACTCCACGTAGACCCGGTTGACGGCGCGCGGCAGGGCGCTCCGCGCGGTCCCGGCGAGCCCGAAGAGCAGGGCCAGGACCAGTGCGAACGCGGCCCCGTAGAGGGTGATCTGGAGGGTGGTCCAGGCCCCTCTCAGGAGCAGCGGATAGCTGTCGAGTACGTCGGACATCGGCGGTCAGCCCTGGCAGAACCGGGCGGCCGTGTCGTTCGGGCCGGGCAACTCGGCCTGGGTGAACCCGAACGGCTGGATGACCGGCAGCAGCCGGTTGCCCTTCTTGAGCTCCGCCAGCTTGTCGTTGAACGCCTTCAGCAGGTCGCCGTCGGCCTTGCGGAACGCGAACGCGCCCGCGCCGAACTGCTCCTTCCCGCCGATCACCGGCACGAACGCGTCGGTGACCTCGAACGCCGAGCCCTGGTGCTTGGACAGCAGGTCGGCCAGGGAGATGCGGGTCAGCGCGATGGCGTCGATCCGGCCGGCCTTCAGGCCCTCGAACGCGCTCGGCTGGTCCGGGAAGGTCTTGATGTTCCCCTTGGAGACCCCCAGCTTGGCGGCGTAGTCGCCCTCCACCGCGCCGGTCAGCACGCCGACCTTCAGCTTCTTCTGCGCCGCGTCCTCGAACTTGTGGACGCCCTTGGGGTTGCCCTTCGGGACCATGAACGCCGTCTTGGCGACGTACTCGGGGTCGGAGAAGGCGACCTCGCCGCAGCGCTCCGGGGTGACGAACATGCCGGCCGCGATCACGTCGAACCGCTTGGCCTTCAGGCCGCCGATCAGGCCGCCGAAGTCGACGTTGACGCCCTCGACCTTGCCGATGCCGAGTTCCTTGAAGACCACCCGGGCCAGCTCGGGCGCCTCCCCGGTGAGCTTCCCGCTCTTGTCGGTGAAGCCGTACGGGGACTCGTTGGCGAACCCGATGGTGATCTTGCCGTCCTGTGTGGCCCGCTTCAGCGTGCCGCCGCCCTTCTGCTCCTCCGCGGGGTCGGTGGTGGAGCAGCCCGCGGCGACGAGCGGCACCGCCGCGCCGAGCAGCGCCGCGGTCCGCAGGAACGCGCGACGGTCGGTGCCGAACGGTTCGTGGTTGGTCATCTTCTCGACTCCTGGGGTGCGCCGCGTCCGCCGGGCCCCGAAGGACCCGGCGGACGCGGCCTGGGATCTCGTGGCGGACAGGTGAGGGGTTGATCCAGTTGTGCGCCGGCGGGCCTGGCGGGTCAGCCGAGCGGACGGTTCAGCGGACGAAGTGGGTCAGCGGACGAATCGGTTCAGCGGACGAAGCGGATCCCGGTCACCGGATCGGGGTGAAGTCGCGCGCGCCGATGAACGACGGGCGTGGGGACGGCGCGGAGAACGGCTCCTCGCACGTGTTCTCGACGCTGTTGAACACGACGAACACGTTCGACCGCGGGAACGGCGTGATGTTGCCGTTCGAGCCGTGCATGCAGTTGCAGTCGAACATCGTCGCCGAGCCCGCCGGGCCGGTGAACAGCTCGATGCCGTGCTTGTCGGCGAGGATCGACAGGCTGCTCGGGTCGGGCGTGCCGATCTCCTGGCTCTTCAGCGACTCCCGGTAGTGGTCCTCCGGGGTCTCGCCGACGCAGGTCACGAACGTCCGGTGCGACCCGGGCATGATCATCAGCCCGCCGTTGTGGACGAAGTTCTCGGTCAGCGCGATCGAGATGCTCACCGCGCGCATCCGCGGCATGCCGTCCTCGGCGTGCCAGGTCTCGAAGTCGGAGTGCCAGTAGAAGTCCCTGCCGGTGAACCCCGGCTTGTAGTTCACCCGGCTCTGGTGGACGTACACGTCCGAGCCGAGGATCTGCCGGGCCCGGCCGACGACCCGCTCGTCCCGGACCAGCTCGGCGAACACCTCGCTGATCCTGTGCACCTCGAAGATCGACCGGACCTCGCCCGTGCCGCGCTCGGTGACGGTCCGCTCGTCGGCGAGGATCGCCGGGTCGGACGCCAGCCGGCGCAGCTCGCCGCGGAACCGCTCGACCTCGTCCGGCTCGATCAGCCGGTCGATGGTCAGGTAGCCGTTGGCGTCGTAGCCGTCCAGGGTGGCCGCGTCGATCGGGCCGGAGTCCGGCGAGCCGTAGACCACCGGGTCCTGCCGGTACAGCAGCGCGGCCTCACCGCACTTGCGGGTCGGATAGGAGTCGTCGATGCTCGGGTGGGTCTCGATCACGCTCACGCGTCCGTTCCCTCCAGCTCGGTGATCAGCGGGTAGACGCCGTTCTCGTCGTGGACCTCCCGGCCGGTGCACGGCGGGTTGAAGACGCAGACGGTCCGCACGTCGGTGTGGGCGCGCAGCATGTGGTGCTCGTGGCCGTCGAGCAGGTACATGACGCCCGGCCCGATCCGGTGCCTCTCCCCGGTCTCCTCGTTGATCAGCTCGCCCTCGCCGGCGATGCAGTAGACGGCCTCGATGTGGTTCGCGTACCACATCCGCGTCTCCGTCCCCGCGTACAGGACGGTGTCGTGCAGGGAGAATCCGACCTGCTCCTTGGCCAGCACCAGGCGCCGGCTGGCCCAGGTCTCGGCCTGGACGTCCCGGTCGGTGCCGACGATCTCGTTCAGCGATCGGACGATCATTCGGTGCTCCTCGGGTCTGGATCCCGGTCGGGTCAGGCGTGCACGGCGGTACGGGCGGCGGCGACCGACTCGGCCAGCAGCTCCAGCCCCTCGGCCAGCTCCTCGGGAGTGGTGGTCAGCGGCGGCAGCAGCTTCACGACCTCGTCGTTCGGCCCGGACGTCTCCATCAGCAGGCCGCGTCCGAACGCCTCGGCGCAGATCCGCGAGGCCGTTGCCGGGTCACGGGTCTCCATACCCCAGACCAGCCCGCGTCCACGCACGTCGGCGATGGCGCCCGCGTGCTCGAGGGCGATCCCGTCGAGCGCCGCCTTGATCTGCCGGCCCTTGGCCAGCGTCCGCTCCTCCATGCCCCCGTCCGTCCAGTGGTCCTCCAGGGCGCCGACGGCCGTGACGAACGCCGGGTTGAAGCCGCGGAAGGTGCCGTTGTGCTCGCCGGGCTCCCAGACGTCCAGCTCGCGGCGCATCAGCGTGATCGCGAAGGGCAGGCCGTACCCGGACAGGGACTTGGACAAACAGACGATGTCGGGCGTGATCCCGGCGGCCTCGAAGCTGAAGAACGGCCCGGTCCGGCCACAGCCCATCTGGACGTCGTCGACGATCAGCAGGATCCCGTGCCGCCGGCACAGGTCCGCGAGGCCGCGCAGCCACTCGGGGGAGGCGACGTTGACGCCGCCCTCGCCCTGGACGGTCTCGACGATCACCGCGGCGGGCTTGTCCAGGCCGCTGCCCGAGTCGCCCAGCATCGTCTCGAACAGCAGGAAGTCGGGGGTGCGGCCGTCGAGGTAGTTGTCGTAGGGCATGGCCACGCCGTGCCCCAGCGGGACGCCCGCGCCGGTCCGCTTCATGGAGTTGCCGGTCACCGCGAGCGCGCCGAGCGTCATGCCGTGGAAGGCGTTGGTGAACGACACGACCGTCTCGCGGCCGGTGTACTTGCGGGCCAGTTTCAGCGCCGCCTCGACCGAGTGGTTGCCGGCCGGGCCTGGGAACTGGACCTTGTAGTCGAGCCCGCGGGGCTTCAGCACGATCTCGTCGAAACGTTCCAGGAACCGGCGTTTCGCGGCGGTGTGCATGTCGAGTGAGTGGACGATCTGGTCCGAGGCTAGATAGTCCAGAAGCCGCTGTTTCAGGGCGGGGTCGTTGTGTCCGTAGTTGAGCGTTCCGGCGCCGGCGAAGAAATCGAGGAACGTGCGTCCGTTCTCGTCGGTGATGCGGCTGCCCTGTGCGGTGGTGAACACCGTGGGCCAGCCTCGGCAATAACCGCGGACTTCCGATTCCAGGCGCGCGAAAACGTCCATCTGGACCTCCGGAGGTTTGGAGCTTGCGTTTGGCGGGGTGGCTGAGCGGATTCGGGGCGCGGAGTGGGTGGGCGAGCGGGAGCGGGGAGCGGATCGGGGGAGCGCGGGGACGTGCGGGACCGTGCGGTCAGTCCCTCCCCAGCGGGCCGATCCGGAACAGGACCTCGGGCTCGTGCCCGTCCAGGAGATCCGATCCGAACAGCGGGGTACGGGTGAGCTCCGCGCCGCGGTCGCGCGCGAACGAGCTGAACAGGGCCGTGGAGGCGGCGTTGCCCGGGGTGACGGTCGCCTCCAGGGCACGGGCGCCGTGGGGCGCCAGCCGGTCGGCGAGACCGTCCAGCATGAGCCGGGCCAGGCCGCGTCCGCGCCGTGCCGGATCCACCGCGACCTGCCACACGAACAGCGTGTCGGGGGCCTCCGGACGCAGGAATCCGGTGACGAATCCGCGCGCCCCGCCGTTCTCGTGAACGGCGTCGTGAGCGGGTTCGCCGGCGGCGTCGCGGGCCACGATCGAGGTCGCCGCGAAGTCGCGGCACCACAGGGTGTAGCTGTATGCGGAATTGACGTCGAGGACGCCTGACTCGCGCGCCATCCGCCAGAGGTCCGGTCCGTCTCGCGGGGTCGGTTTCGCGAGGACGAATCCGGTGCCGCTATGGGCCCGGTCCGTGGTGGAACTCAGTGGTTGCACTGCCATGAACAGGAAACTTAGCGAATCTCAGCGGCCATCGTTATTTATCGTTATCTACGGGATGTTTGGGCATCCTACGGGCGGGTAGGGTGACCCGCTTGCATTTTTCGGGAATGCACACCGCGCTTTTCGGGGCCACATCGGAACGCTCTAATCGCGGTCTGCCCAGGGCGGACGCCGGACCTGCGGGCCGCGGCGCGGGCCCCGGCCGGCGCGCGGGGGTCCCCCGCCCCGGCGGTGCGGGGTCCGGGAACGTCCGGTCTCAATTGTGTGAGGTGAATCACATCGCCTGCATGTCATCTGCAAGGACGCTGAACGCGTCGTCGCGCCATCGCCCGAAGGCTCACGGTAGGGGTGTGTCCGCGAACGCGAAAGGGCCCCACGCCGAAGCGTGGGGCCCTCGCGGAAGAACGCTCTGGTGGCGGCCCTGGGACGGCCCGGAGAAACCCGGCTCAGCCCTTGTCGGCGAACCCGTCGGTCGCCTCGATCAGGCGGTGCAGGATGCCCGGCTCGTTGTAGGCGTGGCCCGCGTCCGGCACCAGGTGGAACTCGGCCTCCGGCCACGCCCGGTGCAGGTCCCAGGCCGTCGCGGCCGGGGTGCACACGTCGTACCGGCCCTGCACGATCACCGCCGGGATGTGCCGGATCTTCTCGACGTCCCCGATCAGCTGCTCGTAGTCGAAGAACCCGTCGTTGACGAAGTAGTGGTTCTCGATCCGGGCGAACGCGACCGCGTACCCGGTCTCGCCGAAGTCGGAGGCCCGCTTCGGGTTCGGCAGCAGCGACACCGTCGCGCCCTCCCAGGTCGCCCACGCGCGCGCCGCCGTCTCCCGCGTCTCGCGGTCGGGGGAGTTCAGCCGCTCGTTGTAGGCCTCCAGCATGTTCTCCCGCTCGTCCTCGGGGATCGGGGCGACGTACTCCTCCCACAGGTCGGGGAACAGCAGCGACGCCCCCTCCTCGTAGAACCAGGTCAGCTCGAACGGGCGGAGCGTGAAGATGCCGCGAAGCACCATCTCGGTCACCCGCTCCGGGTGCGTCTGCGCGTACGCCAGTGCCAGGGCGCTGCCCCACGACCCGCCGAACAGCTGCCACCGGTCGATGCCGAGGTGCTCGCGCAGCAGCTCCATGTCCGCGACGAGGTTCCAGGTGGTGTTGTTCTCCAGCGACACCGACGGGTCGGACGCGTGCGGCGTGCTGCGCCCGCAGTTGCGCTGGTCGAACAGGACGATCCGGTACCGCGCCGGGTCGAACTGCCGCCGGTGGTCCGGGCTGCACCCGCCGCCGGGTCCGCCGTGGATCATCACGACCGGCTTTCCGTCCGGGTTGCCGCAGACCTCCCAGTACACCTGGTCGCCGTCGCCGACCTCGAGCATCCCGGTGTCGTACGGCTCGATCTCCGGATAAAGGGTGCGCAGCTCGGTTTCCACTTAACACTCCCGTCAAGAAATTCCTGGTGATGGGCCGACCGGGCACACCGGTCGCGTCCGCCGCCCAACGTAGCGACAGGCGTGGGCCGGGTGTGTGCCCGGAGCCCGCCGAACCGCCCCTTCCCCCCGAGTCCGGCCGCGATCGGGGACGACGCGGACGACGAGGAGATCGCCGGGAATCGGCCGCCGGACGAGTCCGGCTGTAGGGGAGTGAGCTGTGATTTTCTCCGGTGGCCCCGCCGACAGGAGATCGTGAGGATCAAGGAACTGAACCCCAAACTGGGCAAACGCTCTACGTGGCGGCACTAGAGTGCCTTTGGTGAGCGAAGCGACGAGCCGTGCGGCGGGGGGCGCCGCGATCGCGGCGGAGACCCCCGAACGACAGGCCCGCCCCGGGTCACGGCTCGCTGACTCCAGGCGAGGGATGCGGTGAGCGAACTGAACGGATCCGGCGGCTCGCGCGGGGTCCCGGGCGCCGATTCGTCCTGGCCCGTGCTCGGCCGCGACACCGCCCCCCGGACGGACGTCCCGGCGCAGGCGGGCGGTTCGGCGAACGGGCAGGTCGTCCCAGGTCAGGTGGTGCCCGGACAGGTCGTCCAGAGCCATCACGGCCAGGACGCGAACGGCCGGACCGCGAACGGGCACGCCTCGGCGGAGGCCGGCGAGGCGCAGCCGTGGGACATCGTCGAGCGGCTCCGCCAGATGGCCGACCTCATCGGGGACGCGCTGTCGGCGGGCGAGCGCAAGGTCGAGCAGAGCCAGAACGACGCGGCCACGCAGGTCGCGACCGTCCAGGCGGAGAAGGAGTCGGCGCAGCGCGACGCCGCCGCCGCGTGGGGCGAGGTGCAGCGGGCGCGCGGGCAGGCCGAACAGGCCGACCGCCGCAGCGTCGACACCGAGCGCAGGCTGGCCGAGGCGCAGGCGGAGGCCGCCGCGCAGCTCCAGGCCGTCCAGACGGACGCCGCGGGCCAGATCAGCACCGCGCAGAGCGAGGCCGCCGCCCAGGTCCAGGCGATCCAGGCGGAGAAGGAGACCGCGCAGCGCGACGCCGCCGCCGCGTGGGGCGAGGTGCAGCGCGCCCGCGGGCAGGCCGAGCAGGCCGACCGCCGGGCCGTGGACGCCGAGCGCCGCATGGCCGAGGCGCAGGCCGAGTCGGCCGCGCAGGTCCAGGCGATCCAGGGCGAGAAGGAGGCCGCGCAGCGCGACGCGGCCGCCGCCTGGGGCCAGGCTCAGCAGGGCCGCCAGCAGGCCGACCAGGCCCGCACGCAGATGGAGCAGGCGCAGGTCCAGGCCGAGCAGTCGCGGGCGCAGGCCGAGCAGGCCCGGCAGCAGGAGC
>NZ_JBFAUU010000007.1:17452-75491 GCF_040679435.1 Spirillospora sp. NPDC052269
AGCAGCAGGCCCGCACGCAGATGGAGCAGGCGCTGCAGCAAGAGCAGCAGGCCCGTTCCGGGATGGAGCAGGCCCGCCAGCAGGAGCAGCAGGCCCGTTCCGCGATGGAGCAGGCGCTCCAGCAGGAGCAGCAGTCGCGGGCGCAGGCCGAGCAGGCCCGGCAGCAGGAGCAGCAGGCCCGCACGCAGATGGAGCAGGCGCTGCAGCAAGAGCAGCAGGCCCGTTCCGGGATGGAGCAGGCCCGCCAGCAGGAGCAGCAGGCCCGCGCCGAGGCGCAGGCCGCGGCCGGGCGCGCCGAGGCCGCCGAGCGGCGCACCGCCGAGGCCGAGGCGACCGTCCGGCAGGCGATGACCCAGCGGGACCAGATGAGCGAGGCCCGCGACGACGCCCTGCGCGCCGTCGAGGACGCCGTCTCCGCCCGCCGCGCCGTCGAGTCCGAGCGCGACCGGATGGCCGAGCAGGCCGGCGAGCTGTCCCGGGCGCTGGAGGGCACGCGCGGCGAGCTCGCGCAGGCCCGCGCCAAGCTCGCCGACGCCGAGATGCAGGCGCAGAACCTGCAGCACGCCGTCGCCGCGGCCGCCAAGGAGTCCGAGGAGGCGCGGAACCTCGCGCAGACCGCCGAGACCCGGATGCGCGCCGCCGAGGCCCGTGCGAGCGAGGCCGAGCGCCGCACCCAGGAGTTCGAGGTCCGCGCGAAGGCCGCCGAGAGCCGCGCCGCCGAGAGCGAGCGGCGCACCCAGGAGGCCGCGCAGCGGACCGGCGAGGCCGACCGCCGCGGGCAGGCCGCCGAGAGCCGGATGAAGGCGGCCGAGTCCCGTGCCGCCGAGGCCGAGCGGCGGCTCGCCGACGTCGACCGGCGCGCCGTGGAGGCCGAGCGCCGCGCGGACGCCGCCGAGGCCGAGCGCAAGCAGGCCCTCGACACGGCCGCGCAGAGCCTGGAGGCGGCCAAGCAGGCCGAGCGGGAGCGGGACGGCGCCAACGCCGCCCTGGAGGCCGCCTCGCGGGACCGGGAGGGCGCCGTCCAGGCGCAGGCCCGCTCCGACTCCGAGCTGACCATCGCCCGCGGGCGGGCCGACACCGCCGTCCGCGAGCGCGACCAGGCGTCCGCGGGGATGCGGCAGATCGCCACCGAGCGGGACGCGATCGCCGAGAAGCTCGCCGAGCGCGACCAGTGGGTCGACCAGCTCGCCCAGGCCGTCACCGAGCAGCGCGCGCAGATCGCCGAGCTCACCCAGGAGCGGGACGCCGCCAAGCAGGCCTCCGAGCAGGCCCGCGGGCTCATCGACGAACTGACCCGCCAGCTCCGCACGATCATGCCGTCCGGAGCCCCGCCGCGCTGATCAGCGGGATTCCCCCGACGGCCCCGCCCTTCAGGCCCCCAGACGGCCTCAGGGCCCCACACGGCCCCCGGCACACGTCCGGGTCCCCACGGACCCGGACGGCGCGCGCCGGGGGCCGTCCGGGGTCCGTGGCCGCTCCGGAACGTCGCTGACCGGCGACGGATCGCTGGTGTCGGCGCCGGAAGGGGGAGTGAAAGGGGGCCGCAGGCCGCCCGGAACGCCCCGATGTGGGGAGGGACACGCCTGCCCGGGGCCGTCCCGGATGTCGCGCTGCCGACGAGTGATATTCTGGTGGCCCGTGGGCAGTGCGGTACCGATCTCCGGTTCATCCGCCTCGTACGCCTCGTATCGACCACGGGAGAGTCTTCTTGCCTTCGGCCACCACTGGTAGCTCGCGTCCTACCAAGCATCTTTTCGTCACCGGCGGTGTCGCCTCCAGCCTCGGCAAGGGACTGACGGCCTCAAGCCTGGGGCGACTCCTCGCGCTTCGCGGCCTGCGGGTCACCATGCAGAAGCTCGACCCCTACCTCAACGTCGACCCCGGAACGATGAACCCGTTCCAGCACGGTGAGGTCTTCGTCACCGACGACGGCGCCGAGACCGACCTCGACGTCGGCCACTATGAGCGCTTCCTCGACACCGAGCTGCACGGCTCGGCCAACGTCACCACCGGCCAGGTCTACTCCAACGTGATCGCCAAGGAGCGGCGCGGCGAGTACCTCGGCGACACCGTGCAGGTCATCCCGCACATCACCAACGAGATCAAGGACCGCATCCGCGGCATGGCCGACGGCCAGGAGGTCGATCTCGTCATCACCGAGGTCGGCGGCACGGTCGGCGACATCGAGTCGCTGCCGTTCCTGGAGTCCGTCCGGCAGATCCGGCACGAGATCGGCCGCGACAACTGCTTCTTCCTGCACGTCTCGCTGCTGCCCTACATCGGGCCGTCCGGTGAGCTGAAGACCAAGCCGACCCAGCACTCGGTCGCGGCCCTGCGCTCCATCGGCATCCAGCCGGACGCGATCGTCTGCCGGTCCGACCGGCCGATCACCGAGGGCCTCAAGCAGAAGATCAGCCTGATGTGCGACGTCGACCGCGAGGCCGTCGTGTCCGCCGTCGACGCCGCCAGCATCTACGACATCCCGAAGGTGCTGCACGCCGAGGGCCTGGACGCCTACGTCGTCCAGCGGCTCGGGCTGCCCTTCCGGGACGTCGACTGGGGCTCCTGGGACGAGCTGCTCCAGCACGTCCACCAGCCGTCCCGCGAGGTCACCATCGCGATGGTCGGCAAGTACATCGACCTGCCCGACGCGTACCTGTCGGTCACCGAGGCGCTGCGCCACGGCGGGTTCGGCAACGACGCCCGGGTGACGATCCGCTGGGTCAAGTCCGACGACTGCGAGACCCCCGAGGGCGCCAAGCGCGAGCTGGACGGCGTCGACGGCGTGCTGATCCCCGGCGGGTTCGGCGTTCGCGGCATCGAGGGCAAGCTCGGCGCGATCCGGCACGCCCGGGAGAACCGGATCCCGCTGCTCGGCATCTGCCTCGGCCTCCAGTGCATGGTCATCGAGGCCGCCCGGCACCTGGGCGGCCTTCCGGACGCGGGCAGCGCCGAGTTCGACCCGGCCACCGCGCACCCGGTCATCGCGACCATGGCCGACCAGCTGGACGTGGTGTCCGGCGAGCGCGACATGGGCGGCACGATGCGGCTCGGCCTCTACCCGGCCGACCTCGCCGAGGACTCGATCGTCCGCGAGCTGTACGGCGAGGCCAAGGCGTCCGAGCGTCACCGGCACCGCTACGAGGTGAACAACGCCTACCGCGACCGGATCGAGGAGACCGGGCTGCGCTTCTCCGGCCTGTCCCCGGACGGCCGCCTGGTCGAGTACGTCGAGCTGCCGCGCGAGACGCACCCGTTCTTCGTCGGCACCCAGGCGCACCCGGAGTTCCGGTCCCGCCCGACCCGGCCGCACCCGCTGTTCACCGGCCTGGTCGGCGCCGCGATCGAGTACGCCGACGCCCGCCGGTCGGGCTCCTCCGCGCCGTCCGCCGGGTGACCGGCCCCGAGACCGGCCCGGACGCCGGGCTGGTGACCGGGTTCGGCCCCGGGGACGTCCGGGACGTTCCGGAGCGCTGGCACACCGAGGACGCCGCCGAGGTCTTCACCGGGCACGTCTTCGGTGTCCGGCGGGACCGGGTCCGCATGCCGAAGGGCGAGGGCACCGAGCTCGTCGGCCGGGACGTCATCGTGCATCCCGGCTCGGTCGGCGTCATCGCCCTGGACGAGCGGGGCCGCGTCCTGCTGCTGCGCCAGTACCGGCACCCGGTCGGGTACTACCTGTGGGAGGCCCCGGCCGGGCTCCGCGACGTGGACGGCGAGCCCCTGCACGTGCTCGCCGCCCGCGAGCTGCTGGAGGAGGCCGGCTACGAGGCCGCCCGCTGGGACGTCCTGGTGGACCTGTTCCCGTCGTCCGGCATGTCGGACGAGCGGACCCGGATCTTCCTGGCCCGCGACCTCACCGAGGTCCCCGCCGAGGAGATCGACTTCGAGCGGGTGCACGAGGAGGCCGACATGCCGGTGGTGTGGGTGCCGCTGGACGAGGCCGTCGGCAAGGCCCTGAACGGCGGGCTGCACAACATGATCGCCGTCACCGGCGTGCTCGCCGCGCACGCGGCGAGCACGGGCGGCTTCGCCGGCCTGCGCCCGGTGGAGGCCCCCGAGGGCTGACCTCGCGGCGGCGGATCCCCAGGTCATCGCCGATTCGCCATCGTCAACGCCAACGTCGACGCCCCGCCGTCCATTCGGACGTGCGGGGCGTTGACGTACCCCGGCGGGCCCGGAGGGGGGCATGATGGGGCCCGGGGCGGACGTCACCCGCGACCGCCCGGCCCCCGAACGACCGTCCAGAACGAGGTCCGCACTGACTCCGAGCACGACCGGCCACGGCGCCGCGCACCCCGAGGTCGCGCACCCCGGGCGCCCCGCCCCGCATGCCGCCTCCGGGACGGCGCTGGAGTCGACCGTGCGCACCTACCTCGGCCACCTCGCCGTGGAACGGGGCCTGGCCGCCAACACCCTCAGCTCCTACCGCCGCGACCTGCGCCGCTACGTCGAGGTCCTCACCGCCCGCGGCCGGGACGCCATCGACCGGATCACCGAGGACGACGTTCGGGCCTTCCTCGTCGGGCTCCGCGAGGGCGACGAGGACCATCCGCCGCTCGCGGCCGGGTCGGCGGCCCGCGCGGTCGTCGCCGTCCGCGGCCTGCACCGCTTCGCCCTGCGCGAGGGCCTCACCGCGGACGACCCGGCGCGCGAGGTCCGCCCGCCCACCCCGCCTCGGCGGCTCCCGAAGGCGATCTCCCTGGACGACGTGGAACGGCTGCTCAACGCCGCGTCCGGTCCGGAGGGGGCCGGCGGCGCGTCCGCCGGGGACGCCTCGGCCGCCGCCCGCGCGCTCCGCGACCGCGCCCTGCTGGAGCTGCTGTACGGCTCGGGGGCCCGCATCTCCGAGGCCGTCGGCCTGGACGTGGACGACCTCGACCTCGACGAGGGCTACGCGCGGGTCTCCGGCAAGGGCGGCAAGACCCGCATCGTCCCGATCGGCGAGTACGCGCGCCGCGCCGTCGAGGCGTACCTCGTGCGCGCGCGTCCCGAACTGGCCCGGACCGGACGCGGCGGCCCCGCCCTCTTCCTGAACGCCCGGGGCGGACGGCTCTCCCGCCAGGGCGCGTGGATGGTGCTGCGCGCCGCCGCCGACCGCGCCCGGCTGACCGATGTGTCTCCGCACACACTCCGGCACTCGTTCGCCACCCACCTGCTGGACGGCGGGGCGGACGTGAGGGTCGTCCAGGAATTGCTCGGACACGCCTCCGTGACGACCACACAGGTCTACACTCTGGTCACGGTTCAACTGTTGCGCGAGGTCTACGCCACGTCACATCCGCGGGCACTCGGCTGACAAAACGCGACGCATCGACCGCGAGTCGAGTTGAGACGGCGGCGGCGGGGTTCTAGAGTCGCCGTTCTGGTAGGCATCTCCAGCCGCCGGGGAGGGATCTGGTGACCAGCACTGAGGCTGCGGACGGAATGTTGTCGTCCGCCACCATCGAGACCGATCCGAGTCGTGCCCTGGGGCCGACGCGGCGTCCCGTCCCGGTGTTCCCGGAACCCGAGCCCCTCCCGGAGCACGGACCCGCGCGGATCGTGTCGATCTGCAACCAGAAGGGCGGCGTCGGCAAGACGACGACCACCATCAACCTGGGCGCGGCGCTCGCCGAGTACGGCCGCCGCGTGCTGCTGGTCGACTTCGACCCCCAGGGGGCCCTGTCGGTCGGCCTCGGCAAGGGCGACCCGCGCCAGCTCGACGTGACCATCCACAACCTGCTGCTCGAGCGCGACACCGAGTGGGAGGACGTCGTCATCGAGACCGGCGTCGACGGGATGGACCTGCTGCCGTCCAACATCGACCTGTCCGGCGCCGAGGTGCAGCTGGTCCACGAGGTCGGCCGCGAGTACATCCTCGCGGGGGCGCTGAAGTCGGCGATCCCGGACTACGACTACATCCTCATCGACTGCCAGCCGTCCCTGGGCCTGCTCACGGTGAACGCGCTGGCCGCCAGCGAGGGCGTGCTGATCCCGCTGGAGTGCGAGTACTTCGCGATGCGCGGCGTCGCGCTGCTCATGGAGACCATCGACAAGGTCCAGCAGCGCATCAACCCGTCGCTCGAGATCGACGGCGTGCTCGGAACGATGTACGACTCACGCACCCTGCACACCCGCGAGGTGCTCGGCCGCATCGTCGAGGCGTTCGGCGACAAGGTCTTCCACACCGTGATCAACCGCACCGTCCGGTTCCCGGACGCCACGGTCGCGGGCGAGCCGATCACCTACTTCGACCCGTCCTCGATGGGCGCCAACGCCTACCGCAGCCTGGCCCGTGAGGTGCTGGAACGCTGGAAGACGGTGGCCTGAGCGGGCCGCCGCGTCCGTTAGCGTTCTCCCTGTGCAACCGCCCGTTCCACCGCCGACCCAGGCCGACGAGAAGGCCGACCCGATGGCCGACGCCTCTGACGAGGCCTCCGACGACGCCGTTCCCGGCGATCTCGCGGCCGAGCCGTCCGGCGCGGCGTCCGATGAGGCGGGCGGACCCCTCGGCGGCGCGTCCGGTGAGAAGGCGTCCGAGGAGGGGGACGGCAAGGGGTTCCGGGTCGAGCTGGAGAACTTCCAGGGCCCGTTCGACCTGCTGCTGGGGCTGATCTCCAAGCACAAGCTCGACATCACCGAGGTGTCGCTGCACAAGGTCACCGACGACTTCATCGCGCACATCCGGGCCCACGGCAAGGACTGGGACCTCGACCAGGCCAGCCACTTCCTGCTCGTCGCCGCGACCCTGCTCGACCTCAAGGCCGCCCGGCTGCTGCCGTCCGGCGAGGTGGACGACGAGGAGGACCTGGCCCTCCTGGAGGCCCGCGACCTGCTGTTCGCCCGGCTCCTCCAGTACCGCGCGTACAAGGAGGTCGGCAAGTTCCTCACCGAGCGGATGGCCGACGCGGCCCGCCGGTTCCCCCGGATCGTCCCGATGGAGCCGCGGTTCGCCAACCTGCTGCCGGAGGTGCTGATCGGGCTCGGCCCCGACCAGTTCGCCCGGCTGGCCGCCAAGGTGTTCACCCCGAAGGCCCCGCCGGGCGTGAACGTCGAGCACATGTACCAGCCGAAGGCGAGCGTCCGCGAGCAGGCCGAGGTGGTCATCGCCAAGCTCCGCGCGCTGGGGCAGGCCACCTTCGAGCAGCTCACCGACGACGCCGAGGGCACCTTCGAGGTCGTCGCCCGGTTCCTGGCCCTGCTGGAGCTGTACCGCGAGCGCGCCGTGACCTTCGAGCAGGAGGAGGCGCTCGGGGTCCTGCACGTCACCTGGACCGGTACCGACGAGGGGGAGATCAAGGTCGGCGACGACTACGAGGGCTCCCGCGAGCCGGCCGCCAAGCCGTCCGACGAGACCGAGGAAGACGACACCGATGACTGACCACCCCGAGGACGCGCCCGAGCCTCCCGAGACGCCGGAGACCCCTCCGGAGGTGCGTGGGGAGTCCCCTGAGGCTCCCGAGGAGCCCGAGGGGGCCTCCGAGGCGCCCGAGGGGGCTTCCCGGGCGTCCGTGGACGGGGAGCCCGCCGTGGGGGAGCCGGTGGAGGAGGGGCCGTCGCTGCGGGCCCAGGTCGAGGCGATCCTGCTGGTCGTGGACGAGCCCGTGGCCGAGATCACCCTCGCGCAGCTGCTGGAGCGGCCCGTCCCCGAGATCTCCGCTACGCTGCGTGAGCTGGCCGCGGAATACACCGAACAGGGCCGGGGGTTCGATCTACGGGACGTGGCGGGCGGCTGGCGCTTCTACACTCGAGACGTCTGCGCGCCGGTGGTGGAGAAGTTCGTCACCGACGGGCAGCAGGCCCGCCTGACCCAGGCGGCGCTGGAGACCCTGGCGGTGGTCGCCTACCGGCAGCCGGTCAGCCGCGCGCGGGTCTCGGCGGTGCGCGGGGTCAACAGCGACGGGGTGATGCGGACGCTGGCGCTGCGCGGCCTGATCGAGGAGGCCGGGCAGGACCCCGAGTCCCAGGCCGTCCTGTTCCGGACCACCGGGTACTTCCTGGAGAGGCTGGGGCTGCGCGGCCTGGAAGAGCTGCCCGAACTTGCCCCCTACCTACCCGATGACCTGCCAGAAGAGATAGTCGAGGAAGCGTGAGCGACAACGAGGGCGTACGCCTGCAGAAGGTCCTGGCCGAGGCCGGGATCGGCAGCCGACGCCACTGCGAGGAACTGATCGGCGAGGGCCGGGTCGAGGTCAACGGCCAGCGGGTGTTCCGGTTCGGAGAGCGGGTCGACCCCGAGCGCGACACGATCAAGGTGGACGGCCGCCGGGTGGAGACCCGGTCGGAGATGCGCTACTACATGATCAACAAGCCGCGCGGCGTGGTGTCCACGATGAAGGACGAGCGGGGCCGCAAGTCCCTGGCGTCCTACGTGGAGGTGCCCGAGCGGCTGTTCCACGTCGGACGGCTCGACACCGACACCGAGGGCCTGATCCTGCTCACCAACGACGGGGAGCTGGCGCACCGCCTGACCCACCCGAGCTTCGGCGTGAGCAAGACCTACCTGGCCGAGATCCACGGCCCGCTCCCGCGGGACCTGGGCCGCCGGCTGCGCAAGGGCGTGGACCTGGAGGACGGCTTCGCCAAGGCCGACCAGTTCCGGATCTTCGACCAGGTCGGCAGGCGGATCCTGGTGGAGATCACCCTGCACGAGGGCCGCAAGCACATCGTCCGGCGGCTGCTGAAGGAGGTCGGCTTCCCTGTGCAGCAGCTCGCTCGCGTAGAGTTCGGACCGCTCAAGCTCGGCCAGCTCAAGCCCGGTCACATGCGGGCGCTGACCGTCCGCGAGGTGGGCGAGCTGTACAAGGCCGTCGACCTGTAGGACGGGTCTCCGGGCCGGCGGGCACGGGCGGACATGATCGGCGAGGACGGGGGAGGAACCTGTGGCGGTGAGGGCGATCCGCGGCGCGACCCAGGTGGAGGCGGACGACCGGGACGAGATCCTGGCCGCGACCACCGAGCTGGTCTCGGCGGTGATGGAGCGCAACGCGCTCGGCACCGACGACGTGATCAGCGTGCTGTTCACCGCGACCCCCGACCTGACCGCGGAGTTCCCCGCGCTCGCGGCGCGCAACCTGGGCTTCCAGGAGGTGCCGCTGATGTGCGCGAGTGAGATCGCCGTCCCGCACGGGCTGCCCCGGGTGATCCGGCTGATGGCGCACGTCGAGACGGACCGTCCCCGCGCGCAGGTGCAGCACGTGTACCTGCGCGGGGCGGCGGCCCTGCGCATCGACATCGCCCAGTAGCCCGTTCGGCGGGACGCGCTCGGCGGAACACGGGGCGGCGCTGGTCGTCCGGTTGTCCGCCGCGGGCGGCTCGGACGTCCGGGCCGGGCGGAGTGGGACGATCCGGCGGCCCGGGGCCAGTAGGCTGGATCGGTGGCAGAGACCCCAGTCCCCGAGCGCCCCGGAACCGGCGAGCGCGGCCCCGGCCGCGTGATCGTCATCGGCACCGGCCTGATCGGCACGTCGATCGCGCTGGTCCTGCGCGGACGGGGCTCGGAGGTCCATCTGTCCGACCGGGACGCCTCCGCGCTGGACGTGGCCGTGCAGATCGGCGCGGGCGAGGCGCTGCCGGACGAGGGCCTCGACGGGCCCGCCGACCTGGCCGTGATCGCCGTTCCGCCCGCCGCCGTGGCCGTGACCCTGCTGGACGCGCAGAAGCGCAGGCTGGCGAAGGTCTACACCGACGTCGCGAGCGTGAAGGCGCTGCCGCTGGCGCAGGCCGCCGAGGTCGGCTGCGACCTGGCGTCCTACGTGCCGGGGCATCCGCTGGCCGGACGGGAGCGGTCCGGGCCGTCCGCGGCCCGCGACGACCTGTTCCTCGGCCGTCCGTGGGCGCTGTGCCCGGGCGACCGCACCTCTCCGGACGCCGTCGCGGCGGTGGAGGGGCTGGCGCGGCTCTGCGGGGCCAATCCGGTCACGGTCGAGGCCGAGCACCACGACCGGTCGGTCGCGCTGGTGTCGCACGCCCCGCACGTGGTGTCGGCGGCGGTCGCGGCCCGGCTGACCGGCGCGGACGACACCGCACTCGGCCTGGCCGGGCAGGGCGTCCGGGACGTCACCCGGATCGCCGCGTCCGACCCCCGGCTGTGGATCGGCATCCTGGCCGCCAACGCCGAGCCGGTCGCCGACGTCCTGGAGGGCGTCGCGACCGACCTCGCGGTGGCCGCCTCGCTGCTGCGCGACGGCAGCGAGGGCGCCGCGACGCACGTCGCCGACCTGCTGCTGCGCGGTAACGCCGGGCGGGCCCGGATCCCGGGCAAGCACGGCGGTGACCAGCGCAGCTATGCCACGGTCACCGTGGTCATCCCGGACCGTCCGGGCGAACTGGCGATGATCTTCCAGGCGGCGACGATCGCCGGGGTCAACGTCGAGGACGTCTCGATCGAGCACTCCCCGAGCCGTCCGCTCGGTGTGCTGGAGCTGGCGGTCCGGCCGGAGGAGGCCGCCAAGCTGGCCGACGAGCTGCGCGCGCGCGGCTGGTCGGTGCCCGGCTAGCAAGTACCCTGGAACGCTGGCCGCCGCAGGCACCCGCCTCGGCGCCCCCCGGCGTCGCCACCAGACGCCCCAGCACCGCACCAGACACCGAAAGGGAGCGATCGTGTCGCTCGTCATCGCCATGGACGGCCCGTCCGGGTCCGGCAAGTCCAGCGCCTCCAAGGGCGTGGCCCGCGCCCTCGGGCTGCGCTACCTCGACACCGGCGCGATGTACCGCGCCATGACGTGGTGGATGCTGGACCGCGGCGTGGACGTCGAGGACGGCGCGGCGGTCGCGGCCCGCGTGGGCGACGTGGCGCTGGTCTCCGGCACCGACCCGGACCGTCCGACCATCGAGGTGGACGGCACGGACGTGTCCGAGCCGATCCGCACCCGCGAGGTCACCAACGCGGTCAGTGCGGTGAGCCGGGTTCCGGAGGTGCGGGAGCGTCTGGTGGTGCTCCAGCGTGAGATCATCGGTGCCGGGGGCATCGTCGTGGAGGGCCGCGACATCGGCACGGTCGTCGCGCCGGACGCGCCGGTCAAGGTCTACCTGACCGCCAGCGAGGCGGCCCGGGCCGCCCGGCGCGCGAAGGACCTGGCGGCCGACCCGGGCGCCTCGGTGGAGGTCACGCAGGCCGAGCAGGCCCGGCGTGACCGGCTGGACTCAACGCGTAAGGCGTCCCCGCTGGCCAAGGCGGCGGACGCGCACGAGATCGACTCGACCGAGCTGAGCCTCGACGAGGTCATCGAGGCGGTCGTCCGCCTCGCCAAAGAGCAGTACTGAGCGGGCTCGGCAACGAGCGCACGAGCTAGCCGGGGGACGCCGGGAGGCGTACCCGTCCGGCGAGCGGGGACATGAACGTGACTGAAAGCGAATACGACTTCGACGCCTCCGACTTCGACGTCGCCGAGTTCGAGGAGGAGGCCCGGGACGAGGGCTTCTCCGAGGAGGGCGAGGGGCCCGCGCCGGTGGTGGCCGTGGTGGGCCGTCCGAACGTCGGCAAGTCCACCCTGGTCAACCGGATCATCGGCCGCCGCGAGGCGGTCGTGGAGGACGTGCCGGGCGTGACCCGCGACCGGGTCGCCTACGACGCGACCTGGTCCGGCCGCCGGTTCACCGTCGTGGACACCGGCGGCTGGCTCCCGGACGCGGCCGGCCTGGCCGCGGCGATCGCCGAGCAGGCCCGGATGGCGGTGGACCTCGCCGACGTGGTGATGTTCGTCGTGGACGCCACCGTCGGCGCGACCGACGTGGACGAGGCCGTGGTGGAGATCCTGCGCCGGTCCGGCAAGCCGGTGGTGCTGGTCGCCAACAAGGTCGACAACGTCGGCACCGAGTCGGACGCGGCGCTGCTGTGGAGCCTCGGCATCGGCGAGCCGCACCCGGTCAGCGCCGTGCACGGGCGCGGCTCCGGCGACCTGCTGGACGCCGTCCTTGAGGCACTGCCCGAGCAGGCCCCCAAGGAGAAGTTCGGCATGGAGGCGGGCGGGCCGCGCCGGGTGGCGCTGCTGGGCCGTCCGAACGTCGGCAAGTCCAGCCTGCTGAACCAGCTGGCCGGGGAGAAGCGGGTCGTCGTCGACTCGGTCGCGGGCACCACCCGCGACCCGATCGACGAGGAGATCGAGCTCGGCGGCAAGACCTGGCGGTTCATCGACACCGCCGGGATCCGCCGCCGCCACCGGGAGAACCAGGGCGCCGACTTCTACGCCACCCTGCGCACCCAGTCGGCGCTGGAGCGGGCCGAGGTCGCGGTCGTGATGATCGACGCGACCGAGCCGCTGGCCGAGCAGGACCTGCGGATCATCTCCATGGTGATCGAGTCCGGCCGGGCGCTGGTCATCGCCTACAACAAGTGGGACCTGCTGGACGAGGAGCGCCGCCACTATCTGGAGCGCGAGATCGACCGGCAGCTGCACAACGCCCGGTGGGCGCCGCGCGTGAACGTCTCGGCCCGCACCGGACGGCACATGGAGAAGCTCGTCCCGGCGATCGAGACGGCCCTGGCGGGCTGGGACTCGCGCGTCCCGACGGCCAAGCTGAACACGTTCTTCGCCGACCTGGTGTCGTCGCACCCGCACCCCCTCCGGGGCGGGAAGCAGCCGCGCGTGCTGTTCGCGACGCAGGCGGGCGTCCGGCAGCCCCGGTTCGTCCTGTTCACCTCCGGGTTCCTCGAGGAGGGCTACCGCCGGTACATCGAGCGGCGGCTGCGCGAGGAGTTCGGCTTCGAGGGCACCCCGATCGCGGTGACGATGAAGATCCGCGAGAAGCGCGGCAAGCGCAAGTAGCGGAGAGCCGCCGACCGCGCGCGAACGGCGGCGCGGACGAGCGTGACGTGGCCCGCCCGGGGCTTCCCCGGGCGGGCTTCGGCGTGTCAGGATGCCTGTGACGCCCTGGAGTAAGTTCTCCATTACTCGCGGACGTGGGGTCCGGTGGGGCGTGCCGCGGTCGTCGGGCGAGGAGTGTGACGTGACGTGAGGCTTCTGCTGCTGGTGCTCGTGGCCGCCGGGTTCGTGGCGGCCGGCTTCTACTGGCGGCAGCCCTGGATCGGCGCGGTCGGCCTGCTCGTCCTGTTCGCCGGCATGTTCACCGACCGCGACGACGTCGCGAACGACGACGAGAAGCGCAGCTTCGAGACCACCAAGTCCGTCCGCAACATGCGCTCCCGCGACCGCTGAGCTGGTGCTCCCGCGCTGGCCTAGAACCCGGACTCGTCGGGGGCCACGCGGCGGTCGTCCGGCTGGGGTTGGCGGGCGTAGCGGCCGTAGGTCGACGGCCTGAGCGGCTGGGTGACCGCCGTCTCGTCCTTGAAGGTGGACGCCCCGTCGGGCTGCTCGGCGGGCGTGTCACGGACGCCGACGACCGCGAACCGGCCGAGCGCCACCGCCGCGAGGAAGACGATCACGACCCCGAGCGCGGTGAATCCGCTGAGCTGCTCGGCCAGGTGCCGGCCCTTGGTCGTGCCGAGCGGATCGCCGATGCCGTCCACGTCCCACAGGACGGCGACCTGCGTCCCGACGGCGAACCAGGCCCCGCCGAGCGCCGCGAGCCAGCCGCCGGCCGAGGCGATCACCCGGTGCGTCCCGGCGAGCGCGACGAGCCCGCCGAGCGCGGTCGCCGCGCCCGGCGCGACGCACAGCTCCAGCCGGTCCGTGCCGTAGATCCAGGTCTCGTCCGGGTGGAAGCCGAAGTGCGCGTACGGCCCGATGAACGGCAGCAGCGCGCCCCACAGTCCGAGCAGCACGAGCAGAACCCCGCTGAACGCCCCCCGGCTTCTCGGCACCCGCATGGTCCCGGTCATCATCACGGCCTCCCGACCAGGTCGGACTGTCAAGTTTTAAATCGCCTTTACCCTCCATCTCGTCCTTCATGCGCCGTCGCCGCAGTGCCACCGTGGCCCTCCTCCGTCCAGAGGCGGAGCTTCTCGGGGTTGCGCACGGCCCAGATGCTGGTGATCCGGTCGCCCGCGATATCGAAGGCGTAGACGGTCACGACGACGCCGTCCCGCTGGGCGACGAGGCCGGGACGGCCGTTGACGGTGCGCTCCAGGAACGTCAGGCCGGCCACCTTGCCGATGAGGTCGACGAGACCCTGCGCGGTCTGCTCGGCGCCCTCGAACGGGCGGCGCACGGTCGGGACGAGGCCGCCGCTGTCGGCGGTCGCCGTGACGCGCGGGTCGAGGAGGCCGACGAGGGCGTCGATGTCCTTGGCCTCCCACGCCCGTTTGAAGTCCCGGACGATGACGGCCTGCCGGGCGGTCGGCGGCGCGGGCGCCCGCGAGGCGCGGAGGCGGCGGCGGGCCGATGTCGCCAGCTGGCGGCAGGCCACCGGTGTGCGTCCGACGATGCCGGCGACCTCGGTGAAGGGGTAGCTGAAGACGTCGTGCAGGACGAGGGCGACGCGTTCGGCCGGGGTCATCGACTCGAGCACGACCAGGAACGCCATGGTGACCGACTCGTCGAGGGTGACGCGGTCGGCCGGGTCGGCGGTGGCGCCGTCCGTCCGGCCGCCCGGCCACTCCGCGGGGCCCGGCAGGGGCTCGGGGATCCAGTCGCCGACGTAGTCCTCCCGCCGGGCCCGTGCCGAGTTGAGCACGTTGAGGCAGACGCGTCCGGCGACGGTGGTCAGCCAGGCGCCGGGGGACTCGATCTCCCGCCGCCGCTCCGGGGAGAGGGCGTACCAGCGGGCGTAGGTCTCCTGGACGGCGTCCTCGGCCTCGGCGAGGGACCCGAGGAGCCGGTAGGCGAGGTTGATCAACTGGCGCCGCTCGCTCATGATCGCGCTCAGGTCCGGCTCGGGCCGGCCGCCGTCCGGTCCGGATGGGGTGGTCATGGTGTCTGCTCCCTCGGTCGCGTCCGTCCTCACCGGTTCGACAAGACGACGTCCCCGAACGTGAGGTCGGCGCGGCGGCTCACACTTCGACGGCCTGGTTTGTCGGACGGGTGAGACAGCATCCGGTGCTCGGGAAGGAAGACCACACCATGTCCACGACGACGAACGAGACGGCGACCGAGACGGCGAACGAGACGGCGACCGGCAGGACGACCGAGGAGGACGGCGTCCAGTCGCGCCTGCCGAACCTTCTCCACTTCTTCCCCGAACTGGCGAAACTCTCCGGAGTCGCGCGCAAGGAGGTCTGGAACGGACCGGTTCCGCAGAGCACCATCAACGTGATGCTGCTCCGCGCCGCGCAGGTCGTCGGCAGCACCTACCACGCGATCTCGCTGACCGCCGGGCTCCGCAAGGCCGGGGAGAGCGAGAAGCGCATCACCGCCGTCGCGACCTGGAAGGACGCCCCCTACTTCACCGACGCCGAGCGGATCGCGCTGGAGCTCGTGGAGGCCGTCCTCACCCCGAACCCGTCCGGGGAGCGCGTCCCCGACGAGCTGTTCGCCAGGGCGCACGCGCTCTACGGCGACGAGGCGCTCTGGACGCTCACCATGGCGATCGGCCACTTCAGCATGTTCATCCCGGTCGCCCTCATCGCCAAGCCGGTCCCCGGCAGGGCCATCGGCAAGGGCTACACCAGCTGACGGCGGGCTCGGAGTGGGGACGGCACCTGGCCTGGACGACGTCCGTGCGTCCGGCCAGGGGCTCCGCCCTCGGGCCCGGGTTGACCCGGGGAAGTGTGAGTGGTTTATTACTCACATGTCGATGACGGGGGCGCGGCGGCTGTCGACCGCCGAGGAGCGGCGCGGGACCGTGCTGCGGACGGCGATCAAGGCGTTCGCGGCGCGGGGGTACTACGGGACGACGACGACCGAGGTCGCGAAGGCGGCCGGGATCTCGCAGTCCTACCTGTACCGGCTCTTCCCGGACAAGGAGGCGCTGTTCGTGGCGGTGGTGGACCACTGCTCGGACCGGATCCGCGAGTGTCACGCCGAAGGGGCCGCCCGGGCGGGCGGCACGGAGCCCGCCGTGGTGCTCGCCGCGATGGCGGGGGCCTACGCGCGGCTCATCGACGATCGCGACCTGCTGCTGGTGCTGCTGCACGCCGCGTGCGCGAGCGCCGAGCCGGCGATCCGGGAGGCGGTGCGCGTCTGCTACGCCAAGCAGGTGGAGTACGTGCGGGCGGCCTCCGGGGCGTCCGACGAGGAGATCCGGCGGTTCTTCGGCGACGGGCTGCTGTCGAACGTGCTGGCCGGCATCGACGCGGGTGAGGTGGACGCGCCCTGGGCGCGGACGCTGCTCGGCTGATCATTTCCTGCGACCAGGGCCGCTTCGGCGGCCTTCTTTTTGGGCTCAAGTGTGAGTGGTCAATCACTCTATCTTTGGAGGGAACCCCCATGTCCCGATCACGGACCGGACCGATCCTGGCGCTGCTGGCGTTCGCCCAGTTCATCAGCGCGATCGACTTCAACATCGTTTACGTGGCCCTGCCCGGGATCGGCCGCGAGCTGGGCTTCTCGGCGCAGTCGCAGCAGTGGGTCGTCAGCGCCTACGCCGTCGCGTTCGGCGGGTTCCTGCTGCTGGGCGGACGGGCCGCCGACCGGCTCGGACGGCGCCGGATGTTCGCCCTCGCGCTGGCCCTCTACGGGATCGCGTCGCTGGTGGGCGGCCTGGCGTCCACGCCGGGCCTGCTGGTCGCGGCGCGGGCGGTCCAGGGGCTGGGCGGGGCGCTGCTGCTGCCCGCCACGCTCTCGCTGATCACCACCACGTTCGAGGAAGGGCCCGCGCGGGGGAGGGCCCTGGCGATCTGGGGCGGCGCGGGAGGCGTCGGCCTGGCGCTCGGTTCGCTGCTCGGCGGCGTCCTGACGAGCGGTCTGGGGTGGGAGTCGGTGTTCTTCGTCAACGTCCCGCTGGCGCTGGGTGCGGCGGTCGCGGCGTTCGTCCTGATTCCGGTAGACCGGCGGACGGTCGGACGCGGCGGGTTCGACCTGCCGGGCGCGCTGACCTCGACGCTCGGGTCGACGCTTCTGGTGTTCGCGCTGGTCCAGGGGCCGGAGGCGGGCTGGGCCTCGGCCGGGACCGTCGGTTCGCTGGTGGTGGCCGCGGCGCTGATCGGGCTGTTCGTCGTGATCGAGGCCCGGGCGGACGAGCCGCTGATGCCGCTGCGGCTGCTGACCAACCGCAGCCTCACCGCCGCCATGGTGATCACGTTCGTCTTCATGGGCGCGTTCGGCGCGCAGTACTACATCCTGACCGTCTACCTGCAGGACCTTCGCGGTTTCGGCGCGATGGCGACCGGGCTGGCCTTCCTGCCCGGCGGGCTCGTCGGGCTCGTGGGGACCCGGCTGAGCGCGTGGCTGCTCGTCCGCGCCGGTACCCGGACGACCCTGCTGACCGGCCTTGTCCTCGGCTCGGCGGGCATGGTCGCGTTCGGGCTGGCCGTCTCGCCGCACGGCACATACGCGGCGCTGCTGCCCGGCATCGTGCTGATCAGCCTCGGCCAGGGCGTCGCCTGGACCGCCATGTTCGTCGCGGCGTCGACGGGTGTCGCGCCGGAGCGGCAGGGCATCGCGTCCGCGATGGCGTCCACCACGCAGCAGATCGGCAGCGCGGTGGGCCTGGCGGCGCTGGTCGCCGTCATCAACGACGGGCCGGGCGGCGCCGCCACGGTCGGCGGCCTGCGCATGGCCGGGTGGCTCGCCGCCGCGCTCACGCTGGTCGGAGCGGCGGTCGCGCTCACCCTGCGCGGTCCTCGCGCGGCGGACGCCTCCGTCGCGGCCGAGGCGGAGCGGCACGAGGAGCGCGTCTAGGCGACCGTCCGGGCGCTTCCGTCCGGGTTGTCCGGGTCGATGTGCCAGGAGATGATCCGGGTCGGGTGGACGCGGATCAGGTCGTCGCTGAAGAAGCCCTTCCCGATGTGCATCTCGCCCTTGACCAGCTCCGCGCGGCCGCGGATCTCGACGCCGCGGCCCCAGCCGGGGCGGACGGCGTCGGGGTCGTCCGGGGAGGTCATGTCGTCCACGAGGAACGACACCTCCGGGTGGTCCTTGGCGTTCCGGTACTTGCGGCTGGCGGCGTTGTTCGGGCCGCCGATGTCGATCGTGCCGTCCTTGTTCAGCCGGAACCCGACGGGACGCGTGTTCGGCGTCCCGTCGGGGGCGACGGTCGAGAACCGGCCGAGGCGCTGCGTCGCGAGGTAGGCGCGCTCGACCTCGGTGAACGGCGACGTGGCGGATGTGCTCGATGTGGTCGTCATGCTTCCGACGCTAGAACCTCAACGTGTCTTGAGGTCAACCCCGTCCCGGGGGCCGGCGAGCGCGCGGCGGACGAACGCGCCCATGTCGGCGATCGCCGCGCGGGACTCCGGCAGCAGCGGGCCGAACATCTGGAACACGTGGATCTGCCGGTGCCAGACCTGGAGGGTCGTCGGGACGCCCGCCCGGACGAGCCGTCGGGCCATGGTCTCGGAGTCGGTGTACAGGAGCTCGGTCGAGCCCGCCGTCAGCAGGACGGGCGGCAGCCCGGTCAGGTCGGCGCGGATCGGCGAGACCGCCGGGTCGGTGAGGTCGAGGTGGGGGAGGAAGTCCGCCACCAGGCGCTCCAGCAGCGGGCCCGGCGCGGACGGATCGAGCCGCGTGTTCGCGTGGGCGAGCTTGGCGCCGAGGTCCATGTCGAGCATCGGGGAGAGGGCGACCAGCGCGGCGGGCAGGGGGAGTCCCTCGTCGCGGGCGCGCAGGGCCGTCGCGAAGGTCAGGTGTCCGCCCGCCGAGTCGCCCATGATCACGATGTCCGAGGCGTCGCGGTCCTCGAGCAGGCTCCGGTAGGCGGTCAGGCAGTCCTCGACCTCCTCCTCGAACCGGACGGCCGGGATCATGCGGTAGTCGACCGACAGCGCCGGGACCCCGGCGGCCGCGCTGAACCGGGACACCATCCGGCGGTGCGTGTTCAGGCCGCAGCAGATCCACCCGCCGCCGTGCAGGTAGAGGATCGCCTTGCCGCGGTCGCGTCCGATGCCGGGACCGTGCGTCCACTCGGCGCGGAAGCCGTCGAACCGGACCGGCTCGACCCGCGTCCCGCGCGGCGGACGGGCCCGTCCGGCGAGCCTGTCGAGCGCGGCGGCCCGACGCAGGGCCTTCCCGGCGAGCGGACGCCCGGCGGCCTTCGCCAGCCGGGGACGCACCAGGCCGCGCACGCCCGCCGCGACGGCCCGCGACCGCAGGCTCGCCGTCCCGCGCCTGTCGATCACCAGCGTGGTGGGTTCCGCACGCGTCACGTCCACTCCCTCGCTCCCTGCGCCGTTTCCGAACGCGATTCTGATCGTCCCACCCGGCCGGCGGACGGAACAAGCGGTCGCTTCGATGCCCGAGGGGTTCGTGTCGGCATCGCAGACGCGAGAGCCTGCCCCTTGTTCACCTCGCACCTTCTTGGTGATACTCCGGATGTGGGTCGCAGATGCGAGGGTTTAGGGTGTTCCGCGTGACGAACTTCCGGATCAGCGAGGCCGCGTCCCTGCTCGGGGTCAGCGCCGACACCGTGCGCCGGTGGGTGGACGGAGGGCGGCTGCCCGCCGTCCGGGACGAGCACGGGCACCGCATCGTTCCCGGGGCCGAGCTGGCCGCCTTCGTCCGCGGGCAGGCCCGGGAACCGGGGGAGAGCTTCTCCTCCGCGCGGAACCGGATGCGCGGCATCGTCACCGACGTGGTGCTCGACACGGTGATGGCCAAGGTCGAGATCCAGGCCGGGCCGTTCCGGATCGTGTCGCTGATGAGCCGCGAGGCCGCCGAGGAACTGGGCCTGGAGGTGGGCGTGGTCGCCGAGGCCGTCGTGAAGTCCACCACCGTGGTCGTCGAGCGGCCCGACGGGGGCTGACCCCGGCCCGACGGGGGTTGCCCCCGGCCCGAGAACCCCTCCGCGAACCCCTCGCCGAAACCCCCTGGGAGTCCCTGTGCTGAGACGCGTATCCGTGGCCGCGCTGGCGGCGTTGCCCCTGGTGGCCCTCGCCGCGGCCTGCGGCGACACCAAGGACGGCTCGTCCGGCGGGTCGCCCGGCCGGACGCTGACCGTGTTCGCCGCCGCCTCACTCACCGAGACGTTCACGCGGCTCGGGAAGGACTTCGAGGGGACGCATCCCGGGCTGAGGGTCCGGTTCAACTTCGGCGGCAGCTCGACGCTCGCCCAGCAGATCACGCAGGGCGCGCCCGCCGACGTGTTCGCGGCCGCCAGCGGCACGACGATGAAGACCGTCTCGGACGCGGGCGACGCGGCCGGGCAGCCGACCGTGTTCGCCAGGAACCGCCTGGTCATCGCCGTTCCCAAGGGCGATCCGGGCAAGGTCCGCGCGCTCGCCGACCTGGCCGCGCCGAAGCTGAAGGTCGTGCTGTGCGCCGAGCAGGTGCCGTGCGGGGCCGCCGCGAAGCAGGCGCTCGCCGCCGCGAACCTCACGGTCAAGCCGGTCTCGCAGGAGCAGGACGTCAAGGCCGTCCTGACCAAGGTCCGGCTCGGTGAGGCGGACGCCGGGCTCGTCTACCGCACGGACGCCAAGTCCGCCGCCGGGCAGGTCGAGGGGATCGAGTTCCCCGAGGCGGCCGAGGCGGTCAACTCCTATCCGATCGCGGCGCTGGCGAAGGCCCCGCAGTCCGCGACGGCCAGGGAGTTCGTCCAGTTCGTCCTGTCGCCGCAGGGGAAGGCGGCGCTGAGCGAGGCGGGGTTCGAGTCGCCGTGACCGTTCTGCGCGGGCGGCGGACGCGGCAGAGGGACGCGGTGGACCGGACGGCGGGACGTCCGCCGCTCGTGCTGATGCTGCCCGCGCTGGTCGGCCTGGTGTTCCTGGTGCTGCCGCTGGTCGGGCTGCTCGCCCGGGCGCCCTGGGGGACGCTCGGGACCCGGCTCGCCCAGCCGCAGGTGCTGGAGGCGCTGCGGTTGTCGCTGGTCAGTGCCACGATCGCGACCGGACTGTGCCTGCTGTTCGGGGTGCCGCTGGCGTGGCTGCTGGCGCGGGTGCCGTTCCCCGGCGTCCGGCTGGTGCGGGCGCTGGTGACCGTCCCGCTGGTGCTGCCGCCGGTCGTCGGCGGCGTCGCGCTGCTGCTGGTGCTCGGCCGGCGCGGGTTGGTGGGGGAGTGGCTCGACCGCGGGTTCGGGATCACCCTGCCGTTCACCACGTCCGGGGTGGTGCTCGCCGAGACGTTCGTGGCGATGCCGTTCCTGGTGATCAGCGTGGAGGGCGCCCTGCGCGCCGCCGACGCCCGCTTCGAGGAGGCCGCGGCCACGCTCGGCGCCGGGCGCTGGACGGTCTTCCGCCGCGTCACGCTGCCGATGGCCGCGCCCGGCGTCCTGGCGGGCGCGGTGCTGTGCTGGTCCCGCGCGCTCGGCGAGTTCGGCGCGACGATCACGTTCGCGGGCAACTTCCCCGGACGCACCCAGACCATGCCGCTGGCCGTCTACCTCGCCCTGGAGACCGATCCGCAGGCCGCGATCGTGCTCAGCCTGGTGCTCCTGGTGGTGTCGGTGGCCGTCCTCGTCGGCCTCCGCGACCGCTGGACGGGCGCCGCATGACCGCCTCCACCGACCGCCGCCTGACGGACGGCCCAGGGCCCGACGGCCAAGGGCTGGACGCCCGGCTCGTCGTCCGCCGTTCCCGGTTCGATCTCGATCTCGTCCTGCGGGCCGCGCCGGGCGAGGTCGTGGCGCTGCTCGGCCCGAACGGCGCGGGCAAGAGCACCGCCCTGCGGGCCCTCGCCGGGCTCACCCCGCTCGCGGACGGCCACGTCCGCGTGGACGGGCGCGACCTCACCAGCCTGCCGCCGGACAAGCGCGGTGTCGGCATGGTCTTCCAGGAGTACCTGCTCTTCCCGCACATGTCCGCCCTGGAGAACGTGGCCTTCGGGCCGCGCGCGCAGGGGACGGGCAAGCGCGAGGCACGCCGCAGGGCCGCCGAGTGGCTAGAGCACGTCGGGCTCGCGGAGCAGGTTTCGGCCCGTCCGCGCGCCCTCTCCGGAGGACAGGCGCAGCGGGTCGCGCTGGCGCGGGCACTGGCCGTCCGGCCTGGGCTTCTGCTGCTGGACGAGCCGCTCTCCGCCCTCGACGCCCACACGCGGCTCGAGGTGCGGGCGGCGCTGCGCCGCCACCTCGCCGGGTTCGCGGGCGCGGCCGTGATGGTGACCCATGATCCGCTGGACGCGCTGACCCTCGCCGACCGCCTCGTCGTGATCGAGGACGGACGGCTCGTCCAGGAGGGCGCCCCCGCCGAGGTCGCCCGGCACCCCCGCACCCCCTACGTGGCGCGGCTCGTCGGGCTGAACCTCTTCCGGGGCCGCGCGGACGGGGGATCCGTCGCCCTCGCGGACGGGAGCCTGAAGATCGACGCCGTCACCTCACCCGAGGGTGATGTATTTCTCGCTTTCGAGCCATCCGCCGTCGCGCTGTACCGGTCCCGCCCCGACGGGAGCCCCCGGAACCTCTGGAAGGCCCGTGTCGCCGCAGTTGAGAGCCGTGGAGACCGTTTCCGGATCCGCCTGGACGCCGCGGGCCCGGACGGGCCGGGGTCCAGATCGGACGAATTCGGACAGAACGGTCCACAGGTGTCGGCGGACGTGACGGCCGCCGCCGTGGCCGATCTGGGTCTCACCGAGGGCAGCCCGGTCTGGGCCTCCGTTAAGGCCACGGAAGTGCGGGTATACCCCGCTTGAGCGGGTGCGTCAGCGGTCGAGCGAGCCCTCGGGACAGGGCCGATTCCCGGTGACATCAATCACAAATGGGCTCAGCATGCCCCAAAACTCCTCTGGATTGGTCCAGACCAAATGGAAAAAGCCGCGGGATTTGCTCATGATGCAAACATCCTGCGAACAGCTGAAGGAGTTGCCCGTGTCCAACCAGGAGATCCCCGGCCTCGACAAGGCCCCGACCAGTCACCGCGAGCTCGTGGACTGGGTGCGCGGGATCGCCGAGCTGACCCAGCCCGAGCGCGTCGAATGGTGCGACGGCTCGGGCGCGGAATGGGAGCGCCTGACCTCACTCCTCGTGGAGCAGGGCACCTTCAAGCGGCTCAATCCGGCGAAACGCCCCAACAGCTTCTACGCCGCGTCCGACCCGTCGGACGTCGCCCGCGTCGAGGACCGCACCTTCATCTGCTCCGAGAAGGAGGAGGACGCCGGCCCGACCAACAACTGGGTCGCCCCGGCGGAGATGCGGGCGACCTTCGCCGACCTGTTCAAGGGCGCGATGAAGGGCCGCACCATGTACGTGGTGCCCTTCTGCATGGGCCCGCTGGGCGGCAACATCTCCCAGCTCGGCGTCGAGATCACCGACTCGCCGTACGTCGCCGTATCCATGCGGATCATGACGCGGATGGGCGAGGGCGCGCTGCGCCTGATCGAGGAGCGCGGCTCGTTCGTCAAGGCCGTCCACTCGGTGGGCGCGCCGCTGGAGCCGGGCCAGGCGGACGTCCCGTGGCCCTGCAGCTCCACCAAGTACATCTCGCACTTCCCCGAGACCCGTGAGATCTGGTCCTACGGCTCGGGCTACGGCGGCAACGCGCTGCTCGGCAAGAAGTGCTACGCGCTGCGCATCGCCTCGACGATGGCCCGCGACGAGGGCTGGCTCGCCGAGCACATGCTCATCCTCAAGCTCACCCCGCCGGAGGGCGAGACCCGCTACGTCGCGGCCGCGTTCCCGTCGGCCTGCGGCAAGACCAACCTCGCCATGCTCGAGCCGACCATCCCGGGCTGGAAGGTCGAGACCATCGGCGACGACATCGCCTGGATGCGGTTCGGCGAGGACGGCCGCCTCTACGCGATCAACCCCGAGGCCGGGTTCTTCGGCGTCGCGCCGGGCACGGGCGAGGCCACCAACGCCAACGCGGTGAAGACCTTCCACGGCAACTCCATCTTCACCAACGTGGCGCTGACCGACGACGGCGACGTGTGGTGGGAGGGCCTGACCGACGAGCCGCCCGCGCACCTCACCGACTGGAAGGGCAACGACTGGACGCCCGAGTCGGGCGTCACGGCCGCGCACCCCAACGCCCGCTTCACCACCCCGGCCGGGCAGTGCCCGATCATCGCGCCGGAGTGGGAGGACCCGAACGGCGTGCCGATCTCGGCGATCCTGTTCGGCGGCCGCCGCGCGACCGCCGTGCCGCTGGTGACCGAGTCGTTCGACTGGCAGCAGGGCGTCTTCCTCGGCGCGAACATCGCGTCCGAGAAGACCGCCGCCGCCGAGGGCACCGTCGGAGAGCTGCGCCGCGACCCGTTCGCGATGCTGCCGTTCTGCGGCTACAACATGGGCGACTACTTCGCCCACTGGCTGAAGATCGGCCGTTCCACCGACGTGGAGAAGCTGCCCCGCATCTACTACGTCAACTGGTTCCGCAAGGACGCCGCCGGCAAGTTCATCTGGCCGGGCTTCGGCGAGAACAGCCGCGTCCTGAAGTGGATCGTGGACCGGCTCAACGGCAAGGCCGACGCCGCCAAGTCCCCGATCGGCCACCTGCCGACCCGCGACGCCCTCGACCTTTCCGGTCTCGACCTGTCCGACGAGGACCTCACCACCCTGCTGACCGTGGACACCGCGGTCTGGAAGCAGGAGGCCGCCCTGGTCCCGGCGCACTTCGAGACCTTCGGCGACCACCTGCCCAAGGAGCTGTGGGCCGAGTACGAGGCGCTGGTGAACCGCCTCGGCGAGTGATTCCGCGTGGATCGCGGGTGACCCCCCGCGTGATCTCGTGACCGAAGGGGCCGCGTCCTGCCGGACGCGGCCCCTTTGGCGTGATTAGGGTCGGGCGCATGTGGCACGACTTGATGCACATCGAGATCCCCGTGGCCGACAAGGTGATCCGAACCTTCGCGGTCTACCTGCTCATCGTGGCGCTGCTGCGGCTCGCCGGGAAACGCGAGCTCGCCCAGCTCAACGGCTTCGACTTCGTGGTGATGCTGCTTCTGTCGAACGTCGTCCAGAACGCCATCATCGGGCCCGACAACTCGCTGTGGGGCGGCGCGCTCGGCGCGATCCTGCTGGTCGGGGCGAACGCGGTGTTCGTCCGGCTCGCCCTGGCGGTGCCGTGGCTGCACCGGCTCGTCCACGGGAGTTCGAGCATCCTGGTGTGGAACGGGGAGTGGCGTGAGCGCACGCTGTTCCGGCTCGGCCTCGGCAAGCCGGAGATCGTGCAGGGCATCCTGGAGCAGGGCGGCGACGGCGTCCACGACACCAGGGTCGTCACGCTGGAGCCCCAGGGGGCCCTGGTCGTCCGGCTGCGGGAGACCGAGCAGTCCGCCGACAAGGCCGACATGGACGACCTGCGGGCCCGGCTGGAGCGGATCGAGGCCCACCTGGCCGCCCTCGCGGCCAAGTGAGGCGTCCTGCCAAGGCGTCCGGCCGAGGCGGCCGGGTGGCGCGGCCAAGTACCCTCGCGGGTATGTCGAGGTTGGAGTTCAGGGTCCATGAGCTGACCGTCGGGCAGCTCGCCGAGCGCAGCGGGGTCGCGGTGTCCGCCCTGCACTTCTACGAGTCCAAGGGGCTGATCAGCAGCCGCCGGACGGCCGGGAACCAGCGTCGCTTCACCCGGGACACGCTGCGCCGCGTGGCGTTCGTCAAGGTCGCCCAGCGCGTCGGCATCCCCCTGGACCGGATCCGCGAGGCCCTCTCGACCCTCCCCGAGGAGCGCACCCCCACGGCCGAGGACTGGGCCCGCCTCTCCGAGACCTGGCGCTCGGAACTGGACGACCGCATCGCGCAACTGGAGAAACTGCGCGACGACCTCACCGACTGCATCGGCTGCGGCTGCCTGTCCATCAAGACCTGCGCCCTCGCCAACCCCTACGACCGCCTCGGCGACGAGGGCCCCGGCCCCCGCCGCCTCCTCGTCGAACGCCACCGCGACCGGGCCAAGCCGGGCGGCCAGGCCGCCGCCGCGGCCGTCAACCCCTGCGCCACCCCCGGCAACCCCTGCGCCGAGGCCGGCTGACCCACCGAGGCCTGCTGAAACACCGACGACCCGCTGAAACACGGGCGCCGCGTCCGGACGGCTCGGTCCGGACGCGGCGCAGGTGATCGCGGCGCTGCGGGTCAGCGGACCCGGCGGCGGCTGCGGTCGTGGGGGTCCATGCGGCGGGGGATGGGCTCGCGGCCGGCGGGCTGGACGGGCGGGGTGGGGGCGGGTTCCTGGGCGATCTCGCGCTCGACCGGCTCCTTCTCGAGGTGGAAGTCCACGCCGTGGTGGCCGAGGACGAGGCCGGGGCCGTCCAGGAGCTCGTAGGTGGCGGTCTCGCCGGTGACGGTGACCTTGATCAGGTTGTCGCGGTAGCGCATGCGGAACGCCAGGCGGCTGATGCCGCCGGGGAGGCGCGGCGCGAACCGGAGGCTGCCGCGGCTCGCGCGCATGCCGCCGAAGCCGGCGACCAGCGCGGTCCACGCGCCCGCGAGGGACGCGATGTGCAGGCCGTCGCGGGTGTTGCGGTTCAGGTCGTGCAGGTCCATCAGGGCGGTCTCGCCGAGGTAGTCGTGCGCGAGCTCCAGGTGCCCGCACTCGGCCGCGACGACGGCCTGCGTCTGCGACGACAGCGAGGAGTCCCGGACGGTCAGCGCCTCGTAGTAGGTGAAGTCGCGCGCCTTCTGCTCGGGTGTGAACATCTCCCCGCACAAATGCAGCGCCAGCACGACGTCGGCCTGCTTGACGACCTGCTTCCGGTACAGGTCGAAGTACGGGACGTTCAGCAGCAGCGGGTACTGGTCGGGCTTGGTGGAGGCGAAGTCCCAGCGCGCGTGGTTGGTGAACCCGTCGCACTGGGGGTGGACGCCGAGCCGCTCGTCGTAGGGGATGCGCATGCGGTCGGCCGCGTCCCGCCAGGACGCGGCCTCCTCGGTGGTGACGCCGAGCCGGTCGGAGACGTCCGGGTGGCGCATGGCGGTGTCGGCCGCCTCGACCAGGTTCCGGCGGGCCATGAGGTTGGTGTAGACGTTGTTGTCCACGATGGCCGTGTACTCGTCCGGGCCGGTGACGCCGT
This sequence comes from Spirillospora sp. NPDC052269, assembly GCF_040679435.1. Lineage (NCBI taxonomy): Bacteria > Bacillati > Actinomycetota > Actinomycetes > Streptosporangiales > Thermomonosporaceae > Spirillospora > Spirillospora sp. NPDC052269. Next base: position 44,299 of record NZ_JBFAUU010000007.1, read on the forward strand.
CGATGCGGAACACGCCCTCGACGTCGTGGTGGCCGAGGCCGCGCCACAGCCGCGCGGTCTCCACCAGGATCTCCAGGCCGACCTCGCGTTCGAACTGCTCGTCGCGCGTGGCGTCGAGATAGCGGACGACCGCGTCGGCGATGTCCGCGTTGATGTGGAACGCGGCGGTTCCGGCGGGCCAGTAGCCGGAGCATTCCTGGCCCCGGATCGTCCGCCAGGGGAACGCCACGCCGGACAGGCCGAGCTGGCCCGCGCGTTCCTTTGCGAGCGGCAGTGTCATGTGACGCCAGCCGAGCGCGTCGGCGACCGCGTCCGGATAGGTGTAGGTGAGGACGGGCATGACGAACGTCTCGGTGTCCCAGAACGAGTGCCCGTCGTAGCCGGGCCCGGTCAGGCCCTTCGCCGGGATCATCCGGCGCTCGGCCCGCGCGCCTGCCTGGAGGATGTGGAACAGCGCGAACCGGACGGCCTGCTGGACCTCCGCGTCACCGTCGACCTCGACGTCCGCGCCCTCCCAGAAGTCGTCCAGGAACTCCCGGTGCTCCTTCAGCAGCCCCTCCCAGCCGGTCTGCCGGGCCGCCGCGAGCGCGCCCACGACCTGGTCGTTCAGCGCCGAGCGGGACCGCTGGCTGGACCATCCGTACGCCATGTACTTGACGATCCGCAGCTTCTCGCCGGGCTTGAGGCGGGTCGCGACGGTGAGCCGGCCGATGTCGGGCAGGCTCTCCAGCGCGTGGTCGGCGGCGTCCGGGCAGGTGACCTCGTGCGACATCCCGGCCGCCATCCGCAGCCCGCTCTCGCGGGTGCGGTGCACCAGGACGACCCGGTGCCCGTTGGACATGTGGTCCTCCGACACCAGCGGCTGCTCGAGCATCGCGCTGGTGCGGGGGTCCTTGCCGAGGTCGGGCAGCGCCTCGTTCGCGACGAGCTCGCTCTGCAGGACGATCCGGACCGGGTCGTCCACCGCCTCGACCTCGTAGCAGATCGCGGCGACGGCGCGCTGCGTCAGCGACACCATCCGGGTCGAGGTGACCTTGACTCGGCGGCCCGCCGGGGACGTCCACTCCACGTCCCGGGACAGCGTTCCGGCGCGCAGGTCCAGGACTCTTTCGTGGAAGTGGACCCGCCCGTACCGGACGTCGAACGGCTCGTCGTCCACCAGCAGGCGGATGACCTTCCCGTTCGTCACGTTGATCACGGTCTGCCCGGTCTCGGGCACGCCGTAGGCGGCCTCGGCCTGCGGCAGCGGACGCCGCTCGTAGAACGAGTTCAGGTAGGTGCCGGGAAGGCCGTGCGGCTCGCCCTCGTCCAGGTTGCCGCGCAGGCCGAGGTGGCCGTTGGACAGCGAGAAGACCGACTCGCTCTGGGCCAGCCGGTCCAGGCGCAGCTCGGGCTCGCGCACGCACCAGGGCTCGACCAGGAACTGGGGCTGCTGGCCGCCCGACGCGCGGGCCTCGGTCTCGGTCACTGGTCCTCCTTGAGAAGGTCGGAGAGGTCGTTCACGACGATGTCCGCGCCGTGCTCGCGCAGGCCGGCGGCGTGGTCGGCGTCCAGCCGGTTGACCCCGACGACATAGGCGAACTTCCCGCGGTGACCTGCCTCGACACCGGCCAGCGCGTCCTCGAACACGACCGCGCGGCCGGCGGGGACGCCCACCGCCTCGGCCCCGGCGAGGAAGGTGTCCGGAGCGGGCTTGCCCGGCAGCTTGCGCTCGGCCGCGACGACGCCGTCCACGCGGGCGTCGAACAGGTCGGCGATGCCCGCGACCTTCAGGACCTGCACGGTGTTGGCGCTGGACGACACGACCGCGGTCTTCAGCCCGGCGTCGCGGGCCGCGCGGACGAAGTCCACCGACCCCTGGAACACCTGGACGCCGTCCTCGTCGATGAGCTTGAGCACCAGCTCGTTCTTGCGGTTGCCGAGCCCGCGGACGGTCTCGGCGCTCGGCGGGTCGTCCGGCGAGCCCTCGGGCAGGTGGATGCCGCGCGACTCCAGGAACGAGCGGGTGCCGTCCTCGCGCTTCTTGCCGTCCACGTACGGGCCGTAGTCGGTCCGGATGTCGAACGGCACGAACGGCTCACCGTGCCGCAGCGCCCAGTCCTTCAGGAACGCGTCGAACATCTGCTTCCATGCCGCGGCGTGCACGGCGGCCGTCGCGGTCAGTACTCCGTCGAGGTCGAACAGGCACGCCTCGACCCCCTCCGGTAGTCCCAGCAATGTTTCCCCTAAGTCGTAGGCTTCTTGATCACGCCTTCCCCGTGGTCCAGTACATACCCGGAACAAGGACGCTCGCCGCCGGGTTGCCCGAACAGACGGGTAGTACACCCGTCGGGGGATGCAGACGATGAGTGAGGAAAACCAAGTGACCAGCACTCAGAAGGCGAACATCGGTGTCACCGGCCTGGCCGTCATGGGCCGCAACCTGGCCAGGAATCTCGCGCGCCATGGTTACACGGTCGCGGTGCACAACCGAACGGAGTCGCGGACGAAGGCGCTCGTCGAGGAGTTCGGGGACGAGGGGACGTTCCTGCCGGCGGAGACGGCGGAGCAGTTCGTCGCGTCGCTCGAGCGTCCACGGCGCGTGGTCGTGATGGTGAAGGCGGGCGCGCCCACCGACGCGGTGATCGAGGAGTTCGCCGCGCTCCTGGAGCCGGGCGACATCATCGTGGACGGCGGCAACGCGCACTTCCTCGACACCCGCCGCCGGGAGGCCGCGCTCCGCGAGCGCGGCCTGCACTTCGTCGGGGCGGGCGTGTCCGGCGGCGAGGAGGGCGCGCTGAACGGCCCGAGCATCATGCCGGGCGGCTCCGCCGAGTCCTGGGAGGCGCTGCGCCCGCTGTTCGAGTCCATCGCCGCCAAGGTGAACGGCGACCCGGCCACCACCCACATCGGCCCGGACGGCGCCGGACATTTCGTCAAGATGGTGCACAACGGCATCGAGTACGCCGACATGCAGCTCATCGCCGAGGCCTACGACCTGCTCCGGAACGCGGGCGGCTTCGAGCCGGCCGAGCTCGCCGAGATCTTCCGCACCTGGAACACCGGCCGCCTCGACTCCTACCTGATCGAGATCACCGCCGACATCCTCGCGCACACCGACCCCGAGACGGGCCGTCCGTTCGTGGACGTCGTCCTGGACCAGGCCGAGCAGAAGGGCACCGGCCGCTGGACCGTCCAGACCGCCCTCGACCTCGGCGCCCCGGTCAACGGCATCGCCGAGGCCGTCTTCGCCCGCTCCACCTCGGGCCACTCCGACCTGCGCGAGCCGGCCCGCGCCCTGCCCGGCCCGTCCCGGACCCCGGTCGCCGACCGCGACGCGTTCGCCGACAAGGTCGAGAAGGCCCTCTACGCGTCCAAGATCGTCGCCTACGCGCAGGGCTTCAACCAGATCCAGGCCGGCAGCGCCGAGTACGACTGGGACATCGACCTCGGCGCGACCGCCGCCATCTGGCGCGGCGGCTGCATCATCCGCGCGAAGTTCCTCGACCGGATCCGCGCCGCCTACGCCGCCGACCCGGCGACCCCGACCCTGCTGACCACGCCCGACTTCGCCGAGGCCCTGGCCGACGCCCAGGACGCCTGGCGCGAGGTGGTCTCCATCGCCGTCCGCGAGGGCATCCCGGCCCCCGGCTTCGCCGCGGCCCTGGCCTACTACGACTCGCTCCGCGCCGACCGCCTGCCGGCCGCCCTGATCCAGGCCCAGCGCGACTTCTTCGGCGCCCACACCTACCACCGCACCGACAAGGAGGGCGCCTTCCACACCCTCTGGGCCGAATCCCCCCGCAAGGAGATCACCGCCTGAGGCCTGCCGCGAACTCGAAGGGCCCCTGCTTGCGGGCAGGGGCTATTTCTTCTTGCGAGGCAGAATGCGCGCTGGAATGCCCTGCTGGTGGCATAGGGCGAGGAGGCCTGTCCCGTCGATGAGGTTGAGGGGTTTGCCGTTGGCGAAGCTGTAGCTGTCCGGGCCGTACCCGGATGTCGTGATCATGATCCCCTTGGTCGCGCCCTCGTGTTGCACCGTCCCCCAGAGGTCACGGACGTGGGTCGGTTCAACCGTTCTCGTGTAGAGCTTCGCCTGGATGATGAACTTTCCACCGGTGATCGGATGCGGGTCGTAGGCGACGCAGTCGACCCCGCCGTCGCCGCTGGCCTGGAACAGCTGGGTGTCAAAGCCCATCTTGGAGAACAGGTTCTGGATGAACGCCTCGAATTCCTTGGGGGCGAGGTCGAGCAGGTTGGGGCGTTTGTCGATGTCGGAGATGACGTCCACCGGATCGACGGCGCGTGGGTCGGCCATGCTGTACGGCATGACGGGTTCGACCGCGGTCAGTTCGTCGGGGTGCGGGGAGACGTCCGCGAAGAAGTGCCTGCGGATGCACTCGATCGGCTGGAATCGCGGCTCGCCCAGCACCAGCGGCTCGAATTGCTCCCGTGTCGCGCGCAGGGTGATGAGGTGGGGCTCGATCCGCTGCCCGGTCACCGGATCGACGGCGTGGACGCGGCCGTTGAAGACCACTGTGCTGACCGCTTCCGCCGGGGTGGCGGCGAACACCTCGTGCAGCGTGCGAAGCGCCACCTGCGCGATCAGCCCTTGGTAGATCCGCCGCCGCTCCGCCAGCGGCCGCGCCACCGGCTCGACGGCGCTGCGTGTCTTGATGTGCCGGAAGGACTTGTCCTCAGGGACGATCTCGAACGGCGGCAGGTACCACTCGATCGCGAGCAGCGAGGATTCCGGCACATAGCCGGCGTGGCGCTCGGCCGGAAACCCCTCTGGATAGGGCGACGAGCGCAGCACCATCTCCAGGTACTCGCTGACCGCGTGCCGATCCCGGACGGCCAGCCCGGCCTCGATGCGGTCGAGCTCGGCGTTCTCCTCCGCGGCGGCGCGCTCGGCCTCGGCGACGTGCGCGGCGTGCCGCTCCCGTGCCCGGGTGATCTGCCGCTGCCGCTCGGACTTCCGCTGCTCATACTGCTCGGTGGCGTGGGCATGCCGCCGCTCGGCCGCCTGGACCTCGGCCTCGTGGCGGCTGCGCCCGCCGAAGATCACTGAGAGCGGGCCGGGTGGGGGCGGAGCGAAGTGCTCCCAGGCCGGGGGAGCCTCCGCGTGGGAGAGAGGGCCGAGATCCAGGGGCGGGACCTGGGGACTCCGGCGCATGCGCGCCAGATCGACACGAGGGTCGCGCGTCAGGCCGTCCCGAAGCAGCGTCTGGAGTCCGGCGACCCTCCGTTCCAGATCGGCCGTCCAGGCGGTGGCCCGCCGGTCGCGCTCATCGGCCTCGGCCTGGACGCGAGCGCGTTCTTGGGTCTTGCGTGCCTGCTCCGCGCGCTTTCGCTCCCGTTCCTCCTCGCGCTGCTGGGCTTTGCGTTCCCTCTCCCACTCCCGGTAGGACGACTGGCCAGGCGACATGGGGGGCTCCCGATCGGTTGCTTTGTCAGAAGGCGCTGACGTGACGCTAACTCAGAGTGTCGGGGCGGACAACGGAAATGAGTACCAGGCCTGACACGGGAGTTGTGCGGGGGAGAGGGGGCTTCGGGGTGGTGATTTGGCGTGGGCAGTGCGCGGGGAGGGGCAGGATGGTTGTGTGAACCTTCTCGACCAGATGCCTTCCGGAAACGACGCCGATGCCGACAGCCTCTTCGAGGCGTTCGAGAGATGGGTGTCGGGACGGGGGATCACGCTGTATCCGGCGCAGGAGGAGGCGCTGATCGAGGTGGTCTCCGGGAACAACGTGATCCTGGCCACCCCGACCGGGTCGGGGAAGTCGCTGGTGGCGGCCGGGGCGCTGTTCGCCGGGCTCGGCCGGGACCAGGTGGGGTTCTACACCGCGCCGATCAAGGCGCTGGTCTCGGAGAAGTTCTTCGACCTGGTGGAGATGTTCGGCCGGGAGAACGTCGGGATGATGACCGGGGACGCCTCGGTCAACCCGGACGCGCCGATCATCTGCTGCACCGCCGAGGTGCTCGCCAACATCGCGCTGCGGGACGGCCGGGACGCCGACATCGGCGTGGTCGTCATGGACGAGTTCCATTTCTACGCCGAGCCCGAGCGCGGCTGGGCCTGGCAGGTGCCGATCCTGGAACTGCCGCAGGCGCAGTTCCTGCTGATGTCGGCGACGCTCGGCGACGTCGACTTCCTGCGCAAGGACCTTTCCCGCCGGACGGGCCGGACGACCGCGCTGGTCACCTCGTCCGAGCGGCCCGTCCCGCTGAAGTACGAGTACCGGATCACGCCGCTGCACGAGACGATCGAGCACCTGCTCGGCGAGCAGAAGGCGCCGATCTACCTGGTGCACTTCACGCAGGCGGCGGCGGTCGAGCGGGCGCAGTCGCTGATGAGCATCAACGTCTGCACCAAGGAGGAGAAGGCGAAGATCGCCGAGCTGATCGGCAACTTCCGCTTCACCACCCGGTTCGGGCGCAATCTGTCCCGGTTCGTCCGGCACGGCATCGGGGTGCACCACGCCGGGATGCTGCCGAAGTACCGGCGGCTGGTCGAGCGCCTGGCGCAGGCCGGGCTGCTCAAGGTCATCTGCGGGACCGACACGCTCGGCGTCGGGGTGAACGTCCCGATCCGGACGGTCGTGTTCACCGCGCTCAGCAAGTACGACGGGCACCGCGTGCGGCGGCTGCGGGCCCGCGAGTTCCACCAGATCGCCGGACGCGCCGGGCGCGCCGGGTACGACACCATCGGGTACGTCGTCGCCCAGGCCCCCGAGCACGTGGTGGAGAACGAGAAGGCCCTCGCCAAGGCCGGGGACGACCCGAAGAAGCGGCGCAAGGTGCAGCGGAAGAAGCCGCCGGAGGGGTTCGTCGGCTGGGACGAGGAGACCTTCGCCAAGCTCCAGGTGGCCGAGCCGGAGCGGCTGATGTCCCGGTTCCAGGTCAGCCACGCGATGCTGCTGTCGGTGATCGGCCGTCCGGGCAACGCGTTCCAGGCGATGAAGAGCCTGCTCACCGACAACCACGAGGACCGCGCCTCCCAGCGGCGGCACATCTCCCGCGCCATCGCGATCTACCGGTCGCTGCTGGCCGGGGGCGTCGTGGAGGCCCTGGAGGAGCCGGACGAGCAGGGCCGCTACGCCCGGGTCGCCGTCGACCTCCAGGAGGACTTCGCGCTCAACCAGCCGCTGTCGGCGTTCGCGCTGGCCGCGTTCGAGATCCTCGACCCCGGCTCCCCGACGTACGCGCTGGACGTCCTGTCGGTGATCGAGTCCACCCTGGACGACCCGCGCCAGGTGCTCGCCGCGCAGGAGAACAAGGCGCGCGGCGAGGCCGTCCAGGAGATGAAGAACGAGGGCATCGAGTACGAGGAGCGGATGGAGCTGCTCCAGGAGGTCAGCTACCCCAAGCCCCTCGAGGAGCAGCTGGAGGCCGCCTACGAGGTGTACCGGGCGGGCCACCCGTGGGTCGGCGACCACCCGCTCAGCCCGAAGTCGATCGTCCGGGACATGTACGAGCGGGCGATGACCTTCACCGAGTACATCGGCCACTACGACCTGGCGCGCACCGAGGGCCTGCTGCTGCGCTACCTGTCCGGCGGGTACAAGGCGCTCCAGCAGACCGTCCCCGAGTCGATCAAGAACGACGACCTGATCGACCTGATCGAGTGGCTGGGCGAGCTGGTCCGCCAGGTCGACTCCAGCCTGCTGGACGAGTGGGAGCAGCTCGCCAACCCGTCCGACGACGACCTCGCGGTCGCCTTCGAGGAGCGGGTCACCCGCGTCACCGCCAACACGCGCGCGTTCCGGGTGCTGGTCCGCAACGCGATGTTCCGGCGGGTGGAGCTGGCCGCGCTGGAGCACTACCGGGATCTCGGCGAGCTCGACCCGGACTTCGGCGCGGATGCCTGGGCCGACGCCATGGACGGCTACTTCGAGGAGCACGACGAGCTGCTGACGGGCCCGAACGCGCGCGGCCCGAAGCTGCTCCAGATCGAGGAGGTCCCGGAGGACGAGCTGTGGCGCGTCCGCCAGGTCTTCGACGACCCGGAGGGCCACCACGACTGGGGCGTCAGCGCCGAGGTCGACCTCGCCGGGTCCGACCAGGCGGGCGAGGCGGTCATCCGGGTCACCGCCGTCGACCGCCTCTGAGCACCGCTTCCCTCGCCTGGCCCGCGCGCACGCGGGTCAGGCGGCCCGGGGCGGGATGCGGCGGGTGACGTCGTCGCGGAGGGCGTCGAGGTTCACGCCCGCCCCGCTGAGGGCGCGGGTGGCCGGGAAACGCTGGTCCTGCAGCAGGGCCAGCAGAAGGTGCCCCGACCCGATGTAGTCGTGCTTGAGCCGCAGGGACTGCCGGAGGCCGAGCTCCAGCGTCTTCTTCGCCTCCGGCTTGAACGGGATGTGGCCCTTGGGGGAGCGGCCCCGGCGGGGGCCGCGCGGGGCGTCCAGGGCGCCGGGGCCGAAGGCGTCCTCGGCGGCGTCCCGGACGGCGTCGATGTCGATGCCGAGGACGCGCAGGGCGTCGCCGTCCAGGCCGTCCCGGTCGGGCAGCGCGTCCACGGCGTCCCCGGCGGCGCCGCGGAACACGCCGCAGCCGCGGAGCGCCTCGCCCGCCGGGCCCTCGTCGCGGGTGAGGGCGAACAGCAGGTGCTCGGTCCCGATCCCCCGGTCGCCCCGGCTGCGGGCCTCCTCCTGCGCGGCCTTCACGACCTCGCGGGCCTCGGCACTGAAGCGTTCGAACATCTCTCTAGCCGTCCTTCCTGAGGATGCGGCGTCCCCCGCCGTGCTTCTTGTGGACGGCCTGCCGGCTGACGCCGAGGCAGACCGCGATCTCCTGCCAGGACCAGCCCTGCTCCCGGGCGTTGTCCACCTGCAGCGCCTCCAGCCGTTCGGCCAGGTCGCGCAGCGCGCGGACGGCCCGCAGGCCGACGGCCGGGTCCCGGCTGCTCGCCTCCTGGGCGAGCCTCACTCCGTCGCTCATTCTGTCAATGTAGGTTGACGTGCTGGGCATGTCAACAAGGGTTGACGAATTGGCTGTGGTGGGCGGGCGGTGGTCCGGGGGGCTCAGGTCGCGGGGGCGAGGAGGGTGGTGAGCAGGTCGTCCAGGCTGACCATGCCGACGGTGTGGCCGTCCTCGCGCAGGACCAGGCCCAGGTGGCTGTGCTCGTCGCGCAGGACCGCGACCGCCTCGGCCACCGCGGTCGCCAGCGACAGTCGGGGCATCGGGTGCGCCAGCTCGCCGGCGGGCGTCTCCAGGTCGCGCGCACGGGCCAGATAGGCGTCCCGGACGTGCACCATCCGCGCGGGCCCGCCGCTTCCCGCCGTGACCGCCGGGTCCGCGATGACCAGGCGGGTGTGCCCGGTGCGGACGGCGGCGTCGATGACGTCCTGCGGGGACGCCGCCGCGGGCACCGACACGATCCGCGCGGTGGGGATCACCAGCCCGGCGAGCGGCGCGCGCGGCGCGTCCAGGGCGGCGGTCAGCAGGTTCAGGTCGGTCTCCGCGATCAGCCCGAGCCGCCGCGACTCGACGGCCAGGCTGCGCAGCTGCTCGGGGGTGCGGGACTGCTCCGCCTCGTTCTTCGGCCGGACGCCGACCAGCCGCAGCAGCAGGTTCGTCAGCCCGTTCAGCGCCGCCAGCGCGGGACGGACGAACCGGGCGAACCCCCGGAAGGGCGGCGCGAGCAGGGTCGCCGACCGCTCCGGATCGATGATCGCCCACGACTTCGGCGCCATCTCGCCGAGCACCATGTGCAGGAACGTCACGAACGCCAGCGCCAGCACGAACGCCACCGGATGCGCCGCGCCCGCCGGCACTCCGACGTGGTGGAACAGCGTCGCGAGCGTCTCCGCGAACACCGGCTCGGACACCACGCCGAGGCCCAGCGAGCACATCGTGATGCCGAGCTGCGCCCCGGCCAGCATCAGCGACAGCTCCCGGATCCCCGAGACCGCCGACGCGGCCTTCCGGTCGCCCTCGGCCGCCGCCTTCTCCAGGCGGGGCCGCCGGGCCGCGACCAGCGCGAACTCCGACGCCACGAAGAACCCGTTCCCCGCCAGCAGCGCCAGCGTCAACAGCAGGCCGACCGGAAGACTCATCGTTCGCCGCCCTTCCCGTTCCGTCCGGCGGACGGCTTCCCGTCCCCGCGGCGTCCGTTTCCGTTCGGTTTGCCGAGGTCGGTCGCGGGCGGGGGTCCGCCGAGGGGGACGACGCAGACGCGGATCATCTCCGGGACGTGCCGGTGGATGGTCAGCACCTCGACGACGGCCTCCAGTGGCGGATCGTTCAGCCGTTCCGGATGCAGCCGGATGCGGACGACGTCGCCCGGTTCGGCGACCCGTCCGAGGCGCTGGAGGAGCAGGCCCGCGACGGTCTCGTAGTCGCCCTCGGGGAGGTCGATGCCGGTCTCGTGCTCCACCTCGTCCACCCGCAGGCCCGCGTCGGTCGTCCACCACGCGCCGGAGCGGATGGCGAGGTCGGGGTCCGCGTCGATCTCGTCGGCGATCTCCCCGACGAGCTCCTCGGCGACGTCCTCCCAGGTGAGGAGACCGGCGAAGCCGCCGTACTCGTCCACCACGCAGGCCAGCGGATCGCCGTGCCGGCGCAGCTCGGCGACCACCTGCGGCAGCGGCAGCGACGACGGCAGCAGGACCGCCGGACGGACCAGCTCGCGCACCGGGGTGTGCCGCGCCTGGTCGGCGCCGAGCCGGATCAGGTCGTCCAGGCCGACCACGCCGAGGATGTCGTCGACGCTGTCGCCGACCACCGGGTAGCGCGAGTGGCCGTGCTCGGAGACGAGGCCGGTCACGTCGGACGCGAGGGCGTCGGCCGGGACGGTCACGACGTCCACGCGGGGGACCATGACCTCCTCGGCGTCCCGCTCGGAGAACTCCAGGGCGCGTTCCAGCAGGTCGGCCTGGCTGTCGCCGAGCTGCTCGCCGGACTCGCCGATGATGTGCCCGAGCTCCTCCAGCGTCGCGCCGTGGTGCAGCTCCTCGACCGGCTCCATCCCGGCCGCCCGGACGAGCCGGTTCGCGGCCGCGTCGAACAGCCGGATCAGCGGACCCGCGACGGTCAGGTACACCAGCGTCGACGGGGCGAGGGCCCGGGCCAGCCGCTCCGCGCGGGCCAGCGCCAGGTTCTTGGGGAACAGCTCGCCCAGCACCATCTGGATCACCGTGGCCAGGACGAACCCGGCGGTCACCGAGATCCCGCCGACCGCGCCCTCCGGGACGGCCGCCGCGCGCAGCGCCGGGGCGAGCAGGTCGGCGAGCGCGGGCTTGGCGATGAAGCCGACGACCAGCGCGGTCACCGTGATGCCGAGCTGCGCGCCCGACAGCATGAACGACAGCCGCTCCATCACCTGGATCGCGCGCTCGGACGCCCGGTCGCCGTCCGCCGCGCGCTCCGCCAGCACCGGCCGGTCCGCGGTCACGAACGCGAACTCCTGCGCGACGAAGTATCCGGTCGCCGCCGTCAGCAGCAGGACCGCGAGCAGTCCGAGCGCCGCGGTCATCCCGCCCTCCTCCCGCGCGCCACCCGTCCGCGCGCACAGATCCCCGGTACGTTCCCCGAACTGGATCTTCCCACCCTCGGGGGCCTCCGCGGCCCGCCGCCTGGGCCGGGACCCCGATCGCAGGCGTCGGAGGACGTGTGGCGGAGGCGCTCGGGGGACCGGATCGGGACGGGCGGGAATCGTGGTTACCGGCCGTCCGGCCGTGGAATGAAACCTTCGCCTCGGCGTCGACGGTCCCCCGCCGCGTCCCGCGCGAGGTCGTCCTCCCGAGCCGGGTGCCAAGAAGAGAGCGAGGGGCAACGATGCCCAAGCCGTTCGCGTCGTCCGCCGACATGTCCGCCAAGCCCCAGACCCTGGAGATCCTCGCGGACGGTGTGTACGCGCTGACCGCCGAGGGCGATCCGAACGTCGGGGCGATCGAGGGCGAGGACTTCGTGGTCTGCTTCGAGGCGCTCGCCACCCCCACGGCCGCCCGCGACTGGCTGATGGTGCTGCGGGCGCATACGGACAAACCGATCAGGCATCTGGTCCTGTCGCACTATCACGCCGTCCGGACGCTCGGCGCGAGCGCCTTCGGGACGTCCTCGATCATCGCCCACGACAAGACCCGGGAGCTGATCGCCGAGCGCGGCAGGCAGGACTGGGAGTCGGAGTACGGCCGGATGCCCCGGCTGTTCAAGGACCCGGCGAGCATCCCCGGCCTGACCTGGCCGACCACCACCTTCTCCCAGGGCATGACGATCGACCTCGGCGGGGACCGGGGGACGCTGGAGCTGCGGTACTGCGGACGCGGGCACACCGAGGGCGACATCATCGCCTGGCTGCCCCGGCACCGCGTCCTGTTCGCGGGCGACCTGGTCGAGACGCAGGCCGCGCTCTACACCGGCGACGCCTTCCACGGCGACTGGGCGGGGTCGACCCTCGACCAGGTCGCCTCGTTCGGCGCGGACGCCCTGATCGGCGGCCGCGGGGCGGTCGCGCACGGGCGCGAGGCCGTGCGCGCCGCGATCGGCCAGACCCGCGACTTCCTGGAGACGATGCTTCGCGAGGTCGGTGACGTGCGGAAACGCGGCGGGACGCTGCGCGAGGCGTTCACCGCCGTCCACGCCGCGCTCGAACCGTCCTACGGCGGCTGGCCCATCTTCGAACACTGCCTGCCCTTCGACGTCTCCCGCCTCTGGGACGAGATGGAGGGCATCGAGCGCCCTCGCATCTGGACCGCCGAACGGGACCGCCAGGTCTGGGCCGAGCTCCAGGACTGATCCCATGTCCGCATCGGAGAGCGCTGGGATGGAGCCGGTCGCGCCCGTGCTGGTCGTGGGCGCCGGGCCCGTGGGGCTGACGACGGCGCTGCTGCTCGCGCGCTGGGGGCTGCGGGTCGCCGTGCTGGAAAGCCACGCGGGGCGGACGGCGATCGGGTCGCGGTCGATCTGCCAGCAGCGCGACGTCCTGGACATCTGGTCGTCGGTCGGCGCGGACAGGATCACCGACGAGGGCCTGACCTGGACGACCGGCCGCGTCTTCCACCGCGGCCGTGAGGTGACCTCGTGGCGGTTCGCCGCCGCCGGGCCGCTGCCGCCCTTCGTCAACATCTCGCAGAGCCGCACCGAGGACGTGCTCCAGGGTCTCGCCGACGCCGACCCCCACATCACGACCCTCTGGGACCACGAGGTCACCGGCCTCGAACAGGACCCGTCCGGCGTCACCGCGCACTGCGCGAACGACGAGGCCGTGACCGGGTCGTACGCGGTGGTCTGTTCGGGCGGGCACTCCGGCGCGTTGCGTGACGCGCTCGGTGTGGCGTTCCCGGGGGAGGACGGCGGCGACCGCTTCCTCATCGTGGACCTGCGGACGGACTGGCCCGGCCGGGAGACCGAGCGGCACTTCCACTTCGACCCGCCGTGGAACCCCGGACGGCAGGTGCTCATCCATCCCTGTCCGGACTCGGTGTACCGGATCGACTGGCAGGTGCCGCCTGATTTCGACCTCGAGGCGGAGCGCGCCGACGGACGCCTCGACGCCCGCATCCGGCAGGTCGTCGGGGAGCGGCCGTACGAGGTGCTGTGGGCGTCGGAGTACCGGTTCCACTCGCGCGTCGCGTCCCGGATGGCGGTCGGACGCGTCCTGCTCGCCGGGGACGCCGCGCACGTGTACGCGCCGTTCGGCGCGCGCGGCCTCAACTCGGGCGTTCCGGACGCCGAGAACGCCGCCTGGAAGGTCGCGTTCGCGGTGCGAGGCTGGTCCCCGCCCGCGATCCTCGACACCTACGACACCGAGCGCCGCGCCGCCGCCCTGGAGAACCTGGACGTCACCGCGACGACCATGCGCTTCCTCGCGCCGTCCACGCCCGCGGAGCACGCGCACCGCGCGGACGTGCTCGAACGCGCGTCTGCCGACCCGGCGAGCGCGGGCGAGATCGACTCCGGACGGTTCGCCGAGCCCTTCTGGTACGACTCCTCGCCCCTGACCGTCCCGGATCCGACGCGTCCGGGCACGGGCCGTCCGCCACGCGGAACCGCGCCGCCCGTGGCCCCTGGCACCGTCGTCCCGGACGCGCCGCTCCCACCCGCCGCCGTCCCGCTCATCGAGAACGCTCCGCCACCGACCGCCGCCGCCCCGGACGTGGCCGTCCCGGGACACGGCGATGGACGGCCCGCCCGGCTCCGCCAACTCCTGCGCGGCGGCATCACGCTGCTGGCCGACCCGTCCCTGCCGCACCTCGAACTCCTGGCCGCCGCCGAGAAGGCGACCGCCGCGCCCGTCACCTGCCCGGAGCCGACCGCGGTCAGGAAGGCCCTGCCCGACCTGCGTCCGGGCGAACTATGGGTCGTCCGCCCGGACGCGCACATCGCCGCCACGCTCCAGAACCCCACCCCCGAAGCCGTCGCCGCCGCCGTCCGGAAAGCCCTCGGCCACGACCTCTGAGACACGCCCCAGTGGCGTGTCTCAAAGTCACCTGCCCTACTGCGCGACGCCCAGGCACGCCCCTAGGTGCCGGTGATGAGGACGACGCCCGCCGCGACCACGCACGCGGCGGCGATGCGGCGCGCGCCCATGCGCTCGGCGAAGAAGACCGCTCCGATCACCGCGCCCGCGATGACGCCGGTCTCGCGCAGCGCCGCGACGGCCGCGAGCGCGCCGCGCGTCTGCGCCCACAGGACGATCCCGTACCCGGTCATCGCCAGGACGCCGCCCGTCAGGCCCATCGCCCACGTCCGGGCGGGCAGGCCCGACAGCACCCTCCGCCCGCGCAGCGCCAGGACGATCCCGACCGTCAGCGGCGCCTCCAAGGCGAACAGCCACGTCGAGTACCCGGCCGCTCCGTGCGCCGCCCGCACCCCGATCCCGTCCAGCACGGTGTACGCGGCGATGGACACGCCGGTCGTCAGCGCCGCCACCACCGCACGTGGATTCCGCACCCGCCGCGCGACCTCGGCCTCGGGCGCGGGAGCGGTGTCGGGAGCGGTTCCGGGGGTGGTGAAGGCCAGGACGGCCAGGCCGCCGCAGATCGCCGCGACACCGCCGAACTGGACCCAGGTGAGGCTTTCGCGCAGGGCCGTCGCGGCCACCAGTGCGACGACCAGCGGGGCGCTTCCGCGGGCGAGGGGGTACACCTGGCTGAAGTCGCCCAGCTGGTACGACGTGAGCAGCAGGCCCATGTAGATCAGGTGCATCGCCACCGACCCGAGCAGCCACGGCCAGGCCGCCGCGGCCGGAAGGGGGACGAGGCCCAGCAAGGGGACGATCAGGATGGCCTGCCCGATGCCGATCAGGGTGAACGACGCCCACCGGTCCGAGGCGCCCTTGGCGATCGCGTTCCATGTCGCGTGGAGAACCCCGGCGAAAATCACTGCCAGCGCTGTGGTCATGCCCCTCACTCCAGCGCGGGCCGGCCGATCGGGGCAGGCTTTTAGACTGGGCCTAAATGATCGAACTCGGGCTGGACGTCGAGGACCTCGCCGACACGCGCTTCGTCATCTCCCCGCTCGCCGAGGCGGCGCTGAGTCTCCGGATCTGGCTGCTGCCGCACTACTACGCCCTGCAGCAGCCGTGGCTGCGGTCCGCCGCCGCGGCGCTCGGCGACCTGGACATCGGGCTGCTGCTGGCGCTGGTCGGCACGTACCGCGCCGTCCCGGACTTCCTCACCGCCCGTCCGGACGACCCGCTGCCCGATTTCGCCGCCGAGCTCGAACGGGTCCGGCGCGTCCCGCCGGACAAGATCGTCGCCGACGTCCGCGTCGCGCTGCAGGGACGGCCCGCGTCGGACGTCCTCGCCGCCGAGCTCGACCGTCCCGCCCGGTTCCGCGACCGCCTCGCCGAGCTGCTCGCCGCCTACTGGGACGCCGTGCTCGCCCCGCACTGGCCCCGCATGCGCGGGGTCCTCGAAGCGGATCTGCTCTACCGCTCGCAGCGGCTCGCCCGCGGCGGCGCCCGCCTGCTGTTCGCCGACCTGCACCCCGCGATCCGCTGGCGCGCCGGGAAGCTGAGCCTCGACCTCGCCTATCCGCACACCGACCTGCGGGTTCCGATCACGGGACGCGGCCTGGTCCTGAGGCCCGCCGTGTTCCTCCGGACCCCCGACCATCCGCTGGGCGCGGACGAACCGCCCTACGTCTCCTATCCGGTCCGGGGCGTCGCGACGGTCTGGGAGACCGGGCCTCCGGTGCGTCCGGGCGTGCTGAACGACCTCATCGGACGTCCCAAGGCGACCCTCCTGGCCTGCCTGGACGGCCCGGCCACCACCACCGACCTCGCCCGCCGCCTGGGCGTCACGCCGGGCGCGGTCTCCCAGCACCTGGCCGTCCTGCGCGACGCCGGCCTGGTCACCCGCTCCCGCGCGGGACGCTCGGTCCTGTACGCCCGCACGTCCTTGGGCGACCGCCTCCTCCGCCAGCCGTCCTAGCCCCCTGGGCCCCTGGAGATGTGGGGCCGCAGGGACGGAATGTGTGGATGTTGCGGGGATCCCGCCGGGCGCTGGAAGAGTCCGCGTCCGCCGTGATAGCACGGAAAGGCCACCGGACGCACTGCCTCGACGCGGTGGGAGCCGCCATGACCGACGACCGCCCCCGGCCCGTCTTCGACCCCTCCCTCCCGGCGGACGAACGGGAGTCGCTCGCCGCCGCCCCGGAACGCCTCGTGGCCGCGAGCCTGCCCGCCCCGCCACCGGTCCGGCCGAGTCCCGCCGCGATCGCCGCCCGGATCATCTGGATCCCGGTCTTCGCGTTCTTCTACGGCGTCCTGCCCGGCGGCTGGATCCGGCTGTTCTTCCTCGCGTCCCTGGACGAGGACGACCTGCTCAGCGGCGCCCTGCGATGGGGACGCGGCGCGGTGCTGGCGATGCTGGTCGTCCCGGTCGTCCAGGTGTCGCTGCTGCTCCTCGGCCAGCCCGAGGCCGCCGCCGCCCTCGCCGCCGCCGGATTCACCGGCTGGACGGTCGGGGCCCTGCGCCACCTCCGCGAACCCGAGGCGGCCCGGGCCGCCCGGGAACACCACGGCCGCTATCTGCTCCCGGCCGACTTCGACCGTTCCGCGGCCCGGCTCCTGATGCGCGCGCAGCGCGCCATCGACGCCGTCCTCGGTTCCCAGGCACAGGCCGCCGGACTTCTTGACGCCATCGACAACACCATCGAACTCCCTCGGCATGAATGGGCCATCGCGTCCGCGCTGGCCGAACACACCCGGCTCCGCCGCGAACGCCGCGCGCAGCAGCCCGACCGCCTCTCCGCCCCCGTCCGGGCCCTTCTGGAGCCCCAGCGCCACGCCCTGAACCTCTCCGTGCGCTCGATCACCGAGCGGATCGAGGCCCTGGAGTCCTACGCGCGCTCCGCGCACGCCGCCGACGAGGCGTTCCACGAGTGGCGCGTGCTGCGTGACCTGCCCGAACAGAACGCCCGCTACCGCGACCTCCTCGCCGAGACGGTCCGCGACACCCTCGCCGTCGAGGTGATCGACCGGCTCGAGTCCGACGCCCGGCGGGCCGAGTCCGTCCTCCGCGACCGCATCGCCTCCGCCGTCGACACCGGCCTGGAACTGGCCACCGCTTCGCCGCCGTCTCCGCCCCGGCACCCCTGAACAGGCGACTCTCTGTCTCCAAGGTCACATCTCAAAGACCTCGGTGACCGAACTCCTGTCACCCTGCGTAAGGAAATCGGGTCGTTTCGAGGTCGCCGCCGGGTGGTTCGCGCCGGCTCCGGCCAGGTGTTCCGTCCCCTTCCGGCGCACGTTCTCCCGCGTCTCCGAGGTAGGGACTCCGCTCCCGCTCACCCGCGTGTCCGAAGAGCGGCGCTTGGACGAGCCGTATCACCGAACGCCTTGAACCGTAGGGCTTCCGGCTTCCGCGTCCCGTCCTCCGAAGCCGTTCGGACACCTCGCCGCGCGCGCTTTCGAGGACGTCCCCGACGACATCTCGAAGTCCCTCGCGGAGGTCTTCGGGGCCGCCTACAGGGGGCTTCGCGCCGCCGATCGGGAAAACGGTTGTTCGACGCGTTCGGGTGTTGAGCGATGAGGTGCGAAAGTCCGCTACCGTAAAGGGCGCTGGAATCAGAAAGGAACGCATGGCTGAGAAGGTCATCTTGGTAGACGATCTCGATGGCGGCGAGGGCGAGGATGTCCGCAAGCGCGACTTCGAGATCCTAGGGCGGATTTTCACCATTGACCTGTCCGACGAGAACGACGTGCGGCTGCGTGAGACCCTCGACACGCTGACCCGCTATGTCGAGAAGTCGCGCGAGGTGAAGCAGGCGGGGCGCTCGCGCAAGCCCCGGAAAAGCCCGGTGAAGCTCAAGGGTTTCACCAACGCCGACGTCCGCACGTGGGCCAAGAACGAGGGCCTTGAGGTCCCGGACCAGGGCGCGCTGCCCGACGCCGCCTATGAGGCGTTCGTCCAGGCGCACCCCGAAGCCAGCCCAGACGCGTAACGCAGGGAGTCCCCGTGGCACAGAAGACCATCGTCGTCATGACCGACGACCTCGACGGCGGCGACGCCGAGGAGACCGTGTCCTTCGCGCTCGACGGCGTCGGATACGAGATCGACCTGAACGCTGCGAACGCCGCGAAACTGCGCGAGCGGTTCGAGCCGTTCGTGGCGAACGCCCGTAAGGCCGCTCGCCGCCCGGCGAAGCCGTCGCGCAGCGCGGGCAACCGTGAGCAGAGCGCAGAAATCCGGGAATGGGCCAAGCAGAACGGCATCCCGGTGAACGACCGCGGCCGCATTCCGGCCAAGGTGATCGAACAGTACAACGCGACCCACTAGTACCACCCATCGGGTGCCTTCCGGCCCGATTCCGTCCCTGCGCCCGCGAATTAGGCGGTACGGTGCGAAGCCACCAGGGACACCACAGCTCCCCACGAATCCCGGCCCTTCCCCCATCCAGGTGGGGCAAGGGCCGATGAGTCACCGCCGCCGCATCGCCTGTCGCATCGCCTGCCGCGTCGGGCTCTGTGGTCAGCGGGGGACGGTCGCGGCGGCCACCAGGTAGTGCGACGACGGCTCGGGCGGGGCCCCGGCCGAGATCTCCGGACGCCAGGCCTCCACCGGGACGACGCCGGGGGCGAGGAGCTCCAGGCCGTCCAGCAGGCTCGTGATGGCGGCCGTGTCGCGCGGGACGAGGGGAAGAGAGCAGCCCTCGGTGTAGCGGGCCGCCAGATCGCCGGAGACATCGCCGGACGCGTCCGTCAGGTGGGAGAGGACGATGGCGCTGCCGGGCGGGAGGGCGTCCGTCAGGGTGCGGACGGCGTGCCAGGGGTCCTCGGCGTCCGTCAGGTGGTGCAGGACGGACGCGAGGAGGACACCGACCGGTTCGGCCGGGTCGAGCAGGCCGTGGTCGAGGGACTGCGCGACGAGGTCCTCGGGCTTGCGAAGGTCCGCCTGGACGACGGCGACGTCGCCGTCGTCGACGAGCAGCGCGCGGGCGTGGACGAGGACGAGCGGGTCCTGGTCGACGTACAGGACGCGGGGGCCCGGCATGTGGCGGGACGCGATCTGGTGGACGTTGTCGTTGGTCGGCAGGCCGCAGCCGATGTCGAGGAACTGGCGGAGGCCGAGCCCCGCCATCTCGCGGACGGCTCGGCGGACGAACGCGCGGTTGGCGCGGGCGGCGTCCACCAGGTCCGGGTCGATGCCGAGCAGTTCCCGGACCAGCTCGCGGTCGACGGCGTAGTTGTCCTTGCCGCCCAGAAGACAGTCGTAGACCCGCGCGGACCCGGCCAGCCCGAGCCCGCCCCCGTTGCTCATCGCGTGTCGTCCTCCCACGTCAGGGGCAGGGCGTGCAGCCCCCGCACGCTCAGCCCCGCCTTCCATTGCAGGTCCGCCCCGGGGACGGCGATCCGCGCCGACGGCAGTTGCGCGATCAACGCCCCGAGGGCCGCGCGGAGTTCCAGCCGGGCGAGATGGGCCCCCAGGCAATGGTGGATCCCGTGCCCGAACGCCAGATGCGGATTCTCCGGACGGTCCAGGACGATCCGTTCGGGATCGTCGAAGACCGCCGGGTCCATGTTGGCGAGGGGGCGTGCCGCGTAGACGGTCTCTCCCGCGCGCACGAGGACGCCCCCGAGTTCCACGTCCCGGACGGCCACGCGCGGCATGCCCCTCTCCGTGCCGAGCGGGACGCAGCGCATCAGCTCGTCCACGGCGGTCGGGAGCAGCGCGGGGGAGGCGACGAGCCGCTCCCAGAGGTCGCGCTCGGTGAGCAGCGTGTGCACGAAGTTGGCGAGCTGGTTCGCGGTCGTCTCGTATCCGGCGACGAGGAGCCCGACCCCGAGGTTCACGAGTTCGGGCTCGGTCAGGCCGCCGTCCTCGTCGCGCGCGCGGACGAGCTCGGACAGCAGGTCGTCGGACGGCTCGTCCCGGCGCTCGGCGATGAGTTCGGAGAGGTAGCCGTCGAGGTGGGCGTGCGCGGCCTCGATCTCCTCGCGGGTGCGGGCGGTGCTCGACAGGAACGCGTCCGACCAGCCCTGGAAGCGGTCGCGGTCCTGCGGCGGGACGCCGAGGAGCTCGCCGATGACGGTGATCGGGAGCGGCAGCGCCAGGTCGTCCACCAGGTCGGCCGGGGGACCGGCGGCGGCCATGGCGGCGACGAGGTCGCGGGCCAGGCCGTCCACCCGGGGCGCGAGCCGCTGGACGCGCCGGTGCGTGAACGCGGGCACCAGGAGCCGCCGGATCCGCTGGTGGTCCGGCGGGTCCATGTCGATGAGGAAGGTCTCGCGGCGGTGCGCGCCGGGCGTCCGTCCGACCGCGAGCGCGCGGCTGAACACCGGGTCGGCGAGGACGCGGCGGGTCTCTTCCCACCCGGTCGCCATCCACCCGGACGACCCGTCCGGCGCTTCGACGCGGACGACCTGCGCGGCGCGGCCGGAGGCCGCGCGGCCCTGTCCGGTGGGGCATGGCGGGGTGTCGGACTCGCTCAACCGGTCACCTCCGTCCGGCAGCCCGCCGCCTGGATCATCGTCCGTGGGGAGGAGCGTAGGGCTCGGAGGTCAGCCGAAGGTCAGCGCGGGGCCGATCACGCGGTGTCGACCGCGGCGGCCGATCCGGGTGCGGATCGTGACGGCGCAGGCAGGAGCGGTCCGCGTCCGGACTGATTTCCTGACTCGGCTTGACCGTGGCCGAATCCGGCCACGCCCCGTTTCGCCCCTCCGCCGGACGTGCGCCACCATGATCACGACGGAGGGAGGACCGGTGGAGATCCGGATGCTCGGGCCGCTGGAGGTGACGGCCGACGACGGCGCGCGGGTCGAGCCGTCCCAGCCGCTCCAGCGCGCCGCGCTCTGCGTCCTGGCGGTGCGGGCGGGCCGTCCGGTGTCCGCGCGGGCGCTCGGGGAGCTGCTGTGGGGCGAGGACGCCCCCGGACGCGGCGCGGGGGCGGTCAAGACGTGCCTGAGCGGCGTCCGCCGCGCCCTGACCCGCGACCGGCTGCCGCTCGGCCACGGCGGCTACCGGCTCGTCCCGCGTCCCGGCGACATCTTCGACCTGGCGGTCTTCCGCGATCTCGCCGCCCGCGCCCGCGAGGAGCTGGCCCGCGCGGACGCCACCGACGCCGCCGCCGAGGCGGAGCGGAGCAGAGGGCGCGCCGCGGACCTGTTCGGCCAGGCGCTGGACCTCTGGCGTGAGCCGGTGCTGGAGGACCTGCCTTGGACGCCGTCGCTCGCGGGCGTCCGCGCCGGCCTGCTGGGGGAGCGGCGGCGCGTCCGGGAGGAGGCGGCGGAGACGCTGCTCACGCTCGGCCGCCATCCGGATCTGATCCCCGACCTGCGCGCGTGGCTGGAGGACGACCCGCTGAACGAGCCGTTCTCGGCGGCGCTGCTGCTGGCGCTGCACCGGTCCGGCCGGAAGGCGGAGGCGCTGCACTCCTACGAGCGGACGCGCGCGGCGATCATGGCCGCGACCGGGAGCGAGCCGGGCAAGGTGCTGCGCCACCTGGCCGAGCGGGTCCGCCGCGACGACGCGGAGGAGATGGACGGGACGCACGCGTGGTCCGTCCGGGAGCTGCCGCCGCTGCGCCAGCTCCCGCCCGGCCTGCGCGACTTCACCGGGCACCACGCCGACCGCGCGGCCGCCGAGGAGCTGCTCCGCGCCGCCGCGAGCGCGACCGTCCCGCCGATCGTGCAGGTCACGGGCCCGCCCGGGATCGGGAAGACGGCGCTGGCGCTGCACGTCGCGCACGCGGTCGAGGACGCCTTCCCGGACGGGCAGATCCACATCCAGCTCGCCGGGGCCTCGATGGTCCCGCGCAAGGCCGTCGCGGTGCTGGGCGAGGTGCTGCGGGCGCTCGGCGTCCCGAACGGGGACATCCCCGACACCCTGGACGGCCGCGCCGCCCTCTACCGGTCGCGGCTGGCCGGGCGGCGGGTGCTGGTCTTCGCCGACGACGCGGCGGACGCGGCGCAGGTCCGCCCGCTGCTGCCGGGCGAACCGGGTAGCGCGCTGCTGGTCACCGGCCGGTCCCGGCACCTCGGGCTGGACGGCGCGCGGGTCGTGGACGTCCGGCCGCTGACGCCCGCCGAGGCGGTGGACCTGCTCGCCCGGATCGTCGGACCGGACCGGGTCGCGCTCGAACGTCCCGCCGCGGACGCGATCGCGGCGGCCTGCGACGGGTTCCCGCTCGCGCTGCGGATCGCGGGGGCGCGGCTGGCGGCGCGTCCGGCGTGGCCGCTGTCGCACCTGGCGGGCCTGCTGGACGGCCCCGGGCGCCTCGACGAGATGGTCGCGGGCGACACCGCCGTCCGCACGCACATCGGCCACGCCTACGCCGCGCTGGACGAACCGACGCGGCGGGCGTTCCGGATGCTCGCCCTCGCGGGCCCGCACCCGTTCGCGCCGTGGGTCGCCGACATCCTGCTCGACACCGCCGACGCGGGCGAGGTGCTGTCGGAGCTCGTGGACCGCTGCCTGCTCACCGCCTGCGGTGTGGACCGGCTCGGCCAGCCGCGGTACCGCATGCACGACCTGCTGAGGGAGTTCGCGTCCGAGCGGCTGCGAGGCGACCCCGACACCGAACCGGCGCTGGAGCGGCTGATCGTCGCCTGGCTGGAGCTGGTGGACGCCGCCGACGACCGCGCCCCGCGCGACCCGTACTTCCCGGCGCCGGCGCGGTTCCGGAACCACACCATGGTCGGCGCCGACCTCGTCGGACGGCTCGTCGCGCCCGACCCGGTGGCGTGGATCAACAGCGAGACGCCGAACCTGCGGACGATCGTGGAGGTCGCCTGCGTCGCGAACCGGCACCGGCTCGCGACCGGGATCGTCATGCGCCTGGCCGCGCACTCCCACCTGCACCGCAAGCACGTCGAGGTGGAGTACCTGTGGCGGCTCGTCGCGCGCGCCGCCACGGACGCCGGGGACCCCGAGACCGCGGCGTACGCGCGGTTCCGGAGCGCGGCCGTCCTGGCGGGCGACCAGGCCCGTCCCGCGGACGCCCTGCCGATGGTGGACGAGGCGGTCGAGGTGTTCGAACGGGTGGAGAACCACCGCGACCTGTCGCGCGTGCTCAGCCTGCGCGCCTTCTGCCGGCAGGCCCTGGACCGTCCCGAGGAGGCCGTCCGCGACGCCGAGCGCGGCCTGGAGCTCGCCGTGCGGACGGGGGAACGGCACGCCGAGCTGAGCTGCCTGCGCGTGCTCGGCCTCGCCCTGAGCAAGCTCGGCGACCACCGGCACGCCGTCGACGCCGCCGAGCGGGCCCTGGAGATCGGCCGTGAGCTGGGCGAACCCGCCTACCAGGGGATCGTGCTGTTCAGCCTCGTCCGCATCTACGCCGAGGCCGGACGCCACGACCGCGTCCCCGCGCTCTGCGAGGAGGGCCTCGCGCTCACCCGGAGCATCGACCACGTCCTCGGCGCGGCCTACTTCCACGAGCAGTGGGGGTACGCGCATCAGGGCATGGGCGAGCACGCGCGGGCGGTCGGGCGGCTCCGGCTGGCCATCGACCTGTTCGTGTCGCAGCAGGCGGTCGACGCCGCGGCCGCCTGCCGTGAACGCCTCGCCGAAAGCCTCAGCGCCCTGCCGACTTGAAGGCCGGACTGAAAGGCCGGGCTTAGAAGAGCGTCGGGGGCTCCGCCGGGACGGGCTCGGGCAGCGGCTCGACCTCGGGGACGATCGCCCGGACCTCGTCGTGGAAGCGGCGGGCCAGGACCGGCGCCTCGGCGTTGTCGGGCGTGTGGACGAACACGGTCGGGGAGCGGCCCTCGCGCAGCCATTCGGCCGTGACGTCCACCCAGTGCCGCCAGCCCTCGACCGTGCGGTCCACGTCGTCCCGGCCCAGGTAGCGGACGATCGGACGGTCCGTCAGCGCCCGCGAGCGGCGCGGGAGGCGGGGCTTCTTCGTCCAGGCGTCCCGCTCGGCGTCGCTGGTCGGCGGAGCGGCGAACATCGTGACCGTGTCGAACGGCACCCATTCGGCGTCCACTCCGGCGAGGACGCGTTCGAGCATGCCCGCGGCCCGCTCGTCCTCGAAGAACGCCCGGTGCCGGACCTCCACCGCCAGCCGGTGCGAGCGCGGGAAGCGCCGCAGGAAGGCGTGGAGCGTTCCGAGGTCGTTGGGCCCGAACGAGCCGGGCAGCTGCACCCACAACGCGTGCGCACGAGGACCGAGGGGTTCCATCGCCGTCAGGAAGGCCCGCATCTCCGCGTCCGCCCCGACGAGGCGGTGCTCGTGGGTGACCGTCTTCGGCAGCTTCACCACGAGGCGGAAGTCGGGCGAGGTCTGCTCGGCCCAGGTCCGCACGGTCTCCACGGACGGCGTCGCGTAGAACGTCGTGTTCCCCTCGACGGCGTTGCACAAGGACGCGTAGGCGCGCAGCCGTTCGTTCGGCGGCAGCGGATGCGGGACCAACCGCCCTCTCCAGGGCGCAAGGGTCCACATCGCACATCCCACATGAAGCCGCATGGCCCCGACCGTATCCCGGCCCTGCGCGCCGTCACGCCGTATGAGCTGGGGCGACCGGAGGCAAAGAACAGGTCAGGCTGTTCAGTTTCAACTTGACAGGCTGGGCTGCTGATATAGGTTGTGGGCATGGAGAGGTCCGCCGGGGAGGTCCCCGAACAGGTGGGGGAGTCGGCCGTGCGCGCGGCCCGCGAGGTGCGGGTGGTGTTCAGCCGGCTGCGCCGCAGGCTGCGCGAGATCGGCGGGAACGACGTGCTCACGCCGTCCCAGGCGTCGGTGCTGAGCCGGCTCAGCACGGGCGGGGCGATGACGGCGAGCGAGCTCGCCGCCGCCGAGGGGGTGCGTCCGCAGTCGATGGCCGCGACCCTCGGCGCGCTGGAGGAGCAGGGCGTGGTCCGGCGCGACCCCGACCCGCACGACGGACGCCGTCAGCTCGTCTCGCTCACCGGCAGCGGCCACGGCTTCATCATGGGCAGCAGGAAGGCCCGCGAGGAGTGGATGGCGCGCACGCTGCAGCACGACTTCACCGAGGCCGAGCGGCGGACCCTCATCGAAGCGCTCGCGCTGATGGACCGGCTCGCCCAGTCCTGACCGGTCGCGAGCGGTCGCGTCCCGAAGTCCGAGGCCGCGTCCCGAGTCCGGGACGGGCCCGTATCCCAAGGAGCAGACCCATGGCCGTCACCACGCTCGACGAGCGCACCGCGCTCGTGCTGATCGACCTCCAGCGGGGCGTCGCCGGCATGCCGACCCAGCCGCACCCCGTCGAGGACGTCGTCGTCCGTTCCGCCAGGCTCGCCACCGCCTTCCGCGAGCGGGGGCTGCCGGTCGTCCTGGTCAACGTGTCCTTCGCGCCGGACGGCTCGGACGCCCCGACCGGCCGCACCGAGGCCGCCCGTTTCGACGGCACCCCGCCCGAGGGCTGGGACGAGATCGTCGACGAGGTCGGCGCGCAGCCGTCCGACATCCGCGTCACCAAGCGCAACTGGGGCGCCTTCCACGGCACCGACCTGGACGTCCAGCTGCGCCGCCGGGGCGTCACCCAGATCGTCCTGACCGGCATCGCGACCAGCATCGGCGTCGAGTCCACGGCGCGCGCCGCCCACGAGCACGGCTACAACGTCGCGCTCGTGACCGACGCGATGTCCGACCGCTCGGCCCAGTCCCACGAGCACAGCGTCGCGAGCATCTTCCCCCGCCTGGGAGAGACCGCCACCACCGCCGAGATCCTGGAGCTCCTGGCCAAGACCCACTGACCCAGGACGTTATTCGGGGTTCGCCGCCCCAGTGCCCGTCCAGGCGGGGAGGCCGGGGGTCTGCCAGGCGCGGCCGTCGGCGGTGACCGCGAACGCCTCGATGCCGGGCAGGCCGTCGACCCAGTCGCGGGCCTCGTCGCCCATGGCGAAACCGGCGGTGGCCAGGGCGTCCACGTGGGTCAGGTGGCGGCCGACCAGGGTCAGGGAGACCAGGCCGGTCGCGGGGCGGCCGGTGCGGGGGTCGACGATGTGGCCGCCGCGCTCGGCCGTCCCGGACGTCGCGACGGCGATGTCGGAGCCCACCACCACGGCCATGAGGTCGCCGCGGTGGTACGGGTGCGCCAGGCCGATCCGCCACGCCTGCCCGGGCCCGGCGGACCCGCGCGCCTGGACGTCGCCGCCCGCGTTCACGCAGTGGTCGGTCGCGCCCGCCTCGAACAGCAGGTCCGAGGCGGCCTCGGCGGCCCAGCCCTTGACCATCCCGGACGGGTCGAGGCGCCCGCCCGGCGTCCAGGTGAACCGGCCGTCGCTCTCCTCGGCGATCTCCGCGCACAGCTCCAGCACCTCCCCGACCTCCGGCGGGCAGGCGTCGAGGGTGAGCGTCCCGGCGGCGAGGCGGCTGATCTCGCTGTCCGGACGGTAGGTGGAGAACACCGCGTCCACGTGCCGCAGCCGGTCCTCCGCCGCGTCCAGGGCGTGGTCGATCTCGGGCGTCATCGGGGTGCGCACGTCGAACGAGAAGACCGTCCCCATCACATGGACGACGCGGACCTCGCGGGCGGGGGCGGACTCACGCATGGGCCTTGTCCAACGCGCTCTGCAGCGAGCCGATGTAGCCCTCGCTGGTGTAGGTGGCGCCGGAGACGGTGTCGATCCGCGCGTTCCCGGCCGCGAGCGCCTCCTGCGTGAGGCGCGGGACGGACATCGCGGCCAGCCGCCGGTCGCGTCCGTTCTCCGACGGGGTCTGGAGCACCTTCACCCCGGTCAGCTTCCCCTGCGCCACGGTCACCTGGACCTGGACGGGCCCGTACCGGGTGTCGATGGTGTTCCCGGTGTAGGTGCCGCTCGCTCCGGACTTCCCGCCGGACTTCGTGCCCTTCTTCGACGGACCCACCGATCCGGACGGCCCGGACGCCTCCGGCGGCGTCACGGTGGCGGACCCCGCGTCGCCGGACCGTCCGGCGGGCGAGCCGGACGCGACGGCGAGCCCGCCGTTGTGCGGCTTCAGCGCCAGCAGCAGGCTGATCCCGGCGACCGTCGCGCTGGTGGCGAGGACGGCTCGGCGCATCATCTGCTCTCCTCCCCGAGCCCCGCGGGACCCGTGATCGAACTCGTCGTGACTCGGTGCGGCCGGTTCTGGATCATCAGAACCCGGTGGATCATCAGAACTCGAAGGACTCGTGGTGGACGTGCCGGGCGGGGACGCCCGCCTCGCGCAGCGCGCGGTGGGCCGCGCGCGTCATGCCGGGCGGGCCGCAGAGGTACACGTCCCGCTCGTCCACGTCGGGCACGACCGCCTGCAGGGAGTCGCCGGTGAGGGAGAGGGAGTACTCGGCGGGGTCGTCCACGAAGCACAGCACGCGGCGGTCGCGGCGGGCGGCGATGGCCTCCAGCTCGTCCCGGAGCGCCAGGTCCTCGGGACGGCGCGCCAGGTAGATCAGGGTGACGTCGCCGCGCAGCGTCTCGAACAGCGCGCGCAGCGGGGTGATCCCGACGCCGCCGGCGAGCAGCAGCACCCGCCGCCGGGTCTGCTTGGCCTCGGTGAACGCGCCGTACGGGCCCTCCGCCCAGACCCGCGTGCCCGGACGGAGCCGGACCAGCCCGCGGCTGTGGTCGCCGGCCGCCTTGACCGTGATCCGCAGCAGGCCGTCCCGGGCCGGGGCCGACAGCGAGTACGGGTTCGCGGCCCACCACATGCCCGGCGCGAGGAACCGCCAGCGGAAGAACTGGCCGGGCCGCGCCGCCAGGTCGTCCAGGCGGTGGCCGGTGACGTACACCGACACCACGCCCGGCGACTCGAAGCGCACCTCCGACACCCGCATCCGGTGCCGCAGGTTCCGCGCGACGGGGACGACGAAGCGGTACCAGGCCAGCACGAGCGAGACGCCGATGAACAGCGTGTACCAGAAGTACTTCGCGAGCGGCCGGTCGACGAACTGGGCGCCGTTCGCGAGCTGGTGGAAGAACACCAGGAAGATCGACAGGTAGGTGCCCAGGTGGAGTAGGTGCCAGACCTCGTAGCGGAGCCGCCGCCGGGCCAGTCGCGCCGAGGTGATCCCGACCGCGAACATCAGCAGCGTGCCCAGCGTCGCCTTGAGCATCTCGGGGTAGTGGAAGACGAGGTCGCCGGTCTCGCCGATCACGTTCTTCCGGTCCGTCAGCGCGTAGCCCCAGATGATCAGCAGGACGTGCGCGGCGACCAGGCAGACGGTGTAGCGGCCGCCCGCGGCGTGCCAGCGGGCGAGCCGGTCGGCGCCGACGCCGTTCTCCATCGCCGGGACGCGGGCCATCAGCGCGAGCAGCACCGCGCAGCCGTAGCCGGCCAGCAGCCCGGTGATGCGGGCCCCGTCGGTCAGCCACCCGGCGGCCCCCACCACCGAGTCCGTGTTCTGCCACCACAGGGCCAGGACCGCCAGGGCCCCCGCGTAGATCACGCCGAGGACCCATCCGGGCCGGAGGCCACGGCGGTGTGGCCCCGCATGCGTGCGGCGCGTGTTCGGCACGGTGTGCCCGGAACGGACCGCGGTCATGGAAACCCCCCTTTCGATCGGCGTCCCGTCACAGTGCCACCCGAATCTCTGAGAACCCTCAGAACCCGTGGTCCACCCCGCGCTTCTGAGTCGATGCAGAGGGAACTCAGAGGAAAGGAGGTGAGACTGGGGGGACCATGGAAGATCTTCGAGGACTGAGCCACGCCGACGGGTCTCCCGTCCGCGTGCTGGTGGTGGACGACGAGCCGGACCTGACCGACGTGCTGGGGCGCGTCCTGGCCCAGGAGGGCTGGCAGGTGCGGACGGCCGCCGACGGGGCCGGGGCGATCGGGATCGCGCGCGATTTCCGGCCGGACGCGGTGGTGCTGGACATCATGCTCCCCGACATCGACGGCCTGAGCGTCCTGCGCGAGCTGCGGGCCGCCTCGCCCGAGGTCTGCGTGCTGTTCCTCACCGCCCGGGACGCCGTGGAGGACCGGGTGGCCGGGATCACCGCGGGCGGCGACGACTACGTCACCAAGCCGTTCAGCCTGGAGGAGCTCCTCGCCCGGCTGCGCGGGCTGCTGCGCCGGGCCGGCCTCGCCCGCCAGGCCGCCGCGGCCGCGCTGCTCACCGTGGGCGGGCTCAGCATGGACGAGGACGCCCGCGAGGTCACCCGGGACGGCGAGGTCGTCGAGCTGACCCCGACCGAGTTCGAGCTGCTGCGGTTCCTGATGCGCAACCCGCGGCGGGTGCTGAGCAAGGAGCAGATCCTCGACCGGGTCTGGAGCTACGACTTCGGCGGCCGGGCGCACGTCGTCGAGCTGTACGTGAGCTACCTCCGCAAGAAGATCGACGCGGGCCGGACGCCGATGATCCACACCGTCCGCGGGGTCGGCTACGTCCTCAAGCCGGAGCCCCGGTGAGGCGGTTCTCCTTCGCGGAGCCGGTCGCGGAGGCCCTGCGCGGCCTGCTTCCGCGGACGCTGCGGGCGCGGCTCACGCTCGGGCTGGTCGCGCTGCTGGCGTTCTGCTGCCTGGCCGTCGGGTTCTCGACGGTCACGGCGCTGCGCGGCTTCCTGGTCGGACGCGTCGACGAGCAGATCGTCGCCCTCGGCGCGCGCCTGCCCGCCGGGCTGGAGCACGAGCGGCGGCCGGACGCCGACAACCGTGTCCCCGACACCCGCGGGGTGCCGCCGAAGACGTTCGCCGCGCGGCTGGTCAACGGCCGGGTGACCGACGCCGGCGTCGTCCGGGACCAGGAGGTCGTGCGCGTCCCGGTCAGCGCCGCCGACGCCCGCGCGCTCGCCGCCCTGCGGCCGGACCGCAAGCCCCGCACCGTCCGGCTGTCGGCGCTGCGCGGCTACCGGATGGCGGCCTACAAGGGCGACGACGGCGACGTGCTGGTCACCGGGATGCCGCTGCGTCCGGTGGAGGAGACGATGGGCCGGCTCGTGCGGGTCGAGATGGTGGTGTTCGGGGCCGTCCTGGTGCTCGCGGCGGTCGCCGCCGCGGGCTGGGTGCGGCTGACGCTGCGTCCGCTCCGCCGGGTCGCGGCGACCGCGTCGCGGGTCGCCGAGCTGCCGCTGGCCAGCGGCCAGGTCGAGCTGCCCCAGCGGGTCCCGGACGCCGATCCGCGGACCGAGGTCGGACAGGTCGGCGCGGCGTTCAACCGGATGCTCGGCCACGTCGCCGACGCGCTCGCCCGGCGGCACGCCAGCGAGGAGCGGCTGCGCACCTTCGCCGCCGACGCCAGCCACGAGCTGCGCACCCCGGTCGCCACGATCCGCGGCCACGCCGAGCTGGCGCTGCGCCGCCGGGACGGCGGGCAGGGCGGCGTCCCGGACCGTGTGCCGGAGGATGTCCGGCACGCGCTCGGCCGGATCCAGGCCGAGTCGGTGCGGATGGGCGACCTGGTGGAGGACCTGCTGCTCCTGGCCCGGCTCGACACGGGCCGCCCGCTGGCCGCCGAGCAGGTCGACCTCACCCGGATGGTCCTGGACGCCGTCGCCGACGCCCGCGCCGCGGGCCCGGACCACCGCTGGACGATGGAGCTGCCCGAGGAGCCGGTGACGCTCCGGGGGGACGAGCACCGGCTGCACCAGATGCTCGCGAACCTGCTGGCCAACGCCCGCACGCACACCCCGCCCGGGACCCGGGTGACCGTCCGGCTGGAGCGGCCGCGGGTGGGCGGGGGTGCGGTGCTGGAGGTGGAGGACGACGGGCCGGGCGTGCCCGCCGACCTCCGCGACGAGGTGTTCGAGCGGTTCGTCCGGGGGGACCGGGGACGGTCCCGCGCGTCCGGGAGCACCGGGCTGGGGCTGGCCATCGTGAGCGGCGTGGGGGGGGGCCCCCCCCCCCCCCCCCGCCGCGCCCCCCCCCCCCGCCCCGCGGGCGGGAGGGGGGCGCGGCGCCGCGCG
>NZ_JBFAUU010000007.1:75501-85104 GCF_040679435.1 Spirillospora sp. NPDC052269
GCACCTGGGCGTCGGAGTCCAACGGGTTCATGACCGGCACCGAGGGGACGGTCGTCTACGGCCTCTCCAGCTGCGAGGATCCGGCCCGCGAGGCCGGGGCGGACGATCTTCCGGGTCACGCTGCCGGGACGTCCGCCGGGGTGACCCGCTCCGCCTGCTGCTCTTCCCGCCGGAGGCGCGGCCGGACCACGCCGAAGACGGCGAGGGCCAAGACTCCCGCGACGCACAGCTGCGCGAACGTGTCGCCGATGACGTCGTACACGGTCGTCCCGCCGCGGGTCGGGACGTAGGCGACGGTCGTCTCCGATCCGGCGGCGAAGGAGTCGCTGTATGCCAGCACCCGTCCCTGCCGGTCGAAGACGCCGCTCGTGCCTTGGCCGTCCTGCCGGAACACCGCGTACCCGCCCTCGATGGCGCGCAGCGAAGCCTTGCGGGTGTGCGCCTCGCCGTACTCGCGCCAGTCGTGCGACGGGACGAGGACGATGTCGGCGCGGATCCGCATCATCGCGGGGTAGTCGGCGTCGTAGCAGATGACGTTCGCGAGGCGTCCGTACGGCGTGTTCACGACCGGGACGTGGCCGTCGCCGGGCTTGAACGTCTCCGAGCCGGGGATCGGGTGCGCCTTCTGGTAGGTCCAGAGGACGGCGCCGTCCGGGCCGAGGAGCAGGGTCTCGTCCTTCCCGAAGGACGGTGCGGTCGCGCCGAACACGTTCAGGCCGA
Source organism: Spirillospora sp. NPDC052269 (assembly GCF_040679435.1). Classification (NCBI taxonomy): domain Bacteria; kingdom Bacillati; phylum Actinomycetota; class Actinomycetes; order Streptosporangiales; family Thermomonosporaceae; genus Spirillospora; species Spirillospora sp. NPDC052269. Next base: position 76,222 of record NZ_JBFAUU010000007.1, read on the forward strand.
TCTCCAGGTAGACGCCGTCGCGGCGGGCCTCGGCGCGGGCGGCGTCGATCGCGCCGCGCTCGTCGGACTCCCGCACGGACACGGCGTTCTCCGGCCAGACGATGATCTTCGCGCCGGCGGTCGCCTCGCGGCGGGTGCTGGCGAGCAGGTCGTTCTGCACCGCGAGCATCGCGGGCCGGACGGCCGCGTCGGGCGCGGTGGCGACGTCACGGCGTCCGCCGCCGACCGAGCGGATCGCGGCCTTCTGGGCGGCGCGCAGCTCCGGGCTCGGGCCGACCCCCGCGATCCGCACGGAGTGCTTCTGGTCGGAGAAGAACGCCAGCCGCGCCCCGCCGAACGAGACGACCGCCAGCAGCACGGCGGCGAACACCGCGACCGGACGGACGGCCCGGCGCGTCCGGTCGGCCCAGGCGAAGTTCGCGGCCGAGGCGGCCCAGGCGATCAGGAAGCCGATCCCGTAGGTACCGGTGATCGAGGTGATCTGGAGCAGCGGCAGGTTCCCGTACTGCGTGACGGCGAGGACGCCGAACGCCGTTCCGAACGGCGTGACCAGCGTCAACAGGAACTCGGACGCCGCGAGGGCCGCAGGGAAGACCAGCATCGCCGCCCACACGGGCAGCCTGCGCGTCAGCCACCGGTCCAGGACGTAGGGGATCGTCCGCAGCGCGCCGATCGCGACCCCGGCCGCGATGATCACCGGGCCTGAACCGATCGCGGACTCCCACGTCCAGAACAGGGTGGCGGCGATGTTCGCGGCCCAGATTCCGACGACGGCCGTCCAGGCGCGGCCCGTCCGGGAGAAGCGGAGGAGAAGGAGGGGGAAGATCCAGGCGGCGAGGGCGATGTCCCAGCGGCCGCCGACCGCGAGCAGCATCAGTGCGGTTCCGGAGAGGAGAAGAGCGGTTCTTTGCATGCCTTCAACGCTAGGTAGGCGACCCCTCACGACGCGTCCTCCCTGACGGCGAACTCGCGCGGGCCCCACGCAACCTTCGATGCGCCGCGCGGACGATGCGCCCCCGCGCCCGCGCGACCTAGGGTTGGCGGCGTTATGAGCACAGATGCCCTGGCCGTCCTGCGCGGCACACGACTCCGGCTCGCCGGGCGCCCCTGGCTGGTCGACGCCGCGCTCGGCGGCGGGCTCAGCCTGTTCGACGCGCTGGCGCTGCTGCTCGGCCGCGATTCCGCGCCGGGCCCGGCGGGCACGCTGCTGTGGGCGGCGCAGACCGTCCCGCTGCTGTGGCGGCGACGGTGGCCGCTGGCCGTCCTCGCCGCGATGACCGCCCTGTTCGCGCTGTTCGAGACGCTGGACCTGGTGCCCGGCAAGACCCCCGGGCCGTACTTCCTGATCTTCGGCGTGTACGCGGTCGCCCGGTACCGTCCGGTACGGGACGGCCTGACCGCGACGGTCCTGGCGCTCGCCGCCGCGACCGCCGTCGAGCTCGCCACCGGACGCGCCCAGCCGCCGCGTCCCGACTCCCTCAACCCGGACTCGGTCACGGCGTTCGCCGTGTACTTCGCCGCCGCGTTCGCGTTCGGCTACGGACGCCGCCGCATCGAGGCCGACACCCGCAGCCTGCGCGACCTGAACGAGCGGTTGCGCGCCGAGCAGGAGACCAACGCGCGGCAGGCCGTCGTCGCCGAGCGGGCCCGGATCGCGGGCGAGCTGCACGACGTCGTCGCCCACCACGTCAGTGCCATCGCCGTCCAGGCGCGCTCGACCGAGGACGTCCTCGCGGACGACCCGGACCTCGGCCTGAGCGGCGTCACGCGCATCGCGGAGACCGCCGACACCGCGCTCATCGAGATGCGCCGCATCCTCGGGCTGCTCTCGGTCGGCGGCGAGGGCGAGGCCGCAGAACCGTCGCTCGCGCACCTCGACCGGCTCGTCCAGGCGGCGCGGGCGGCGGGCTGCGCCGTCACCGTCTCGGCCGACGGCGTCACCGGTTCGGCGGACGGCCCGGCGGACGCGCTTCCGGCCGCGTTGCAGGCGTCGGCGTACCGGGTCGTCCGCGAGGCGATCACGAACGTGCTGAAACACGCGGGAACGGTCGGTGTCGGCGTCGTCGTCACGCGCGACGCGTCCGCGCTGCGCGTCGAGGTCGTGAACGGGCCGCCCGGCGACGACCACCGCCCGGTGCCGGGCTCCGGGCGCGGGCTGCTCGGAATGCGCGAACGCGTCACGGCGTTCGGCGGAACGCTGGAGACCGGCCCGGTCCCGGACGGCGGCTGGCGGGTCGCCGCCACCTTCCCCCTGGAGGTCGCGCGATGACGATCCGCGTTCTGCTGGTCGACGACCAGGACATGGTGCGGGCCGCGCTCCGCGCCGTCCTCGACCGCCGCGAGGACCTGACCGTGGTCGGCGAGGCCGCCGACGGGGAACGGGCGGTCGAGGCGGCCGTCCGGCTGCGTCCGGACGTGGTGGTCATGGACGTCCGGATGCCCGGCGTGGACGGCGTCGAGGCCACCCGCCGCATCCTCGCGGGCTGGCCGGACGACGCCGGACCGGCACCGCGCGTGCTCGTCCTCACCACCTTCGACCTGGACGAGTACGTGCACGCCGCGCTGCGGGCCGGGGCCTCGGGGTTCCTGCTGAAGAACAGCCCGGCCGAGGAGTTCGCGCAGGCCGTCCGGGTGGTGGCGGCGGGCGAGGCGATGCTCGCGCCCAGCGTGACCCGGCGGCTGATCGGCGTGTTCACGGCCCTGCCCGCGGGCGCGGACGCCGGAGCCGGACGTCCCACCGGCCGCGGCCGCCTCGACCTGCTCACCGATCGCGAGCTGGACGTTCTGCTGCTGGTCGCGCGCGGCCACTCCAACCAGCGGATCGCCACCGAGCTCGGCCTCACACAGGCGAACGTGAAGAGCCGGGTGAACCGGATCCTCGTCCGCCTCGGCCTGGAGAACCGCGTCCAGGCGGCGATCTTCGCCCACGAGGCGGGCCTCCTGACCGACCAGACCGACGAGCGGGCATAAGGCTTGGGCCAAGGTCCGGGCCGTCCAGAGTAAAAAGCTGGCCGGACAAGGACACACGGGCTTCACATATCGCCTGCTCAGGCGCACTCTCCAAGCATCAGGCAGTGGGGCGCCGAGCAAGCAGGGAGGCCCTCCGATGACCGTTCCAGTATCGCCACCACCACCCGCACCGCCGTTCCCGCTCCGCGTCGAGGGGACACCGGAGCCGACGCCCTCACGAGCCCTGTGGATCGTGAAGTGGCTGCTGCTCATCCCGCACTACATCGTGCTGTTCTTCCTGTGGATCGGGGTCCTGCTGGTGTCGGTCGTCGCGTTCTTCGCGATCCTGATCACCGGCCGCTACCCGCGCACGCTGTTCGACTACACGGTCGGCGTCCTGCGCTGGCACTGGCGGGTGAGCTACTACGGATACGGGGTGCTCGCGACCGACCGGTACCCGCCGTTCACGCTGGGCGAGGCCCCCGACTACCCGGCCCGCCTGGACGTCACCTACCCCGAGCACCTGTCGCGCGGCCTGGTCCTGGTCAAGTGGTGGCTGCTCGTGATCCCGCAGTACCTGATCCTGGCCGCGGTCAACGGCGCGGGCATGTACTCGTCCCGCATGGGGACCGGCTGGCACGCGCCGGGCCTGCTCGGCGTCCTGATACTGATCGTGGGGATCGCGCTGCTGTTCACGGCGAAGTACCCGCGCGGCCTGTTCAACCTGCTGATGGGGATGGTCCGGTGGGGCCTGCGCGTGACGGCGTACGTCCTGCTCCTCACCGACGCCTACCCGCCGTTCCGCCTCGACCAGGGCCCGACGGAGCCCCAGGGCTGAGGTCAGCGGCCTTCGAGGAGGCCGGCGGCGGTCAGGCGGGCGACGATGGCGTCGACGTCCGCCGCGGCGCGGCCCGCGGCCTCGGGGTGCGCCTCGACGAGGGCGCGCGCGGCGCCGGGCTCGGACGCGCCGTCCAGCAGCGACGTCAGGACGAGGTGCGCGGTCGCGTTGAGCTGCCAGTACTCACCCGTCCGGCCGTCGAGGAGGACGGCGGCCGGACGGTCCCCCTCCTCGGAGCCGGGGACGGGGACGAGCGTGATGTGGCCGGGCAGGCGGACGGTCATGCGGGTCTCCTCAGGCGGTCGGGTTCGAACGGGTCGGCGCGGATCGGTCAGCAGGGCGCGGATCGGTCGGCAGGCGCGGATCGGTCAGTCGGTGCGGCGGATGCGGCGGACGGCGACGGGCGCGGCGACGGCCGTCACCAGCAGCGTGAGCGCGAGCGTCGCGGTGACGGCGGGCAGCGCGGGGCGGCCGAGGGTCAGCGCCCGGACGGCCGCGACGCCGTGCGTCAGCGGGTTCACCTCGGCCACGACGCGCAGCCAGGACGGCAGGGACGTGACGGGCAGGAACGCGTTCGAGGCGAACATCAGCGGGAACATCGCCAGCCCGGCGGCCGCCTGCAGCGTGTCGCCGCGCCGGAACCAGCAGGCGAGCGCCATGAACACCCAGCCCAGCGACCACGCGACGGCCATCGAGACCGCGACGGCGAGGAGCAGGGCGAGCGGGCCGCCCCGGCACCGGAACCCGAACGCCAGCCAGGCGAGCCCGACCAGCGTCACCAGCCGGACCAGGCCGCGCACGAGCCCGGTGGCGCTCTGCGCGACCAGCACCGACCCGAGCCACAGCGGCATCGTGCGGAGCCGGGACATCAGCCCGCCGTTGAGGTCGTCGGTCAGCCGCGTCGCGGACTGCAGCCCCGTCTGCAGGGCCGTCGTCACCATCAGCGCCGGGACGAGGTAGTCGATGTACGGGACGCCCCGCGGGAACCCCGGCACGTGCGCGAGGCCCGAGAGCGCCTGGCCGAAGACCAGCAGCATCGGCAGCGGCTCGATCAGCGTGATCAGCAGGAGGCGGCGGTCGGACAGCAGCGTCCGGACGGCGTGGACGGTGAGAACGCCCATCTGCGTCGCGATGCCCGCGCCGCCGCCGCGCGCGAGTTCCCGGCGTTCCGCGGCCTGTTCCGCGACGGCCGTCATGCGACGTCCCGGACGGTGTCGTGGCCCGCGGCGAGGGCGAGGTAGACCTCGTCCAGGCCCGGTTCGCTGAGGGAGAGTTCGCCGGGGTCGATCCCGGCGGCGTCCAGGGCGCGCAGGACGTCGGTGACCTGCCGGGACGACGCGGCGGCGACGGTCAGCGTGCCGCGCGCCGGGTCGAACGCCGGGGTGATGCCGTCGGCGCGGAGGGCCTGTTCGGCCTGGACGGCGTCCGCCGGACGGACCGTCACCGAGCGGCTCCCCACCCGCGCCTTCAGCTCGCCCGGCGTGCCGGACGCGACGAGCCGTCCGCGCCGCAGGACGGCGACGACGTCGGCCAGCCGGTCAGCTTCGGCGAGGTCCTGGGTGGTCAGCAGCACCGCCGCGCCGTCCCGGGCCAGGCCCCGGACGACCTCCCACAGCGTCAGCCGGGACACCGGGTCGAGTCCGGCGGTCGGCTCGTCCAGGACGACCACCTCGGGCCGTCCGGTGAGCCCGGCGGCGAGGTCGAGGCGCCGGCGGGTGCCGCCCGAGCAGGCGCGCAGCGGCCGCTCGGCGAACTCGCCCAGGCCGAACAGGTCGAGCAGCTCGTCCGCGCGCGCGTGCGCGGCGCGGCGGCCGAGCCCGTGCAGGCGCGTGAGCAGGACGAGTGTCGCGCGCGGCGTCATCCGTTCGTCCAGTGCGGCGAACTGCCCGGCGACGCCGATGCTGCGGCGCACCCGGTGCGCCTCGGCGACCACGTCGAACCCTGCGACCCGGGCGGTGCCGGACGCCGGCCGGGCGAGGGTGGTCAGGATGTCCACGAGGGTGCTCTTGCCCGCGCCGTTGTGCCCGAGCAGGCAGAGGACCGTCCCGTGCGGGACGGCCAGGTCGACGCCGTCCAGCGCGGTGACCGCCCCGAACCGCTGGACGAGCGCCTCCGTCTCGATCGCCGCGCCCGCGGCGGGTTCGGTCATGACGCCTCCGGACGGGACGCGCGAACCTCCGGGAACAGCCGGAACAGGACCAGCCGGACGACCGTGTCGTAGTACTTGACCAGCGCGAACGCGGCGCCGATCCCGGCCGCCGCCGCGATCCCGGCGGGCGCCGACACCTCCGGCGTCCGGGTGGCCGAGAGCAGCAGCCCCGGCACCGCGAACCCCAGCAGCAGGACGTTCCGCAGGATCAGCGGGTAGCTCATCGCCGCGCTGTGCCCGCCGAAGCAGCCGCACTCGGCGAACACCCGTCCGCGCACGGCCCGCAGGACGACCCCGATGAACAGCGTCAGCAGGGCCGTGGCCAGCGCGAACCCGGCGAACGCGGTCGGCGGCGGCACGGTGAGCACGGCGGCCGACGCCTCCAGCACGGCGAACGACGCCGCGAGGACCGTGGTGGCGCGCCCGTCCCGCCTCGTCAGCGTCCGGACCGTCCGGACGAAGTTCCCGAAACCCTCGCCATTGCGGAGCTTGGTGTAGGCCGCGTAGCCGAACACGAACAGGACCGCGCCCTGCGCGAACGCGAGGGCCAGGGCCGCCGTCACCGCCGGCCCGCCGAGACCACCAGGACCTTCGAGAACGCGCCGACCTCGGCGTTCTCACCGATCGGACGGCCCTCGGCCTCGACCCACGCGTGCGCCTTGAACGGGTGCAGCCGCACGCCGGTGCACCAGTCCGGCCACGTGCCACCGAACCGGCACAGCAGCGCCGTCGCGACGGCCCGCTGGAGGCACACCTGCCCGGCGCACCGGACGCTGACCGAGACCACCGCCCGCCGCGCCTCGTCCGCCCGCGCCGCGCTCGCCGGGCGCGCGCGCCGGCTCGCCAGCGTCAGCACCCGGCTCAGCCGCGCGGGCGGCAGCGCCGCCACCGGACGCGCCACCGCGACCGCGACCCGCGCCGCGAGCCTGCGCCGCCACGGCACGCGCTCGGCGGACTCCAACGTCATGGGCATCGTCATGCATGTTCTCCTTCGCTCGTGCGGACGCCGTTCGTGGACACCGGCAGGGACCGCGCCCAGACCTCGCACGCGACCGTGCCGACCAGCGGCACGAACGCCAGGGCCGTCGGCGGCGGGACGGTCAGGGCGCGGCGCAGGGCGTCGAGGTCCACCAGGCCGCGCCGGGCCAGGTGGGAGTCCTCGAACAGGGACAGCAGGTCGGCGCGGTTCCGGCGGAGGCCCCGGTACGCCTCCGCGCTGTACTCCGACTTGGTCGCCCGGCCGAGGAACGGCGCGGGCACCAGGCCGCGGAGCGCCTCGGAGAGCAGGGGCTTGTAGCGGGTGAGGTCCACGCGGTCGCGCTGGCGCAGGGAGAGGACGGCCTCCAGGACGCGGTCGTCGATGTAGGGGGCCTCCCAGGGCATGCCCGCGACGCGCGCCGCGTGCCGGACGGTCGCGCCGCACGCCCGGACGTCCTGGATGATCGAGTGCTGGGAGCGTCCGGGGGACAGCGGGACCGCGTGCCCGGCCGCCTCGCGCAGGGCCGTGCGGGCCGCGTCGACCGCGTCGGGCGTCGCCCAGGGCGGCATCAGCCCGCCGAGACCCCAGTCGAACGCGGGCGCGGACGCGGCCGTGCCCAGCGGCGAGGTCAGCCCGCCCGCGGACGCGGCGAGCCACTCCCCGAACGAGGCGTTCGCCCACAGGCCGCGCAGCATCGGGCCCGTCCGCCACCGGAACAGCGCGCGGTGCGCCCGCAGGTGCCGGACGGCCGCCAGCGGCCTCCGCCGGACGAGTTCGTGCAGGTGGACGGGCTTCGACAGGAACAGCTCGTCCCCGCCGTGCCCGGTCAGGTGGACGCGCGACCCCCGCTCGGCGACCCGGTCCGCGGTGGCGAGCAGCGAGGCCCGCGTCCGGATCCACGCGTAGGGCTCCTCCAGGTCGTCGGCCTGGGCGAGCAGGCCGGAGAACCAGGCCGGGGTCGTCCCGCGCTCGAACACCAGGTGGTCGCCGGGCAGCATCCGGGTGGCGCGTCCGGCCCAGACGCCATCCTCCTCGGCCGGGTCGGTCCCCTCCATCCGGGACGTGACCAGCCGGTCGGCCTGCTCGGCGGCAAGGAAGCACAGGCTCGTGGAGTCCATGCCGCCGGACAGGTCGGCGCTGACGACGCCCGCGCCCCGCACCCGCGCGCGCACGCCGTCGCACAGCCCCTCGCGCACGAGGGCCGCCGCCTCCGGCAGCGCGAGATGCGGTTCGGGCGGCTCCCACCAGCGGACGACCCGTCTCCGCCCGTCCGGGCCGATCTCCAGCGCGGTGCCGGTGGGCAGGGAGTCGATGCCGTGCCACAGGCTCTCCTCGGAGAGCGGCCAGGGAGGCCAGGGCGCGATCAGCCGGGCGGCGAGCAGCTCGTCCCGGACGGCCGCGCCCAGCCCCCTCACCAGCGGGTCGGGCCGGTCGGACGCGACGACGACCTCGCCGACCCGCGCGTGGAACACCTGCCGCGCGGACGACAGCGACCCCTGCACCCACGTGCGTCCGCCCATGCTGACGACCAGGTGGAAGCAGCCGCCGAACGCGCGCGCCGCCACGGCGACGTCACCCGGCGTGCGAGCGCGTGCGAGGACATGGGCCAGCGCGCGGACGGTCGCGGTCGACGGCCCGAGCATCACGGCGGCCCGGTCGCCGAGCACGGTGTGCCGGACCTCGCCCAGGGCGAGGTCCCGGTCGCCGAGGATCCAGGGGCGTCCGGACGGATGACGGAGCAGGGGGGCCGGGGCGTCCGCCGCGAGGGCGACGACCGCGTGCCCGGCCGGATGGTCGGGGAGCACGATGAAGCGCACAGGTGATTCCCGGGTCAGGTGAAACTGGCCGACGCGTTTCGGTGTGAACTCGGAGCTCATTTTCCGTGGCGGAGGCGCCGACAAGCACACCCAGGCCCTGAAGGTCGACAAGCTGGACCGCGGCGAGAAGCTGCGCTCGTCCCTGCACGAC